>NZ_JBIVYK010000008.1:2264-5711 GCF_044772165.1 Brevundimonas sp. NPDC090276 | reverse complement strand
GTTGACTTGGAGATCGGCTTTCCTTAGATAGCCGCCTCCGCCGGGGCCTTCGGGTTTCGGGAGTGTTCGAAAAGTTCTTTAAAAAGAACTGCTTGACACGGAAAATCAGGGGCGCTAAACACCGCCTCCGCCGCGAACGGGCGCTAAACGGTTCGGCCGGTTTTGCCGGTTTAGGTCTTTGAAATCGTTGATCTGGAAAGAGAAACGCAGGCGGCGGTGTCCTGGCGAAGTTCTTCGGAACTTTAGTCGACACTGACAATCTGCGGTCTTTTTGAAAAGACATACCATGTAACTGATCTTCGGATCGGTGACGTGGGATCTCGTCAATAATACGTAGAACTAACGCCAAGACGATTTAGTCGTCTTAAGCTTAGGTCAGATAAGTCAACTCAACCTGAGAGTTTGATCCTGGCTCAGAGCGAACGCTGGCGGCAGGCCTAACACATGCAAGTCGAACGGACCCTTCGGGGTTAGTGGCGGACGGGTGAGTAACACGTGGGAACGTGCCTTTAGGTTCGGAATAGCTCCTGGAAACGGGTGGTAATGCCGAATGTGCCCTTCGGGGGAAAGATTTATCGCCTTTAGAGCGGCCCGCGTCTGATTAGCTAGTTGGTGAGGTAATGGCTCACCAAGGCGACGATCAGTAGCTGGTCTGAGAGGATGACCAGCCACACTGGGACTGAGACACGGCCCAGACTCCTACGGGAGGCAGCAGTGGGGAATCTTGCGCAATGGGCGAAAGCCTGACGCAGCCATGCCGCGTGAATGATGAAGGTCTTAGGATTGTAAAATTCTTTCACCGGGGACGATAATGACGGTACCCGGAGAAGAAGCCCCGGCTAACTTCGTGCCAGCAGCCGCGGTAATACGAAGGGGGCTAGCGTTGCTCGGAATTACTGGGCGTAAAGGGCGCGTAGGCGGACATTTAAGTCAGGGGTGAAATCCCAGAGCTCAACTCTGGAACTGCCTTTGATACTGGGTGTCTTGAGTGTGAGAGAGGTATGTGGAACTCCGAGTGTAGAGGTGAAATTCGTAGATATTCGGAAGAACACCAGTGGCGAAGGCGACATACTGGCTCATTACTGACGCTGAGGCGCGAAAGCGTGGGGAGCAAACAGGATTAGATACCCTGGTAGTCCACGCCGTAAACGATGATTGCTAGTTGTCGGGCTGCATGCAGTTCGGTGACGCAGCTAACGCATTAAGCAATCCGCCTGGGGAGTACGGTCGCAAGATTAAAACTCAAAGGAATTGACGGGGGCCCGCACAAGCGGTGGAGCATGTGGTTTAATTCGAAGCAACGCGCAGAACCTTACCACCTTTTGACATGCCTGGACCGCCACGGAGACGTGGCTTTCTCTTCGGAGACTAGGACACAGGTGCTGCATGGCTGTCGTCAGCTCGTGTCGTGAGATGTTGGGTTAAGTCCCGCAACGAGCGCAACCCTCGCCATTAGTTGCCATCATTTAGTTGGGAACTCTAATGGGACTGCCGGTGCTAAGCCGGAGGAAGGTGGGGATGACGTCAAGTCCTCATGGCCCTTACAGGGTGGGCTACACACGTGCTACAATGGCAACTACAGAGGGTTAATCCTTAAAAGTTGTCTCAGTTCGGATTGTCCTCTGCAACTCGAGGGCATGAAGTTGGAATCGCTAGTAATCGCGGATCAGCATGCCGCGGTGAATACGTTCCCGGGCCTTGTACACACCGCCCGTCACACCATGGGAGTTGGTTCTACCCGAAGGCGATGCGCTAACCGCAAGGAGGCAGTCGACCACGGTAGGGTCAGCGACTGGGGTGAAGTCGTAACAAGGTAGCCGTAGGGGAACCTGCGGCTGGATCACCTCCTTTCTAAGGATGCTTCTCCAGCATCTCTCACGAGATGTTATTGAGGCTCCGATTTAGTGAAGTACCTCGGTACATTCACATTATGCGGGACGCCGCCGTCTCCGTTTCTCTTTCCAACCATTCGTCATCACGACCTTGGGCCATACGGGCTCATGACAGTGATGGCGCGATCGCGAGCCTGGATCTGTCTTGGCTGTCGCACTGCCGAAGGCCCGTAGCTCAGGTGGTTAGAGCGTACGCCTGATAAGCGTAAGGTCGGCAGTTCGAGTCTGCCCGGGCCTACCAGCGCCAAGCTGGACCGCGGCATCGTCGACGGCTCTCCTGGCTAGTTCCCTATTGGGGCCATAGCTCAGTTGGTAGAGCGCCTGCTTTGCAAGCAGGATGTCGTCGGTTCGACTCCGTCTGGCTCCACCAGGAACTCTCAAGCGGGATGCTTGAGAACATCGCGATCAAAACAAGTTTGCAGCTGATCTACGGATCGTCTGCATTGACATTGTGAAGGAAGAATTTGTCCGGCCCCTCATAGGCTTTCAGGACAGGTTCGAAGAAGACATCGTCTGGCAAGTAAAACCAGGTGTAGGTCCGGCGGATACCTCTTTCCATCCCCCGGGTAGCCTATGCATGGGTTTTGCTGAGAAACGATCAAGCGTTTAAGGGCTTCTGACGGATGCCTTGGCGTAGAGAGGCGATGAAGGACGTGGCAAGCTGCGATAAGAGCCGGGGAGGCGCTAGCACCCTTTGATCCGGCTATTTCCGAATGGGGAAACCCACCTTTACAGTCTTCCAACTCTGCTTTTCGGAGCAGCGATTGGTGGATTGTTGAAAGGTATAATGAGCTGAATACATAGGCTTCATTAAGCGAACCCGGTGAACTGAAACATCTCAGTAACCGGAGGAAAGGACATCAACCGAGACTCCCGTAGTAGTGGCGAGCGAACCGGGACCAGGCCAGTGCTCTTGTGAAATAAAGGCGAACGATCTGGAAAGATCGGCCATAGCGGGTGACAGCCCCGTAGCCGTCAAACAGCAAGAGACTCGAGTAGGGCGGGACACGTGAAATCCTGTCTGAACATGGGGGGACCACCCTCCAAGCCTAAGTACTCCTCTACGACCGATAGTGAACAAGTACCGTGAGGGAAAGGTGAAAAGCACCCCGACAAGGGGAGTGAAACAGATCCTGAAATCGGAAGCCTACAAGCAGTCGGAGCCCCCAAGCGGGGTGACGGCGTACCTTTTGTATAATGGGTCAGCGACTTCATGTGTCGAGCAAGCTTAAGCCGTTAGGTGTAGGCGTAGCGAAAGCGAGTCTGAATAGGGCGCTAAGTTCGACGTATGACGACCCGAAACCAGGTGATCTATCCATGAGCAGGTTGAAGGTTAGGTAACACTAACTGGAGGACCGAACCGGTGAATGTTGAAAAATTCTCGGATGACTTGTGGATAGGGGTGAAAGGCCAATCAAACCTGGACATAGCTGGTTCTCCGCGAAATCTATTTAGGTAGAGCGTCCGACGAATTCCTTGGGGGGTAGAGCACTGGATGGTTGCGGGCTGCGCGAGCGGTACCAATACTAACCAAACTCCGAATACCCAAGAGAAC
>NZ_JBIVYK010000008.1:0-2166 GCF_044772165.1 Brevundimonas sp. NPDC090276 | reverse complement strand
CTATCGGGCAGACACACGGCGGGTGCTAACGTCCGTCGTGAAAAGGGAAACAACCCTAACCATCATCTAAGGCCCCCAAGTCATGGCTAAGTGGGAAACGATGTGGGATTGCTTTGACAATCAGGAGGTTGGCTTAGAAGCAGCCATCCTTTAAAGAAAGCGTAACAGCTCACTGATCAAGCGATCCTGCGCGGAAAATGTAACGGGGCTAAAGCCATGCGCCGAAGATATGGGTTTGCAGTTTACTGCAAGCGGTAGCGGAGCGTTCCGTAAGCCTGTGAAGGTCAACCGTGAGGTTGGCTGGAGGTATCGGAAGTGAGAATGCTGACATGAGTAACGATAAACAGAGTGAGAAACTCTGTCGCCGAAAGACCAAGGGTTCCTGCGTAAAGCTAATCTGCGCAGGGTTAGTCGGCCCCTAAGGCGAGGCTGAAAAGCGTAGTCGATGGGAAGCAGGTAAATATTCCTGCACCAGCTGGAAGTGACGGATGGCATAACTTGTAAGGGCTTATTGGATTGTCCTTGCAGGGGCGTTGTCCCTGGAAATAACTCCAGCAGAGACCGTACCCGAAACCGACACAGGTGGTCAGGTAGAGCATACCAAGGCGCTTGAGAGAACTGTGCTGAAGGAACTCGGCAAATTGCACGCGTAACTTCGGAATAAGCGTGACTCACCCTGCGCAAGCAGGAATGAGTGGCACAAGCCAGGGGGTAGCGACTGTTTAGCAAAAACACAGGGCTCTGCGAAGCAGCAATGCGACGTATAGGGTCTGACGCCTGCCCGGTGCCTGAAGGTTAAAGGGAGGAGTGAAAGCTCCGAACTGAAGCCCAGGTAAACGGCGGCCGTAACTATAACGGTCCTAAGGTAGCGAAATTCCTTGTCGGGTAAGTTCCGACCTGCACGAATGGCGTAACGACTTCCCCACTGTCTCCAGCACAGGCTCAGTGAAATTGAATTCCCCGTGAAGATGCGGGGTTCCCGCGGTCAGACGGAAAGACCCTATGAACCTTTACTATAGCTTCGCCTTGGCGTTAGCGACCGTATGTGTAGGATAGGTGGGAGGCTATGAAGCCGGGGCGCCAGCTCTGGTGGAGCCATCCTTGAAATACCACCCTTACTGTCGTTGACGTCTAACCGAGGGCCGTTATCCGGTCCCGGGACATGGCGTGGTGGGTAGTTTGACTGGGGCGGTCGCCTCCTAAAGTGTAACGGAGGCGCGCGATGGTGGGCTCAGACCGGTCGGAAATCGGTCGTCGAGTGCAATGGCATAAGCCCGCCTGACTGCGAGACTGACAAGTCGAGCAGAGACGAAAGTCGGCCATAGTGATCCGGTGGTCCCGAGTGGAAGGGCCATCGCTCAACGGATAAAAGGTACTCTAGGGATAACAGGCTGATTTTGCCCAAGAGTCCATATCGACGGCAAAGTTTGGCACCTCGATGTCGGCTCATCACATCCTGGGGCTGGAGCAGGTCCCAAGGGTATGGCTGTTCGCCATTTAAAGTGGTACGTGAGCTGGGTTCAGAACGTCGTGAGACAGTTTGGTCCCTATCTGCCGTGGGTGTTCGAAGCTTGAGAGGATCTGTCCCTAGTACGAGAGGACCGGGATGGACATACCTCTGGTGGACCTGTCATGGCGCCAGCCGTGCAGCAGGGTAGCTAAGTATGGAATAGATAACCGCTGAAAGCATCTAAGCGGGAAACTAACCTCAAAACAAGGCTTCGCTGAGGATCGTGGAAGACTACCACGTTGATAGGCCAGGTGTGGAAGCGCGGTGACGTGTGAAGCTTACTGGTACTAATAATCCGATCGGCTTGATCGTTTCTCAGCAAAACTCATTCGGTTCTACTTGCCGATAATACAAACGCGACGATGTCTTCTTCTTCTTGTGTGTCTGGTTGACCCCGTGGCTATGTCGGAGGTTCCACACCCGATCCCATTCCGAACTCGGTCGTTAAGCCCTCCAGAGCCAATGGTACTTCGTCTCAAGGCGCGGGAGAGTAGGTCGCCGCGGGGTCTACCAGATACACAAGATCAAGTTGTCCCAAGGACAGTCTTCGAACCCTTCTTCCCTCACTCTCCGCCTTGCCGCGGGATGGAGCAGCCCGGTAGCTCGTCAGGCTCATAACCTGAAGGTCGCAGGTTCAAATCCTGCTCCCGCACCCA
>NZ_JBIVYK010000007.1:0-16666 GCF_044772165.1 Brevundimonas sp. NPDC090276 | reverse complement strand
ATCGGCCCCTCCGGCTCAGGCAAGACGGTCATCCTCAACTTCCTGCTGGCCCAGGCGCGCAAGCTGGATCCGCGCATCATCTTCTTCGACAAGGACCGGGGGGCCGAACTGTTCATCCGCGCCATCGGCGGTCGCTACGACCAGCTACGACCGGGCCAGGCCTCCGGCCTCAATCCGCTTCAGCTCGAAGACACCCCGGCAAATCGTGGTTTCCTAGTCGACTGGCTCAGCCAGCTCGCCGGCGGCGCCGATCTCGAGGAGTTGGAGCGAATCCGAGAGGCCGTCAGCGCCAGCTACGACCAGCCGGCCGCGCACCGTCGCCTGCGCCATCTGGTGGAACTGTTCCGCGGCGGGCATCGCCCTCGCGCCGGCGATCTCTGGTCGCGGCTGCGCCCCTGGTGGGGCGACGGCGAACGCGCCTGGCTGTTCGACAACTCCGATGACCTGACCGACCTCTCGGTCCGGACGGTCGGCTTCGACATGACCGTGCTGCTGGACGATCCGGCCGTGCGTACTCCGGCCATGATGTACCTCTTCCACCGGGTGGAGGAGCGGCTCGATGGCTCCCCCGCCATCATCGTCGTCGACGAGGGCTGGAAGGCGCTGGACGACGAGGTCTTCGTGCGGCGCATCAAGGACTGGGAAAAGACAATCCGCAAGCGCAACGGCATCGTCGGCTTCGCCACCCAGAGCGCGCAGGACGCGCTGGAAAGCCGCATCGCCAGCGCCATCATCGAACAGGCCGCGACCCAGATCTTCATGGTCAACGCCAAGGCCCGCGCGGAGGACTATATCGGCGGCTTCGGCCTGACGCCGCATGAGTACGACCTGATCCGCACCCTGCCGGACAGCGCCCACTGCTTCCTGATCAAGCGCGGCGGCGAAAGCGTCGTCGTCCGTCTCGACCTGTCGGGCGAGAAGGACATTCTGACCATCCTGTCGGGCCGCGAGCGCTCGGTTCGCCTGCTCGACGACATCCGCGCCTCGGTCGGCGATGAACCCGCCGACTGGATGGCCCCGCTGCTGGAGCGGGCCTGACCATGGCGACCTGTCCAAGGCTTTCCACCGGCGAGGCCTTCCTCTCGACCCTGCTGCGCCACATCGACTGCCAGGCACAGACCATCGGCGCCGACGGCTACCAGGCCCTGGCCGATCCCGGCTCGCCCTTCGCCTTGGCGCTGACGGGCCTGCTGACGATCTTCATCGCCCTGTTCGGCCTGCGGATGATGCTCGGCCAGACGCCGACGGTGCGCGACGGGGTCATGGCCGTCGTCAAGATCGGCGTGGTGCTGACGATCGCCGCCAGCTGGCCCGGCTATCGCACCGTCGTCTATGACGTCGTCGTCCAGGGACCGGCGCAACTCAGCGCGGCGCTTGGCCGCGCCGCCGGGCTGCCCGGTAGAGACGGCGATCTGGTCAACCGCCTCCAGAGCGCCGACACCTCCATCATCCGCCTGATCAACTACGGTACCGGACGCGACGACCTCGCCGTCCTGCCCTCAGCCAATCCGAACGAACCGGCGCAACGCACGCCCATCGCCGACAATGCCGCCCTGGGCTGGGCCCGCGTCTTCTTCCTGTCCAGCACCATCGCCGCCTTCGCCGCCGTCCGCCTGACCGCAGGGGTGTTGCTGGCCCTGGCGCCGCTCTTCGCCGGATTGCTGCTGTTTGACATGGCCAGCGGCCTCTTTGTCGGCTGGCTTCGCGCCTTGCTCTTCGCCCTGCTGGCCTCCGTCGCGACGACCATGGTGCTGGGCGTCCAGCTGGCCTTGCTTGAGCCCTGGCTGGCCCAGGTCATCCAGTTGCGCCAGAGCAATGCTCTCGCCGCCGCCGCGCCCATCGAGCTTCTGGTCATCTGCCTGGCCTTCGCCCTCTCCCTGTTCGCATCACTCGGCATCCTCCTGCGTCTGGCCTTCACCGTCCACGTGCAGGCGGGGCGAAGCGAGATGAAGGAGACGGCGCCCGCCCCCGCTCGCCCTGAGCCGCAGCCCAACGTCATGCCGCCGGAGCGGACCGCGCCGGAGCACGCCGCGCCTCGCGCCCAGGCCGTCGCCAGCGCCCTGATGGCGGCGCAGCGCCGCGAGCGGGCCAGCTCTCCGCCCATGTCGACCGGAGCGCTAGCCGCCGTAACAGGTCGCTCGCCTGGCGGCGGTTTCAACACCGGCGACGACTTCGCCATTCCCACCACTGGTCAGGCCCTGCGTCGCACCCGACCGCGGAAATCCGTCAGCGCCGTGCTTCGAGACCGTCGTTCATGAAGAAATCAAGCCGCGAGGCGCTCGACGCCTACTATCGTGAAGCCGGGAGCTGGGCGACGGACAAGATCACCGGCTTGCAGAAGTCTCGCCGCATCGCCTGGATCGTGGCGAGCGCGGCCGCCGCCGTGGCCGTGGCCGAGGCCTGCGCCCTCATCGTGCTGATGCCGCTGAAGACGGTCGAGCCCTATACCCTGATGGTTGATCGCACGACCGGCTTCGTCCAGGCGCTGAAACCGTTAGATCCCGGTCAGATCACGCCGGACAAGGCGCTGGTCCAGTCCATGCTGGTCCAGTACGTCATCGCCCGCGAAGGCTTCGACATGGCCACGCTACAGACCGACTATCGCAAGGTCGGCCTGTGGTCGGCGGAGCAGGCGCGCTCGGACTACCTGGCCCTGATGCAGGCCTCCAACATCGACAGTCCGCTGACGCGCTACCCCCGCACCTCCGTCATTGAGACGCGCGTGAAGAGCGTGTCGCGCTTGGACGACCGATCGGCGCTCGTTCGCTTCGAGACCGTCAGGCGCGACGCCGACGGCCCCTATCATTCCGCCGTGCCCTGGGTCGCCATCGTCGAGTATCGCTTCTCCGGCGAGCCCATGTCCGCCGAGGACCGCTTCCTCAACCCCCTGGGCTTCCAGGTGCTGAAGTACCGGCGCGATCCCGAGACCCTGACCCCGGTCGATGCTGCAACCACGCGCGACATCCAGGACGCCGTGCCGATTGAGGCGGAAGACGTCATGGTCGCCTCCCCAGGGGAGGTGACGCCGTGAAACGCCTCATCCCTCTGCTTGCCCTACTGCTCGGTGCGCCGGCCGTCGCCCAGACGTCGCCCGCCCACATTGAGGCGTCAGCCCAAACCCCGAGCGATCCGCGCCTGCGCGTCATCCCTTATGATCCTGCCCAGGTCGTGCGCCTCACGGCCGCGACCAACTACCAGATGACCTTGATCTTCAGTCCCGATGAGCGGGTGGAGAATGTCGCCATCGGCGACAGCGAGGCCTGGCAGGCGACGCTCAACCGCCGCGGCGACGCCCTCTTCCTCAAGCCGCTGCGCTCGAACGGCGTGACCAATATGACGGTCATCACTGATGCGCGCGTCTACAGCTTCGAGCTGTCGGCGGCCTACGGCCCCACCGCCGAGACGCCCTACACAGTGCGCTTCGCCTATCCCGACGGACGCCCCCGGGACGCAAACGAGCAGACCGCCCAGGCCGAGGTCGGCCGATACAGACTAAGCGGCGCCCGCGCCCTGCGTCCGAGCGCGATCAGCGACGATGGTGTGCGCACCTATGTCGAGTGGCGCGCACAACAGACGCTTCCGGCGGTCTTCGCCATCGACGAACGCGGCGACGAAGTTCTTCTCGACGGTCACATGCGCGACGGACGCTATGTGGTGGACGCCGTCCATCCCACGTTGCTTTTCCGGCTGGAGCGCCAAACCGCGCGCGCCAATCGCATCCGCCCCAGGTCCGCCCGGTGAACGTCCACGTCAAGGATCCCCGCCTTCAAGAAGGCAACGAGGCGGACATCCGCCCCATCGTCGCCAAACGCGGCGGCGGTGCCCCCCTCTGGCTGCTTATCGGCGGCGTCGTTCTGGGCGGCGTCCTGCTGTTCAGCGTTCTGGACGCCCAGCGCCGCGCCCTGACAGCGCCGACGACGCAAGTCCGAACCGCAGATGCGATGCAGATGTCGGCAACCCTTCCGCCGCTCTACATCATCCCCGAGCCGCCGCCTCCTCCGGCTCCGCCGCTTTCCGGGACGGCGGAAATCCTGACGGCGCCGCCGCCGCTGCAACAGGCGTCTCCCCAGCCGCCGGCTTCGCCGTTCGCGCCTCAGCCTCCGCCGCCCAACTACGCGCCGCCGCCCTGGGCTTCATCGTCGCCGCCGATGGCCGCCCCCCCTCAGCCATCCGCCTCAAGCAGCGCAGTCCTGGTGATCGACACCACCACGGGATCGGCGACGATCTCCAACGCTGACAGCGCCGCGACGGATACAAGGGCGGAAGACGGTTCAGTCCAGGCGACACGGCTGGATCGCCGCGCCACGACGGTCCCGCAGGGCACGCTGATCCAGGCGGTGCTTGAGACGGCTCTGGACTCCACGCGACCCGGCCACGTCCGGGCCATCGTGTCTCGCGACGTGACGGGGTTCGACGGCAGCCGCATCCTCATCCCGCGTGGCACGCGGCTGTTCGGCGAATATCAGGCTGACATGGCGGCGGGCCAAAGGCGCGCCCTCGTCCAGTGGACCCGTCTCGTCCGACCGGACGGCGTCACCATGGCTCTCGCCTCCCCGGCCGCCGATATTCAGGGCCGCGCTGGCATTCCCGGCCGCGTCAACAACCACTTCCTCGCCCGCTTCGGCGACGCCTTGCTGCAGACAACCCTGAACGTCGGCGCCAACCTCGCAGGGCAAAGCCTAAGTCGGGACGCCCCCGTCGTGGTCGCCCTGCCGGGCGCCATCCAGGGCGCAGCCGCATCAGCCACGCCTTCCCGGCCCCAGCCGACCCTTCGCGTAGACGCTGGGGTCAGGGTCACAGCGCTGGTCGCCCGCGATCTGGAGTTCCCGTCGGGCGAGGCGAAGCGGTGAACCGCCCGCTCCCTGAAGGCCAGGTCTATCTGCGCAGCTATCTGGCGCCCTTCGCCGACATTCTCGCCCGCGAAGACGTCACGGACGTCTACGTCAACGCCCCCGGAGAGCTCTGGGCGGAAACCTTGGGCGGCGGGATCGAGCATCATCAGGTCGCGGGCCTCACCCATGACGTTCTCATGCGCCTCGCACGTCAGATCGCCGCCTACGCCCACCAGGGCGTCAATCGCGAACACCCTATCCTGTCCGCTGCTCTGCCCGGCGGTGAACGGGTGCAGATCATCATCCCGCCGGCGACGCGGGGCCATATCGCTCTGGCCATCCGCAAGCACGTCTCGTCGGACCTGACCCTGAACGACTACGTCGCCTCCGGCGCCTTCGAGACCACGCAACTCGGCTCAGTCGGCTATCCCTCGGACCTGGACGCGCTTCTTCAGGAGCGGTTGGCGTCCGGCGACATCGCCGGACTGCTCTCCGCCGCCATCAAAGGCCGGCGCAACATCCTGATCTCCGGCGGCACCTCCACCGGCAAGACGACCTTCCTCAACGCCTTGATGCGAGAGATCCCGACCGAAGAGCGGCTGATCTTCATCGAGGACACGCCCGAACTTCATCTGCGCCATCCCAACGCCGTTGGTCTGCTGGCGGCGCGCAGCGCCCTGGGCGAAGCCGCGGTCACGGCGGAGGACCTGCTGAACGCCTCGCTGCGCATGCGGCCAGACAGGGTGATCCTGGGGGAATTACGCGGGCCTGAAGCCTACACCTTTCTGCGGGCCGTCAACACGGGCCACCCAGGATCGATGACGACGGTCCATGCCGACAGCCCCGAACGCGCGATTGAGCAGATCGCCCTCCTCGTTCTGCAGGGCGGAACCCGGCTTAAGCGTGAGGATGTGATCCACTATGTCCGCTCAACCATCGACGTCTATGTGCAGCTGACGCGCAGTGGGGGACGGCGGGGCGTGTCGGAGATCAAGCTGCGAGCGCAACCATGACACTAGGTGTCGCCACCGGATCCGCTGCCCCCAACGTGTTCCTCGCGGGGACGCAATGGGTGCAGGAGCTCCTATTGGGGCCTGTTGCAACAAGCATCGCCGTCATAGCCGTGGCTTCCCTCGGGTTGCTAATGTTGTCCGGTCGGATGAACATCCGGCGTGCAGCCACGGTGATTGTTGGTTGCTTCATCCTGTTCGGCGCGGCGAGCATCGCCCAAGGCCTACATGGCGTGAGTTTGGCCTTCACAGGGAAGGCTCCAAGACCGCAGTCTATTCTGGCGCCGCTGCCGCCATCGATAGATGCTCTATCTTCGCAGCCGAAACAGACCGATGGGCCTGCTGACCCTTACGCTGGGGCATCGGTAAGACGCTAAAGAACTATGGCCTCTTCGACATCTTCGAGGCTGATGCCCCCTGACGACAGAAACGCGCCACAAGCGGTCTTTCACTGTCGCTCGTAAACACGACATTCCGCGCGTATGCGCAGACAGCTTTCAGGCGCGGTGAGTTCGCAAACTGACGCTTAACGGATTTTGAGGACGCTTGCTGTCAGGGCCCTAAGTAGGCAGCGGAACCGCAGTTTGGAGTATCGCAAACGGCCAGTGGCGCATGCGTTCTTTCCTGAAGAGGAAATACCCAGGGTTGCGCCCTCGTAGGCGAGAGGTACATCTCCCAACGCACAACTTTCGTTGATTCGCGTTCTTCCAGGGGGATTTGTGGCGGACCTCGTTCTTAGATCATCCAACCTCGACAATATCGTCGCCAGTCCTCTCACCGCGCGCTGGAACGCCGCCGGTACGCGCATCCTTCGTTACTACATCGACGTGCGCCATTCGAAGATGAACCTGCATCGGGAGCTTAGCGCGCCGGAGAGGTTCATTCTCCAGAGCAAGGTCGACGCCCTGCTCGCCGCCTGGGACGAGAAGTGGGAGCAGCATCAGATCAAGGCCCTGCTGCAGTCCGGCAAGGAGTCGGCGGACGAGATGACGGCGGACGCCCTTCAGCGGCTCGACAGCCTGGGCCGTATCCTGGCGCACACCCTCTCGATCAACGACGCTGTCGACTGGGAAGCTCTGAAGGACCGTAGCGCCTATCCAATGCCTCTGCGCTTCCCGCAGGCAAAGCCCGTCTTCACCCCTTTCCCCGCCCCGACCTTTACGGCGCCGACCATCTCTTTCTGGAACCGTTTGATCGGCAAGGCAGAGCGCATCAGCGAGGAGGCCGCCGGCAAGCATCGCGAAGCCGTGGCCGCCTGGGAGGCCCAGGAAGCGCTCGGCCGCTCCCGCCACGCCGCCGAGGTCGGTCACTGGCAGAAGGCCGAGAAAGACTTCTGGGACGAGCACGAGGTCGCCAACAACGCCTTCCTCGCCGAACAGGCCGAAGCCAACGCCAAGGTCGACGCCCTGCGTATGTCTGTGTCAGCGGGCGATCCGGAAGCGGTCGTCGAACACGCCAGTCTCGTTTTGGAGGCCTCCGACTACAACGGTCTGTTCGAGAAGTCATACGAAGTCCGGCACCGGCCTGAGGATCGCCTGCTGCTCGTCAGCTACGACCTGCCCGCGCCGGACACCCTGCCGGCCGTGAAGATCGTGCGGTTCATCAAGGCCACCGGGGAAATGAAGGAGACCCTGATCTCCGAACGTGATCACAAGGCCAATTTCGAAAGCGTCGCCTATCAAATCTGCCTGCGCACGCTGCACGAATTGTTCGAAGCGGACGTTGATCGCAACATTGATCGCATCCTCTTCAATGGTCAGGTCGAATACGTCGACCCCCGCACCGGTCAGGAAGCCCGCGCCTGCCTGCTGTCGGTCCTGGTGGATCGCGCCAGCTTCGAGGCGATCGATCTCGCCCGCGTCGACCCCAAGGCATGTTTCAAGAGCCTCAAGGGAGTGTCCGCAGCCAGCCTAGCCTCGCTGACCGCCGTGCCGCCTGTCATGGAGATGGACCGCGAAGACCGTCGCTTCATCGAGGGTCGAGACGTCGCGCAGACCCTTGATGAAGGCACGAACCTCGCCAGCATGTCGTGGGAGGACTTCGAGCATCTGGTCCGCGAACTTTTCGAGGAGGAGTTCCGCTCGCGCGGCGGCGAGGTCAAGGTCACGCGTTCCAGCAGCGACGGGGGCGTGGACGCCGTCGCCTTCGACCCCGACCCAATCAGCGGCGGCAAGATCGTCATCCAGGCCAAACGCTATACCCGTACGGTTGGCGTCGCAGCGGTACGCGACCTCTATGGCACGGTCATGAACGAAGGTGCCTCCAAGGGGATTTTGGTCACGACTGCGGACTATGGGCCCGACGCCTATCAGTTCGCCAACGGCAAGCCCCTCACCCTGCTGAACGGGGCCAACCTCCTACATCTGATGGACAAGCACGGCCGTCGCGCCCGGATCGACATTCGCGAGGCCAGACAGGCGGCATCCTGAAGCGCAGCAACGCCCTGGGCAGCCCTCCCGCTGATGTCAGTTGGAAGGACGAGGAGAGCCGATCGAGTTGGTGATTTGATTGAACACCGAACGGCGGCTTGCGAAATTTGACCTTCTTACACAACAATATTATTGTGTTCCTATGATCCCTGATTTCATTGATCTGGGCTCGCCGGCGCCTTGGCCGGTCTTGCCTCCCGGCATTCACGATGCCGCCCTCGCCGAGGTGTCGGCGCGGTTCGCCACGACGCCGCATCGGGCCTGGCTCTATGGAGGCTTCCTGCGCGTCGTCGAGAATCTCGAAGCGGCGGGATGTCGGACTATCTTTCTGGACGGCAGCTTCATCACGGCCAAACCCCACCCCGGGGATTTCGACGGCTGCTGGGACCTCACCGGTGTCGATCCGTTGAAGCTGGATCCTGTGCTGCTGGATTTCACCAACAAGCGGGCGGCGCAGAAGGCCAAGTATCTTGGCGAGATGTTCCTCGTGGAGTTGCCGCACGATCCCGGACTTCTGGGCTTTTTTCAGACCGAGAAATTCACTGATCGC
This sequence comes from Brevundimonas sp. NPDC090276, assembly GCF_044772165.1. NCBI lineage: Bacteria > Pseudomonadati > Pseudomonadota > Alphaproteobacteria > Caulobacterales > Caulobacteraceae > Brevundimonas > Brevundimonas sp. NPDC090276. Next base: position 7,845 of record NZ_JBIVYK010000007.1, on the reverse strand, counting down.
CCCAAGGGCATCATCCGCATCAACCTCAACGCGCCGAAAGGAGCGACCCTGTGATCACCAACGACAAACAGTACCGCTCGGCCCGCGCGGCCATCGAACGGCTCAAGGCCGATCTCGTCCGCCTCGGCGAGGCGACGACCGAGGTTCATCCGCTCCTGCGCAAGGCCCAGTCGGATGGGCTGAAAAGCCAGATCGACGAGCTGGAAGCTGAGGTGGCGGAGTATGATGCGCTTCAGTCGGGCGCGGTCACTGACTTCGAGGCCGAGGGTCTCCACGACCTCCCGGACATCCTGATCCGCGCCCGGATCGCCCGGCGAATGAGCCAGAAGGACCTGGGCGCCTTCCTCGGGATCGCCGAACAGCAGGTTCAGCGCTACGAGGCCGAACGCTACCGGTCGGCTAGTCTCGAACGGTTGTCCGAAGTGACGGCGGCGCTCGACATCACCGTGCGGGAAAGCGCTCAGCTTCGCGCCGCCCCACCGACCGCCGATGCCGCCCTGGCTACCTATCCCGTCACCGAGATGTTCAAGCGCGGCTATTTTGATGACTTCCGGGGCAATGCGGCTGAGGCGCGGAAGACCGCCGATGTCCTCGTTCCCGCCTTCTTCCGGCAGGCCGCCTACGCCCTGCAACCGATGGCGCTGCATCGCCGCACCTTCCGCAGCGGTTCGAACCCGCAGATGGGCGCATTGGCAGCGTGGGAAGCGCGGGTCTGTATCTTGGCAGACCGGCAACGCCCGCCTTTGGCCTTCGACCCGGCGACGGTCACTGCGGACTGGCTGAACGGCCTAGTTCGCCTGAGCCCCTACGAGGATGGCGTCGGACGCGCACGGCAGTATCTTTTTGATGCTGGCATCGCCTTGGTCTTGGAACCTCACCTGCCCGGCACCCTGGTTGACGGAGCGGCGCTCCGCAGTCCGTCGCATGTCGCGATCGCCGCCCTCACCCTGCGCCATGACCGGCTGGACAATTTCTGGTTCACCCTGCTGCATGAGGTCGGCCACCTAGCGCTGCACATCCGGGAAGGCGGCTACCAAGCCATATTCGACGATACGGACGCCCCGGACGCCTCCCCGATTGAGGACGAGGCGGACAGGTTCGCCCAGCAGGCGCTGATCCCTGAGGAACAGTGGCGCCTCTGCGTGTCCCGCTTCACCCGCACGGAGAAGGCGGTCACGACCGACGCCGCCCGCCTGGGCATCCATCCGGCGATCATCGCCGGCAGGATCCGTCGTGAAGCCGGGGACTACACCCTGCTACGTGGTCTCGTCGGCACCGGCGAGGTTCGACTGCAGGCGGCGCAGGAGGGTCTGGCATGGGAGTGAGCGCCAAGACCTATGTCCCGGTGCTGAAATGGCGACAGGGCGAGTACCAAGCCCTGATGCGGCTTCACGCCGCCACCAAAGCGCAGGTCAAGCCGCTGATCGAGGTAACGCCGCCGGAATGGGACTTCGAGACCCACAAGTTTAAGAAGACCATCGACAGTCAGCTGACGCCCTTCGCCTCACGGCTCGAGAAGAAGTGGGGGACGCGTCCGGCCTTCCTGGACACGAGCCTGCTTGATCCCGTCGCGCGGATGATCGGCAGCGTGCATCCCCTAACCTATCTAATGGATGAGGCCCGGTCCCGGGGCGGAACCGTCACCCCGGTTACGAGCTTGGGTCGGGACCTTGCCCATTACAATGCGATCGCATCCGCCCTGGCGATGGACGGCCGTGGAGTCGCCGTACGGGTCAGTCTGGACGACATTGCGGACCCGGGCTTTCCAGCGACCCTGGCCAGCCTTGTCAACTCACTGGGCGCGGCTCTGCCGCAGACCGATCTGATCCTCGATCTGGCCGCGAAGAATTTCGAGCCGCTCGCCGATCTAATCGCCCTGGTGAGCGCCCTGCTGCAGTCGAGCCCCGTCTATGTCGAGGTGCGGAGCCTGATCCTAGTCGGAACTTCCTTCCCGGCGTCCATGGGCGAAGTCAAGGTGGGCAGCCACATCCTGCCGCGGCAGGAATGGAAGCTGTACAAGGGCGTCGCGGCCGCCCTTCCCGCAAGCTTCCGAACGCTCACTTTTGGCGACTACGCCATCGCTTCCGCCGACATTCCCGGGGGTGACATGCGGCTGCTCAAGCCCTCGGCCACCATTCGCTACACCGTCACGGACGGCTGGTTCATCACCAAGGGCAACAATGTCCGCGACAACGGCTTCGACCAGTATCGGGGCCAGTGCGGGACTGTGATCTCTTCAGGCCATATGGCGGCGACGGGCTATTCGGCCGGTAGCGACTACATCCGCGACTGCCACGCAAAGACGAAAAGTACGGGCAATCTGACGACTTGGCGCTGGGTGGGCACCAATCACCACATCACGCGGGTCGTGGACGATCTCGCCAGTTTCCACGGTCCTTGAGTGTCCGGCGCACGAGCTCGGCCAGTTTCGTCTTGGGATAGCGAGCCACCAGCTCGGCGTAGAGAACTGCCCGCGGGGCTCGAAGGAGGCGGGCGTCGCAGTCATGGCGCTCGAGAATAGCGCGGACCTCGTCGCGCCAGAGCAACCGCGCCACGGTCATCGGATCCGTCGATCGGTTGGCCCGCTCTGCCCGCAATCGCCGGAAGACGACAGCTCCGTTCGCCGCGCGGCGGGCCGAGACGACCCCCCACCAGTCCGGCAGGAGCGAAAGGGCCTGCGGGAGGTGCCGCTCGTCGGCGATCAGGGTCGCCCGATCGACGACGCGACCATAGGCCTCGACTTGTCGCGGCAAGCGGTCGAGGTTGTCCGCCTCTGCCTTGATCTCGACGCCCCGGATATGTCCGTTGATGACCGCAATGTCGACGCGCGAGGTGCCGTGGGCGAGGCCGAGTTCATTGACGATCAGGGTGTCTGGTGTGCTGGCCGCATGCGCCAAGAGGCGGCTCATCGCCGCCGCGCGCAAGTCCGCGTCCTTTAGTCGAGGTCTCATTGCAATGTCATGCCGGAGCTGCAGCGCCGAGGCAATCGCCATGCCCCGCTGCTACGCGCGGTTTTGGGCAGAGCATGAGGCGAAAATCACATCCTGGCGCTCCACGGCGTGGAACGATGTAGGCGCGCTTCGATCCAGGGGAGAACCTTCCGAGCTGGCCCAACGAGGCATATCATAGCCTTCGGCGGCTGATCGGGGCCTCACCCAAAACCAGACCTCACCGAGGACCGTGTTGAGTCAGAAGCAGTCCACCTGGATGGCCTCCAGGAGCACCGCTGATTGTCTGACGCTACTCGCTGCGGCGCGCCTCAATGAGGCTAGCGTCCGATAGGCCCGCGGTGGAATGCGCCCCCACCTACGCGCCTCTTTCAAGTCCTCTAACGAGAGGTCTCTTTCGCCCCGCATTTTTCGATCAGAGATTCACCTGGAACAAAGACGCGGACGCCCGCCCCCTCCGGTTCGCCTTTTGCGTGAGCTATAGCTTCGCTGAGGGCACACATTAGAGCCTCGAAATCACCGTCACGCCGTTGTTTAAGAGTTCGACGATCAATCATGGTGTCCATACCCTCGGCGTTCAAAAGGCTCGCCCCGGATGCAGAGGCCAATTTCACGAAATAAGTCGGCAAGAATGAAGGCTCACGATACGCGAACACATCGTCAAACTCGTCGATGTGGCTGGCAATGTTGAAGGACCGCGCCTTCAACGTCTCATCCACATCCTTTCCCGGTCCGTACGTCGTTCTTCGCCGCAAAGCGGATATGCATGCCCAGACCCCGCGCAATCTTCAGCACCGCCTCGAAACTCGGATGAGCCCCCTTTGCGAGCGCCGTTTCGAGTTCCTCTAGCGTGAGGCCGGCGCTCATCGCCACAGCCGTCGCAGAGCCGCTCGCGCGGACGGCGATGCCCAGCGCCCCGAGAATCTCTCCGACATCATCGCCCGCCTCTTCCGCAACCACGTCGACATAAGCGGCCATGCGCTCGGGGTCGGTAAGCGCTTCGGCCGGATCAAAAATGGTGATGCCTAACCCAGACATTATCCTGAACTCCCCTCTCACGTTGCTCGTGCGATCTTGCCTCACCCCACGACCTCCAATCGCCCGGCAGGGCGATCAAGGCGCGTCGACCGGACGCGATAGGGCCCGCGTAACGCTTGGAGTCGAGCGCCGGGCGCCAATCTATGTCGCTCGGAGAATAGCGCTCCATATTCATCTGCGCGACCTAGCAGCCCGACGAAACCATCATGCACAAGCGCCAGCTCCGCAGTCTGATCTTCGAAAGCGCATAAGTCCGACCGCACTTGCCGAACATCGTAGGGCCGGACGAAACGCTCATGAGAAAGATATTGGCGCCACCGCGTTTGCAAGATCGCCAATCGATCACCAGCGTGGGGATCCACCCTTTCTTGCAGCTGTCCCAGGTAGCAATGAATGGCTTCTTCCGCTTCGGTCGCCGCTTTAATCAAGTCCCGCGCATGCGTCGTTCGCCAGACCAGATCCAGCCGATCAGCAAGGAGACCGTCCCCATTGAGAAGCGGCTCCAAGCTCAGTTCGATATCGCCGCAGAGGTAGAGGTCTAGGTCGTCCACGCGAACGAATGGGAGCAATTGACGAAGCCCTTCGCGCACTTGGCCCTCATCTAGATCCAGGAGGGCCTCCAAATCCACATCATGCACAGCAACGACATAGGGACTTTCCGACCGCTTCTGCACCCGCCTCTCCCACAGCAGCAACAGGATTTGCAGAACCTGAGCCCCCTCCGGGCCGAGTCCGCCAGCGACAGCCCGGCGCATGGCGTCCAGGGACGCGAGATGAACAAGCTGCTTCAACTCGGCTCCATCCAGATGGGTCTCTTCTCCAATTAGATAATCCAGAGCCAAGAGGCCTTCAGTCCACATGTCAGTCCCCATGAATTCACACTGATAGTGTGTAGATGACCGCAACACTCAGCTGCAAGTCAAGGAGGTGGAAACCGATCCGGACCTTCTCGCCTTCGGTAAGGCCGTGAGGCAGCTAAGGCTTGCGCGCGAGCTCAGCCAGGAGGAGCTGGCGCACCGGTCGGAGCTGCATCGGAATTATATCGGCGGCATAGAACGCGGAGAACGCAACGTCGGCATCAAGGCGGTGTTTGCGCTGGCGCGAGGCCTGAACTGCAAAGTGGCAGACTTTTTCAGCAGCTAGAGCTGCGTGCTCAAGCGGGCCTGCAGTTGGCAGCCGCCACCCCAACCCAGATTTATGGACGCCTCTCTCGAGCTCCATTCGCCCCGCTCAAGAGGGTGAAAGCCCCTACCGCAGTCGGTGTTTGCGCATACTCAGGTCAGGGCCAGCCCGCACGCGGGACTCTGTCGACAACGCCCATGGGCGCGGCACACATTACGCACAACTGCGTCGCCGTAACTTGCTGATATCATTCACCAATAAAACTACGAATGGAGTTACACTTTCCACACCCCTCAGGCCAAATGTCACTTTTCCCAACATTTTCCACACACTAAGGTGTCACACCTCTGACACCCCGCTACACGAATTGGTGGTTAATGCCCTCTCTCAACCCGCGTATCGTCACGAACATCTCACCCCATTATCAACGCTTGATGGCCGAGAAGCTCGCCGGCACGGGCGTCAGCGTCAGTGAGTATCTTCGGCGTTTGATCATCACCGACCTGGAGGGCCATCAGGACTATATGGTGAAGCTCATGGGCCACCGGCTCGTGCAGGCTTCCGTCCATTTGGCAGCTCTATCGAAGGATCGCTTCAGCGAACAAGAGTTCACCCAATTAAGGACCATGGCGGCTGACATTGGCGTCGCCGCCTTTGGTCCCCTCCCCGTCCGTCCATACGATTTTGATAGACCGCCTGAAGTCATGGCAAAGCTGCAGATCCTTCACGACCTGCTTGATGGACTTTAGGCTGCGGGGCGACGCGAGCAGCAGCAGCCATGCGCGCCAATGCCAGCGGCCGCCTCATCGGCATCGAAGGCGACCTGTCCTGCCATCATCCTAGCCGATGCGGACAGCGTCGCCTTCAAGTCGCCGCTGCCTATCGCCACGACCATACGCAATCATGCTCAGACCATCGCTCTGGACACATCCCTCCCGCCCGAAGCCCGAGCCGCCTTGGCGGAAGACCTTCTCGCCGGGCTCGTCCGCGCCCTAGCGCGGGTGGCGGTGGAAATGCAAACCTGCCCTTCCCCTCCCCTTTCTGAGCCCAAACTCTGATGCGCGCAGCCCTTTACGCTCGCTTTTCTAGCGATCTGCAGAAGCAGACCTCGATCGAGGATCAGTTCCTCGCATGCCGCACCTTCGCCGCCCGCCAGGGCATCAAGATCGTCGACGCCTATGACGACGCCGCCATCTCCGGCGCCTCGACCGCCAACCGTCCCGGCCTTCTTTCCATGGTGCGAGCCGCCAAGCGTGGCGAGTTCAACGTGGTGATCTGCGAAGCTCTAGATCGACTGTCGCGATCGCAGGCTGATATCGCCGCCATCTATGAGGACCTGCGCTTCCACGGCGTCGCCATTCACACGATCTCGGAAGGCGCCGTCGACGAACTGCACGTCGGCCTGAAAGGCACGATGAACGCCCTCTTCCTCCAGGAAATCCGCCGAAAGACCCGGCGGGGCCTGGAGGGCGTGGTTCGTGATGGCCGCCACACCGGCGGGCGGGTCTAAGGTTACGCCATCCGCCGCGAATTCGACGCGGCGGGCGAACCGATCAGGGGTCTTCGCGATATCATCCCGACCGAGGCCGAGGTCGTCGTCGAGATCTTTCGCAAGTACGCCGCGGGCGCCTCCCCGCGCGCCATAGCGGCAGACCTGAATGCGCGTGGCGTCCGCAGCCCTAGAGGCGGGACCTGGAACGCCTCGACCATCAACGGCAACGCCGATCGCGGCAACGGCGTCATCCACAACGAACTCTATCGCGGCATTCTGGTATTCGGACGGCAGACCTGGCTGAAGGATCGGAGCACCGGCGCTCGCAATGCGCGCAAGGGCGATCCCGCCAACATCGTCCGCCAGGAGGTTGCGGCCCTGCGAATCGTGCCGGAAGATCTCTGGCTCAAGGTCCGAGCCCGCTATGAAGAAAACAGGCTAGGCCCGCAGAAGACATCGTCATTGGCGTCGGTGCGACCCAAGCATCTCCTCAGCGGCAAGCTGACTTGCGGCTGCTGCGGCGGCCCCATGATCCGCAGCGGCTCTGAACAGAGGTTCGTCTGCTCATGGAGACGCGAGCGCGGTCCGGCCGCCTGCGACAACGGGCGCGGCGTCAAAGGCGCCGACATCATTGACCGGGTCCTGGCGGCCCTCAGGGATCGCCTTCTGGCGCCTGACATCGTCGCCTCCGCCATGGAAGAGGCGCGCCTCGAAATGGACAAGCGCAATCGAGACATCCGGGGGCGACGAAGCAAGCTGGAATCCGACCTGGCGGAAGCCAAGCGCCGGTCGGACCGGCTGATCGACCAAGTGGCCGACGGCGCCCTGAGCGGCGCCGCGATCAAGGAGAAACTGGCCGCCCTCGAGGCCCAGCGCGCGACGCTGGAAGCAGAACTGGCGGCTGAGGAAGCGCTCTCGCCGGTGTCCCTGCACCCAGGAATCGCCGAGCATTATCGCCGCGTGGTGAGCGACCTCGCCCAGGCGCTTCACCTCAGCGACAGCGAGGCAGCGGCGGAGGCCCGCGATCTGGTGCGCCGCCTGATCGAGACGGTCGTGGTCACGCCGCTGCCGGAACGGGGCAAGTATGCGCTGACCGTGAAAGGCAAAATCGCCGCCCTGGTGAACCAGGACGGCGATTGTACTACTGTAGTGGGTGCGGGAGCAGGATTTGAACCTGCGACCTTCAGGTTATGAGCCTGACGAGCTACCGGGCTGCTCCATCCCGCGGCAAGGCGGAGAGTGAGG
>NZ_JBIVYK010000006.1:0-17727 GCF_044772165.1 Brevundimonas sp. NPDC090276 | reverse complement strand
AAGGGCAGGCGCATCAGCTCGTCGAACATCCCCGGCGCGCTCCAGGACGGATAGTCCTTGATCGACACCAAGCCGAGGAAGCTGCGCGGCAGATGCCCAGCCGCCGACAGTTCGACCGTCTCCTGGCCAAAGCTCACCCGGCGATAGGGCAGGTAGGACCCCAGGTCCTGACGAGGCAGCAGCACAGGCCGCTCCTCGCCGTTGTAGAGCGAAGACAGGAACTCCAGCGGTTCCGAACAGGCGCCGTTCGGCGTGTCATAGACGCCGAGCAGGTGTGGCTCGTATTCGCCCAGGGTCGCCAGCAGGGCGTCGCGGCCGGCGTTCAACTGGGCCAGTTCATAGGCTTGCCCGGCGTCCGGCCCCTGTCCTGCGCGCGTCACCCAGTTGCGGACCTGGTCCGCCAGACCGATGCGCCCCTGAAGCGGGCGGCGGACCAGGGTCAGGTAGAGGTCGTTGACGAACAACTGTTTGGCGCCCAGCCGGTCGGCCCAGCGGTCGCCGAGGCTCTGCGAAAAGGCGTCGGGGTAGTCGGTGTCGAGGTCGATCTCGGCCCGCCGCCGCACCACGTGGTGATAGAGGGCGAAGCGCGAGGTCCCGATGGCGCGCAACATGGCGTCGCGCAGGCTCTTGCGATAGTTGAGTTCGTCCGTATCGGCCGTCTCGAACAACAGGCCGCGCAGGCGGATGGCCTGCAGCAGCAGGCCGTCGCGCGTCTCCAGCGTATGGTCGTCGACGTGGCGTGCATAGGGCAGGTGCGATCCCGCCGCCTGTTCGCGCTTCACCGTCTTCGCCCCCTGGCTCAGGGACGGTAGGAGTTGCATCGCCAGATCTTGTGGTTGCGAACGCGCGGGCATTTCCCGATCCGGGCCAGCCACAGGTCGATAATGCGAGGCTCGCGCAGGCACAGCAGCACGCCGACGCCATGGATGAGCAGGGCCAGCGGCAGGACCCAGATCGAGCGGAACACCAGAAACAGTTCCGCCGCGATCACGGCGTTGATGATGAAGTAGCTGTAGGTGACGCCCGCAAACATCTGCGGGCGCGTCAGGGCCGTGAACAGGGGCGCGCGGTCAAGCTGGTCCAAGGCGTCAGCCGATGACGCCGGCGGTCGTGCGAATGCCGGCCACGATGCTGGCCGCGCCGAACAGGATGAAGCAGCCCAGGATGACGACCGCGCCATGACGCCAGTTGATCCGTCCGCTCAGCATCAGCAGGCCCACGCAGGCAACCGCGATCACGGCCACGACCGTGGCGATGGTGCCCAGCAGAGTGCCTTGCAGCCACTGGACCGCTAAGACGATCGGGCCGGAGCCGCGAGGGTCGGCGAGGGCGGTCTGGGCGTGGGCCGCATAAGCATGCGCTAGGGCCGATACCGTCACCGCGCCGCCGCAGTATAACTTCGCCAGCTTTCCCAATTGCATCCCCCGGACCTAGTTTGAACCATCATATGGGTAAGATTGCAGCGACTGCCAAGCTTGAATGTGAAGCGTCCAGAACATTGTTCGATTGACAGCGGCGCGCCTCTTTGCAAGCTTTGCCGTGGGCCGGCAATGCGTGATTTTTGGTGTTGGGGGGGGGGGCGCATGTTTTTTGCGTGGGAGCGTTGCTGGTTTGGCGCTCTTCGTCGTGTCCGGCGGCGCCTCAGCTAGCCCCCAATCGCACACGGTCACGTACGGCTACGACGCGCTCGGCCGACTCGCCAGCGTAAGTCACTCGGAGGGAGCGAGGGTTAGCTAGGCTTATGACTCTGCCGGCAATCGGTCGCAGGTCATCAAGCTGGTCTCTTCGATAACGCCTGCAGACTTCGATCTGAGGAGCCCTATCAGCGCGGATTCGGACATCTAGACCGTTTGGTTCATTATGTATTTCGATGGAGTGGCTATGACAAAGGTAAGTCGTGCAAAGATTTTGAGTCGGGGCGTGTGGGGTGTGTTCGCCGCGTTTCAATTTTTCTTGAGCGTTCCTAGCGTAGCGTTTGCGCAGCTTGTTGATGTCCCTCTTGTTCCGTCCACTCTTGACGAAAATGGAGTTAATGTTCTTGATTCCAGTATCAATTTCTCTCACTCGATAAGTCTTGGCCCGGAAACGTCTGGAATAAAGTATAACCTTATTTATAGTTCTAGACTTCCATGGCTAATTATAAATTCATTCTCATACACAGGTAAGGGGTGGGGGGATAGTGTAGGGGGGCAGCTGGGATGTTACTACGATCCGGAAATGTACGCCATGCACCAGCAGTATTGGGCAAGGGTTGATGGCGAAACTGATGTTATGGGCGACCTCAATCAAGTTAGCGGGGTGCCTTTGTCATACTCCGCTAGCTCTTTAACTGGTGGTTATATAAGTACTGATGATGCCGGAAACATAATAGTTAGTCCTCATGGGACTATTACATACAACCGGAGGGACGGGACTTCCGTTGAGTATGTCGCTAATTTTGATGGCGACACTGGGTGTTTTTGGAGTCAGCAAATATACAAAATCACACGACCCGACGGTGAAACTCTTACATACTATGAATCTGGGATTAATAGTATGCAGTCAACTGTTGTGTCTAATCTTGGATATCAAATTCGAATATTTTATGAACCATACAATATAAACAAAGAATGTGTCGGGGCCGAGAAGAAGGATTACGATTCTTCATATAAGTGCATAACGTCAGTTACTCTCGTCGATACTAGCGTAGATGATTGCGCTCCTCTTGGTTCTTGTGTATATACGCGCGATTGGCCAACTCTACGGATGCATTCTTCCGGACCAAATATTTTGCAGATTTCAGATGTATTGGGCCGTACTACCGTATATCACTCAACTAGCTACCAAGCTGGCTCTGGTTCTATCAAAAAATTATTTACTAAAGTTGTTCGTCCTGAGGGAAGGACTACAAACATAAGCTATGTTACTAGCGTATCACCTAGTGTTACAATTACTGGCCAGGTTGGATCTATAACAAATGGAAATTCTACTTGGACATATGCGGTTGATAGTGAGCCTTTATCTGGAAGTGGAAACCGTATCATAAGGTCTGCTGTAAGTGTAACGGACCCTTTAGGTGGTGTCACAAGATATGCTAACAGCTCACATTTTGGTCCAGCTTATGGTGAGGGGCGCGCCATGCTGGAGTCGGTACGAGATCCTGCTGGTCGTGTCACTTCTTACAGTTGGTATGGCTATCACATGCCGAGGTTGCGGAGGGTGACCTACCCCTCTGGTGGGTATGTGCATTATGATTATGACAATCTTCAAAATTTAACTAGTATATCTAAGCACAGCTCTGAATCGGATTCTCCGAGAGTTGTTCTGTTTGGATATAAATCTGCCTGCGAATACAATATTCTTTGCTACAAGCCTATATATCGTGATGATGAATTGGGTAATAGAACGAATTTTGCTTATGACCCTGTCCATGGCGGCGTGGTTAGCATTGAAAAACCGTCTGATGGCGGTGTTATTGGTCAGCGCGCGAAAACAATTTTTGAGTATGACGCTGGGGTTATTGGTGTAGCTCGGTTGTTGCGGGTCCGTAATTGCACCATCGAGCCTAATTGCGCCGAGGGTGGGGCAGAGGCTGTGGTTGAGACGGTGTATGATGCTAAACGGCGCCCGATCATAACGTCTCATCGGGCTGGAGATTGGGCGCCTACTACGTCTACCACAGCTGATGCTAGGTCTATGGTGACGCGGTTAACATATAACTATGCTGGCGACACTTCTTCAACGGATGGGCCGCTTCCGGGGAATGTTGATACGGCATATTACTATTACGATGCTGCTCGACAGTTGGTTATGTGGGTGTCTGGTGCCCCATCTACCGGTGGGGGTAGGTCTATTGTGCGCTATGTTTACGATTATGAGGGACGGCAAATCAGAATTGATACTGGTGTCGGCACTAACGTTGATGGCTCTGACCTTGTTGTAAACAACTTCAAGAGGATGGCGTATAATAGTGATAATGGCCTTCTAGCTAAGGTTGAGGAGGTTGTGCCATGAGGTTCCTCCCAAGTATCTGTATTGGGCTGTCAGTTTTTTTGATTTCTTCGGGCTTTGCTTTTCATGCAAAATCGGAAGTAGTGCTCTCGGTCACTCAAATTAGTTACGATTCTGCGAACCGCATTGAATGCACGGCCGTGCGCATGAATCCCGCAGTCTATGGGAGTTTGCCAGTCTCTGCTTGCGTGCAGGGGGCGGTGGGATCCAACGGTGCAGATCGGATCACGCGCAACGTCTATGACGTGGCGGGGCAATTGTTACAAGTCCAGCAGGGTGTGGGCACGCCCTTGATGCAAAGCTATGCCACCTACACCTATTCGTTGACCGGTAAGCGGACGAGCGTGACTGACGCCAACGGCAACAAAGCGTCAATGACTTATGATGGTTTCGATCGTCAGGTGCGCTGGAATTTTCCGTCGACGACGACGCCGGGACAGGTCAGCGCGACGGACTACGAGGCCTATGGTTACGATGATGCTGGAAATCGGACGAGCTTGAGAAAAAGGGACGGTCGCACGATCACCTATACCTACGACGCTCAGAACCGGATGACTTCCAAGATCATCCCGGACGGCGGCGGCTTGCCGGCTGCGGCGACGCGCGACGTCTACTACGGCTACGACCTGCGTGGTCTGCAACTTTACGCCCGGTTCGACAGTCCGACGGGCGAAGGGGTGAGCAACACCTGGGACGGTCTGGGGCGGCTGGCCTCATCGACCATCAACATGGGCGGCTCAAGTCGAACTCTGAGCCATCAGTATGATCTCAGCGGCGCCCGGATCGGCCTGACCCACCCGGACGGCCAGAGTGTGGCCTACAACCGTGATGGTCTGGGGCGCATTTGGTCCGCTTCCATGAACGCGGCGCTGTTGTTCCGGCCGCGGTATGACGAAATGGGGCGGGTCACGTCGCTGGATCGCCGCAACGGCGGTAGTTGGGCCTCGCCGACCGCCTATGGCTATGACGGCGTGTCGCGCGTCACATCGCTGGGGCACGATCTTGCGGGAACGGCCCATGATGTCACGACCAGCTTCGCCTACAATCCGGCCAGCCAGGTAGTCAGTCGGACGCAAACGAACGACGTCTATCGCTTCACCGACCACGTCAACGTCAACCGTGCCTATGCGGTCAATGGTCTGAACCAGTACACCTCGGCGGGACCTGCCAGTTTCACCTATGACGCCAATGGCAACCTGACGTCGGACGGCTCGGGCGGCGCCTACGCCTATGATGTGGAGAACCGGCTGATAAGCGGCCCGGGCGGGGCCAGTCTGATTTGGGACCCGCTGGGCCGTCTGTTCCAGAGCTCGAGCAGCAGCAGGGCGGCGACCCGCTACCTTTACGACGGCGACAAGCTGACGGCGGAGTACGATGACGTCGGCAACATGCTGCGCCGCTATGTCCATTCCGACGGCGCCGACACGCCCCTGGTCTGGTACGAGGGGGCTGGCGTGACTGCGCCGCAGCATCTTTACGCCGACCATCAGGGCTCGATCGTGGCGCGCGCCGACGCGGCCGGCGTGGTGGCGGGGATCAACGCCTACGACGAGTACGGCATCCCAAATGCCGCTAACACCGGCCGTTTCCAGTACACGGGCCAAGCTTGGCTGCCAGAACTGGGCATGTACCACTACAAGGCTCGCATCTATTCTCCGACCCTGGGCCGCTTCCTCCAGACCGATCCCATCGGCTACGACGACCAGATCAACCTCTACGCCTATGTTGGTAACGATCCCATAAATAAGGCTGATCCGACAGGGATGGACACCGAAGATGAGGCCCGGGCTCGACGCGAAAGGGAACTCGCAAATGCGCGGCGGCGTGGAGTTGATCGGGCTTGGGCTGCTGAGCGTCGAGCGGTTGCGCGAGGGGCCGGCACGCGTGAGTGGTCTGCTCCTGAGCGACGCGAACTGCTACAAACAGGCAAGGTTGCCGGCTATCATGCTCACCATATCAATACCGTGAACGGAAATCCCATAGAGCTAGCGGAAGATCCGCGAAATATCCGGTTCCTCACGCCGGCCCAGCACGCAGCAGTTCATCGTGAAGCTGGCGGTTACCGGCAGCCCATCCGTGGTCAGCCGTTGGTGGTACGCTCGGTGGCGGGATTGCAGTTGTTGACGACGGGGACCGGATTGCTTTCGGGGCGGGTGAGAACAGATACGCCGGAGAATTTCTGGTACGATCTTATAGGGATTCCGTCTCCTTCGGACCGCAGGAATGAGCGCCGAAGAGAGGTGAATCGGTTAAACGCTGCCTGTCGCGCGGATGGTCTCTCAGATGGTTGCACATGACACATTTTCTTAAAGATCAACTTGAGGCTTTTGTGTCGACCGATGGGGTTGAGGTTGTTAGTCGATCTGCAAAGCATCTCTGCTTTACAAAATCGGAAGGTAATAGGCTTGATTTCTTAAGTTACGCCTATGTCCCTGCGGACCTAATGTCCGTACCTAGAGACATAATGAACTGCATTCCAAGGTCATATTTAGAATTATTGGCACAATCTAATGGCCTTAGGTTGCTTGGAGGGGCGGTTATTTTCTATGGGTTCTTATTCGACAATGACCGTTTCGGGGAAAGAGATGGTCCTGTTCCTATTTCTCTAGAGGAGAAAATAGATTTGTTCGCACGGACGCACCCATCACTTTGGGGGAGGGGGTTGCGGCCGATAGGGGCAGTCGCGTCAAATGTGGTCGAGACGATTTTAGCTGAGATGAATGGCGGCGAGGCTTTCTGTATGAATTCTCGCGGTGAATTGGTTTCTATAGGTCCGGTTTTTTCTCTATTTGATCGTTCAATTAATATCTTGCACGATTGTTTTGGCGGAAAATTACTGGTGGATGCTATAACTTGTCGTGAATTTATGATCCGCCGTGCAGGCTAATCGTTTTTTTGCTCTGTCTGGTCTGGCGCGGAGGCGGTTTAACGCAATCAGGCTTGGTGGGGCGGGGCGGCCAAGCTTGGTGACATTTAAGGCGTGCGTCTTTGCGAGGTCTGTTCTCGCCGGGGATTGGCCCAGTGCGAAGGTAGGCAAAAATAACGGCGTGCAGCACTGTTGCTAGTTTTTTTTTGCTCTGTGGGGGCTTCTATGGCGGCAGGAATTCGGTTGGGCGGCATCGCTATGGGCGTTTGCAGCGCTGGCGTCGTTGTGGCGGCTTTTCCCAATGACGCATCGGCCCAGACCGAAAGCTATGGCTACGACGCGCTCGGCCGACTCGTCAGCGTCAATCGCGCGGACGGCACGACCGCCAGCTATACTTATGACCCTGCCGGCAATCGGTTGCAGGTCGTCATGTTGGCCTCTTCCGTCACGCCTGCAGGCTTCGACCTAGGGGGCCCCGCCAGTGCGGCTTCGGGCGCGTGGGCTGTTTCCGCGGCGCCTGTGATCACGGGGATCACCTCGCCTGTGGCGGTATCCATTTCCGGAGGGCAATACCGCATCGACGGCGGGGCCTGGACGACGGCGGCCGGGACAATTGCGGCGGGGCAGACGGTCCAGGTCCAGGTCCAGGCGCCGGCTACGGGCGGCGCCAGCCAGACGGCCACCCTGACAGTCGGCGGGGTCTCGGACAGCTTCCAGGTCACGGCCCTGGGTGACATCGATCCCGATGCAGCGACCTTCCAGGACATCACCATCCATTCGAACGAGCCGGATGTCGCCTGGGTTGGCACCGAAAGTCTGATCACCGGCATCAACCAGCCTGTGGTCCTGCGCATTCAGCGCTATGGCTACAGTGGTAATCTCGACGGGGCCTGGATCGACTATCAGGTGTTTGACGCCTCCAACGCCATGGTCGACAGCGGTTACTTCGACGTGATGGGGGCCGATCCCAACGACCATCGCTATCGCGAGGTCACAGTCCAGAACGGCTACCGGGTCAAATACTTCGCCCATGGCGCCACCAATAGCGGCGCCCGGTCTGCGACCTGGGGCGTGACCGTCTGGCGCATGACCGGGACGCCGGTGGCGTGGAGCCAAAAGAACGTCAGTGTGACTGTCGACGCCGACAATAATCACAATGTCGCCGACACCACGCCGGATCCCATTGTCCTAGTGGATCAAAACCACGTGGCGAACGAGGACGCCTCCTATACGGCAGGCAGCGTCTTTACGATCTCCGGCATTAGCCAGCCGATCAGCTTGCAGTTTTCTCGCGATAGTCTCACGCAAACAGGCAATGCCTTTACGCGTCGTACGATCATTGGGCATTCGACAAACGGCGGAGCCAGCTTCACGGAATACGAGCTGGGAGCGGCTGTCCCACCGGTCGTGCTCACGGCTAACAACGGCGATCAGTTCTTCATCAAGGGATACCTGACCACCACTTCGGGTCGCGCCACTGCACGTTGGCGCAATATCGTGACCAATCTGACGACTGGGCAAGAGCTCGGCGCTGCGTGGATCGACATGGTTGTCGACAATGACGACAATCACAATGTC
Organism: Brevundimonas sp. NPDC090276; assembly: GCF_044772165.1. Taxonomy (NCBI): domain Bacteria; kingdom Pseudomonadati; phylum Pseudomonadota; class Alphaproteobacteria; order Caulobacterales; family Caulobacteraceae; genus Brevundimonas; species Brevundimonas sp. NPDC090276. Next base: position 9,293 of record NZ_JBIVYK010000006.1, on the reverse strand, counting down.
GCGGATTACACGCTCGATCCCGTCAACTGGTCAAACCTATCGGAGACTTCGTCTTCGACTGATTTCGTCACCGGCGGGGCGGGGCTGCCGCTCACTGGCATTAATCGCAACATTACTCTTCGAGCGACAATCACTGGCCTGAGCGGCAACCTATCCGCTGGGTCACGCCTCGAAATGTGGGTGAACGGCGCTTTCCGCTACCACTCGACCAACCTTGGAAACGGGTCGTGGGCGGGCGGTGATTTCGCGCCGGGTGAGAATGTGCAGTTCGTGGCTCGTGCGGTTTCAGCCGATGGTGCGCAACGTTCCGGCAGCTATACAGTCACGGTCCAGAACATCACGACCGGCCAGACCGTGGACACCTTCAGCGTCGCTCAGACCGCTGCGGCTCCGGACTTCACGCCTGATGCTTTCAATGACTTCACGGATCAGAACGCCGTGACGGACGCTCCGACGATCTGGTTTGGGCCTGCTCAGACCGTTACGGGCATCAACCGCCCGATCACGCTAAGAGTTGAGCGCTATAATTATAGCGGAAATTTCAACGAGATTTACGTCAATGTCTACCGCGACAGCGGTGCTGGCTGGGTCCACCAGGGGACGTTTGACCCCCGAAATACATCGGGCTACCAGTATGTCGATTTCACCGTGAACAACGGCGACAAGATTCACTATGCTGTCGATGCGCGCACTTATGAAGGACGCAAGACCGGCTCGATGAATATGGTGGTTTGGAACCTGTCCCAACCGGGAGGATCAGTCCAGCTGTCCAGCCGCAACGCCAATATGACGGTTGATAACGACAATAACTACAACATTTCTGACTATGATCTGGACTCGTTCTCGATGCCGACGCTGTCAGTCGTTTCTAATGAGAACTCAGCCTGGACGAACACCGGTGTTATTGCTGTAGCCGGTATCAACCGACCAGTGACCCTTCGCTTCACGCGCAACAATCAGTGGGACAATTTCGCTCCGGGCTCGACGGGGACGCGTCGCCTCTTCGTCTACCATTCTATGAATAATGGGGCGTCGTGGAATGAGCATATTATTGGGGGTGGTGCTGGGGCTGTCCTTGATGTGACAGTCAATAGTGGAGACTTGCTCCATATTCGGACATGGTTCGATACGACGACTGGCCGCGGCGAGTCCTCTTTCACTGGCCATATAACGAATCTACAGACCGGCGCTCAACTGTCGTCGTTCAATGTCAGCGGGGTAGTTGACGCCGACAACAACTACAACATCGGCGGCAATGTCGCGGCAACTGACTGGCCAGCTGTGAGCGTATGGTGGAATTCGAACAACGGCTCCAGCCCCAGTCCGAACTATATAACGGGTGCGGCTCGCACGATCAGCGGGCTGGCTTCTGGCCAAACTGCGACACTTTCGCTGTCAGGGACCGTTAGCGGCGATTCTTCGGCTTTGCTGGCGGTCAACGTAGTCAAGAATGGCATTGATCAAGGTCAAAAGCTCTATTCGCCAGCCTACTCGACCAATGTTGATGCGAGCTATGCACCGATCACTGTCCAGAATGGGGATCAGATAGCATTTAAGGTAATCGTGAACGGTGACCTAGCGGATCAATTCAACCCGTCCGTTTCTCAGGGCAAGCAGATGGACGTCATGGTCCATGCCGGCCCCGGAGGGCTTATTGATACCTTCGGCGCATCTGGCAGCTACAGCGACACCTACGGCAACTGCGGTAGGTTTGAGATATGCGATCAGCATTGATGGATTGTTTGTGGGCAACTCTGTTTATACAGGCATTTGTTATGATGACCTCCGGCGTTCTTGAATGGCTATGTGGTGCCATTGGTTTTTCTGTCGCCAGCGCCGTCGCGGCAGTCCTGGCTCTGACTGTGCGATGGCCAGCTAAGCTTATCGTCCTACTGGAAGTTTATTGCGACAGCTTGGGTATTTGTTCTTGGGAGAATTTGTTGGTTCTTACGCGGAGGGGATCGTGAAGAGATTTGGAAAGGCCGCTAGCATAAAGCTGTTTTTCGCACTGATTGCCAGGGTGGATCGTGGGATCGCTGCGGCGACGGTCTGGGTGCCCTTGGCGCTCCCTGTGGTGCTGCCGACAATTGTTCACGCTCAGGTAGCTGCCGCGCCTTCGGTAGAGACGCCAGTATATCCGATTGTAACTGATGCTAACGGAGTTAGCGGTGTAGATGGATCAATTTCTTTCTCCCATACCATAGCTCTGGGGTCTCCTGAGTCCGGAATGCGGTACTCTCTTGTCTACAATTCTCGCCAAGCAGCTGTTAATCTGAGTGAAAATTGGGCCATGCCAGGCTGGCGTGATAGTTTTTCTGGATCTATCGCATGTTTTGCGGATAGAGCGAGCGAGACTAGTATCTTTGGTGGGTGGTGGGCTTCTGTTGATGGTGTAGTGGATGTTGTGAATAGTGGCTATTCAGAAAGAATTGCTTCTGACGAACCAATCCCATCGGGCAGGCCTTTGTCTCCTGGTGGGGGGGCTGTGTTTCCTCATGAGGCCCCTAGAGAGCATAGGTACAGAAGATCTGACGGCACTGACGTAATGTATCTGGATACGGGTGTTTACGAGTCTGATGATTATATTGAATTGGATTGCGGTCGAAGTGACAGAATCGAAAAAATTATCAAACCTAGCGGTGAGGTGATTGAGTATCATTACGATCACTATGGTGACTTTAATCAAAGTAATGTTAATAATGAAAAAAGAATAGTCATATCGTCAAGTCTTGGCTATCAAGTTAGAATATCTGGGTATCCTCTCGGGTCTTCACGGAATGAATTTGGCTGCATCAGGCTCGGTCCTCCGCAGCATGAGCCGAAGTCGTGGACTACGGCGTGCATTAGTTCTGTAACTATTGTTGACATTGGGGTTGATAATTGCCCGACGTATGGCGACTGTGTCTACAGTAGGTCGTGGCCTAGGATTGATATTAGTTATCATGCGGGTGGGGTAACAAGGGTTACGGATTCTATTGGAAATTACACGGACTATACGGTAGCTCCGCAAGAAATAGCCACTCATTCGCCGCTTCTGATTACTAGGGTTCAAAGTTCTGGGGGGCGGGATCGTCGCGTTGCTTACCTCAGTGTCGTCGGACGGAAGCCGGCTTGGCTGGGTGGGCAGGTGTCTTCTATATCGGAGGGGGCATCCGAATGGAGTTATATCTATAATTATACTGGTCCTAACTATATTCGGGAGTTTGTGGGGTCTATTGCTGCATCGGATCCCTTGGGTGGGTCTGTAGTTTACAACACCTCGTATAGGTATTTATCTTCGGCGGGGGTTAGTTCTTCTTATATTTCGTCTATTGTTGATGCTGCTGGCGGTGTTTACAAATATGATTGGTTCGGCTACCACAAATATAGGCCGAAAAAAATTACATATCCGTCGGGTCTCAGGATCGATTATTCCTATGACTTGCGGCATAATTTGACGAATATTGCGCGATATCCAGCTGGAGGTGGGGCGGCTCTTCAGGTCGCAATGGGTTATGACGTCGATTGTTTGAATATATTCACGTGCAATCAGCCGAAATATCGCATTGATGAGATGGGGAACCGGACAGATTTCACCTATGATCCAGGAAGTGGCGCGCTGCTGACGGTCGTTGAACCAGCGGCAGGGAGCGGGCTGTATCCGACAGTTCGTCCGCAGACCTCCTATGAGTACGAGGTCAGCGCGGCTGGGATTACGCGCCTGATAAGAACGCGCACCTGTTCGACTGCGCAGATCTGCGCTGGATCTGCCGATGAGAGGGTGGTGGAAACGCTCTATGACGAACGGAACCGTCCAATCAAGATAACCAACCGAGCCGGTGACTGGGCACCCACGACGCTGTCTGCCGCCGATCCTCGTTCCAGCGTCACCAGCATGACCTACTCGGCCCTGGGCGATGTCGCGACGATCGACGGCCCGCTGCCTGGTGCTTCCGACACCACTTGGATGTATTATGACGCCATGCGTCGACCCGTCGTCACGGTTTCGCCGGACCCTGACGGAAGCGGTCCCTTGTGGCGCAAAGTTGAACGCTTCGTCTACGACGGGGATGGGCGGCAAATCAGGGCGGAAATCGGTACGGCGACCGCCATTGACGGTTCCGACTTCGTACTCTCCAATTTCAAGCGATCGACCTATGACCCGTTGTCAGGCTTGCTGATCAAGGTCGAAGAGGTTGTTCAATGAGGTTCGATTTTCGGGCGTTGAACGGCCTGGGCCTGGCTGCGGTTTTCTTTCTAGCGGGGGAGGGCTCTTCGGCAACGGCCGAGACGGTGCTCAGCGTGCAGCAGTACAGCTACGACACCTCGAGGCGCCTAGAGTGCACGGCAGTTCGGATGAATCCTGTGGCGTACGGGAGCTTGCCGGTCTCGGCCTGCATCCTGGGAGTCGAGGGCGCTCAGGGGCCGGACCGGATCACGCGCAACGTCTATGATGCTGCGGGACGGGTGCTGAGGGTGGAGTTGGGCGTAGGTACACTCCTGCAGCAGAACTACGCTACCTACACCTGGTCGCCGAACGGCAAACAGACGAGCGTGACTGACGCCAACGGCAACAAGGCGTCGATGACCTATGATGGCTTCGACCGTCAGGTGCGCTGGAACTTCCCGTCGACGACGACGCCGGGTCTGGTCAGTGCTACCGATTACGAAGCCTACGGCTATGACGCGAAGGGCAACCGGACGAGCCTGCGGAAGCGCGACGGTCGCACGATTACCTATACCTACGATGCCCTGAACCGGATGACGTCTAAGATCATCCCGGACGGAGGCGGTCTGCCGGCTTCGGCGACGCGAGACGTCTATTACGGCTATGATCTGCGCGGTCTTCAGCTCTACGCCCGCTTTGACAGCGCGGCAGGCGAAGGTGTGACCAACGCCTGGGACGGTCTGGGCCAGCTGGCCTCATCGACTACGACGATGAGCGGTTTTTCTGCGGTCCTGGGGCACCAGTACGATCTCAGCGGCGCACGGATCGGCCTGACTCACCCGGACGGCCAGAACGTGGCCTATAATCGTGACGGTCTAGGGCGTATTTGGTCCGCCTCCATGAACGCGGCGCTGTTGTTCCGGCCGCGGTATGACGAAATGGGGCGGGTGTCGGTGCTGGATCGCCGCAACGGCGGCAGTTGGGCCTCGCCGACCGCCTACGGCTATGACGGCGTGTCGCGCGTTACGTCGCTAGGGCACGATCTTGCGGGAACGGCCCACGACGTCACGACCAGCTTCGCTTACAATCCCGCCAGCCAGGTGGTCGTCCGGACGCAGTCGAACGACGCCTATCGCTTCACTGACCACGTCAATGTCAGCCGCGCCTATACGGTCAATGGCCTGAACCAGTACGCCTCGGCGGGACCGGCCAGCTTCACCTATGACGCCAACGGCAATCTGACGTCGGACGGTTCGGGCGGCGCCTACGTCTATGATGTGGAGAACCGGCTGATCAGCGGCCCGGGTGGGGCCAGCCTGATCTGGGATCCGCTGGGCCGCCTGTTCCAGAGCTCGAGCAGCAGCCGGTCGGCGACCCGCTACCTCTACGACGGCGACAAGCTGACGGCCGAGTACGATGACGTTGGCAACATGCTGCGCCGCTATGTCCATTCCGACGGGGCCGACACGCCGTTGGTCTGGTACGAAGGCGCCGGCGTGACCGCGCCGCAATATCTCTACGCGGATCATCAGGGCTCGATCGTCGCCCGCGCCGACGCGGCCGGCGTGATGGCCGGGATCAACGCCTACGACGAGTACGGCATCCCCAATGCCGCCAACACAGGTCGTTTCCAGTACACCGGCCAGGCCTGGCTGCCGGAACTGGGCATGTATCACTACAAGGCCCGCATCTATTCGCCGACCCTGGGTCGCTTCCTCCAGACCGATCCCATCGGTTATGACGACCAAGTCAACCTCTACGCCTATGTCGGCAACGATCCCGTGAACCGGAGCGACCCGACCGGGATGGTGGGCTGTGCAATAGGTGTCCCATGTCCTCCGCCAGCGGTGACGCTTCCCACGGCTGGCGAGGTCGCTGTGGCAGTTGTTCGGGTCGCTCGCGCTTCGCCTATTGGGGCTTTCGTAGGCACGCTTTTCTGGCCCACCAGCACCGCGCATGATGACACATGCAGCGCAAGACCGGATGTATGCGGAGGAGCGGTCAGCAAAAACGAAGCGAATGCACCGCCGCTACCTGAGGGACCTGTAGGCGTGCAAGATGGCCGGGGCGGACGTAATCGTAATCGTGGTCAGATGAGTGGACCGCTCGCTCCTGAGCACGGCGGGACCGGCAATGCTGACGAAGATTTTGAGGTTCTGGGTGGCCCTAACTCTGGCCCTCCGCCAGAGGGCAGCACGTTACCTCCCGGTAGCCGCCAAGCCCCAAATGGTGTTCAGATTCGGCCAGGCCCCAGAGGACCTCGTATCGATATTCCGGCGAACGGGACCAAGCCTCCGGAAACACTTCATTATCCGCCTAAGCGAATTGAGTAACTGGGAAATTAACATGGGATTCCACGATAGATTTTCGAATCTTATAGATGCGAATATTGAGGAGTGCTCTGCATTTTTACACGCTTCGGGGCAGCCTTTCAGGATTGTCTTTCGCTTTGTGGGTGGGGGGTGGCTAACTATCCAATCTGGCCTTCAAGATGATGGAGAAGAAATCGGGTTCCTGACCATGGAGGATAACATTTATAGTCCAGACGTTCGGAGTCTGAAGGCTATTTTGTTCGAAAATGTTCGCATAACTGATGTCATTTTTTATCGAGTCTCCGGCTGCCAAGAGCCGTCGCGGATGAAGTTGGCGCTCGATAGCGGTCAGGAATTCACCGTTTCTTCCGATGCTTTTCCCTACGGCCTTTCATACAGCATCGGAAATTCCAGCATCGGCATGTCGCAATTCGATGACGTGGAGTACCTGCCGTGCGATGTTCAAATGGGGGCTAGGGCAAGATAAAAGAGGGGTGTGTTCGCTTCGCTTTTGTCCTTTCGTTTCCATCCTCTAGCGAGCGCTCCCGACCGGTTCTGCGACTTGTGACGACTTGCGGCGGTCGGTCGCGTTCTCGCCCTGCCTGAGAGGCGTCGTCATGAACGTCCGCAGCATCCTCGAAGACCGCATGTCGGCCCTCTCCGGTTCCGGTGGCGACGACCTTCAGGTTCGCCTCGCGACGAGCCTGAAGCGCGACGGCTCTGTCCGTTCGTCGATGCTGAAGCGGCTCTCGTCGTCGATGCGCTTCAGCTACGGCGCCAGGGCAGGCGCGCTGAAGACCGCCGCCCGGCGATCAGGCTCCGTCTTCCGCGTGGACGTGCGCCAGCGAGTCATCGTCAAGGCGCTGGTGTCACGCCACCTCGGCAAGGGCATGGCTCGCGCCGGGGCGCTGGCCGCCCATGTCAGCTATCTCGGTCGTGAAGGCGCAGGGCACGAGGGGGAGGCGGGGATGGAAGACTTCGGGTTGGAACGAACCGCCTGCTCGAACTGCTTCGCCGAATGGAGGCGTCAGGTCGATGAAGCTGACCGGGCGCAATACTTGGAAGACGAGAGGATGGACGCCCGCTGATGGCTTTCTTGAAGTATTTTCAGGCGCTCACCGAAGAGGTGCAATCGGCAGATGCCGCACTTCCGCTCCATGAGGTCGTCACCAGAATTGAGAAACTCAATGAAGGCCTGAGAGCCTTCTGGTCTTCTAGTCACGGCTGGGCTCCCACTGATGCCGCCGAACTGATGAGCAAGTCGCGCCTCGACCGTCAGGTATCACTTTCCCGTTCGCTGCGGCACTGGATCGACACCGCCGACGAGTTGGAAGACGGCGACCTGATTTTGGCTTGGGCCAATCTCGGGAGCCTCATCGAGGGCACGATCAAACTTTTCCTCGCCGTCTTCTATCAAGATTTCAAAGCTGACCTCGAAACGGTCAAGCGGACACAGGCGTGGCACGCCAAGCAGCAGAAGGTTCTGGAGCCTGACGGCCTTCGGCTGGACGTGCTGATAACCTATGTCGAGAAGGCCGAGCTCTACGGTGCCGATGAGCTCAACCTGTTCAGACTCGTGCAGGATCGACGCAATGCGATCCATGCTTTCAAGGATCGCGAAATCGGGACGACGCAGGAGCTACGTGTAGCGATCAGGTCATACCTGGCCGTTCTCAGATACACCGCTGCTAGGTTACCGTACCCTGACCTGATGTATGAGCCGAGCGAGCACTAGCGCGCTATCCACCCAGTTCTAGCGGTCGTTAGAGGTACGACGAAGGCGGCTTCCTGGCGGTGCGCCAATGTCCGCTGCTGGCGCGTTTCTGTCGTCAGGGAGCATCAGCCTCGAAGATGTCGAAGAGGCCATAGTTCTTTAGCGTCTTACCGATGCCCCAGCGTAAGGGTCAGTAGGCCCATCGGTCTGTTTCGGCTGCGAAGATAGAGCATCTTTCGATGGTGGCAGCGGCGCCAGAATAGACTGCGGTCTTTGAACCTTCCCTGTGAAGGCCGAACTCACGCCATGTAGGCCTTGGGCGATGCTCGCCGCGCCGAACAGGATGAAGCAACCAACAAGCACCGTGGCTGCACGCCGGATGTTCATCCGACCGGACAACATTAGCAACCCGAGGGAAGCCACGGCTATGACGGCGATGCTTGTTGCAACAGGCCCCAATAGGAGCTCCTGCACCCAATGCGTCCCCGCGAGGAACACGTTTGGGGCAGTCGTCCAGCGCCTTCCAGCCCTCGTCGACGACGATGATGGCGGGCGAGCCGTCGAGCCGTTCCTCGACGCGGTGGAAGAGGTACATCAGGGCCGGGGTGCGCACGGCCGGATCGTCGAGCAGCACCGTCATGTCGAAGCCGACAGTTCTTACGGACAGGTCGGTCAGGTCCTTGGGATTGTCGAACAGCCAGGCGCGTTCGCCGTCGCCCCACCACGGGCGAAGCCGCGACCACAGATCGCCGGCATGGGGCCGATGGCCGCCACGGAACAGTTCAACCAGATAGCGCAGGCGACGGTGGGCGGGGGGCTGGTTGTAGCTGGCGCTCACGGCGTCCCGGATCTGCTCCAGCTCCTCGAGGTTCGCGCCGGCCGCAAGCTGGCTCAGCCAGTCGACCAGGAAGCCGCGATTGGCCGGGGTGTCCTCGAGTTGAAGCGGATTGAGGCCTGAGGCCTGACCGGGACGTAACTGGTCATAGCGGCCGCCGATGGCGCGGATGAACAGTTCCGCCCCGCGATCCTTGTCGAAGAAGATGATGCGCGGATCCAGCTTGCGCGCCTGGGCCAGCAGGAAGTTGAGGATGACCGTCTTGCCTGAGCCGGAGGGGCCGAT
>NZ_JBIVYK010000005.1:0-37721 GCF_044772165.1 Brevundimonas sp. NPDC090276 | reverse complement strand
GCGGCCCGCCCGTTTCCGAGCGAGCGGCGGATATACGGACCCAACCCCGACTCCACAAGCCATGAATGACACTTTCACGAACTATCTCAACGAACCGGAGTCCGAGAGCATCCGCCCCTGCCCTCTGATCCATGCTGCCCTTCAGCCGCAGACGTCGTTCAGGTCGCGAAGCCCCTCCAGAATGAAATCAAGTGTCGGCTGGTGAACCAGGCGCCCATCCACGACCTTTTCAGCGACCAGGCCGATCACGATCTGACGGCGGATGACCAGGCGCGAGCAGGTGGCGATGAAGGTCTCGTTGAGTTGCTGCTGAGCCCGGACGCCGCCGAGCGCCGACGGCGAGGCGGTCAGGGTCAGCACCGGCTTGTCGCGCAGGCAACTGTTCAGGCCGGGCCGTGACAGCCAGTCCAGCGCATTCTTCATCACCCCGCTCATGCCGTGGTTGTATTCCGGCGAGATGACCACCAGACCATCCGCTGCGGAGATATCGCGACGCAGGGCAGCGACCGTGGCGGGCGCGTCCTCGCCGTCGAGATCGTCGTTGAAGAGCGGGACGTCTGCCAGCGACCGCACATCCAGCCGCATGTCGTCTGGCAGGACATCACGCAGCGTCAGCAGGACGGCGGTGCTGTAAGCCTGACGGCGCAGGCTGCCGGACAGGCCGATCAGGGACAGCGGCATGTCAGTTGGCGATCGCGACGCCTGCCGACGCCCGCGCCATGTCCAGCGCCACGTCCATGATCATGTCTTCCTGACCGCCGACCATCTTGCGCCGGCCCAGCTCGACCAGGATGGCCCGCGTGTCGAGGCCATGCTCGGCGGCGGCCTTCTCGGCATGGCGCAGGAAGCTGGAATAGACCCCGGCATAGCCCAACGTGAGCGTCTCACGATCGACGCGCACGGGGCGGTCCTGAAGCGGACGGACGAGGTCCTCGGCCGCATCCATCAAGGCGTAGAGATCGCAGCCGTGGTTCCAGCCCTGCACTTCCGCCGCGGCGATGAAGACTTCGAGCGGGGCGTTGCCGGCGCCCGCCCCCATGCCCGCCAGAGAGGCGTCGACCCGAATGGCGCCGCCCTGAACGGCGACGATGCTGTTGGCCACGCCCAGCGACAGGTTGTGGTGGGCATGCACCCCGCGCTGCGTCTCGGGTTTCAGCACCCGGTCATAGGCGGCCAGACGCGCGGCATACTGGTCCATGGTCATCGCGCCGCCGCTGTCGGTGACATAGACGCAGTGGGCGCCGTAGGTCTCCATCAGCCTGGCCTGCTGCGCCAGGGCGTCGGGTTCGGACATGTGGCTCATCATCAGGAAGCCGGACACGTCCATGCCCAGGGTGCGAGCGGCCTCGATATGCTGCTTGGCCACGTCGGCCTCGGTGCAATGGGTCGCGATGCGCACCGAGCGCACCCCCAGATCATAGGCGCGCTTCAGGTCATGCACTGTGCCGATGCCGGGCAGCAGAAGCGTGGTCAACACGCTGTGTTCCAGCACATCGGCGACCGCGCCGATCCAGTCCCAGTCGGTATGGGCGCCGAAGCCGTAGTTGAAGCTGGAGCCCTGCAGCCCGTCGCCGTGCGCGACCTCGATGGCGTCGACCTTGGCCCGGTCCAGCGCGCGGGCGATGGCCTGAACATGGTCGAGGCCATATTGGTGACGGATGGCGTGCATGCCGTCCCGCAGGGTGACGTCCTGAATATAGAGCTTGGTGGCGGTGGGATCGAAGGTCACGCGGCGATCCTTTCGGCGATCTTCTCGGCGGTCTTGAGCGCCGCCGAGGTCATGATGTCGAGATTGCCGGCGTAGGCCGGCAGGTAGTGCGCCGCCCCCTCGACCTCGAGGAAGACGCTGACCTTCAGGCCCGTGAACTCGCCGCCCATTTCGGGGATGCATAGCGGGGCGTTGCCGCCGACGCTTTCGAACTGCACCGCCTGCTTGAGACGATAGCCGGGCACATAGGTCTGGACCTCGGCCACCATGGCCTCGACCGAGCGACGGATCGCCTCGCGGTCGCCGTCGTCGCAGAGGCAGTAGACGGTGTCGCGCATGATCAGCGGCGGTTCGGCGGGGTTGAGCACGATGATGGCCTTGCCACGTGTGGCGCCGCCCACCTGGGCGATGGCCTGACTGGTCGTCTCGGTGAACTCGTCGATGTTAGCGCGCGTGCCGGGGCCCGCGCTCTTCGAGGCGATCGAGGCGACGATCTCGCCGTAATGCACCTTGACGACGCGGTTCACCGCCGCGACGATGGGGATGGTCGCCTGCCCGCCGCAGGTCACCATATTGACGTTGGGCGCGTCCAAATGCGCCTCGCCGTTGACCGGCGGGATCACATAGGGGCCGATCGCCGCCGGGGTCAGGTCGATCACGCGCTTGCCGTGCGCCGTCAGCGCCTCGCTGTGCCGCTTGTGCGCGCCCGCCGAGGTCGCGTCGAAGACGATGGCGATGTCGGCGAAGCCCGGCAGCGCGATCAGGCCGTCCAGCCCCTCGGCGGTGACCGGGACGCCCAGGCGTTCGGCGCGCTTCAGGCCATCGGATTCCGGGTCGATGCCGACGAAGGCCGCGACCTCCAGCGTGTCGGACAGGCGCATGATCTTGATCATCAGATCCGTGCCGATATTGCCCGACCCGATGATGGCGACCTTGGTCCTGGATTTGGAGGTCATCGTCTCAGCCCTCGCCATAGGTGAAGCGGACGTCGCCCAAGCCGTCGATTGCGGCGACCACATGGTCGCCGGGCGTCAGCGCCACCATCGGTCCCAGGGCGCCAGCCAGCAGGACATCGCCCGCCTTCAGAGGTTCGCCGCGCTCGGCCAGCGTACGCGCCAGCCAGGCCGCCGCGTTGAGCGGATTGCCCAGCGCCGCCGCGCCGACGCCGGTGGATACGACCGCGCCGTTGACCGTCATCGCCATCGCCGCCCCTTCAAGGTCGAGCCCCGCCAGCGCCCTGCCCTCATCGGAGAGGACGAAGAAGGCCGAAGACCCGTTGTCGGCGACCGTGTCGGCGAAGGTGATCTTCCAGTCGGCGATGCGGCTGTCGACGATCTCGATGGCGGCGTGGACGCTCGCGACCGCCGCCGCGATCTGTTCCACCGTCGTTTCAGCATCGGGCAGGTCGGCGCCGAGAACGAAGGCGATCTCCGCCTCGGCCTTGGGTTGGATCGTCCGCGCGGGATCAAGGCGACCGCCGTCGGCGATACGCATGTCGTCGAACAATGCGCCAAAGTCGGGCTGATCGACGCCGAGCTGGATCTGCACCGCCTTGGCCGTCAGGCCCGCCTTGCGGCCGACGATCTGCCGGCCCTCAGCTTCCCAGAAGCGGGTGTTGATCGTCTGCACCGCATAGGCGCCGGCCGCATCGATTGGGTCCAGAACGTCGCGCAAGGGGGCGACCACGGCTCCCGCATAGGCGTCGCGCAACCGGCGCGCGGCAGCTTCATAGGCCGCCGACATCAGGCCGGGACCGCGTGCTTGCCGGGATGCACCGTGCCGCACTGGCCGCAGGTGCGCAGCTCCTCGCTGGCGTAGAAGGCTGCGAACAGGGGCGGCAGGTCGCGCACGATGCTCTTCAACTGCACCTCGACGCGGTGGACAATCGCACCGCAGTCATCGCAGTACCACTGGAAGGCGTCGGTCACGCCCTCGGGGCGCTTGCGCTCGATCACCAGACCGACGCTGCCCTCGACCGGGCGCTGCGGCGAGTGCGGCACGTTCGGCGGCAGCAGGAAGATGTCGCCCTCGCGGATCGTCATGTCCTTGGGACCGTCCTCGGTCCACAGGCGCAGGTTCATGTCGCCTTCCAGCTGATAGAAGAACTCCTCCAGCGGATCGACGTGATAGTCGGTGCGCTGGTTCGGTCCGCCGACGACGGTGACGATGAAGTCGGCGTCCTCCCAGATCTGGGCGTTGCCGACGGGCGGCTTCAGCTGCTCGCGATGATCGGCGATCCACTGACGGAAGTTGAAGGGCGGGCCATAGGTCAGCATGGGCTTTGTCCGGGGATCAGGGGCGGTCGGCGCGCGGGATGAAGGCGGTCGCCTTGATCTCGATCAGCAGATGCGGATGGGGAAGCTGGTGGACGGCGACGGTGGTGCGCGCCGGTCCAGATTCGTCGAAATACTCGGCGTAGACGGCGTTGTAGCCGCCGAAGTCATTCATGTTCACGAGGAAGCTGGTGACGTCGACGACATCCGCCAGCGACCCGCCGGCGTCGGCCAGGATGGCGGCGATGTTGTCGATCACCGCGCGGGTCTGTTCGGCGATATCGAGGCTGACGCCGCCGAACTCATCCGCCGAGGCGCCGGCGAAGCTGTTGTCGGGGCGACGCGAACTGGTCCCCGAGACAAAGACGAAATCACCGGCGCGGCGATAGTGGGGAAAGCGGCCGCGCGGGCGCGCCTTGCCCGGAATGACCCGGCCATCTCCGCTCATTTTACGCCGCCTGCGATGGTGAAGCCGACGCGGCCCAGATGTCCGGCGTCGAGCGAGACCTCACGCGCCGAACCAATGGCCGCCGCCGCCGTGGCGCCGCCCAGCATCACTGTCCAGCCGGGCTGCAGCATCAACCCCGCCGCCCCCGCCAGTCGCGCCGCCGCGACCAGAGAGCGGATCGGATCGCCGAGGATGGCGGCGCTCGTCCCGGTCTCGGCGACGGCGCCGTCGACGCTCATCACCATCGGCACATCGGCGACGTCTGTGTCGGCGGGCCGCCAGTCGCCCACGACAAAGGCCGAGGACGAGGCGTTGTCGGCGACCACATCGCCCAGGGCGAAGCGGAAGTTCTCGTAGCGGCTGTCGATGATCTCCAGCGCCGGCGCCACGGCGTCGATCGCGCCGAAGGCCTCTTCGCGGGTGATCTCGCCCGACAACGGCGCCTTGAGCCGCACCGCCACCTCGGGCTCGACACGCGGATGGATGAAACGGGCGCGGTCGACCACGCCGCCGTTGGCCACGACCATGTCGGAGGTCAGCCGCCCCCAGATCTGATCCTTCAGACCCATCTGGATCATCTTGGCTTCGCTGGTGAAGCCCATCTTGACCCCGACCAGGGCCGCGCCGCGCGCCAGCCGATGATCGATCACGGCGCGCTGGATGTCATAGGCGTCGCTCAGCGCCAGTTCGCCTTCCTGCCCCGTGATCTGCGGGATCGCCCGGGCGTCGCGCGCGGCGGCGTCCAGCCTTGCGGCGATTGTCGCGATGTCCGTCATGTCGTCCCCTCCCCCTAGAGTTTGACGCAGATATTGGTGGGTTCCGAGTAGAAGCTCAGCGAATGTTCGCCGCCCTCGCGGCCGATGCCGGACAGCTTCATGCCGCCGAACGGCGTACGCAGGTCGCGCAGGAACCATTCATTGACCCAGACGATGCCGGTTTCCATCTGCCCTGCCACGCGGTGGGCGCGGCCCACATCCCGCGTCCAGATCGCCGCCGCCAGACCATAGTCGCTGTCGTTGGCCAGCTCGATCGCCTCGGCTTCGCTGTCAAAAGGCGCGATGTGGCAGACGGGGCCGAAGACCTCCTCGCGCACGCAGCGAGCGTCCTGGCCCAGACCCGTCAGGATCGTGGGCTGGACGAAGGCGCCCTGATCCAGCGGACCGCCGAACGACGGCACGCCGCCGCCGGTGACGACCGTCGCCCCCTCTTCTCTCGCCAGGGCGTAGTAGCCCAGCACCTTGTCGCGGTGGCCGTGCGAGATGAGCGGCCCCATGTCGGCGCCCGACCAGGGATCGCCGATAGTCAGGGCCTCGGCGCGCTCGGCCAGAGCCTTCACGAAGCGGTCGAAGATCGGCCGCTCGACATAGATGCGCTCGGTGCACAGGCAAACCTGGCCGCAATTGGAGAAGACCGAGCGCACCGTGCCCGCGATCGCCTCGTCGAAATCGCAATCGGCGAAGACCAGAGCGGCGTTCTTGCCGCCCAGCTCGAACGAGACCGGCTTCACCCCCGCCGCCGCCACCCTCATGATGGCGCCGCCCGTGGCCGACTCTCCGGTGAAGGTGATGGCGTCGATGTCGGGGTTGGCGGTCAGCCATTCGCCGGTCGAGGCGGCGCCGAAACCGTGAACCAGGTTGAACACCCCCGGCGGCACGCCCGCGGCGTCCATGACCTCGGCCAGCAGGGTCGCGGTCGAGGGGGTTTCCTCGCTCGGCTTGACCACCACCACATTGCCGCAGGCCAGAGCGGGCGCGACCTTCCACGTCATCAGCAGCAGCGGCAGGTTCCACGGCGAGATGATCGCCACCACCCCCAGAGGGCGGGCCACAGCGTAGTTTATGGCGCTGCGCCCATCGGCCAGATCGGTGCGGAAGCTGGGCATGGCCCGCGCCTCGGCCATCGCGGCGAAGGCGCGGAAGTTGGCCGCGCCGCGCGGAATATCGATGGTGCGGGCCTGATGCAGCGACTTGCCAGTGTCGGCGATCTCGGCCGCCGCGAAGTCGTCGAAGCGCGCCTCGATGCCCTCGGCGACGCGGACCAGCAGCTTGCACCGCTCCGCCTGGGACATCTTCCCCCACGGCCCCTTGAGCGCACGGCGACCCGCCGCCACCGCCCGGTCGACCAGGGCCCGATCGGCCTGGGACACGCGCGCCGCGACCGTCCCCGTCACCGGGTTCACATTGTCGAAAAATACGTCGCCCGCGACGAAGGCGCCGTCGACATAGTTGAGGATGTCGCGCTGGGCGAAGGGATAGGCCGTGTCGGTCATGCTTCGCCCCCGATCCGGGCGTAGCCGGCGGTATTGCTATGGGCCGCGCCGCGCTGGCCGACATGTCCGGCCATCTGAAGCAGCGACAGGAGGGTGTCGTTGAACTGCACCGGCGCCTCGAGGAAGGCGGAGTGGCCGACGTCGTTGACCTCGACCAGGAAGGAGCCGGCGACCTCTTCCTGGACCAGACGCACCGCCTCGATGGGGAAGATCACATCCTCGGTCCCGCACAGGAAGAGGATGGGGAAGCCCTTGCCCGCCAGATCCGCCGCCGGGCGCGCCGCGAACTGGCCCGTCAGGTTGTGGCGATCCACGGCGTTGAAGCTGGCGATCTGGCGATAGAGCATGGCCAGGTCACGCGGGGCGTCAGCGCCCAACACGCGGTCGATCTGATCCATCGCAGCCGTCTTCGCTCGGGCGGCGTCCATGATCGTCTTCACCGCCGCGCTCTCGGCCATGCCGTGCAGGCTGTCGCATATGGCCAGGGCCGCGACGCGTTCGGGCGCCTGATGGGCGAAACCGA
This sequence comes from Brevundimonas sp. NPDC090276, assembly GCF_044772165.1. NCBI lineage: Bacteria > Pseudomonadati > Pseudomonadota > Alphaproteobacteria > Caulobacterales > Caulobacteraceae > Brevundimonas > Brevundimonas sp. NPDC090276. Next base: position 30,500 of record NZ_JBIVYK010000005.1, on the reverse strand, counting down.
TGCTGGTCCCCGCCCCCATCGACTGACCGACCAGAGCCACCCTGTCCTCGCCCAGATGATCCAGCAGGGCGGCCAGGTCCTCGACAAAGGCGTCGCGCCCGCGCCCATCCAGATCGCGCGACAGGCCGAAGCCGCGATGATCGAACAGGATGACCCGGTTCGACCGCGCCAGGGTATCAATCTGACCATACCAGAGGGCGTGGTTGCCGCCGATGCCGTGCGCCAGCACCACCGCCGGCCCCGCGCCGTGCGTCTGGTAATAGATCTCGGCGCCGGCGGTCTTCACGATCCCGCTTTCCATCACGCTACTCCCATCAATTTGCTGAGCCGAACGACGTAGTCGCCAAAGGCCGGATCCTCGCGCGTGACGCTGGGGTCGCGCGGACGCGGCAGGTCGATACGGACGTCTTCGATGATCGTCCCCGGCCGCTCCGACATGACCAGCACCCGGTCGGAAAGCAGCACGGCCTCGGAAATGCTGTGTGTGACCAGGACCACCGTCTTGCGGTCGCGCTGCCACAGACGCAGCAGCTCCATGTTGAGCCGGTCGCGCGTCAGGGCGTCCAGGGCGCCGAAGGGCTCGTCCATCAGCAGGATCTGCGGATTGCGCGCCAACGCCTGACCGATGGCCACGCGGTGCCGCATCCCGCCCGACAGCTGGTGCGGATAGCTGGCCTCGAAGCCCGTCAGCCCCAGGGTCTCGACCAGTTCGGCCAGCGCGGCCTCGTCCAGCCGCTGCGCCCCAGCGTCGAGATTGATCCCGAGCAGCAGGTTGTCGCGCACATTGAGCCAGGGCAGCAGGTTCGAGGTCTGGAAGACAAAGCCCATCGCCGCCGAGGGCGCGGTCACGGCCTCTCCGTTGACCTGGATGGCGCCCTCCTCGAACGGGATGAGCCCGGCGATCAGGCGCAGCAGGGTGCTCTTGCCGCAGCCTGACGGGCCTAGGACCGAGACGAACTCGGCGGCGTGGATGTCGGCGGTGACGCCCTCAAGCACCTTGCGCCCGTCGAACGCCTTGCCGACGCCGGTGATGGAGATTTCCGCACTCATGCCGCACGCCACCAGATGAAGCGTTCCCAGTAGGCGACGCCGTAGAAGAGCAGCAGCGACAGGACCGTCACCGCGAACAGGGCCGCAAAGGTCAGGGTCGTATGGCCCGAACCCGACGCCGTCAGGATCAGGTTGCCCAGGCCGTCGTTCGATCCGACGAACTCGCCGACCACCGCGCCGATCACGGCCAGCGGCATGGCCACCTTGCAGCCGTCGAGGAAGCTGGGCAGGGCCGCCGGCAGACGCAGCCGCCAGAAGGTCTGCAGCGGCGTGGCGCGCAGGGCGCGGAAATGTTCCTCAAGATGGGCCGGGGTGCTGGCCAGCCCGCCGAGCGTCGAAATGATGATCGGGAAGAAGGCGAACAGGAAGGCCATGATCAGCTTCGACGTCAGGCCGTAGCCGAACCAGACGACGATCAGGGGCGCCAGGCCGATCTTGGGAATGCTCTGCAGGGCGACGAACAGCGGATAGACGGTGCGCTTGGCCGTGCGCGAAAAATAGATCAGGGCCGCGATCGGCACGCCCAGCACCACCGCGATGATGAAGCCCCAGAAGACTTCGGTCAGGGTCACCAGACTTTGCGCCACGATCGGCCCACGCGACTGCCACAACTCGGCCAGGATCGCGCTGGGCGGCGGCAGCAGATAGGCCTGCACCCCCGTCCAGCGGACGCCGTATTCCCAGGCCAGGCCCAGCAGCAGGAAGAAGCCGACGCTGATCGCCGTGTCGCGGTTGAACAGGGCGCGGGTCATGCCTCCCCCTCCTTGTCCAGCAGAGCCTGGATGCGGGCCGGCGGCGGCACGAGGAAGTGTTCCAGGTTCCAGCGGTCGAACGTCGCCATCTGCTTCCCGTCCCACACCGACGGGGCATGGGGATGCTCGGCGTCGATCTGGGTCATGTCGGTGTAGAATTCGACATTGTTGCCGTCGGGATCGCGGAAGACGAGGAAGCTGTTGGCGCCAGGGCCGTGCTTGCCGATCCCCCGATCGATGGGCACGCCGCGCGCGATCAGCATGGCCGCGACCTTCTCCATCTCCTCGAGGGTTTCGAGCCGATAGGAGAAGTGCTCGACCGCCGGATAGTGGCCCTCGGGCGCGTCCGAATGGCCGGGCGGCAATTGCAGCAGGGCCAGATCATGGTGGTCATGGCCGGCGCGCAGGAAGACCATCTGATGGTCGATCCAGTCCGACACCTCCAGGCCCATGACCTCGGTGTAGAAGGCCAGCGAACGGTCGATGTCGCGCACCTTGAGGACCAGGTGGCCCAGCCGCGTCGGACGCGGGCGATAGGATGCCGGATCGGTCATGGCTGTTTCCCCATCGGAACGAAGGCGTTGGTGAAGAGCGTCTCGGTCGCGTCGAAGCCCTGGAGCTGGCCGTTGGCCTGCAAGGTCGTGACGGTGCGTTCGATCTTTTCGGGCTTCAGCCGGTAGGACCCGCCCTCGGCCGCCATCAGCTCGGCGGTCTCGCGGATCTGGCGTTCGGTCACGGCCTCGTCGAGCAGAGGATAGTGGCGGCGAATGATCGCCAGCGCCGCCTTGGGATCACGCGCCGCCTCGGCATAGCCACGATAGGCGGCGTGGGTGAAGGCGCGCACCAGGGCGGGGTCGCTGTCGATCAGGGCGTCGCGCGTGGCGAGACCGCTGCCGTAAACGTCCAGCCCGAAGTCGGCATAGGCGATCCGGCCGATGCTGACGCCCTTGGCCTTGGCGGCCTTGTCGAACAGGGCCATCGAGTTGCCGAGCCAGCATTCGGCGGCGTCGATCCGCCCCTCGACCAGCGAGGAGACGACGATGGCCGGGTCCAGCTGGATCTGTTCGACGCGCGCCGGATCGACGCCATTGTCCTGAAGCCAGGCCGGCATCAGGGTCTGGATCGCCGAGGACTGACCGGCGCCAAACCTCAGCCCCGCAAGGTCAGCCGGCGCCGCGATCGTGTGCCGTTCCTTGACGAAGCAGGCGCCGGCCGGCAGGCGCATGTTGATGCCGCCGATCATCCGCGTGCTGCCGCCCTTCGAGCGGTTGAGCGCGACCGACAGGGGGTCGACATAGGCGAACTCGAACATGCCCTGGTCGAGTTCGTTGGCGGTCCGAATGCCGCCGAAGCCGCGCACGGGTTCGACGTTCAGCCCGGCTTCGGCGAAATAGCCCTTGTCCATGGCGACAAAGACGCCCGCCATGCTGCCCTGCGGCAGCCAGGCCATGTTGAAGCGGACGGTGCGGACGTCCTCGCGCGGCGTCGCCTTCGGGGCGTCGCCGCCAAAGGCGCTCCACAGCGTCATCCCCGCGATCGCCGCCACGATCACGGCGGGCACAAGCAGGGCGCGTCTACCGAGGGCGGCCATCAGGCGGCTCCTCGCGGCAGATGCGGCGCCGAGACCGGATTGGTCAGCTCGCCGATCCCCTCGACCCAGGCGCGCATCACGTCGCCGTCCTTGAGGAAGACGCCGCGCCCCATGCCGACCCCGGCGGGGGTGCCCGACGCGATCACGTCGCCGGCGCGCACCTCCAGGATCGTCGAGAGATAGGCGATCTGCTCATGGATGTTGAAGATCATCTCGGACGTATTGCCGTCCTGCATCGACGCCTCATTGACCGAGAGCCCCAGGCGGATGTCGTGTGGATCGCCCAGGCAGTCGCGCGGCACGAAGACCGGGCCCAGCGGGGTGAAGGTGTCGAAGCTCTTGCCGCGGAACCAGTCGTGCGAGAACGGGAAGTCGGTCCGCCGGGTGCGGTCGCGCGCCGAGACGTCGTTGACGATGGTGTAGCCGGCGATCAGGTCGTGCGCCTCGCCCACGGCGACATTCTTGCCCGCCCGGCCCAGCACGACGCCCAGCTCGACCTCCCAGTCGGGGCGCGACACCTGCGGCGGCACCACCACGGTCTCATCCGGGCCGACGACGCTCTCGACGGTCTTGAGGAAGATGTAGGGCTCGCTGTCGGCCTTGGCCGCCAGCTTGGTCTGCATCTCGGCGGCGTGTTCGATGAAGTTGGACGCCGCGCCGAAGATGCGACGCGGCTCGAACGGCGTCAGCAGCCGGGGCGCCGCAAGCGCTGAACCAGAAGCTCCGGCGAGCGCATGGGCCAGCCCGAACAGCCCCTCGCGCCGCTCCTCCCAGTCGCGGATGATCGCCGTGACATCGCCAGCGACCGCCGAAAAGCCATGCGTGGCGGCGGCGTCGTGCAGGTCGTGGAAAGCGTCGCCGACCTTGATCGTCGGACGCGGGCCGTCGGGGCCGGCGCGGGTGGCCAGGGCAAACCAGGTCATTGGTCGATCAACCTCTTGCAAGGAAAAGGCCGGCTGCGGCGCGACGCCGAGGGCGACGGCGGCGCCGATCCCAGCGATCGCGGCGCGGCGGTCCAGCATGGCGGGGGAGTCAGGCATGACATCAGCCGAAGGCCCGGATCAGCATCCGCGCCGACACCACGGCGAGGAACAGGCCGAACAGGACGCTCAGATGCCGCTTCGATAGCGAATGGGCGAGGCGCGCCCCCCACGGCGCGGCGAAGAAGGAGACCGGAGCGATGATCGCCAGGCCGATCAGGTTGACGTAGCCGAGACTGCCGGTCGGCAGGCCGGGCACATTCCATCCGGTGATGACGAAGGCGATGGTCGCCGGCACGCTGATCAACAGGCCGAACAGCGCCGCCGTGCCGACCGCGCGATGGATCGGAAAGTTGAAAAGGGTCATGGTCGGGACGCTCAGCGTGCCGCCGCCAATGCCCATCATGCTGGAGAAGCCGCCGATGGCGAACGGCAGCAGTTGCCCGCCCGGCCCGCCGGGAATGGCCTCGGCTATATGCCTGCCCTCCAGCGGCAGCAGCATCTTGATCGCCACCAGCAGGGCTATGACGCCGAACACGGCGGACAGGACATCCCCCGTCACCCGCGAGGCGATCAGCACCCCGGCGATGGCGCCGAGGAATATGGCGATGCTCCAGCGCTTCAGCTGGGCCATGTCCACCGCGCCCTTGGCGTGGTGCGCGCGGGACGAGGAGATGGCGGTCGGGATGATGGTCGCCAGCGAGGTCGCCACCGCGACATGCATCCGCACCGAAGGATCCACGCCCATCGACGACAGCACCAGATCGAGCACCGGGACGATGACAATGCCGCCACCGACCCCGAGCAGTCCGGCCAGTAGGCCGCCGACCGCACCGGTCAGCAGCATCATGGCCGTCAGCGTCAGCAGGTCCTGGTTGATGAATTCGTGCACCCGGCTCCCCCCAGAAGTCAGTCATGACTTGTGCGGGCTCGCGGATATGCGGTCAAAGATAGAAAATCGGCTTACATATAATCAAAAACATATATCTTGACGGTCGGCGCGATCTATATTCGTTCCAGGATAACCCGACCGGCAAAGGGTATATTCGCATATAGCCGCCGCCCTTTAGCCTGACCGGCATGATCAAGGTAGGCATAGCCGGGTTCGGCACCATTGGCCGCGTTGTCGCGCGCCATATCGAAGACAGCGCACTGCCGCTGACGCTGGCGGCGGTGTCCGCCGGCGACCGTGGCCGCGCCGAGGCCGCGATGGCGGCCCTGCCAACGCCGGTCCCCATCCTCGACACCCCCGAACTGGTCGCCAGTTGCGATGTCATCGTCGACAGCGCGCCGACCGCAGCCTTTCGCGACATCGCCGAAACGACGCTACGGGCCGGCAAGACCCTGGTGACGGTGAGCGGCGCGGCGCTGATGCAATGGCCCGAGGCGGTCGATCTGGCGCGCGCCCATAACGGCCGCATCATTCTGGCCACCGGCGCCCTGCTGGGGCTCGACGCCGTGCGCGCCGCCGCCATCGGCACCATCCATTCGGTGACCATGGTGACGCGCAAGCCGGTCAAGTCCCTGGTCAAGGCCGAACACGTCGTGCGCAACAAGATCGACCTGTCCGGCCTGACTGCCCCCCTCAAGATCTTCGAGGGCAGCGCGCGCGAGGGCGCGGTCGCCTTTCCGGCCAATGTAAACGTCGCGGCTGCGCTGGGCATGGCGGGCGTCGGTCCCGACCGGACGCGGCTGGAAATCTGGGCCGACCCTGCGCTGGAGCGCAACACGCACCGGATCGTGGTCGATGCCGACAGCGCGCGGCTGGAACTCGCCATCGAGAATGTGCCGACCGACGAGAACCCCGGCACCGGCCGGATCACCGCGCTCAGCCTCGTCGCCGCGCTTCAGGACCTGGTCAGCCCGATCCGTATCGGCACCTGATTTCCGCAACCGGCCGTCGCTTGCCGGCGGCCATCCTGCTCATGCCCCAGAAAGGCCCGCCCCATGACGACCCGCCTGCGCCACGTCGCGATTGCGTCCGCCGACCCGGACACCTCGGTCGGCTTCTTCACCGAGGTCCTCGGCTGGACCCTGGCCGGCAAGATCGATAGCCGCAACGCGCGCGGCTATTATGTCACCGACGGCCACATCAACATCGCCCTGCTCTGCTTCAAGAACCGCCCCGCCGCCGGCATGGAATTCCCCGAAGGCTACACAGGCCTGCACCACATCGGCTTCCAGTGCGATGACATCAACGCCATCGTCGACCGCTTCGAGAACTCGGGCTTCGCGCCGCGCCACGACGTCAACCTGGCCCAGGGCCTCGGCAAGAACCCGGCCAAAGACAATGCCGAGTACAAGATGACCGGGCCGGAAAACGTCATGGTCGACGTGTCCGAGCGCGGCTGGGCCGGCACCGAGAGCTACAAGGGCGCCCCTGCCCCGGTGTGAGAACGCCTCAGACGTCGAACAGCAAAAACCCGCCGGAGCGACGCTCCGGCGGGTTTTCTGATGCCTGGTGTTCTGGAACTGCTCTAGAGGTTGAGGAAGGCCCTGGCGTTGCCGCTGAGGATCTTGGCCTTTTGAGCGCCCGACAGGCCGTCGTGGCCGCGCACCAGCGAGCCGATGTCCTGCTCGCCCAGGGGGAAGGGATGATCGGAGCCCAGCAGGACACGGTCTTCGCCCATGACGTCGATTAGCAAACTGAGCGCGCGCGGGTCGAACACCGCCGAATCGACGAAGAAGCGGTCCACATAGGTCGAGGGCGGATGGGGGCAGTCGACGCGAACGATGTCGCGATACTTCCAGGCGTTTTCGACGCGGCCCAGCAGGAAGGCGAAGCTGCCGCCGCCGTGACCGAAGCAGATGCGCAAGGACCTGGGCAGACGTTCGAAGGCCCCGGACAGGATCAGCGACAGGATCGACAGCTGGGTCTCGGCCGGCATCGCCACCAGCCAGGGCAGCATGTATTTGGGCATGCGCTCGCGCGCCATCATGTCCCAGGGGTGGATCAGCACCGCCGCGCCGACCTCGGCGCAGTGGGTGAGGAAGGTCAGAAGACCTTCGTCGTCAAGGTTACGCATCCCCATATGGTTGCCGATCTGGACGCCCAGATGGCCCGTCGCCATGGCGCGGCTCGCCTCGGCGCAGGCCATATCGATGTCCTGCAGCGGCACCTGGGCCAGAGCCTTCATCCGGTGCGGCGCGTAGCTGCAAAAGGCCATCGCCTCGTCATTGAAACGCTGCGCCATATCGCGCGCCTCGGCCGCTGGACGACTGTAGCCAAACATGATCGGCGTGGCGCACAGAATCTGCAGGTCGATACCCTGGGCGTCCAGCGCCTCGACGCGCCGCGCCGGGTCCCATAGGACCTCCTCAACCGGACGAAACTCGGTCCCGCCCTGCATGATGAAGCCCTTGCCGCCTCCCGCCTCGCGCAGCCACGGCAGACCTTCAGCTTCCGCCCGCGTGCGATAGGCCGCGTCCATCGCAGGAAAGAAATGGCTGTGCATGTCGATGACAGCCGTTTCTCGTGAAGCCTCAAATGTCATGACTTTCGCCGCGCCCCTGTCCAACCGTCATCCCCGCCGCCGATTCCGGCGCGGGGGGCCATGAGGTTGAGTAACGGCGAGCGGCTATCAACAATAATCCAGAGACTTGCTCCGGCTATTACGAAACAGCTATAACTCGCTGAAAGCGACGCAGGGAGGCATCATGCCCAAATTCCACGAGAACTTCCTGCTGGGCCGGCTGAAGCTGCGCCAGTTGCGTCTGCTGACGGCGATCGCCGACGAGGGCACGGTGCTCAAGGGATCCCAGGCCCTGAACATCGCCCAGCCCGCCGCGACCAAGAGCATCAAGGAGCTGGAGGACGCCCTGGGCGTCCAGTTGTTCGACCGCTCCTCGCGCGGCGTGACCCCGACCGATTTCGGCAGGGTCATGATCAAGCACGCCAAGCTGATCCTGACCCAGTTGCGCCACGCCGGCGAAGAGCTGCAATCGCTTGAGGAAGGGCTTTCGGGACGGGTGCATGTCGGCACCCTGCTGGCCGCCTCAACCTCGCTGCTGCCGCGCGCCCTGGCGCGGTTGCGCGAACAGCGCCCCGGGATCGCGGTCACGGTGACCGAAGGCACCATCGACCGTCTGATGCCCGCCCTGCGCACCGGCGACCTCGACGTCGTGCTGGGCCGCCTGCCCGAGTATCGCGAGCGCGAGGGTCTGAAGCAGGACGTCCTATATCTCGACACGGTGGCCATCATGGTGCGCGCCGACCACCCGTTGACGAAGCGGGCGTCGCTGACCCTCGCCGATCTGGTCGAGCAGGCCTGGGTCATGCCGCCGCCGCAGACCTCCTTGCGCCGCCAGATCGACGCCGCCTTCCGCCACGAAGGACTGGAGCCCCCGCACGACGTGATCGAATCCGTGTCGATTCTGACCAACCACGGTCTGCTGATGAACACCGACATGATCGCCGCCATGCCGCATCAGGTCGGCGCAGGTCAGGCCGGGCTGGCCATCCTGCCCGTCGTGCTGGAAGGCGCGATCTCGCGCATCGGCGCGACCACCCACGCCCACGTCGAGCTGTCCGCCGCCGCCCGCTACTTCATGGACATCATTCACGAGGTAGCGGGCGAGATCCGCGACGAGTTGGATCAGGTCAAGGCGTAGGCGCGGCCTTCCGCGACACGCGCTTCCATATGAAATAGGCCGACGCGATGACGATCAGCCACGGCACGCCGGCGACCAGGGCCACCTGCCAGTCGGCGTGGAGCGCCATCGTCACGGTGATCGCGGCCAGCAGCACCAGGCCCAGAATCTGGGCATAGGGGAAGAAGGGCATCCGCACCGGCAGGTCGACGCCCTTGTGGCGGTGACGGAAGCGCAGATGGCTGGCCAGGATGGTGCTCCACACCAGCAGGCCGCCGAACAGAACGATCCCGAACAGATAGTTGTAGGCCATCGGCGTCAGGGCCGAGATCGAGGCCGCCGCCAGGATGCCGACGCCGGTGACCAGCGTCGCACGCATAGGCGCCTTTTGCGCGTTCAGCTCACCCAGAGCGCGCGGCGCATAGCCGCCGCGAGCCAGCGAGAACAGCATGCGCGAGCCCAGATAGATGCTGGTGTTCATCGCCGACAGGGCCGCCGAGGCGACCACGAAGTTCATGATGCCGGCCGCATAGGGAATGCCCGCGCTGGCGAACATTTTCACGAAGGGGCTTTCGGTCACCACCTTGGCCCCGGACTCGGTCCACGGGATGAAGGCGACGATGATGAACAGCGCCAGAATGTAGAAGAGGAACAGCCGTCCCGCCATCGTGCGCAGCGCCGCCGGAATGGCCGTCTTGGGGTCCTTGGCCTCGCTGGCGGTGCCGACGACGAACTCCAGCCCCATGAAGGAAAACAGCGCCATCAGCACGGCCAGCCAGACGCCGGAGAAGCCGTGGGGCAGGAAGCCGCCTGCCAGTCCCGTGACGTTGTGCAGGCCGATGGGATCGCCGACGACGCCGAAGATCCGGCTGAGCCCGACTAGGATGAAGCCGACGATGGCCGACACCTTGATGACGGTCAGCCAATATTCGACCGAGCCGAAATTATGCACCGCCCGGGTGTTCACCCAGACGACGACGCCGGCGCTGCCCAGCGCCCACATCCAGACCGGCGTGCCGGGGAACCACCAGCGCATATAGATGCCGACGGCGATCGCCTCGCTGCCGATCAGCAGCACCTGCTGGATCCAGTAGGTGTAGCGGACGATGAAGCCCATCAGCGGCCCGAGATAGATTTCGGCATAGGTGCCGAACGACCCCGCGGTCGGATGGACCACGGCCATTTCCGACAGGCTGAACACCATAATCACCGCGATCAGCGCGGCGATGACATAGCTGACCAGCACGCCGGGACCGGCGTAGCCGATCGCGATGCCCGACCCCATGAACAGCCCGGTGCCGATCGCGCCGCCCAGGCCGATCATGATGATCTGCGCCTTGCTCAGCCCGCGTTCCAGCCCCGCTTCGCGGTCGACATAGGTCTGTTCGTCCATCGCGCTTCCCCCTCCTGCCTTGCTCATGTGACGGCTTCGCGCGCCTGATGCTCGGGCGCTTCCCATACTCCGTCATCCATGATCTTCGCCAGCCGTTCCACGGCGTCCCAGACATCGGCGTAGCCGACATAGAGGGGCGTGAAGCCGAAGCGCACCGTGTCCGGCGCGCGGAAGTCGCCGATCACGCCGGCCGCGATCAGGGCGCGCATGATCGGATAGCCGTCGGCATGGGCGAACGAGACCTGGCTACCGCGCCCGACGGCGTCGCGCGGCGAGGCCAGGGTGAAGCCATGACCGGCGCAGCGCTGCTCGACCAGACGGATGAAGAGGTCGGTCAGGGCCATCGACTTGGCGCGGATTTCCGCCATGTCAGCCGACAGGTGAATATCCAGCCCTGTCTCGACCAGGGTCATCGACAGGATCGGCTGGGTGCCGATCAGGAACTGGCGCAGCCCCGTCTGCGGGCGATAGCCGGGTTCAAAGGCGAAGGGCGCGGCATGGCCCCACCAGCCGGTCACCGGCTGATGCGCCTGCCCCTGATGCCGTTTGGCGACGAACAGGAAGGCCGGCGAACCGGGGCCGCCGTTCAGATATTTGTAGGTGCAGCCGACGGCAAAGTCCGCCTGGCAGCCGTTCAGATCGACCGGCATGGCGCCGGCGCTGTGGCACAGGTCCCAGACAGCCAACGCCCCCGCCGCCTGCGCCCGCGCCGTGATCGCCGCCATGTCGTGGACGTGGCCGGTCTTGTAGTGGACGTGGGTGATGGCGACGGCGATGGTGTCGGCGTCGATCGCGTCGGCGATTTCGTCCTTTTCACACAGGCGCACCGAGACCCGCCCGCCGGTCGCGGCGGCGACGCCTTCGGCGATATAGTTGTTGGTCGGGAAGTTGCTGCCTTCCAGGATCAGGACGTTGCGGTCGGGACGCATGGCGACTGCTGCCGACAGGACCTTGAACAGATTCTGGCTGGTGGAATCGCAGATCATGACCTCGCCCGCCCCGGCGCCGATCAGGGGCGCCAGCTTGTCGCCCAGCCGCACCGGCAGGTCGAACCAGCCGGCGCTGTTCCAGCTCTTGATCAGGTCCGTGCCCCATTCGCGCGTCACGACGTCCTGGGCCTTGGCGCTCGCGGCCTTGGGCATGGCCCCAAGGGAGTTGCCGTCGAGGTAGATCATCCCTTCGGGCAGGTCGAAACGGTCGCGCAGCGGCGCCAGCGGATCGGCGCGATCCATCGCCTCGCACCAGGCGCGATCGGGCGCTTCAGGGATCTCAATCCGGGTCACATCACGCGTCATGGAAACACACTACCTTGGTCTGGGACATCTCTCGCACCGCGAAACGCACGCCTTCTCGGCCCATATTGCCCCGTCCCGCGCCGCCGAAAGGCATGGCGTCGAGGCGGTAATCGGTCGAATCATTGATCATCACACCAGCCGCCCGCAGACGGCGAGCGGCGTGACGCGCGTGGCGCAGGGATTCTGTGAATATCGCGGCATGGATGGCGTAGTCGGCGCGATTGGCGGCCTCGATAGCGTCGTCGAGATCAGCAAATCGGAACAGGCTGACCACCGGACCAAAGGCTTCCTGGCAGGACACCCGCGCCTCCTCCGGCACGTCCGCCAGCAGGGTCGGGCGAACCAGGGCCCCGACGCGTTCACCGCCGGTCAGCAGGGTCGCGCCCTGCGCCACCGCCTCCTGCGTCCAGTCCAGAATACGCTCGGCCTGCTCCAGACCAATCATCGGACCGATATCGGTGGCCGGGTCCATCGGGTCGCCAACGGTCAGGGCGTTGGTGGCCGCGACCATGGCCTCGCTGAACGCCTCATGGACGGCCTCGTGGACATAGATGCGTTGGACCCCGATGCAGTTCTGGCCCGCCGCGCCAAAGGCGCCCGAAGCGCAGGCCTTGGCCGCGCGGTCGATATTGGCGTCGTCCATCACGATCACCGGGCCATTGCCGCCCAGTTCCATCGCCAGACGCTTGATCCCCGCCGAGCGGCAGATGGCCTGGCCGACGCCGGCGCCGCCGGTGAAGCTGACCATGGCGACATCGTCATGGCGCGTCAGGGCGTCGCCGAAGTCGCCCCCGCGCCCCGTCAACAGGTTGAGCGCGCCGTCGGGCAGGCCCGCCGCAACGAGCAGCCGCGCCAGCATGACGGCGACCAGCGGCGCCTGCTCGGCGGGCTTCAGCACCACCGCATTGCCCGCAGCCAGAGCCGGGCCGACCTTGTGACAGATGAGGTTCAGCGGATCATTGAAAGGCGTGATGGCGACGATGACGCCCAGGGGTTCATGCAGGTAATGGCCCGAGCGGGTTTCGCCGCCGGGGAAGCTGTCGAAGGCGATGGTCTCGCCCGCCAGCCGCGTGGCCTCCTCCGCCGACAGCCGCAGGGTGTTGACCGCGCGTGCGACCTCGCGCGTCGCCGACCGCACCGGCTTGCCGGTTTCCGCCGTGATGGCGGCGGCGAAGCGGGCGGCGTCAGCCTCCAGCGCCGTCGCCGCGTCATGCAGCATGCGGGCGCGGGCGCCGGTCGACAGGTCGCGCATCGCCTCCGCCCCGACCACCGCGCTCGCCACCGCTCGTTCGACATGCTCGACAGTGGCGCAGGCCGCCTCGCCCAGCACGTCGCCGGTAAAGGGGTTGCGCACGGTCATGGTCTCGGAGGCCTCTTCCCAGACGCCACCGATCAACAGCGTCCGGCCCGCATCGCCCACAACCGGGTTCACGACCTGTCGCAAGGCCAGGCTCACGGCTTGTCCTTGCGCAGGACCAGTTCATCGTATTCGCGACTGTCCAGCAGGGCCTCGACGATCACCGGGCCGTCGGCGGCGAAGCCGGCTTCCAGCGCGGCGCGGAACTCGACCGGGTCGCGCGCCACCGTCACCGGCACGCCGAACAGCGACGGCCCGCCGATGGTCCCCTCGGTGCGCACCGGCGTGCCATAGATGGGGTTCGACTTCTTCTCCTGCTTGATGCGGATCAGAGCCAGGTCGTTGTCGGTGAAGATGACGATCACGATCGGCAACTTTTCACGCGCCGCCGTCGCCAGTTCGCCCGCCGTCATCAGGAACCCGCCGTCGCCAAGGACGCAGCAGACCGGCGTGTCAGGCCGACAAAGCTTGGCGGCGATGGCGGCGGGCAGGCCGAAGCCCATGGCCGACCAGCCATTGGTCATGATCTGGGTGCCTGGCGCAGGCGTCCGCCAGTGCTGACCGATCAGGTGGGTATGGGCCCCGACATCGCAGGTCATGATGCCGTCAGCGGGCAGGACATCGCGCAACACGTCGAGCGCGGCGCGCGGCGCGAAGGCCCCTTCCCGTCCAGCCAGACGGGCGAACATCTCGGCCTTGCGCGCCGCCAGCGCGGCCAGATCCCAGCTCTTCACGGTCGCCGGAAGCGTGAGCAGCGCGTCGAGGGCGGGCGCGATCGCGCCGACGACATCGGCCACGACCGGGTGGACCGCGCGGTCGATATCGGCCGGGGCGACGTCGATGCTGGCCAGGGCCAGTCCGTTGCGCATCCAGCCTTCATAGTTGAACTCGATGGGGTCATAGCCGATCGCCACCACCAGATCGGCCTCGGCATGGGTCAGCCCGACCTGATCCGACAGGGCGTGGAACAGGACGCCGGCGTAGTGGGGATGGGTTTCCGCCACCATGCCCTTGGCCATCGGCGTCAGCAGCACGGGCAGGCCGAAACGCTCGGCCAGAGCCATGATGCGATCCTGCACCCCGGCATGGACGGCGCCGAGGCCGATGGCCAGCACCGGCTTCTCGGCTGCAGAGAAGGCGGCGATCAGGGCCTCGACGGCGGCCGCATCGGGCGCAGGGACCGGGTCGGCGGCGGGCGGCGCGATCTTGACCTCTTCGACTGCAACCGCGCTCATCCCTTGCGGCAATCCGACGTGGACCGCGCCGGGACGGACCGACAGGGCGATCCGCGCGGCCTCGGCCAGGGTGTCGACGGCGCTGTCGGCCTCGATCCGCATGGTCGCCTTGGTCAGGGGCGCGAACAGGGCCTGATGATCGATCCCCATCTGCACCGTGCGACCGCGCAGAGCGGCGGGCATTTCATCGGTCAGGGCGATCATCGGCGAGCGGTCCAGCGTCGCCCCGCCTACCCCCGTCGCCAGGTTGGTCGCGCCCGGCCCAAAGGTGCCGAAGCAGACGCCCGGAACCCCGGTCAGACGTCCGCAGACATCGGCCATGAACCCCGCCCCGCCTTCATGGCTGGTCAGCACGAAATCAATGCCGTCGGTGGTGCGGATCGCCTCCATGTAATCGACCCAGCCGCCGCTCGGCACGCCGAAAACATGGCGCACCCCCATGTCGCGAAGGGCCGCCACCACGTTGCGGGCCACATTGGTCGATTTCATGCGCGATCCTTGAACAAGAGCCATCAGCCCTATCCGGCCTAGGCCCGCACGCCATAAACAAATAATACCAAATGTCGGACTTGGTATGCCCCATACGGCATATCAAAACCGGTCAGACAAAGCGGTTGGCGATCGCCCCGATACCGTCGATACCGCCCTCGACCACATCTCCGGCGCTGATGCGGCCGACGCCTGAGGGCGTGCCGGTGTAGATCAGGTCGCCGGGCTGCAGTTCCACATAGGTCGACAACTCGGCGATAATGTCGGCGACTGGCCAGATCATGTCGGCGATGTCGCCGTCCTGCCTCATCGCGCCGTTCACCGACAGCCAGATGCGCGCCGTCGAGGGATGACCGTTCTCGGCGACGGGCCGGATCGGCGACAGCACCGCGCTGTGATCAAAGCCCTTGGCCATGTCCCACGGACGCGCGCCCGCCTTGGCATCGGCCTGTAGGTCGCGGCGGGTCAGGTCATTGCCGACCGCATAGCCGAACACCGCCGCCAGGGCATCTTCGGGCGCGATATCCGCCCCGCCCTGCCCCAGCGCCACCACCAGCTCGATCTCGTGATGCAGGTTGGCGGTGCGCGACGGCATGGCGATCTCAGCCGTCCCGGCCACCACCGCATCGGCGGGTTTGGAAAAGAAGAAGGGCGGCTCGCGCGTCGGATCGCCGCCCATTTCGCGGGCGTGGTCAGCGTAGTTCTTGCCCACGCAGAAGATGCGGCGGATGGGAAAACGCCGGGCGTCGCCGGCGATTTCGGCGGTCGGCTGCGTCACCGGGAAGATGAGATCCATGTCAGGCGGCGCTTCAGGCAGGGGGATAGAGGGCGGCGCGACAGGCCCCCAGGTCAGCGCTGTCCAGGGTCTGTTCTTTGACCGCGTTCCACGGGCTGCCCATCTTGTCTTCCGGGCGATACCAGAAGCCGTAGAGCTTGCCGTTCGCCGCCACCAGGGTCGCCGAGCCGATGCTGCCTTCCTCTTTCGAGAACCAGGCCAGCCGCATGATGCGACCGAAGGCCGTGCCGCGCAGGGTGCCGAGGCCGTTGTTGTAGCAACCGAGGATGTCCTGTCCCGACTGTCGCAGGGCGATCGGGCCATACTCATGGGCATAGACGCCGCTGACATCGGCCTCGCCCGCCGCGCCGCGTTGATCCAGTTCACCATAGACCGCCAGGTCGGACAGGCGCGTGGCGCCGCTGCCCTTCCAGTTGCTGTCGATGCGCAGCTGCAGCCAGCGCGCGGCGGTTTCCTTGGGCAGGGTAATCAGGGTCTGGGCGTCGGCCCTGGCCTCGCCGATGACCAGGGTTTCGAACGGCCCGTCCGGCCCGGCAGTCGAGCCCAGCAGGGCGAAGCGGCGCACGGGCGAGCCTTCCGCCGTCTGCGACATCGACCCGTCTTCGCGCACCACCGGCTCGAACCGGTTATCCAGCGCGACGGCGCGCACCTTGCCGGTCCCGGCCAGTTCGAACTTCAGCGTGTGAGGGAAGGCGGCGTCCATCTCGGACATCCAGCCATAGGCCGGACCACCGTCGACCAGGTTGATCGCCCAGGTGGACCAGTGCCGTTTGGCCTCGCCCTCATCGGCCTCGGCGATCCCGCCCCAGCTGATGTGAAGGATGTTGTCGCCCTCCGGCGCAGGCGCCTTGTCTACAGGCGCGTTCGAGCATCCGGCGAGGAGCAGGGCTCCCGCCGTGGCGGCTTTCCAGTGACGCATGGTTTGGTCCCTATTGGGCCTGGCGGCGTTCGGGCCAGGGCTTGTCCGGGGCGGTGAATTTCGGCTCGCCGAGCAGCGGCGACGACAGGGCGTAGACCCCGTTGACCGAGAAGGCCCAGATGATGTTGCGGTCATATTCGGTGAAGACCGCGAAGGTGGAGTTGCCGAAGGTGTATTCGGGCACCTCGGTTTCATTGGCGAAGCGCGGCACGAAATAGCCCGCGATCGTCGGCTGCTCGGGATTGCTCACGTCGAAGAGCTGGATGCCGGCGTTGTAGAAGGCATAGGTGACGATGCCCTGACGGCCGTACTCGGGCTGCGCCAGACCGCCGGACCGCTTGGGCCCGAAGCTGCCGCGCCTTTGGCAGAAGTCGGTGAAGTCGGCGCCCGGCGGCGGCGTCGGACGCGGGAATTTGGCGGCGACACGCAGGTTCGCGGGGTCGCGGGCATCGATCGAGAAGATGTCCTTGTAGGGCTCGTAGCAGTTCTCGTTCATCGGATAGCCGTTCGAGAAGACGAAGCCGGTCCGATCATACTGGCTGACATCGACATTATCGAACTCGGTCCCGGCATAGCTCGGCGGGACGCTGATGTGGCCCAGGGCCGTCGGTTGCGCCGGATTGCTGAGGTCGAAGCTGTAAAAGCCCAGTCCGCCCATGCCGCCGAAGCCGATCTTGCCGCCCTCCTCGACCGGCTGGGACAGGACGATCGGCGTGCGCGATCCCATCCAGCTGGTGCGGTTGCCAGCGCGCGGATTGGCCAGATAGTCGGCCATGCTTGCCGGATCGCCGATCACCTGCCCTGGTACGGTGACCTGGGTGATGAACTTGGGATCGGCGGGGTCCGCCATGTCCCAGACCTGATAGCCCGGCGAATAGAGGTAGTCGGGGTATTCGGTCAGCCCATAGCTGTCGTCAGGCGCCGCCGAGAGCAGCATGTATTTGCCGCCCCACCAGGTGACGCCGTCCAGCGCGCCCGATCCCTGTTGCTCGCCGATCGGCGCGTCGGGATGCTGGTAGTCAGTCGTCCGCGTGGCGATCAGCTCCCACTGGTCGGGGGTCGGGCCGTTCATGACGTAGACCTTGAAGCCCTTCAGCGAGTTGTAATGCCGCTGCGCCTCGACCTTGTCGGGCTGGCGCCGCTTGTCGTCCATCAGGCCGAAACGACCGATCTCATAGGATGCCACCAGGACATTGCGCTGAAGCGACGGGCTCCAGGCGATGGTGACGCCGCCGAAGTAGTCGGTGACGGCCGAGGAATCGAAGTCCTCGCTCGAGCCTTCGGCGCTCCAGACGCCGCCCTGCGACCAGACGATCCTGGCCGCACGCGGATCGGTGACGTCCATGATCCGCAGATAGTCGCGGTCGTGGGTGTAAAGGAAACGCTTGCCCTCGAAATCGACGACGCTGGCCCAGGCGTGCCAGGGCGAGGTCACCGCCGGGTAGAAGGCGACGACATCGACGTTCTTGGCGTAGCTGTTCTGGTCCCAGTGATCGAGCTGTCCCGGAAAGGACGGCGCGCTGGTGGTCAGGGGGGTCGAGACGGGGTGGCGGAAGGCGCCCGTCTCGGGGTCCATGCCATAGTCCACGCCCGGCGTCGGCGGGGTCGGCGGATTTTCGGGGGTCGCGTCCTGCCAAGCCTTGAGCCAGGGATCGACGACGTTGATCGGCCCCAGTTCCTGCCCATGCTGGGCGCTGGCTGTGGTCAACATCGTGGCGTTGAGCAGCGCCGCCATGACGACGCCTGCCCTGATCCCGAAACTGCGCTTCATGGACGTTCCCCTCATAATCAACTGTGCCGACCCCGGCCGCTCGGTTTTCAGAAGCTGAACCGAGCGGTCACGCCATAGGTGCGCGGCGGGATGTAGGTGCCGTAAATGGTGCCGAACAGATTGAGCTTGCTGGTGTAGTTGAGCTCATCGGTCAGGTTCTTCACCCAGGCCGTCACCTCCCACTTGCGGTCCGCGTTGCGGATGCCGATCCGGGCGTTGGCCAGGGTCTCGGCGTCGAATTTCAGCAACTCGGTGTTCGGATTGTCGAAGTAGGCCTCGCCCGTATACTGGAAGTCGCCGCCGGCGGTCAGGACCAGGTCATTGCCGATCGGTCGGTCATAGTTGGCCGAGATCCCGAAGGCGTGCTCGGGCGTCCGACGACAGGTCTTGCCGTCCAGATCGGTGCCGTCGTCGTCGATGATCAGCTCGCCGGTGAAGTTGCAGCGCGAATAGGCGTAGTTACCCGAGACGGTGAGCTCATCGGTCAGGCGCGCGTGAACATCCAGCTCCAGACCATAGGCGCGGGTGCCGTTGGCGGCGTTGAAGACGAAGTTGTCGGGCGGCATCCCCGGCCCTGGCGACACAAACTGGTTGGTCTGGAGATTTTCGTACAGGGTGTAGTAGGCCGCCGCGTTGACGAAGACGCGACGCTCGGCGAAGGCCATCTTGGAGCCGAGCTCGAAGCTGTCGGCGGTTTCAGGGTCGAACGACACCAGGGCTTCCGCCGGGGTATTGGCGTCTTCACCGGTCCAGCCGCCCGGCTTGTAGCCCCTGGCGTAGCGAGCATAGAGCGAGACATCGTCATTCGGCTCGTAGCGCAGCGTGACGCTGGGCAGCCAGGCGTCCCAGGAGCGTTTTTCTCCGACAGTGAAGTTGACCGGCGCGCCTTCGAACGACTCGCCCGAACGGGTGTTCGTATAGTCCTTGCGGTCATAGGCGTAGCGCAGGCCGGCATCGAAGGTGAGTTGCTCGTTCAGGCTGTAGCTGAACTCGCCAAAGACGCCGATGTTGTCGTTCTTCGACGTCGTCACCGTGTGGTTGGAGCCCGGGAAGGGCGAGGCGGGCGTGCCGCCATACGCCATCGCAAAGGCGAACTCGGTGATCGCCTGGAAGTCGGCGAACAGGAAGTTCACGTCCTCGGCGCGGCGGATATTCTCATGTAGATAATAGGCGCCGCCTTCCAGTCTCAGGGCGCCGCCCTTGTCCCAGCGCAGGCGTACTTCCTGCGAGAACTGCTTCACGTCCTCCGCCTTGCCGCTGTCGAAATAGCTGTCCGGCACGGTCTCGAGATAGGTGTCGAGACCCGCCAGCATGGCCGAGGTCACGTCGGGGGCGTTGGTGGCCGGATCAATCGGGAAGTCGAAGTACATGCCCGACCCGTCTTCGCGGGCCGCCAGCTCTGAGTCGCGATAGGCGGTCTGCAGGGCGACGCTGAGGCTGTCGCTCGCCTCCCAGTCGACCGTGGCGCTGATCCCGTACATGTCGGAATTCTGATAGCCGGTGAAGTTGTGCGCGCCTTCACGGCGCTTGTCGCTGCGGAAGGGCGCATTGCGGTCCGGCAGGACAAAGCCCGGCAGGCTGGCGATCGGCGGGGCGAAGAAGCTGTTGTAAGTGACTTCGTTGCTGTCGCCCGGGACGACGATGTCCACCCAGCGCGCGCCGTCGCGGTGTCGCGTATAGTCAGCCGCCAGATTGATATCGAGCTTGTCGTTGGGCCGCCAGCGGAGCTGGGCGCGGCCTGACTGCGCGTTCTGATCCTCTTCGTCGCCGCCGCGAGTATTGACTGCATAGCCGTCGTGGGTGCGCGAGCTGACCGTCAGGCCAAAGCCAACCGTATCCGACAGAGGGCCGCTGACCGAGGTCGCCACATCGAACTTGGCGTAGTTGCCGACGGTGACCTCGCCACGCCCTTCGAACTCGTCGCCGGGTTTCCGGGTCACATAGTTGATCAGGCCGCCGACCACGCTCTTGCCGAACCGCAGCGACTGCGGTCCCTTGAGCACCTCGACCCGCTCCAGATCATAGAGGTCAAGCTGCGCACCCGTGCCGCGCGACATGTAGACGCCGTCAAGGAAGAGCCCGACCGCGCCGTCAGCGCCGGCGCCCTGGATGTCCGAGCCGATGCCGCGAATGAATAGCTCGGTGTCCACCGCACGCTCGGCGCTGAGCTTGAGCCCCGGAACGCGATAGGCGATTTCCGAAAAGTCCTTGATGCCGGCCTGCTCCAGCGCGGCGGCGCCGAAGACCTGGACCGAGATCGGCACGTCCTGCAGCCGCTCCTCGCGCTTGCGCGCCGTGACGACGATGTCGTCCACCGAGGTCGTGGATACGGCGGGGCCATCCGACGCCACCTGCGCCCACGCCGCGCCCGGCGCGACACAGGCCGCCACAGTCGCCAGCAAGGCCCAGCGCAAATTCCGCTTCGATCTCATCACCCACCCCTCCCGATGACCGGACACGCCTTGATCCTTGTACGGAAAGTGCGGAGGCCAGTCTGATTGATTTCCCGAGGGTGACGTTACTGACGTCTTTATATCTAACTAATAGATTGTCTGATGCTTGATATTCATTTTTTGACATATACACCTTGGCAGGCTGTGCCCATGCCGATTTGCAGCTCTGATCGGCCGCCAGCATTGGCGCCACCAATTTTCTGGCTACATAGGGCAGCGCTGGCCTAGCGGCCCGAGCGATCGGACCTGACTCCTGCGCTAGTCCCTGATGCTGCGCGCGCGCACCACACCGCCGATCTCGACGTTGCTGACCCGCCCGACCTCGTCGCGCAAGAAGCTCACGACGGTCGCGCGTTGGGTGTCGATGAAGCGATCAGGGCCCTCGGGGACCAGTTCGGCCACCTCGCCGACAATGGACAGGACCTTGAGAGCGCCGCCGTCGGGCGCGACCACCACCGTGAGGGCGTCTTCATTCGAGCGATAGGTCCCGGCATAGGCGGCCATCCGATCCGCGCTCAGTGCGACGGGCGTGATCCGGGTCGGCTCATAGCCGGGCCAACCGTATTCGGCGGCGACGGCCTGCATCAGACTGGCGATCAGCACCCCGCCCCGGTCGCCGTTGGTCATGATGACCACGCCCTGATCGCGCTCTGGAAAGCCCACCAGCATGGCGCGAAACCCGTCGTTGGCGCCGCTGTGGCTGTAGCGCAGGTCGCGCCCCTGCCCGGCTGCCATCAGCCCCAGGCCCCAGCCGTCGCGGACCTCGGTCAGCATGACGCGGGCTGTCGCCTGTTGAAGAACCGCCTCGCTACGACCGGCCCAGGAGTCGTTCAGGCCGATGACAAAGCGCGCCAGGTCCGACGAGGTGGTCCATAGACCCGCCGCCGCCAGTTCGGGATAGGTATGAAACCGTCCCGGCGTCGGTGCGCCATCAGCGCGATGACCGGTTGCGGCGTGCTCCTCCCACGCTGTCGGCAAGGGCTGGGCATAGGCGCTGGCGCTCATGCCCAGCGGACGCAGCACCCGCGTCTGCATCAATTCGGCGAAGTCGGTCGCCCCTGCCTGGCTCATCAGCAGTTGGACGATCGTGATGCCGCCGCCCGAGTACCTCTGACGTTGTCCCGGCGTCAGATCGACCACCACCGGCGCGGTGTTGGCGGGCGCGGCGCCGTTCAGGATCGCCTCGACCGTCGGCAGTTCGGTCCCGGCGGCATAGCCGGGGAAACCGCCGACCGTCAGTCCGCCTGTGTGGCTGAGCAGGTGGCGCAGGGTGACGGGGGTCCGCGCCGTCAGTTCGTTGTCCGGAATCTTCCAGCCTGACAGCCGGTCGTTGACCGGTGCATCGAGCGACAACAGGCCGTCCTCGACCATGTCCAGCGCCACCATCGCCGCCACCGGCTTTGAGATCGAAGCCGCCTGGAACAGGGTGTCCACATCGACCCGCCGCCCGGTCGCCGGATCGGCCAGACCGTAGGTGCGTGTCCAGGCGATGCGTCCGCCGTCGACAAAGGCGATGCTGACGCCCGGCACCTTCAGCGCCTGCATCTGCGCCTCGATTGTGGCTGGGGGGTAAACCCGACCCGCCACCTGAACGCGCGGCGTCAGGCCCTGCGCGATGCGGCTGATCCGATCGGCCTCGTCTCCCCGCGCGAAAGAGGCGGTCCCGGCAAGGGCAAGGACGGCGAGGCCAAGGATCGCGCTACGTATGGTCGGTGTCTCTGAATCGCCAAACGGCGGGCTGACCCTGGCCAGCCCGCCGCTTCAGGTGTGGATCAATAACGGGCCCGGAACTGAAGCCCCCAGTAGCCGCCCGGCGACTGGATGAAGTTGTGCACCAGGCCGGCCGACAGCTGCTGGTTCAGCAGATAATACTCGTCGTCAAAGACGTTCTTGCCGAACACCGCCACCTCATAGCGACCGCTGGGATCCTCGACAGAGGCGCGCAGGTTCACCACCGAGGAATCGCCCGTGGTGAAGGCCTCATTGTTTGACGGCTGGCTGTAGGCCTTCCCGACAGCCTGATGCTCGGCGCGCAGGGCGACGGCGAAGCCTTTGACGTCGAAGGCGTAGTCGACGGCGTGGAAGGCGGTGAACTCGGACGCGCCCGCCAGACGATTGCCGCTGTAGTTGACGCCCGCGACGACATAGTCGCCGTACTCAGGCTTCTGGAACGACAGGGCGCTGGTCAGGGTCAGGCTTCTGGTCGGACGGAAGGTGATCTCGCTCTCGATCCCCGTGTTCTTCACCGCCCCGTTCAGCAGCACCAGAGCGTTGTTGATGGTCGAGCGCGTCAGCAGGTTGTCGTAGTCATAGTAGTAGGCCGACAGGTTGACCCGCAGACGGCGGTCCAGCCATTCCGACTTCAGCCCGCCCTCGTAGCTCCAGACCTCTTCCGGCTCATAGGCCTTCTCGGACGGCTTGCCGGCGTCGAAACCGCCTGACTTGTAGCCGTTGGTGACGCTGGCGTAGACTAGCACGTCGTCGGCTAGGCGATAGTCGATGGCCAGACGCGGCGTCAGCTTCTCGAACGAGGCCTCGCGGTTCACCACCCCGATCGTGGGCTGATAGATGCCCTGGCCCAAAACCAGGGTGAAGGGCGCCGTCAGGGCGTTGGTCTGGACAGACTGGTCGATGGTGTCGTGGGTCCAGCGTAGGCCGGCGGTCAACCGCAGACGCTCGGTCAGGGCGTAGTTGACCTCGCCGAACACGGCCCAGCTCTCGGTCGTCTGGCGCTGGCTGCGGGTCTGGGACGAGGTCAGGGTCGCCGCGCCGGGAATGTTGAACAGCTTCAGCAGGCCCGCCTCGGCCGTGATGGTCATATCCTCGGCGGCGCGCTCGTCATAATAGCTGGCCCCGGCCAGCCAGGTCAGAGGGCCGTCGCTGGTCGAGACGGCGCGGAACTCCTGCGACTCTTGCTTGAATTCCTGCGGGTTCTGTTCACGCAGCAGGTTCAGGCTGGTGCGGTCGGTGTCGGCGGCCACGAACCAGGTGTCGTTGCGATAGCTGGTGATCGAGCTGAGCGTCATGCCGTCCAGCGCCCAGTCGGCTCGCAGGCTGACGCCGCGCGTGTCGACCTCGCGCTTGGTCTCGGCGTTCTGGGAGATGGGATCATTGAAGCCCGGCGTCAGATTGCCCGGCAGCTTGACGCTGTTCTTCTCCTGAATGCCGTCGCTGCGCAGGCGGCCGTAGTCGGCGCTGATAAGGAAACTGAGATCGTCGGTGGCCAGCACCTTGACCTGGGCGCGGCCCGCCAGGGTCTGTTCCGAGCCGACTTCTTCCTTCTTGAAATCATTCCAGTATTGCGGCTCGACGTCGTTGTACTGGGCCGCGATGCGGGCCATGACGCGGTCACTGATCGGCAGGTTGATCGCCCCGCCGATGCGGTCGTCCATCCCGCTCATCTGACCGTCGACATAGGCGTCGAACTGGTCCGAAGGCTTCTTGCTGACCACGGCGATGGCGCCGCCGATGGTGTTGCGGCCGAACAGGGTGCCTTGCGGTCCCTTGGCGACTTCCACCCGTTCGATGTCCAGCAGGGCCAGGTTGTTCAGGCCCGGACGGCCCATATAGACGTCGTCGATGAAGACCGGCACGGCGGTCGAACCTTCCAGCGTGGTGCCGCCCGAGCTGATCCCGCGCACGCGGAAGGCCCCGAAGCGCAGGCCCGGCCCAGAACCCGTGGTCAGGCCCGGCACATAGCCGCCCAGATCCTGCAGATCCTTCATCGCCGACTTCTCGACCAGTTCCGGGGTGACGACACCGATCGATATCGGCACGTCCTGCAGACGCTGTTCGCGACGCTGAGCCGTCACGACGACCTCGCCAAGCGTGGTCGTTTCCTGCGACGTCGTTTCGGGCTGTTCCTGAGCGACCGCGCCCGAGACGGCGACCAGCAGCGCCCCGGCGCTGGCGGCGGCGAGCAACAGTCCGCGTGATCTGATGGCGTCGTTCACGTGTGATCCCCCGATGATTTTCTATGCGGTCAGGCCGCTTGAAATCATCGGTATGCGATCATTCATTTTCCCACAAGAGAAATTCTCTCCGTGAGCGTTTTGTAACCTGACCCCCTCGAGATCAGTGGTTCAGGTTGACCGAAACGATCCAGGCCTCGCCCTCGCCGACATTGAGGTAGGCGTGGCCCATGCGGCTGTCGATATAGACGCCGTCGCCGACATCCAGCGCGCGGGGACCATAGAATTCCGTGTGCACCTCGACCCGCCCCTGGACGACCAGGATGAACTCCTCGGCGTCGTGCTTCAGCAGGTCGCCGAACTCCTCCAGCGTCCTCGCCTTGCACTGGCAATGGATCGGCATCATCGCCTTGACCCGAAGGTCGCTGCACAAATAGTTGTAATTATAGTTCTTTGTTTCGACCAGTAGACCCGAGCCCTTCATCGCCCAACTGATCCGGGCGGTCGGCTGGCCGCGCAGGGGGTCGTCCTGAGCGTCCAGCGACAGGAACTCCGAGAAGCTGATGTCGAAGGCTTCGGCCAGTTGCTGGATGCGGTCGTAGTTCAGGGTCAGCACCCCGTGCTCGACCTTGGACAGGGTCGACAGCGGGATGTGCGACTTCTCGCTCAGCACCGCCAGGCTCCACTTGCGCTCCTTGCGCAGGGCCTTGACCCGCGGGCCCAGAGGTCCGCTCCGCTTCTTGCCTGTTTCCATGCGCGGCATCCCGTTGGCGCACCGGGATTTTCCCCGAAGGCCTTATTCTCCTTGGATAGTCCGCTGCATGGCTCCCGTCAAAGGCCCCTCAGACAGCCCTCCGCGAACGGATCGGCGCATCGCGGCCAGAAGTCGAGGCTGCGGCGCTCGAACGGGATGGCGGTCATATCCCCCATGATCGCCCCCGGCCCGGCGACATGGATGATCTCGGCGGCGATGGGCGCGAAGGCGGCGTAGAAGTGGTTGTAGGTCTTCACCACCGCCACACGCAGGGCGGCGACGTCCAGCCCCAGTTCGGTGAAGACCATGGGACTGAAGCCCTGCATCCGTCGGGCGCAGAGCACGACGTGGACGTCGGCGCCCTCAATCTCGATCCAGGCCGCCGCGCCCAGGGTGACGTAGTCCGCGTTGTAGGAGGGCGTGCGCAGCTCATCGATCAGGCCGCGCACCCGCACCTTCAGGTCCAGCGGCGCGCCGGACGCGGCACAGGCCTTGCCCCCGACCCGCAGCGTCAGCGCCGCCCCGACGCCCGCTTCATGACACAGACCTACTGCGACGGGATCCCACAGCGGACCGAGCGCCGCCGAGCCGATGCCGCGCTCCAGAAGGCGCGCGAGGATGAAGGTGGAATCGCCAGGTGCCCCGCCGCCGGTGTTGTCCGCCGTGTCGGCCAGAACGACCAGACCGGGCGCTGCGACCTCGACCCGATCCAGGGCCTCGTCCACGCCCACCCCCTTGAAGGCCACGTCGTCGCGCATGTCCCAGAAGGTCTGACCCAAATCACGCGCCAACCGGCCCGCCTGGTCCGCATCGCCGTCCGTATAGACCAGCACCTTGGCGCTGTTGTCGGCCACGTCGGCCCAGGGAAAGCCGTGCGCCAGCGACACGGACAGCACGTCAGACTGCGCCTCCAGCATGCCCATGCCGTCGACAAAGGTCCGCATCCGGGGTGCCTGGGTGAAATAGAGGCCGACCATCCGGCAGTCGTGCAAACCAAGGGTCGGACGCACCTCACCCCGCGCCGTGGCCAGCGTCAGGTCGTACAATTCCTGCGCCCGCTCCATCCCGTCGGTGTGCGGGTACTCCTTGAAGGTGATCAGCAGGTCGGCGGCCTCTGTCATGGCCTTCGAGACATGGCAGTGCAGATCCAGCTCCGCCCCGATCGCCACGTTCGGCCCGACCACCGCCCGCATTCGCGTCAGCAGATCGCCTTCGCAATCATCGTACCCGTCAGCCACCATGGCCCCGTGCAGCAACAACAGGACGGCGTCGAACGGTCCCTGCTCGGCTGCGTCACGCAGGATTTCGTCACGCAGGGTCTCATAGACCGTCCGCACCGTCGGGCCGCTGGGCTGGGCGAAGGTGACCACGCTGTGGAAGATTTCATGCCCGCCGCGCTCGGCGGCGGCCTGCCACATCAGCAGGGGCGCGGTGATGGCGGTCGGCGTCAGGCCGTCGCGGCCGCGCTGGATGCCGAACTCCTCGAACGCCGCCCAGCCCGTCGGCATGGGCGAGAAGGTATTGGTCTCAGTCATCAGGGCGGCGGTGAAGATGCGCACGGTCAGCCTCGGAACATGAATTCTCCCTTAGGCACTAGTTTTCTTATTAGAGAAATTCAAGCGCCATGCTAGGCCGGTCATCGATCGACCAAGGGGGGCCTTCATGTCGCACGTCTATCCATCATCCGTTCGCGCCTGGGTGACACTGGCGGTGCTCGTGGTCGGGGTGCTGCTGGCCTATGTCGATCGCCAGATCCTGTCGCTGCTGGTCGATCCGATCCGGGCCGATCTGGGGCTGGACGACACCCGGATCGGCATCCTCCAGGGCCCGGCCTTCGCCCTCTTCTACGCCTTCGCCGCCTTGCCGCTGGGGCTGATGATCGACCGTTACAACCGGCGCAACATCCTGATCGTCGGGGTTCTGGTCTGGTCGGTGGCGACGGCCGCCTGCGGACTGGCGGTCGATTTCTGGTCGCTGTTCGCGGCGCGTGTCGGCGTGGCGGTGGGCGAGGCCTGCCTGATTCCGGGCGTCCTCTCCCTGCTGGGCGACGTCTTCTCGCCGCGCCGCAAGCCGACGGCCTTCGCCGTCTATATGGTGCTGGTCCTGGTCGGGTCGAGCCTGGCCATCGTCGCCAGCGGCGCCGTCATCGACGCCATCGCGACGGGTGGCCACCATGTCGGCGCCATCACCACGCCCTGGCGTGTCGCCTTCCTATGGGTCGCCCTGCCCGGACCTCTGGTCGCCCTGTCCTTCGCCGCCTTGCGCGAGCCGGCCCGCAGCGGCGTGACGGGCCCGGCCTCGGGCGAGACCCTGAACCGCGACAGTCTGCGTATCCTGCTGTGGCTGGTGCCAGGCCTGGCCTGCGCCAGCGTCGCCTTCCAGTTGACCCTGATCTGGTTCCCCACGATCCTCGTGCGCGACTATGGCCTCAGCGGCGGACAGGCCGGACGGCTGCTGGGCCTGTCGGTCGCCCTCGCCAGTCTGGGCGTCGGTCTGGCGGCGGCCTTCGCGCCCCGTCTGCTGAAGAACCGCCTGCGGCCTATGCTGCTCTGGGCCGGGGCGGGTCTACTGATCGGCGCGCCCCTGCTGCTGCTGGCCCGTAACGTCAGCCCCGATACGGCGGTGCTGAGCGCCACCCTGGCTGCCGCGCCGGCCCTTCTGGCCTATTGCCTGGCGCCGACCCTGATCCAGGCCGTCGCGCCGAACCGCTACTGGGGCCGCACCACCGCCGTGTTCAAGCTGATCGAGTCGATCATGATCGCCGGCGCCGCGGTGGTCGTTGGCGTCGGGTCCGACCATCTGGGCCAGGGCGGACTGGCGACAGTGCTGATCTTGACCCTGGGGCTCAGTCTGATCCTTGGGGCCGCGGCCCTGTTGCGGGCGCGCGGCAAGGTCGCCTCAATGCAGGAAGCCGCCGCCTAGCTTGCGGCGAAGCCTTCAAAGAAACCCCGTACCGTCTCCGGCGTCGCGTCGCCCGACAACAGCAGCGCCAGGGCACACCGCGCCTTCAGCGCGTCCAGCGACCCCGCTGCGATCAGACCGCGCTGGATCAGGTCCATCTCGCCGCCGGCATAGCCATAGGTGCCGCTCAACGTCTGGAAGCCGCGCGTTCGCGTGCAGAAGACCACAGGCATTCGCGCCGCCAGCCGCTCCAGCGTCGGTGCGAGAACCGCCGGGGCATGTCCGCCGCCGGGCAAGCAAAGCACCAACCCGTCGACGCCGCCCGTCTCGAACAACTCCAGCACCTCGGGCTCGAACCCGGCATGTACGACGACGACGGGCACGACCGGACGCCCGGCCCCCAGCTTCAGCCTCGGGACAGGCTTTGTCGGCCGCGCAGCGACCTGCACCCGCCCTTCACAGACCCAGCCCAGCGGCCCCAGCGGCTCCGACGAAAACGCATACGGACCAAAGGTGCGCGTCTTGCGCACCAGGGAGGCCGCATGGATTTCCTCGGCGAAGACCACCAGGACGCCCAGACCACACGCCTGCGGGCTGGCCGCGACCTGACAGGCCGCGATCAGATTGGCCAGGCCGTCGGCGCCCGGCGCATCGGCGGTCCGCATGGCGCCCGTCACCACGATGGGGACGGGACTGCGCGTCATCAAATCCAGCCCCCAGGCCGTCTCTTCGATGGTGTCCGTGCCGTGGGCGATGACAATCCCATCCACATCGCCTGCCGCCGCCAGAGCCTCAGCCACCTCGGTCAGACGCGCCATGTCATACAGGCCGATATTGGCGCTGGGCTTGGCGAAGACCTCGACCACCGTCAGGTCGATGTCTGCAGCGTCGGCGACCCTCGCGCCTATGTCGGCCCCGCAAAGGGCGATCTCCGCCCCTCGTCTCGACGCCGTCATGGCGATGGTCCCCCCAGTGCTGAGCAAGGCGATGCGGCGACGGGCGGCCGTGCCCACGGGCTCGCTCATCACGCGCCAACGCCCTCGGCAAAAGCGGCGTCAGACTCGGCCAGCGCCTGCAGACTAGCGCGCGCCAGCGCTTCAGTTGCGTCGACGCACAAGGCCTGGAGCGCGGCAGGAAGATGCGACAGGCAAAGCGGAAGTTCGGTGCAGCCCAGAATGACCGCCTCGGCCCCGGCGTCCCTCAAGTCCCGGACCTGTTGCGCCAACCTGGGCAGAGCCTCGGCCATCCGACCGGACTTGATGGTGTCGATGACACCCATGACGGCGGCCTGATCCGGCGGCGTCAGAACTCGCCGTCCGCTGACTTCCAGCCGCTGATGATAGATACCCGACCGCACCACGCCCGTCGTGGCGATCAGACCCACGGTTGCGACGGCGTCGAAACGCAGATCCAGGTCCTGCATCGTCGCTTCGACGATGTGGATCAGCCGCACTCCGGTACCGGCCTGAAGGTCATCAAACCAGTAATGGGCGGTGTTGCAGGGAATAGCGACGTGGCTGACCCCGGCCCGCTCCAGAGCCATCAGCGCCGCCTGCATCGCCGGCAGCGGACTCTCGCCTCGCCCCAGGATGGCCGCCGTCCGGTCCGGCGTGGCCGAGGCCGAAAAGGTCACAACCGGGCGATGGTCCTGATCGCGCAGGGCGTTTGACAGATCCTGCAGTTTGGCCAGGAAATCCAGCGTCGCCGCCGGCCCCATCCCGCCAAGCACGCCCAGCAAGGGCAAGGCCGTCGGCACGGGGGAAGGGCTCGTTGCAGTGCCGTTCGTCGCGGCCGATTGCACCAAGGTCATGGTTCCAAAATTCTCTAAATCACGATAATTTTCTATTTAGAGAAAAATTGAGAACGCCGAAAGAGCGCCGAAGCGATTTTGCACAATGAAAGGGTGCGAGCGGCAGCCGCGGCCGCCCGGCGACGCAGCAGGATGTGACGACAACTCGCCCCACGGTCAGCTTCATGGCTCAGCGTCAGCTTACGATCTGCCCGCCCCCACCGGCGCGGATGACTGCCCCTGTCCTCAGAAAGGGCTCGGCGGCCCGAGACAAAGGGCGCCGACATTCAGCCGGAAGAGACGCTTTTTGGGCATAAGGGGGCCATTCGGAAAGCGAGGCCGGGCATAAGGCGCGCATAAGAGCGCTGGCAACAGTCCAGCAGGACAGCCCTGGATGTGGCTTCGGCGGCGTCGGGCCTGGGTTCCGCAGAGGGCGGCGGCTTGTTGTGGCTGGACAGCAAAAAGCCCCGCGGT
>NZ_JBIVYK010000004.1:0-41692 GCF_044772165.1 Brevundimonas sp. NPDC090276 | reverse complement strand
ATCGCAGCCGTCAGCGTCGTCTTGCCGTGGTCAACGTGGCCGATCGTGCCGATGTTGCAGTGCGGCTTAGTGCGTTCGAACTTTTCCTTGGCCATTCTCTAGCTCCTGGCGGGTCCCCGAACCGGGGGTCCATTTGGTTTGGGGATAGGCGGGGCGATTTGTGGTCAAACCGCCCCGGTTTCAAGTGGGTCCGTCGAAATGACGGACTTAGGCGTACTTCTTGATCACTTCGTCGGCGACGTGTTGCGGCACCGGCTCGTAGTGATCGTACTGCATGGTGAACTGGGCGCGGCCTTGCGACATGCCCCGCAGGGTGTTCACGTAGCCGAACATGTTCGCCAGCGGGACGAAGGCGTTGATGACGATGGCGTTGCCGCGCATGTCTTGACCCTGGATCATGCCGCGACGGCCGTTCAGGTCGCCGATGACCGAGCCGAGGTATTCCTCGGGGGTCACGACCTCAACCGCCATGATCGGCTCGAGCAGCTTGGGCGAACCCTTTTCCTTCAGTTCGCGGAAGGCGGCGCGCGACGCGATTTCGAAGGCCAGGACGCTGGAGTCGACGTCGTGGAACTTGCCGTCCGTCAGGGTCGCCTTGAAATCGATCATCGGGAAGCCGGCCAGCAGGCCGTTTTCCTTGGCCGAGGTCAGGCCCTTTTCCACGCCCGGGATGTATTCCTTGGGCACGGCGCCGCCGACGATAGCGTTCTCGAACACGAAGCCCGAACCGGGTTCACCGGGTTCGAAGGTGATCATGACGCGGGCGAACTGGCCCGTACCGCCGGTCTGCTTCTTGTGCGTGTAGTCGATGTCGACCTTGCGGCCCAGGGATTCACGGTAGGCCACCTGCGGCGCGCCGATGTTGGCTTCCACCTTGTAGGTGCGCTTCAGGATGTCGACCTTGATGTCCAGGTGCAGCTCGCCCATGCCCTTCAGGATCGTCTGGCCCGACTCGTGGTCGGTCGAGACGGTGAAGGAGGGGTCTTCCGAAGCCAGCTTGGCCAGAGCCACGCCCAGCTTCTCCTGGTCGGCCTTGGTCTTGGGCTCGACCGAGATCTCGATCACCGGCGCCGGGAATTCCATCTTCTCGAGGATGATGGGCGACTTCAGCGGGTCGCACAGGGTGTCGCCGGTGCGGGTTTCCTTCAGGCCGGCCAGGGCGACGATGTCGCCGGCGTAGGCTTCCTTGATGTCCTCGCGGTTGTTCGAGTGCATCTGCAGCATGCGGCCGACGCGCTCTTTCTTGTCACGCGACGAGTTGAGCAGCGACATGCCGGTCTCCATGACGCCCGAGTAGAGGCGGCAGAAGGTCAGCGAGCCGACGAAGGGGTCGTCCATGATCTTGAACGCCAGAACCGACAGGGGCTCTTCGTCCGAAGCCTTACGGGTGACCGGCTCTTCCGTCTTGTAGTCGATGCCCGGGGTGGCCGGGATGTCGGTCGGCGACGGCAGGTAGTCGATGACGGCGTCGAGCAGGGGCTGAACGCCCTTGTTCTTGAAGGCCGAGCCGCCGAGGATCGGGTAGAAGGCGCCGGTCAGAACAGCCTTACGAATGCACTTCTTCAGCACTTCGACCGAGGGCTCTTCGCCGCCCAGGTAGGCTTCCATGGCGTCGTCGTCGAGTTCGACAGCGTTGTCGATCAGGTACTGACGAGCGGCGGCGCACTCTTCGACCATGTCAGCGGGGATTTCGCGGATGTCGGCGTCGGCGCCAACGGTGTCCGTTTCCCAGACGTAGGCCTTCATCTCGACCAGGTCGACCACGCCCTTCAGCAGGTTTTCAGCGCCGATCGGCAGTTGGATCGGCACAGCCTTGGCGCCCAGACGGTCGCGGATCGACTGAACCGAAGCGGCGAAGTCGGCGCCGATCTTGTCCATCTTGTTGACGAAGACAATCCGCGGAACCTTGTACTTGTCGGCCTGGCGCCAGACAGTTTCGGTTTGCGGCTCAACGCCGGCGTTGCCGTCCAGCACCGTCACAGCGCCGTCGAGGACGCGCAGCGAACGC
The DNA here is from genome assembly GCF_044772165.1 of Brevundimonas sp. NPDC090276. Classification (NCBI taxonomy): domain Bacteria; kingdom Pseudomonadati; phylum Pseudomonadota; class Alphaproteobacteria; order Caulobacterales; family Caulobacteraceae; genus Brevundimonas; species Brevundimonas sp. NPDC090276. Next base: position 39,684 of record NZ_JBIVYK010000004.1, on the reverse strand, counting down.
TCGACTTCAATGGTGAAGTCCACGTGCCCGGGGGTGTCGATGATGTTCAGGCGCTTGCCGCGCCAGAAGGCGGTCGTCGCGGCCGACGTGATGGTGATGCCGCGTTCCTGCTCCTGGTCCATCCAGTCCATGGTCGAGGCGCCGTCGTGCGTCTCACCCATTTTGTGGTTCTTGCCGGTGTAGAACAGGATCCGCTCGGTCGTCGTCGTCTTGCCCGCGTCGATGTGGGCCATGATGCCGAAGTTGCGGTAGTCTTCGATTTTATGTGTGCGGGGCATTGGAGTTGCCTTCGGGCTGCTTCCCGGACGCGGCGAGCGCCCATTGGTGTCGGATATGACGGCGCGGGCGGTTCAGTCTGAACGCCCGCGCCGGATCGTCTTTAGAACGCCGCCGTCCCCATACGTACAAAGGGGGACGGTTTTAAGACGCTTACCAGCGGTAGTGGCTGAAGGCGCGGTTGGCTTCGGCCATCTTGTGCGTGTCTTCGCGCTTCTTGACCGCGGTGCCGCGGTTGTTCGAGGCGTCCAGCAGCTCAGCAGCCAGCTTTTCCGTCATGGTGTTTTCACCGCGCTTGCGAGCGGCGTTGACCAACCAACGGATAGCCAGGGCGCGACGACGGTCCGGGCGGACTTCGACCGGCACCTGGTAGGTGGCGCCGCCGACGCGGCGCGAACGGACTTCGACCGACGGAGCGACGTTGTCGAGGGCGGCGTGGAAGGTTTCGACCGCGGAGTGGTCTTTCTTCTTCTCGGCCAGGATATCGAAGGCGCCATAGACGATGTTCTCGGCGACGGCCTTCTTACCTTCGTACATGACGTAGTTCATGAACTTGGTGACGATCAGATCGCCGAACTTGGGATCCGGCAGAACTTCACGCTTCTGGGCGCGGTGACGACGCGACATGGGTTATTCCTTGCAGTGCCCGGCAGACGCCGGGAAAATCTCTGAGGGTCCAGACCAGCAGGCCTGAAAGCGGTTCGCTTACTTCGGACGCTTGGCGCCGTAGTGCGAACGACGCTGCTTGCGGTCCTTGACGCCTTGCGTGTCGAGCACGCCGCGCAGGATGTGGTAGCGAACGCCGGGCAAGTCCTTCACGCGGCCGCCGCGGATCAGCACGACCGAGTGCTCCTGCAGGTTGTGGCCTTCGCCGGGGATGTAGCAAACGGCTTCATAGCCGTTCTTGGCCAGACGGACCTTGGCGACCTTACGCAGAGCCGAGTTCGGCTTCTTCGGGGTCGTGGTGTAGACGCGGGTGCAAACGCCGCGACGCTGGGGCGAACCTTCCAGAGCCGGGACCTTGTTACGGGTAGGCTTGGGCTTGCGCGGCTTGCGGATCAGCTGATTGATCGTAGGCATACGATTTGGTCTCTTTTCGATATGGAGGCGTGTGCCTGTCGGCCGGGGCGCCTCATGAGCCTTCTTTTGGACCTCGCCGAAACGACGCCCGGGTGTTGTTTTCGAGCGAGCCGAAACAGCCAAACGAAAAAGCCGGAACGCGCGCTTTGGGCGTTCCGGCGGGCACAGCCCGTCCGTTCAATTGTCACGATCTCGACAGACAGCGAACCGCCCACGTCTCGAAAGTGCGCGCGATGTACGCGTGATGGGTGAACGCGTCAAGTGATTCACCCCTGGCTCCCCGCCCGACACACGGATCGTCGTTGCGCGAACGGCAAAAACACGCCCCTATATCGCCACGCTTGTCTTTGCATCATCACCTCAGATGCAGGAGTCGCCATGACCGCCGCCGTGCTGACCCGCCCCTCGGCCCGCCGCCCCGCCCTGCGCCCTCGCCCCGGATTGCGGCGCGGCCTGATGATGGCGACCTCGCTTGCCCTTCACGTCACGGTCCTGGGGTCGATGATCCTGCTGGCGGCAGACGAGGATCACCCTGTCGAGCGCCCGCTGCCTCCGATCATTCAGCTAGAGATCGAACGCCCGCCCCTGCCGTCCCAGTGGCGACCGCGCCCCCAGCCACCCGAACCTGTCCGCCCGGTCGAGCCCTTGGTCCAGCCGCAGACCCAGCCCCCGGTCCCTAGCGAGGCTGAAGCCCGGGAGCCTCTGCCGCTCCCTGCCCCTCTGCCCGCACCGACTCCTATTGCCGTGACGGTCCCGGTTCCCGCGCCGTCCAGGCCGCTGCCTGCTGCGCAGGCCATCCCTGCCCCGGCGCCGACACCAGCTCTGGCGCCCACGCCCACTCTGACGGTCCCTGCTCCGGTTCCCGTTCCCGCCCCGATCGTCGCGCCAGTCGTGACACTGCCCGTCGCGCCGTCGCTAAGCCCCGCGCCGCCCCTGACGGTTACCGAGAGCGCGCCGAGCCGCGCCACACCGGCACTGCCGGCGCGCCCGGCCAAGAACAAGGATGAGGAGGAGGCGGAGGCCGCCAGCGGCCTGCCCTCGGCTCCGGCTCCGCGCATGGCGGCGCCTGCCCCGAGCGGAGCCCCAGCGCCGGCTGCAGGTGGCATCACGGACGCCTGGCGGTTCGCCCCCGAAGGGCAAGACGGCCGCAACGCCCGCGCCTTGCGCGTCTCGCCCGCCGGCTGCCCGTCAACCGGCGTCCTCACTCGGGGCGAGCGCGACATCTGCGAGGACAGATTCAATGCACGCGCCGCCGAAGGCGCTCAGCGTCCCATCACTGGCAGCGGCAACGCCGCTCGCGACGCCCGCTTCGCCCGTGAAGGCGCCCGCGAGATGCAGCGCTACGAGGCGCAGCGCCGTCCTCTATCCGGCGGTGTCGGCGTCATGCCGCCCCAGGAATGCCCCGGCTCGAACTTCGGCACGGGCTGCGCAGGCGCCCACCTCGACCCGTCGATGCGTCAGGGCGCCACCACCAACGTCCAGCAGGACAGCAACAAGTTGCCGGACCCTCGACGCTAGCCAGCCTCAAGCAGCTTGGAGGACGATAGGCCCAAAAGAAAAGAGCGGCGCTGTCTCCAGCGCCGCCCCTATTCAGTCTTCAGTTCCCAAACGGATCAGTCGTCCGACTTTTCCAGTTCCAGGGCCAAATCGGCCGGCAGCGGCTCGATGGCGTCTTCGCGAGCCTGCGTCAGTTCGGCGTCGCGCTGGTTCGCCAGCTTCTGCAACGAGCGCAGATAGGCGCCCGTGCCTGCCGGGATCAGACGGCCGACAATGACGTTTTCCTTCAGGCCTTCCAGCATGTCCTTCTTGCCGTGGACCGAAGCCTCGGTGAGGACGCGCGTGGTTTCCTGGAAGGACGCCGCCGAGATGAAGCTGCGCGTTTGCAGCGACGCCTTGGTGATGCCCAGCAGAACCGGCTGCGTGATGGCCAGACGGCCGCCGCGCTTCTCGACCTTGGCGTTCTCGAACACCGCCTCAGCCACTTCGACCGTGTCGCCACGGATGAGGGTGGTTTCGCCGGAGTCGATGACCTCGACCTTCTGCAGCATCTGACGGACGATGACTTCGATGTGCTTGTCGTTGATCGGCACGCCCTGCAGTCGGTAGACCTCCTGCACTTCGTTCACCAGATACTCGGCCAGCGCCTCGACGCCCTGGATGCGCAGCAGGTCGTGCGGATCCGGGTTGCCGTCGATGATGTAGTCGCCCTTCTGGATCAGATCGCCGTCGTGGACGGAGATGTGCTTGCCCTTCGGGATCAGGAACTCGACTGCCTCGGCCTGGTTGCCGTCGGCGTCCACTTCCGGGGTGATCTTGATGCGACGCTTGTTCTTGTAGTCGCGACCGAACTCAACGCGGCCATCCATTTCGGCGATGACGGCGCAGTCCTTCGGACGGCGAGCTTCGAACAGTTCGGCGACGCGCGGCAGACCGCCGGTGATGTCGCGGGTCTTGGCGCCTTCGGTCGGAACACGAGCGATGATCTCGCCCGGCTTGACCTCGTCGCCGTTCGACACGGACAGAACGGCGCCCACGGGCAGCAGGTAGCGGGCGTCAGAGCCCGAGGCCAGCTTGGCGTAGGTGTCGCCGGTCGTGATGCCCATGGCCGGACGCAGGTCCGAGCCGCGGGGGCTGGCGCGCCAATCGGAAACCACGCGCTGGGCGATGCCCGTCGCTTCGTCGGTTTCTTCGCGGACCGACAGGCCGTCGACCAGGTCTTCGAAGCGAACGACGCCGCCGACTTCGGTCAGGATCGGGGTGGTGTAGGGGTCCCACTCCGCCAGACGTTGGCCCTTGGCGATGTCGGCGCCTTCCTTGACGCGGATACGGGCGCCGTACGGGACCTTGTGGGTCTCGCGGTCCTTGCCATCGACGACCACGACCACGACCACGTTGCGGCTCAGGGCCACCAGATCGCCATGCGCGGCGACGACGGTCGGGCCGACGATCTTGGCCGTACCGGCGTTGGTCGCCTCGTAGAACGAGGTTTCCGCCACCTGGGCCGTACCGCCGATGTGGAAGGTACGCATCGTCAGCTGGGTGCCCGGCTCGCCGATCGACTGGGCGGCGATGACGCCGACCGCTTCGCCGATATTGACGTTGGTGCCGCGCGCCAGGTCGCGACCGTAGCACATGCCGCAGATGCCGGCTTCGGCTTCACAGGTCAGGGCCGAACGGACCTTGATCGACTGGACGCCGGCCTTGTCGATGACCTCGATCTCTTCTTCCTGCAGGTAGGTGTCCGCGGGGAAGAGAACCGTGTCGCCGCCCGGCTCCTTGATGTCCTCGGCCGCATAGCGACCCAGAACACGTTGGCCCAGCGAAACCAGCACGTCGCCGCCTTCGACAACGGCGCGCAGGGTGATGCCGCGCGTCGAGCCGCAGTCTTCCTCGGTGACGATGGAGTCCTGCGCCACATCCACCAGACGACGGGTCAGGTAACCCGAGTTGGCAGTCTTCAGAGCGGTGTCGGCCAGACCCTTACGGGCGCCGTGGGTGGAGTTGAAGTATTCAAGGACGGTCAGGCCTTCCTTGAAGTTCGAGATAATCGGCGTCTCGATGATCTCGCCCGAGGGCTTAGCCATCAGGCCGCGCATGCCGCCCAGCTGCTTCATCTGGGCCTGCGAACCACGGGCACCGGAGTTGGCCATCATGAAGACGGAGTTGATGTCCGGCTCCTGGCCCTTGATCAGGACGCGGGGCTGGGCGATTTCGCCCATCATCTCGTCAGCGATCTTGTCCGTGGCCTTGGCCCAGGCGTCGACGACCTTGTTGTACTTCTCACCCTTGGTGATCAGACCGTCGGCGTACTGTTGCTCGTACTCCTCGACCTGGGTGCGGGTTTCGTTGACCAGGGCTTCCTTCTTGGCGGGGATGACGATGTCGTCCTTACCAACAGAAATGCCGGCCTTGGCGGCTTCGCGGAAGCCCAGCTGCATCATCTGGTCGGCGAAGATGACCGTCGCCTTCTGACCGCAGTGACGATAGACCTGATCGATCAGGTTACCGATTTCCTTCTTGGTCAGGTTCTTGTCGAGCAGGTGGTAGCCGATGTTCGGGTTCAGCGGCAGCAGAGCGCCCAGCTTCATCCGGCCCGGGGTCGTGTCGATCACCTTGGTGATCTCCTCGCCAGCCGCATTCATCTCGGTCCAGCGGGCCTTGATCTTGGTGTGCAGCTTGACGACCTGAGCGTCCAGGGCGGCGTCGATTTCACCCATGTTGGCGAACAGCTTGCCTTCGCCCGGCTGACCGTCCTTCACCAGCGACAGGTAGTACAGACCCAGGACGATGTCCTGCGACGGCACGATGATCGGCTTGCCGTTGGCGGGCGACAGGATGTTGTTCGTCGACATCATCAGGACGCGCGCTTCGAGTTGCGCCTCCAGCGACAGCGGAACGTGAACAGCCATCTGGTCGCCGTCGAAGTCGGCGTTGAAGGCGGTGCAGACCAGCGGGTGCAGGCGGATGGCCTTGCCCTCGATCAGCTTCGGCTCGAACGCCTGGATGCCCAGACGGTGCAGCGTCGGCGCGCGGTTCAGCATCACCGGGTGTTCCCGGATCACTTCTTCAAGGATGTCCCAGACCTGCGGCTGCTCGCGCTCGACCATGCGCTTGGACTGCTTGACGGTGCCCGACAGGCCCTTGGCGTCCAGACGCGCATAGATGAAGGGCTTGAACAGCTCGAGCGCCATCTTCTTCGGCAGGCCGCACTCGTGCAGCTTCAGCTCGGGGCCCACGGTGATGACCGAACGGCCCGAGTAGTCGACGCGCTTGCCCAGCAGGTTCTGACGGAAGCGACCCTGCTTGCCCTTCAGCATGTCGGCCAGCGACTTCAGCGGACGCTTGTTGGCGCCCGTGATCACGCGACCGCGACGGCCGTTGTCGAACAAGGCGTCGACCGACTCCTGCAGCATCCGCTTTTCGTTACGGATGATGATATCGGGCGCGCGCAGCTCGATCAGGCGCTTCAGGCGGTTGTTACGGTTGATGACCCGGCGATAGAGGTCGTTCAGGTCCGACGTGGCGAAACGGCCGCCGTCCAGCGGCACCAGCGGACGCAGTTCCGGCGGGATGACCGGGACGATCGTCAGGATCATCCACTCGGGCTTGTTGCCCGACTCGAGGAAGGCCTCGATCAGCTTCAGGCGCTTGGACGCCTTCTTGGCCTTCATTTCCGACGGGTTGTCGGCCAGCTCACCGCGGTGGCGCTCGGCCTCGGCGTTCAGGTCGATGCCCATCAGCAGGTTGCGGACGGCCTCGGCGCCGATCTCAGCCGTGAAGCCGTCGTCGCCGTACTCTTCCTGGTAGCGATAGAACTCGTCTTCCGTCAGCAGCTGGTTCTGCTTCAGCGGGGTCAGGCCGGGCTCGGTGACGATGTAGTTTTCGAAGTAAAGGACGCGTTCCACGTCCTTCAGCGCCATGTCCAGCATCAGCGAGATGCGCGACGGCAGCGACTTCAGGAACCAGATGTGGGCGACCGGGGCGGCCAGGTCGATGTGACCCATGCGCTCGCGGCGAACGCGAGCCAGCGTGACTTCAACGCCGCACTTCTCGCAGATGATGCCCTTGTACTTCATGCGCTTGTACTTGCCGCACAGGCATTCGTAGTCCTTGGTCGGGCCAAAGATACGGGCGCAGAACAGGCCATCACGCTCGGGCTTGAACGTGCGGTAGTTGATGGTTTCCGGCTTCTTGATCTCGCCGAACGACCACGACCGGATCTTCTCCGGCGAGGCCAGGGCGATCTTGATCTGGTCGAAGGTCGGCGTGACCGGGACCGGGTTGAAGATGTTCAGGACTTCCTGGTTCATCTTTTTTCCTTCTGCGGGAATGCCCCGCGAAAATTCATTCAGAGAGGAGAGGCGTTCGGACCGCCCTCCCCCGCCGTGCGGGAGAGGGCTTTGTTTCCGATCAGCTGTTCTCCAGCTCCACGTTCAGGCCCAGCGAGCGCATTTCCTTGATGAGAACGTTGAAGCTCTCGGGAATGCCGGCTTCGAAGCTGTCGTCGCCGCGGACGATCGCTTCGTAGACCTTGGTACGGCCGGCCACGTCGTCGGACTTCACCGTCAGCATTTCCTGCAGGGTGTAGGCGGCGCCGTAGGCTTCCAGAGCCCAGACCTCCATTTCCCCGAAGCGCTGACCGCCGAACTGCGCCTTACCGCCCAGCGGCTGCTGGGTGACGAGCGAGTACGGGCCAATGGAGCGGGCGTGGATCTTGTCGTCGACCAGGTGGTGCAGCTTCAGCATGTACACATAGCCGACCGTGACCGGACGCTTGAACTGCTCGCCCGTCTGACCGTCGAACAGGATCGACTGGCCCGAACGGTCCAGGCCAGCCGTTTCCAGCAGGTCCTCGATGTCAGAGATGTGCGCGCCGTCGAAGACCGGGGTCGCGAAGGGCACGCCCTTGGCCAGGTTCTGAGCCAGCTCGATCAGGTCCTCATCCGATTCCGGCAGAGGCGTGTCGGCGCCGTAGATCTCGGTCAGACGCGTGACCAAAGCCTCGCGCAGACCGCCGTCCATCCACTCGTCCAGCAGACCCTTGATCTGCTTGCCGAGACCGGCGGCGGCCCAACCCAGGTGGGTTTCGAAGATCTGACCGATGTTCATGCGCGAAGGCACGCCCAGCGGGTTCAGAACGATATCGACGTGGGTGCCGTCGTCCAGGTGCGGCATGTCCTCGATCGGCAGGATCTTGGAGATGACGCCCTTGTTCCCGTGACGGCCGGCCATCTTGTCGCCCGGCTGCAGCTTGCGCTTCACGGCCACGAAGACCTTGACCATCTTCATGACGCCCGGCGGCAGCTCGTCGCCGCGCTGCAGCTTCTCGACCTTGTCTTCGAAGCGACGGTCGAGCGCCTTACGGGCGTCCTCGAACTGCTTCTTCATGGCCTCGAGTTCGCCCATCGCCTTCTCGTCGTCGAGGGCGACCTGCCACCACAGGCCCTTGGACACTTCGGCCAGCTTCTCTTCGGTCACTTCGCCGCGGCCCATGCCCTTCGGGCCCGAGACGGCGTCCTTGCCGAGCAGCAGCGGCTTCAGGCGGCCATAGACGTTGCGCTCAAGGATCTTGAGCTCATCGTCGCGGTCCTTGCCGAGGCGTTCGATTTCGGCGCGTTCGATGGCGACCGCGCGTTCATCCTTGTCGACGCCGTGACGGTTGAAGACGCGCACGTCGACGACCGTGCCGGCGACGCCGGGCGGCAGACGCAGCGAGGTGTCGCGGACGTCCGAAGCCTTCTCGCCGAAGATGGCGCGCAGCAGCTTCTCTTCCGGCGTCATCGGGCTTTCGCCCTTCGGCGTGACCTTGCCGCACAGGATGTCGCCCGGCTGGACTTCGGCGCCGATGGCCACGATGCCCGCTTCGTCGAGGTTGCGCAGGGCTTCCTCGCCGACGTTCGGGATGTCGCGGGTGATTTCTTCCGGCCCAAGCTTCGTATCACGCGCCATCACTTCGAATTCCTCGAGGTGGATGGAGGTGAAGATGTCGTCGCGCACGATGCGCTCGGAGATCAGGATGGAGTCTTCGAAGTTGTAGCCGTTCCAGGGCATGTAGGCGACCAGGACGTTGCGGCCCAGGGCCAGTTCGCCCAGGTCCGTCGACGGGCCGTCAGCGATCACATCGCCGGCCTTCACTTCATCGCCCACGCGCACGATCGGGCGCTGGTTGATGCAGGTCGACTGGTTGGAGCGCTGGAACTTCGACAGGCGGTAGATGTCGACGCCCGAGCGGCCGGCGTCCACGTCGCCGGTGGCGCGCAGAACGATACGCGTGCCGTCGATCTGCTCGACCACGCCGTCACGACGGGCGATCACGACAGCGCCGGAGTCCACGGCCACGACCGCTTCCATGCCGGTGCCGACCAGCGGCGCGTCCGACTGCACCAGAGGCACGGCCTGACGTTGCATGTTGGCGCCCATCAGTGCGCGGTTGGCGTCGTCGTTTTCCAGGAAGGGGATCAGGGCCGCAGCGACCGAAACGACCTGTTTCGGCGACACGTCCATCATGTCGACGTCGGCCTTGGTCAGCAGCTGGGATTCACCGTTGATCCGGCCGGGGACCAGGTCCTCGACGATCTCACCTGCCTTCAGCTCGATGTTGGACTGGGCGATAACGTGCTTCGCCTCTTCCATGGCCGAGATGTAGACCACCTCGTCCGTGGCCTTGCCGTCCTTCACGCGACGATAGGGGCTCTCGATGAAGCCGTATTTGTTGACGCGCGCGTGGGTGGCCAGCGAGTTGATCAGACCGATGTTCGGGCCTTCCGGCGTTTCGATCGGGCAGATACGGCCGTAGTGGGTCGGGTGAACGTCGCGGACTTCGAAGCCGGCGCGCTCACGGGTCAGACCGCCCGGGCCAAGCGCCGAAAGGCGACGCTTGTGGGTGATTTCCGACAGTGGGTTGGTCTGGTCCATGAACTGCGACAGCTGCGACGAGCCGAAGAATTCACGCACGGCGGCGGCAGCCGGCTTGGCGTTGATCAGGTCGTGCGGCATGACCGTGTCGATATCGACCGAGCTCATGCGCTCCTTGATGGCGCGCTCCATGCGCAGCAGACCGACGCGGTACTGGTTTTCCAGCAGCTCGCCGACCGAGCGCACGCGACGGTTGCCCAGGTTGTCGATGTCGTCGATCTCGCCGCGGCCGTCCTTCAGGCCGACCAGGATCTGCAGCACCTTCAGCACGTCGTCCTTTTGCAGGACGCGGATTTCGTCCGAAACCTCGGGGGTTTCCAGACGCATGTTCATCTTCACGCGGCCGACGGCCGACAGGTCGTAGCGCTCGGCGTCGAAGAACAGCGAGTTGAACATCGCTTCGGCGGCTTCCGGGGTCGGCGGCTCGCCCGGACGCATGACGCGATAGATGTCGAACAGGGCGTCTTCACGGCCCGTGTTCTTGTCCACGCGCAGGGTGTTGCGCATGTATGCGCCGACCGTGACGTGGTCGATGTCCAGCACGTCGATGGTGGTGAAGCCGTGCTCTTCCAGCAGAGCGATTGCCTCGGCGTCCAGCTCGTCGCCGGCCTCGGCGTAGATCTCGCCGGTTTCGTAGTTGACGGCGTCAGCGGCCAGATACTTGGTCAGCAGGGCGTCAGCGGCCAGCGACAGCGACGTCAGGCCGCCGTCGGCCAGCTTCTTGGCGGCGCGGGCGCTGATCTTCTGGCCGGCTTGCGCGACCACTTCACCGGTGTCGGCGTCGACCAAGTCGAACTCCGGCTTCACGCCGCGCCAACGCTCGGGCTTGTAGGGGGTGACCCAGCCCTCGCCGCGCTTCTCGTAGGGCACGGTCTCGTAGAAGGTCTTGAGGATTTCCTCGCCGTCCATGCCCAGGGCCAGCAGGAAGCTGGTGGCCGGCAGTTTACGACGACGGTCGATACGGACGTAGACCACGTCCTTGGCGTCGAACTCGAAGTCCAGCCACGAGCCGCGATAGGGAATGACGCGCGCGGCGAACAGCAGCTTGCCCGACGAGTGGGTCTTGCCCTTGTCGTGGTCGAAGAAGACGCCCGGCGAACGGTGCATCTGCGAGACGATCACGCGCTCGGTGCCGTTGACGATGAAGGTGCCCTTGTCCGTCATGAGCGGGATGTCGCCCATGTAGACGTCCTGCTCCTTGATATCCTTGACCGAACGGGCGCCCGTTTCTTCCTCGGTCTCAAAGACGATCAGGCGCAGCTTGACCTTCAGCGGCGCGGCATAGGTCATGTCGCGCTGAATGCACTCTTCGACGTCGTACTTGGGGTCCTCGAACTCGTAGGACACGTACTCCAGGACGGCGCGCTCGTTGAAGTCCTTGATCGGGAAGACCGACTTGAAGACCGCCTCGATGCCCTGCTCCTTACGCAGACCGCTGCGCACTTCGCGCTGCAGGAACTGCTCGTAAGAAGCGCGCTGAACCTCGATCAGGTTCGGCATCTTCACCGCTTCGGGGATACGCCCGAACGAGTGACGAATACGCTTCTTTCCGGTGAACGAGGTGGCGGAGGCGATCTTACCCAGGGCGAGACCGTCAGTGGAGTTTGCCATTCTGTTTTCCCAATCGCGAGCCGATGAAGGCCCGACGTCAATGCAGCAGCCACGGCGCGCCGACCGGCGATCCGTGACCGTAAGTTCTCTCGGCGCCCACCCTCGATCCGCTGCGGGACCAGGACGCCTGATATGCCCGCTCCTTGGGAAAGGAGCGACGCCTGCGCACCGGTCGGAGGGCGACAAACCGGGCCTCGGCGCTTTTGCGCGGGATTCATGGAATCTGCGGAGCGGCATATATACGCTGATCGACGGCGAAATAAAGGCCCACAACGCAGGTAGGTGACAGTTTCGATCACCGTGATAAGCCTAGCCTTATGAACCGTATCGCCCTGCCCGCGCTCGTCGCGACCGCCCTCGCCCTGACCCTGTCGGCCTGCGCCTCGGCGCCCGCCACGACCGCGCAGGTCGTGCCGCAAGGCCCCGCCACCCAGGAAAACTGGGAAGTCGGTCAGGCCGCCTATCTGATGTGGAACGGCCAGCAGCGCGGCTGGACCACCACGCCCTCGGGCCTGCAGTACCGCCGCGTCGGCAAGGCCAGGCCCAACGGCGTCCAGCCAACCGCCGCCGACACGGTCAAGGTCCACTACCGCGGCACCTTCATCGACGGTCGCGAGTTCGACAGTTCATATTCGCGCAACGAACCGGCCAGCTTCCCGCTGAACCGCGTCATCAAGGGCTGGACCGAAGGTGTCGCCCTGATGCGCACGGGCGAGACCTACGAGTTCGTCATCCCCGCCGACTTGGCCTACGGCCCCCGCTGGATGGGCACGGAGATCCCCGCCAACTCGGTCCTGCGCTTCACAGTCGAACTGCTGGAAGTGACCCCGGCGGGCTGACACAGCTTCGTCATACGGCTTGACGCCGGGTGCGACGAATTGTGATCTGCGGCCCAGCTCGGGCCGCGTTGGGGTGGCCGCCGCCGGATACCCACTGACATGAAGCGTTTCACCCTGGCCGTCAGCGCCGCCGCCCTGCTGATCTCGATGAGCGCGCCCGCCCTGGCTCAGGTCGGCACGCCCGCCCTGCCCGTCGCCCTGGCCCCCATCCCGACCCCGCGCGACGTCGCCTACCCGGGTGTCATCGGCATCGACGTGGATGCCACTGACATCGACCGCCGCCTGGTCCAGGTGCGCCAGACCATTCCGGTCACGCAAGCCGGGCCCATGGTCCTGCTCTATCCGCAATGGCTGCCGGGCAACCACAGCCCCGCCGGTCCCGTCGCCAACGTCGGCGGGCTGACTTTCACCGCCAACGGCCAGCGCCTGGAGTGGGTCCGCAACACGGTCCAGCCCTGGGCCTATCAGATCGAGGTCCCCGCTGGCGTCAACCAGATCGAGGTCGCCTTCCAGTGGCTGACGCCGATCGAGGGCAATCAGGGCCGCGTCGTCGTCACGCCCGAGATGCTGAACATCCAGTGGGAGAAGGCCCTGCTCTATCCGGCGGGCTACTACTCGCGTCAGATCACCTTCAAGCCGACGCTGAAGCTGCCCGCCGGCTGGAACTACGGCGCCGGGCTCGACACCGTCAGCTTCGAGAACGGCCTGGCGACCTTCGCCCCCATCACCCTCGACCACCTGGCCGACAGCCCCGTCTTCGCGGGGCAGCACTACCGCCAGATCGACCTGGATCCCGGTGGCCGCTCGCCGGTCCGCCTCAATGTCGTGGCCGACACGGCCCAGATGCTGGAAGCCACCGACGAGCATATTCAACTGCACCGCAACCTGGTCCAGCAGGCCGACCGCCTGTTCGGCGCCCGCCACTATGACCACTATGATTTCCTGCTGGCCGTGACGGACAAGCTGGGCGGCATCGGTCTGGAGCATCAGCGCTCGTCCGAGAACAGCGTCGACCCCAAATACTTCACCGACCGCGAAGGCACCCTGGCCGACCGCGACCTGCTGGGTCACGAATATACCCACAGCTGGAACGGCAAGTGGCGCCGCCCCGCCGACCAAGTGACGCCGAACCTCAACGAGCCGCTGCAGAACTCCCTGCTCTGGGTCTATGAGGGGCAGACGCAATACTGGGGCCTGGTGCTGACCGCCCGCGCGGGCCTGATGAGCAAGCAGCAGGCCCTGGACGTCCTGGCCATGACCGCCGCCAGCTTCCAGAACATCCCCGGCCGCCAGTGGCGCGCCATGCAGGACACCACTAACGATCCGATCATCAGCCAGCGCCGCCCGCAGCCCTGGGGCAGCTACCAACGCAGCGAGGACTACTATCGCGAAGGCTCGCTGATCTGGCTCGACGCCGACACCCTGATCCGCGAACAGACGGGCGGCAAGAAGTCGCTGGACGACTTCGCCAAGGCCTTCTTCGGCGTCGAGGACGGCAACTGGAACCCGGCTCCCTACACCTTTGACACCGTCACCTCGACCCTGAACGGGGTGCAGGCGAACAACTGGCCCGCCTTCCTGCGCGAACGTCTGGACGCGGTCGGCCCCGCCTCGCGCGGCCCGCTGGACGGCATCGAACGCGGCGGCTACCGCCTGGTCTTCAAGGAGCAGCCGTCCGGCTACATGGGCGCCCTGCACAAGGAGCTGGGCCGCAACGACTTCACCTACTCGCTCGGCTTCATGATGAACGGCTCCAACCGGATCACCTCGGTCCTGTGGGGCGGTCCGGCCTTCGAGCAGGGCCTGACCTCCGGCTGGGAAGTGGTCGCCGTCGGCGGTCGCGCCGCCTCGGCTGACGCCCTCAAGGAGGCCATCACCGCCGCCAAGGGATCGACCGACCCGATCGAGCTGATCCTCAAGAACGGCGACCGCTTCAAGACCGTCCGCTTCGACTACCACGGCGGCCTGCGCTACCCCCATCTGGAGCGGATCGAGGGCACGCCGGACCGGCTGGGCGACATCCTGTCGCCTCGCCGTCGCTGACGCCGCCTGCCAAGCCTTACGCCTGATTACCTCTGAGTTCTGGATACCCGATGACCCGACGCCTGCCTGCCGCCGCCCTCGCCCTGTTGTTGACCTCGGTCGCCTCGACCGCGCTTGCCCAACAGTGGACCGGCCCGCAGGCGCCGGCCGCGCCCACGCCCCAGAACACGCCCCTGGGCCTGCCCCGCGCCCTGCCGCCGATCCCGGCCCCGACCGCCGAGACCTACCCCGGCGTCATCAAGTATGAGGTCGACGCCACCGACGTGGAGCGGAAGATCGTCCGCGTCCGCCAGACCATCCCGGTTACGGCGGGCCCGCTGGTGCTGCTCTATCCCAAGTTCCTGCCCGGCAACCACGCCGCCACCGGCCCGATCCAGCTGATCTCGGGCGTGACCGTGACCAGCGGCGGCAAGCGGATCGACTGGCTGCGCGACACCATCGACCCCTACGCCTTTCACATCAATGTGCCCCAGGGTGTCAGCGAGATCGTGGTCGAGTTCCAGTGGCTGACCCAGCCCGACAGCTCGACCTGGCGCGTCGTCATGACCCCCGAAATGGTCAACCTGCAATGGGAAAAGGCCCTGCTCTATCCCGCCGGCTACCGCTCGACCGGCATCACCTTCGCTCCCTCGATCCGTCTACCTGAAGGCTGGAAGTACGGGGTGGCTCTGGACACCGAGCGCTATGAGAACGGGGTGGCGACCTTCCGCCCGACCGACCTCTACACCCTGATCGACAGCCCCCTGTTCGGCGGCGCCCACTATCAGCGCATCGAGATCGATCCCCGGGGCGAGTCCGTCCACCTGAACATCGTGGCCGACGCAGCCAAGAACATCGCCCCGACCGCCGAACAGATCGCCTGGTTCGAGAACCTGGTCACCCAGACCGACCGCCTGTTCGGCGCCCGTCCCTACGACCGCTACGACTTCCTGGTCGCCGCCACGTCCAAGATGGGCGGCATCGGGCTGGAGCATCACCGCTCATCCGAGAACTCGGTCCCGACGGACTTCTTCACCAACTGGGGCAAGGACCTGGGCGCCGTCGGCCTGCTGCCGCACGAGTTTGTCCACGCCTGGAACGGCAAGCGCCAGCGCCCCGCCGACGAGCTGACCGCCAACCACAACATCCCGACCCAGAACACCCTTCTGTGGGTCTATGAGGGCCAGACGGAATACTGGGGCGACGTCCTGACCGCCCGCTCGGGTCTGGCCTCCAAGGACGACATCCTGGTCAGCCTGGCCGAGAACGCCGCCTTCTATGACAACCAGCCGGGCCGCGAGTGGCGTCCGCTGCAGGACGTCAACAACCACAACCTGCTCGGCTACCGCACCAGCAATCCCTATTCGTCCTGGATGCGCGGCACCGGCGACTATTACCGTGAGTCCCTGCTGATCTGGCTGGACGCTGACACCCTCATTCGTGAAGCGACCAACGGCAAGAAGTCGCTGGACGACTTCGCCAAGGGCTTCTTCGGCGGCGACGACGGCTCGTATGCCCCGCGTGGCTATACCTTCGACGACGTGGTCGCGGCCCTGAACGCCGTCCATCCGCACGACTGGGCGACCTTCCTGCGCACCCGTCTGGACGCCAGCGGCCCGGACGCCAAGGCTCCGCTGGACGGCCTGGCGCGCGGCGGCTACCGCCTGACCTACACCGACAGCCTGAACGCCGGTGAAAAGCGCATCCAGTCGGGTTGGGACAAGGACTTCCAATACTCTCTGGGCTTCACCCTGTCCTCGTCGAACAAGCTAACGGGCATTCGCTGGGGCGGTCGCGCCTTCGCGGCCGACATCGGTCCTGGCTGGGAACTGGTCGCCGTCAACGACCGCGCCGCCTCAGCCGAGGTCCTGCGGGACGCCGTTACCGCCGCCAAGGGTACGGACAAGCCGATCAGCCTTCTGCTCAAGAACGGCGACCGCTACCGCACCGTCGCGTTCGACTATCACGACGGCCTGCGCTACCCGCGCCTGGAACGCATCCCCGGCACGCCGGACCGCATCGGCGACATCCTCAGCCCGCGCCGTCGCTAAACGGGGCGCCGCTAGAAACTGAAAAGGCCCGGGAGCGATCCCGGGCCTTCTTCATATCGGTTAGGCCTTCAGCAGCTTCAGCAGGGCCTCGGCGGCTTCCCGCGACGAGGCCGGGTTCTGCCCCGTGACCAGCGTCCCGTCGGTCAGGACGTATGAGCCCCAGTCCGGCCCCTTGCTGAAGCGCCCGCCCTTGGCCGCCAACACGTCTTCGACCAGAAAGGGCACCACCTGGGTCAGACCCACAGCCTCCTCCTCGCTGTTGGTGAAGCCCGTGACAGCCCGCCCCTTGACCAATGGCTGCCCGTCCGCACCCTTCACATCCTTCAGCACGCCCGGCGCATGACAGACGAAGCCCGTCGGCGTCCCGGCGGCGGCGGCGGCCTCGATCAAGCGGATAGAGACGGGATCATTAGCCAGATCCCACAGCGGTCCGTGACCGCCGGGATAGAAGACAGCGTCGAAATCCTCAGCCTGCACATCGGCCAGCCTCAGCGTGGTCGCCAGCGCAGCCTGCGCCTCGGCGTCGGTCTTGAAGCGACGGGTGTCCTCGCTCTGGGCGTCCTCGGCGTCGCTCTTGGGGTCCAGCGGCGGCTGCCCGCCCTTGGGCGAGGCGATGACGACCTCGGCCCCCGCATCCTTCAGCGCGTAATAGGGGGCGGCGAACTCCTCCAGCCAGAAGCCGGTCTTGTGGCCGGTGTCGCCGAGTTGATCGTGCGAGGTCAGAACCATCAGGATCTTCATGGGGGCGCATCCTTGTGTGAGGCTGCACAGATGGTCCCGCCCTGCCCGCCTCGCCAGACGCGTCCAAAAGAAAACGGGCCGGAGGTTTCCCTCAGGCCCGTTCCTTGAAGTCTGAGCCTCGGCCCGAAGGCCGAAGCGCAAAATCCGATCTTACTTGATCTGGATCTTGGCGCCGGCTTCTTCGAGCTTCTTCTTCAGCTCTTCAGCGACTTGCTTCGAGACGTTCTCGACGACGTTCTGCGGAGCGCCTTCGACCAGGTCCTTAGCTTCCTTCAGGCCCAGGTCCGTACGGACGCCGCGGACTTCCTTGATCACGTTGATCTTCTTGTCGCCGCCGTCAACCAGGACAACGGTGAACTCGGTTTGCTCTTCAGCGGCTTCAGCCGGAGCAGCGGCGCCACCGGCGACGGCGACGGCGACCGGAGCGGCGGCCGAGACGCCCCACTTGTCTTCCAGCAGCTTCGACAGTTCAGCGGCTTCCAGGACGGTCAGAGCCGACAGTTCTTCAACGATCTTGGCGAGATCAGCCATTTTAGTCTTCCTTCGGTAGGATGAGGTTCAGAGAGATATGCAGAGATGACGAGGCTTAGGCGGCGTCTTTGGTCGCGTACGCGTTGAAGACGCGAGCCAGTTGGCCGGCGGGTGCTTGCAGAACGCCAGCGACCTTGGTCGCCGGGGCTTGCAGCAGGCCGATCAGCTTGCCACGCAGTTGGTCCAGCGACGGCAGCTTGGACAGGGCGTCGACGCCAGCAGCGTCCAGCACCTTGTCGCCCATGAAACCGCCGATGAGCTTGAACTTGTCGTTGCCCTTGGCGAATTCAGCCGCGACCTTCGCAGCGGTGACCGGATCAGCGGCGTAGGCGATGCCCACCGGACCCTTGAACAGATCGTGGTAGGCAGAGCCTTCCTCGACGCCCAGCGCCTTCAGCGCCAGACGGTTCTTCACCACCTTGAACGCGCCGCCTTCTTTACGAAGGCGACCACGCAGGTCTTCCATCTCCGCAACGGTCAGACCCAGGTTGTGGGTCACGACCACGGCGCCCGCGTCGGCGAACACGCTTTTCAGCGATTCGATCGACTCGGCTTTTTGTGCGCGGTCCATTGCGGTCTCCAGTTTTGGTATTCGCCGCCGGGCTAATTCCCGACGACGGATTTGGCTTAAGCGCCATGCATCGCTGCACAGCGTTCAGGCCGGTCTTATTGTCCGAAGGAAGCAGGCCTATCCGGCCGAAAACGGCTGGATGAAGGTCTTTGCATCCCCATCTCCCCACGGCGCCAGAGGGCTCTCTGGACGATTATGACGCAGGCGGCCCCCACGTCCCGAAGTTCTCGGACAGGATCCGCCAAGGCCGAAGCCCTGACGAGAAGCCGCGCTCTATACACGGCTGAGCGGGGAAATCAATGGCGCGGAGCCTTTGCCGAGGGCGCGCCCTTGACCTCCTGTCCCTTGCAATCGAACTCGCCACAGAACTTGGTCATCAACTCGGTCAGGAAACTGACCTGGAAGGTCTGCATAGCCTCGCCCAATGAGCCGCCCAACTCCATCTGCTTGCGCGCGATGTCCTGCCCCATAGGCCCGTCATAGAAGGCGATCAGGGCGTTCAGTTCCGCCTCGGAGAAGCGCGCAGCATACTCTTGGGTGATGGTGGCGATCATCGGACGCAGATTTGTCTCGACGATCGAAGGCGCATTGCGGCGCAGCCAGCGCTGCTGATCTTCCGGCATGGCGTCGCCGGCGGCTTCCAACTGCTGCGTGATGGTTTCCTGAGTGAACTTGTCCATGCCGCGCAGGGTCAACCGAACCAGCCTGTCAGCCAGGGCCGGACGCGGGTCGTCCTGCATCACCACGCGCACCAGTCCAGACGCCGAAGGTTGAGGCCGAGCCTCGTCCTGAGCCTGGGCCGTCCCCGCCAGCAGAAAAGCCGAAACGGCGATGATCAGATTGAGATTATGCATAGCCCCTCCAATGGGGCGGCATACGCTCAGAGTTCATCGTTCTTCACAAGGCCGGAACGGCTTAGACCTCAGGATGTCGGCCTGAAGTCCCGGATCAGTTGGGCCAGATCGGCCTCGTCGACCGAGGCCGCCGCCTCTGCCTGCGGCATCCAGCGACGCCGACGCTGCTGGTCCTCGGGCCAGGCGCCCAGTTGGATCAG
The DNA here is from genome assembly GCF_044772165.1 of Brevundimonas sp. NPDC090276. Classification (NCBI taxonomy): domain Bacteria; kingdom Pseudomonadati; phylum Pseudomonadota; class Alphaproteobacteria; order Caulobacterales; family Caulobacteraceae; genus Brevundimonas; species Brevundimonas sp. NPDC090276. The sequence goes on along the minus strand of NZ_JBIVYK010000004.1, from coordinate 20,493 downwards.
GACCTCCAGCGGATAGACGGCCACGACGCAGGCCTGGACGGCGCCGGTCTTCAGCCGCTTGCCGTATCGGAAATGGCCGACGACGGCGTCCAGCGTCTCGCCCTGGACGCCCGCCTCTTCATAGGCCTCCTGGGCCGCCGCCTGGGGATCGGTCTTGCCGACCATGCGACCGCCCTTGGGAATGACCCACCGGCGCGTCTCGCGCGAGGTGATCATCATCACCTCCACGCCGCTCTCACCCTGACGCCAGGGCAAGGCCGCGACCTGACGGGTCTCGGAGGTCTCTGTTCGGGCCGGCCCAGTCATCAGGTCAGGAAGAAGCCGCCGAGGAAGTAGAAGATGGCGCCGATGGCCGCAGCGGCAGGCATGGTGATGAACCAGGCGGTGACGATGCTGCGCGCCACGCTCCAGCGCACGGCCGAGACCCGCTTGGCGGCGCCCACGCCGACGATGGCGCCGGTGATGGTGTGGGTGGTCGACACCGGGATGCCCATGCTGGTGGCCGCAAACAGGGTAATGGCTCCGCCGGTTTCAGCGCAGAAGCCCTGCTGCGGGCTCAGACGGGTGATGCGAGATCCCATGGTGTGGACGATCTTCCAGCCGCCGAACAGGGTGCCCAGGGCGATGGCCGCCTGACAGGTGATGACCACCCAGAAGGGCACGTGGAACTCGCCGCCCAGCATGCCGCGCGAGTACAGGAGGATGGCGATGATCCCCATGGTCTTCTGCGCGTCATTGCCACCATGCCCCAGAGAATAGGCCGAGGCCGAGACGAATTGCAGCCCGCGGAAAATCCGGTCCGCAAAGGCGGGATTGGCCTTGGCGAACAGCCAGGACACGATCAGCACCAGCAGGAGCGCCAGCAGGAAGCCGATGGCCGGCGACATGAAGATGGCGCCCACGGTCTTCAGCACGCCGGCGATGACGACCGCGCTGGTCCCCGCCTTGGCGATGCCCGCGCCCAGCAGGCCGCCGACCAGGGCATGCGAGCTGGAAGACGGGATGCCCGCCAGCCACGTGATGACGTTCCAGCTGATCGCCCCCATCAGGGCGCCGAAGATCACCTGATCCGAAATGACGTCGGGAGAAATGATGCCCCGCCCGATCGTGTCGGCCACGTGCAGGCCGAAGAAAAGGAAGGCGATGAAGTTGAAGAAGGCCGCCCAGCCAACCGCATAGATCGGCGGCAGGACCCGCGTCGCAACGATGGTGGCGATGGAGTTGGCCGCGTCGTGCAGACCGTTCAGGAAGTCAAACAGCAGGGCGACGCCGATCAGGAAGATCAGGATCAGGAGGGCGTGATCCATCGGACCCTACAGGTGCTCGACCAGGACGCCGTTGATGCGGTTCGCCACATCCTCGAAGCGATCGATGATCTTTTCCAGGTGATCATAGACCTCGCCGCCGATGATGAACCACAGCGTATTGCCGCCGGTCATGTCGTGGCGGTGCAGTTCGTAGAGCGCCTTCATGCCCTCGTCGTACAGGGTATCGCTCTGGCTTTCGAGCTTGGCGATCTGTTCGGTCAGTTCGTTCAGACGCTCGTGATTCTTGCGCATGGCCGGCAGCAGGGACACCGCCTCGGCCGTCAGGGCGCCGCACTGAACGGCGATGTCGGCCAGCTCGCGCATCTTGGGCGCGAACTCGCGCACCTCGTACAGGGTCACGACCTTGGCCGTCTTCTGCATCTGGTCGATGGTGTCGTCCAGCGAGTTGGTCAGGCCACGAATGTCCGAACGGTCAAACGGGGTGATGAAGCTGCGGCGCACGGCGAACAGAACTTCGCGCGCGACATCGTCGGCCTCATGCTCGTGATCGACGATCTTCTGGCACCAGTCCGGCGTGGCCTCGCCACCGTCCATCATGCCGCGCAGGGCCTGCGCGCCCTTCACCAGGGTGGCGGCGTGGGCGTCGAACAAACGGAAGAAGTTGTCTTCCTTGGGCAGCAGCGCCTGGAACCAGCTCAGCATCAGTCGTCTCCGAAAGGGCCGCGCACGGCGACTGCCGCCCCAAGACCGGAATTACCCCCTCGCCGTCAAGTCGTCCGAACACGGAAATCATGGTTTCCCACAATCGCCGTTGACGCGCCGCGCGGCCGCGTAACATTACATGTTGTTCATGCTTGTGGCGAAATTGGGGAACGCACATGCCAGACTACAGTCCTGCGCAGGAACAGTTCCTGATTCAGGCCGGCCAGGCTCTGGCCAGGCGCGACCCGCAACAAGCCCTGACGCTGCTGGACCAGGCTGACGCCTTGGGGCGAACGCACAACGCCACGCTGAACCGTGCCGTCGCGCTCCGCCTGCTGGGCGATTTCCACGCCTCACTTGCCGTCCTGGACGAGGCGCTGGACATGAAGCCCTATGATTTCACTGCCTTGCTGGCAAAGGGCGCCATGCTGGAAAAGATCAACCGGCCCAAAGCGGCCGTCGATGTCTATCGCAACGCCCTGAAGATCGCCCCGCCTCCCGCCCACTGCCCGCCCGGCGTTATGGCGCAGATGGACTATGCCGCCCGCATGGTGGACCAGCATGCACGGGCCCTGGGCGACTTCATGCGGCAACGTCTGGTTGGGCTTCGCGCCAACGTCGACGAAGCAGCGCTGGATCGTTTCGATGAAGGTCTGGAAATCTACGCCGGCCTACTCCAGCCGCCCAAGCAACAGCCTCTGCTGCTGAACTACCCTCGCCTGCCAGTAATTCCCTTCTACGATCGCAGCCTGTTTCCCTGGCTCCCCAGACTGGAGGAGGCCACGACGGTCATCCAGGAAGAACTGGCGGCGTTGCTGGAGACCGCGCTTGACGATTTCGCCCCCTATATCGCCTACCCCAAGGGCGCCCCGGTCAATCAGTGGGCCGAACTGAACCACTCGCGCAAATGGAGCTCTCTATTCCTCTGGAAGGACGGTCAGCGTCAGGATGCATTCTGCGACCGCTGCCCGCGTACCGCCGCCTTGCTGGAAAGTCTGCCCATGGCTGATCAAGACGGTTTCGCTCCCACGGCCATGTTCTCGGCGCTGGAGCCCCACACCCACATTCCAGCCCATACCGGTTCGTCCAACGTAAGATTGCTGGTCCATCTGCCCATCATCCTGCCCGGCCCGGCGCGCTTCCGCGTCGGCAACACCACGAGAGAGTGGGAAGTGGGCAAGGCCTGGGTGTTCGACGACACCATCGAGCACGAAGCCTGGAACGACGCCGACGCCCTTCGCGTCATCCTGATCTTCGACGTTTGGAATCCTTATCTGGAAGACAAGGAAAAGATCCTGATCACCGAAATGATGAAGGCCCAACGCGACTTCCTCGCCGCCTAGGCAGCGTGTTGATCATAGGCCGCCTGCGCCAGGCCGACCTCGGGCATCTTCGTCTCGGCCCAGTCAATCATGGGCTGCAACGCCTGAACCAAGGTCTGGCCCAGCGGCGTGATCGCATAGGTGACCGAAACAGGAACCGTCGCCTCAACCGTGCGCGTCACCAGGCCGTCCCGCTCGATCTGGCGCAGGGTCTGACTGAGCATCTTCTGTGACACGCCCTCGATGCGGCGCTTCAAGGCGTTGAAGCGCATCGGCTCGTCCGCCAGCGTCGTCAGCAACAGCACGGTCCACTTGTCCGCAATGCGGTCCAGCAGCAGCCGCGTGGGACAGTTGGCGGCGTAGACATCGCCGCGCCATTCGACCCCTGCGGTTACCGCCGGGTGACCTGATGAGGTGTCGGTGCCTTCTTGCATGGTCGCTTCCATTACCACACCTGGTCTCCATTGGTAACCATTGGAGTCCTCCCCATGAAGATCACAGTCCTCGGCGCCAGCGGTCGCGCCGGATCGGAAATCGCCAAGGAGCTGGCCCGCCGCGGCCATCAAGTCACGGGCGTGGCCCGCAACCCGGCCCGTATCCCGTCCGACGAGGGCATCACCGCCGTCAGCGGCGACGTGAACGACGCCGCCACCCTGCCCTCTCTCCTCAAGGATGCGGACGCCGTGGTCAGCGCCGTCATGTTCACGGATAGCGATCCTGAAATCCTGATTCGCGCCGTCAAAACGGCGGGCGTACCGCGCTATCTGGTGGTCGGCGGCGCCGGTAGCCTGGAGGTCGCGCCGGGCCTGAAGGTGATCGACACCCCGGACTTCCCCGAAATCTACAAGGCCGAGGCTGCAGCGGGCGGGCGCTTCCTGGATCGCCTGCGTCAGGAGGAGGATCTGGACTGGACCTTCCTGTCGCCCTCGGCCGTCTTCGACGGCGACGAACGGACCGGCCAGTTCCGTCTGGGCGACGATGCACTGCTGGCAGCCGCCAACGGCAGCAGCGCCATCTCTTTCCCCGACTACGCCATCGCCATGGTCGACGAAATCGAGACGCCGAAACACAGCCGGAAACGCTTCACCGTCGGCTACTGAGAATGGCGGAGGGGCGGCTTTGCGGCCCCTCCGCCAGCAAATCATCAGCGGGCTATGCAGCCAGAGCGGCTGCTTCGAACTGTGCTGCGCAGACAAGGGCCAGCTTTTCCAGTTCCGCGTTCAGAAGCGCCGAGCGATCCGCCAAAAGCTCATCCAATGTCGGCGCAGTGGAGCCATCCTTATGGGAGTCTTCTAAGCACTGATGCTGAGCAATGACCTTGCTCGTGGCGCCGTCGATCACCTGCATCCAGGCGCCGTAGCGCACCGTGTAACGCCCCCAATTGAATGGGAAGTAGGCATAGCCCCAACTGAAGGTCCTCGCGTCCACATAGAGGGTTCCGTTCGCCACGGGATAGCCCGCCTTTGCGTCGGTGTCCGCCATTGTCATCGGCTCTCCAGCCGCAATTCGATATCGCGCCTGCAGCCTGCGCGTCAGGTCAGCTTCAAGCGAAGGCGTCGGATCCTTGACGTGGTAGGCCTCAGCATAGGTTTGCCCTTCCGACAGCATCATCGCCGCGCCGACCATCCCAAGCGCCCCGGTGCTCGGTCGCATCGGTAGAAACACGGGCGCGGGCTGGTTCACTGAGACCAGGCTTCTCTGGCCAAAATTTTCAACCTGACTGACATCGAGCGGCACGGTCTTGGCCGCACAACCTGACAAGGCTGCGCTTGCAAGCACCAGCATTCCAATACGCTTGATCATAGCTCCCCCTCTTTGAAGGGAGGCGAAATAACATCGTTTTGTCGAAATCGAAAATGCGAAATGCACGCAAGAAAAAGGCCCCGGAGATCGCTCTCCGGGGCCTTCGTCATTTCAGCGCGAGGCTTGAGATCAGACCAGCGAAGCCGGATCGACCTTGAAGCCCGGCCCCATCGTCGACGACAGGGTGATGCGCTTCACATAGGTGCCTTTGGCGCCCGAGGGCTTGGCCTTGTTCAGGGCGTCCACGTACGCCTTGACGTTGGCTTCCAGGGCTTCCTGCGTGAAGGAGACCTTGCCGATGCCGCCGTGAGCGATACCGGCCTTCTCGACGCGGAACTCCACGGCGCCGCCCTTGGCGTCCTTGACGGCTTGGGCGACGTTCGGGGTCACGGTGCCGACCTTGGGGTTCGGCATCAGGCCGCGCGGGCCCAGGACCTTACCCAGACGGCCGACCAGGGCCATCATGTCGGGCGAAGCGATAACGCGGTCGAAGTCCATCAGACCACCGTTGATCTGCTCGTACAGATCCTCGGCGCCGACGTACTCAGCACCAGCGGCGCGGGCTTCATCAGCCTTGGCGTCCTTGGCGAAGACGGCGACGCGGACGTCACGGCCGGTGCCCGACGGCAGGTTGACCACGCCGCGGACCTGCTGGTCGGCGTGACGCGGGTCGACGCCCAGGTTGACGGCGATTTCCATCGACTCGTCGAACTTGGCCTTGGCGTTGTCCTTGACCAGCTTGATGGCGTCCGAGAACGACATCAGCTCTTGGGTGACGCCGGTGCGGGCCTTGTGAGCCTTGGTTTGCTTAGCCATGGATTAGCCCTCCACCACTTGGATGCCGATCGCGCGGGCCGAACCTTCGATGATGCGCATGGCAGCATCCATGTCGTTGGCGTTCAGGTCTTTCATCTTCGCTTCAGCGATCTCGCGGACTTGCGCCTGCGTGATCTTGCCGGCGATCTCGCGACCAACCAGCTTGGCGCCCGACTTGATGCCGGCGGCTTGCTTCAGATACCAGGTCGCCGGCGGCGTCTTGGTGATGAAGGTGAAGGACTTGTCCTGATAGACCGTGATGACGGTCGGCAGGGGCGTACCCTTGGCCACCTTCTCGGTGCGCGCGTTGAACTCCTTACAGAAGCCCATGATGTTGACGCCGCGCTGACCCAGTGCCGGGCCGATCGGGGGCGAAGGCGTGGCCGAACCGGCCGCAACTTGCAGTTTGATATAGCCGAGAATCTTCTTGGCCATTGGTCTCTCCTATGGATGACCCCGGGGCAGAACCTCGAGGCCGGTGAGCCGTGGTCTGGCATGGCTGCCTCCCACGGATTTGCCGCCGATCGACTCAAGGGCCGACTGGCGAAGGCGCGCGTTTAGCAGGGCGGCCCTGCAAACGCAAACGAGGGCCGCAAAACGCGGCCCTCGAGTGTCTGATCCGAAAAGCGCCGCCTTAGCCGGCGGTCTTTTCGACCTGGTTGTATTCCAGATCCACCGGGGTCGGACGACCGAAGATAGACACGGCCACGCGCAGGCGGGCGTTGTCTTCGTCGACGCTCTCGACCTGACCGTCGAAGCTGGCGAAGGGACCATCGATGACCTTGACGGTCTCGCCGATGTCGAAGCGGATGGTGGGCTTCGGACGCTCGACGCCCTCTTCCACCTGACCGATGATGTTCTGAACTTCACGTTCCGAGACCGGCAGGGGCTTGGTGCCGCCCGCGGCGCCCAGGAAGCCTGTGACCTTCGGCGTGTTCTTGACCAGGTGATAGGTGTTGTCGGTCATCTCCATCTTCACCAGCACGTAGCCGGGGAAGAATTTGCGCTCCGAGTTCACCTTGCGGCCACGACGGATCTCGACGACTTCCTCGGTCGGAACCAGGATTTCGGAGAAGCTGTCTTCCAGGCCTTGCTGCTTCGCCTGCTCACGCAGTTGCTCTGCGACCTTCTTTTCGAAGTTCGAGTAGGCGTTGACGATATACCATTTGTGGCGGGGATTGGCCGCCGGCTTGGGCGCTGCATCAGTCATGTGCGCGTCTCCTTTATTGGCCGAGGCCGAGAATGAAGCGGGACGCGAAGCCCAGCCCCGTATCGACGATCCAGAAGAAGGCCGAGGCGATCAGCACCATGATGAAGACCATCACCGAGGTGATCCAGGTCTCCTTGCGGCTGGGCCAGACGATCTTGCGGGCTTCAGCGCGAACCTGGCTGAAGAACTGGGCAGGCGACGTCTTCTTCTTGGGTGCAGGCGCGTCTACAGCGACCGTTGCGGCGCCTTGCGCGGCGGCTGCGGTCTGGTTTCCCACGGTGCGGCGACCGCCGGGGGTCTTCGCCTTGGCCATATGACGTCTCTTCAACCTCTGGAACCTGTCGCCTCACATGGGAACTCCCAAGCGACCGCGACAGGGGGAATGGCAGGAGCGGAGGGACTCGAACCCACGACCCTCGGTTTTGGAGACCGATGCTCTACCAGCTGAGCTACACTCCTAGTGTCCCGGACAAAGATCAATGCGCCGTGAGCAAGCTCGACGGCGCTAACCTCGCCAGAGCGGCGCATATGCCTGACGCCTGACGGCATTTCAAGGGGCGTTTCGCGATAACTGTCGACAGATGCGCAGGTTTGTTCAGAACAGCCGCGCTACCGCGCTCGGTTCATAGCTGACGCCGTGCACGACGCGGTCGGGATCGCCAATCGAAAAGGTCTGGGCGCGGCTGCGGCCGTCCACCACCGCTACGGCTTCGACCTGTTCGGGAATCACCTTCACCACCGCCACCGAATCGCCGCCCGGCGCCCAGGGGCTGATGTCGGGCGAGCGCTTGATGATCAGATCGTTCAGGCGCTGGACCTCGTCGCCGTCGGTGACCTCCTCGGCCCGGCCGTCGATGGACAGGCCGACCGCCTCCCCTTCTCCCGCCACGCCGCGCACGGCGACGCCGACGCGCGGGTCGGCGGTGATGTTGCGCAGCTTCTCACTATCGCGGGCGGTGACGAAGTAGAGGTTCAGCCCGTCGTTCAGATAGCCCAGCGTGCTGGCCTGGGGCCGTCCGTCGGCGCGATTGGAGGCCAGGGTCATCAGCCGTTGGCCGTCCAGCAGCTTCAGGATCGCGGCCACCGCGCCCCCGTGGATCGGGATCACGCTGGATGTCGGCTCTACGGTCATGATCTGAACTCCTTGGCTGAGAGAACCTGCGGCGGCGCCGCCGGGTTCACCTTGACACAGATCAAGGCGATTTGGCCCCCGCAGCGCGAAATGGCCGCATGACCGAGTCCCGCCTTATGCCCGACGCCCCGCGTCTGGACGTCGTTCCCCTGACCGAGGCCGAGGCTCCGGCCGAGTTCGCACTCGCCCGCATGTGGCGACCCGATCTCGACGCCGAGCAATGGCGCACCTTCCTGCATGACTGGCGCGCCGCCCCGGACAGCCGCGGCATCCTCAGCGCCCGCTCCCAGCGCGGCGGGGTCCTGGGCTTCGTCAGCTGGTGGCGCCAGCCGGACCTGGAGTACGGAGAAACCCTGTGGGCCGGTCCTTTCGTGGTGCGCGAAATGGGCGTGAGGCCGCTGGTCCGACAAAGCCTGGCCGTCGAGCTGACGGCTCTGGCCCATCGCCTCGGCGCCAAGCTGCGTTACGCCGACGCCGCCTAGGACAGCCTGCCCTATTTCGTAAGCCCTCGCCCTTCAGCTAAGCTGTGGCCGTATGCTGGAGTCGACCATGCCCGCTCATAACGCCGCCCTGGCCGAGACCGCAGATGTCCGGCTGGAAGACGTCCACCCCTGCGCGACCTGCGGGGCGCGGCCGCTCGGCGTCTGCGCCGACCTGAAGGGCCACGAACTGCAGAGCATGGCCTGCGCCAGCGAGACGGTGTCGGCACAGCCGGGACAGGCCCTGTTCCATGAAGGCGATCCCAATCCCTTCGTCTTCAACGTCGTCGATGGCGCGGTGAAGCTGTATCGTCTGCTGCCCGATGGGCGCCGCCAGATCACCGGCTTCCTGTTTCAGGGCGATTTTCTGGGTCTGGGCGGACGCGGCCCCTCCAGCTTCACCGCAGAGGCCCTGACGCCGCTCAGCGCCTGCCGCTTCCGACGCGGCGACTTCGATCAACTGCTGAACGCCCTGCCCGCGCTGGAGCACCGCCTGGTGGCCATGGCCGGCGACGAACTGATGGCGGCGCAGGAACAGATCGTCCTGCTGGGCCGCAAGACGGCGCGCGAACGCATCGCCAGCTTCCTGACCCGTCTGTCGGCGCGACAGGTGCAGCTGGGCGGCGCGGAAGGCCGGGTTCACCTGCCCATGACCCGCCTCGACATCGCCGACTATCTGGGCCTGACGATCGAGACGGTCAGCCGGGTCTTCACCCAGTTCAAGACCTCGGGCCTGATCCAGCTGCTGCCGAACAACGACGTGGCCTTGCCCGATCCCGAAGCGTTGAAAGCATTGGGCGAAGGCGCCGCCTGACATCAGAGGGGCGATGGGGGCGCAGGCTGACGACCCGCACCCCCGCCCCGCATCGACGTGGAAGTCCTAGAACTTCCGGCCGACGCCCACCGACACGACCCACGGATCAAGACTGACGCTGCTCTTCAGCGCGCCGCCGTTGATCGTGGCGTCCGTGTCGAACCACACCTTCTTGGCGTCGAGGTTCAGGGTCCACGGGCCCGACAGGTTCCAGTCCGCCCCGGCCTGCAGGGCGACGCCGAAGCCGTTGTCCAGATCGACCTCGAAGCCGTTCTTATCCTTGCCCTCGAAGAAGGCCATGTAGCTGACGCCGGCGCCGACATAAGGGCTGATCGTCGAATTCGGCGTCGGACGGTATTGCAGCGTCACGACCGGCGGCAGGACCCAGGTCTCGTGCACGGCCACATCGGTCGCCCCGCCCTTGGCGCGGACCTCATGCTGGGTCGCGCCGAGAATGGCCTCGACCGCCCAGTGGTCGGCCACGAAATAGGTGAAACCCAGGGTCGGCATCCAGTCGTCGCCCACATCGACCTTCAGGCCGCTGTCGGCGCCCGCGGCGGTGACGATGGCGTCGTCAGCTTGCGGCAGTACGCCGGTCATGCGGGCGGTGACGATCAGCGTGCCTTTGCCGACCGGCTCGGGGACGGCGGTTTGGGCCGAGGCGGCGCCCGCCAGTGTCAGGACGCTGGCGGCGGCCAGAAGGGCGGCGGCGGTTTTCATCGGTATCATTCCCGACAATCGCCGGATCGAGGAGGGTCCGGCTTCGATGTCGAAAACACTGTCCCACGCCCCCTGTTCTGACGCCTTGATCCAGCGCAAGCCTCGGGAAATATGCAAGAAAAAGCCTCCCCGACCGAGATCGGAGAGGCTGATTTCGTTGATCGAGGGATCAGGGCTCAGAGTGTCCCTCATCCCCTTCGTCGAACAGGCGGAACTCGTGCCAGAGGCCGTTCAGGACGCCGAAGGCCACCGCTAGGCCGAGGCCCAGGATCCAGGCGAAATACCACATGGAATGATCTCCTTTCGCGGGATCAGTAGAGGTCGGGGTTGGTCTTGAGTTCTGCCTCGGTCGAACGGCCCCACAGCACCTTGTAGACCCAGGAGGTGTAGAGCAGGACGAAGGGCAGGAAGACCGCGACCACGATCAGCATGATGAACAGGGTGGTGTGGCTGGACGAGGCATTCCACACGGTCAGGCTGGACTGGGCGTTGATCGAGCTGGGCAGGATGAAGGGGAACATCGACAGGCCAACGGTCGAGATGATCCCCACCGCCGAGGCCGAGGAGCCGCCGAAGGCCAGGGCCGCCGACTTCCGCCACATGCCGAACAGACCGATCGCGGCGCCCGCAAAGCCCAGAACCGGGGCGATGATCATCCACGGATAACGGCCGTAGTTGTCCATCCAGGCGCCGGGCGCGGCCTCGACCGCGGTGCGCAGCGGGTTGGACACGCCGCCGGTGTCGACCGCGCCGGTGATGCGGAAGCCCATGTCGCCAAAGGCCACCATGGCGCCGCCGACAGCGAACAGGACCAGACTGGCCAGACCAGCCGCGGTGCCGATGGCGCGAGCGCGCTTCAGCACCACGCCCTCTTCGCCCTTGACCGACAGCCAGGCCGCGCCGTGCAGCACCAGCATGGAGACCGACAGCAGGCCGCAGATCAGGGTGAAGGGCGTGAACAGGCCCAGCAGGCTGCCTTCGTAGAAGGAGCGCAGGTCACCATCCAGACGGAAGGGCGCCCCCATCAGGACGTTGCCGACCGCGACGCCGAACACCAGGGCCGGGACGAAGCTGCCGATGAACAGGCCCCAGTCCCACATGGAGCGCCAGCGCGCCTCGGGCCGCTTGGAGCGGTACTTGAAGGACACGGGCCGCAGGATCAGCGCGGACAGGACCAGGAACATGGCCAGGTAGAAGCCCGAGAAGCTGACGGCGTAGACTTGGGGCCAGGCGGCGAAGATCGCGGCGCCGCCGACGATAAACCAGACCTGGTTGCCCTCCCAGGTCGCACCGATGGTGTTGATCACCATTCGGCGTTCTTCATCCGTCTTGGCGACGAAGGGCAGCAGGGCGCCGACACCCATGTCGAAGCCGTCCGTCAGGGCGAAGCCGATCAGCAGCACGCCCAGCAGTCCCCACCAGATCAGGCGGAGCGTGGTGTAGTCGAGGGGAAGTTCCATCTCTCTTTTCCTTCAACGACCGGGGGTCAGGCGACCGCCGGTTCGCCTTCCGTGCTGGCGTCGGCTTCACGGGCTTCCTGTTCGGCGAACGGGCCCTTCTTGACGGTGCGCAGGATCAGACCGACCTCCACCACAGCCAGGGCTCCGTAGAGCAGGGTGAAGCAGACGATGGTGGTCCACAGTTGCGGCACGCTGAGGCTCGAGGCGCCGAGGAAGGTCGGCAGGACGCCCTCCACGGCCCAGGGCTGACGACCCACCTCGGCCAGAAGCCAGCCGGACTCGATGGCGATCCACGGCAGGGGAATGGCCAGGACGGCCAGACGCAGGAACCACTTGGTCTCGTGCTTGCGCAGGGTGCACAGGACAAAGGCCGTGGCGAACAGGCCGATCATCACGAAGCCGATGCCGGCCATGATGCGGAAGACCCAGAACATCAGCGGCACGTTGGGCACCGTATCCCAGGCCGCCTGCTTGATCTGCTCGGGCGTGGCCTGACGCGGATCGGCGACATAGCGTTTCAGCAGCAGGCCGTAGCCCAGGTCGTTGCGCACGGTTTCGAACTGGGCGCGGGCGGCCATGTCGGTGTGATCGGCCTTGACCTTCTCCAGGGCGTCATAGGCGACGACGCCGCGTTCAATGCGGTCCTCTGCGACGGCGACCAGTTCCAGAATGCCGATGACGGGCTTGTCGATGCTGCGCGTCGAGATCAGGCCCAGGACATAGGGAATCTTGACCTCGAAGTGGGTGTGCCGGTCTTCCATGCTGGGGATGCCGAAGGCCGTCAGGCCAGCGGGCGCCGGTTCGGTGCGCCACATGGCTTCCAGGGCGGCCAGCTTCATCTTCTGGTTGTCGGTCAGGGCATAGCCCGACTCATCGCCGAGGACGACGACCGACAGCGACGACAGCAGGCCGAAGGCGGCGGCCACGGTCATCGACCGCTTGGCGAAACCGACGTGCTTGCCCTTCAGTAGATAGAAGGCCGAGATGCCCAGCACGACCACGGCGGCGCAGACATAGCCGGCGCTGACGGTGTGAACGAACTTGGCCTGGGCCACCGGGTTGAAGATCACCGCCATGAAGTCGGTGACTTCCATCCGCATGGTGTCGGGGTTGAAGGCGGCGCCGACCGGGTTCTGCATCCAGCCGTTGGCGGCCAGAATCCACAGAGCCGACAGGTTGGTGCCCAGGGCCACCATGAAGGTGACGAACAGGTGGGCGTGCGGCTTCAACTTGTCCCAGCCGAAGAACATCAGGCCGACGAAGGTCGCTTCCATGAAGAAGGCCATCAGCCCCTCGATGGCCAGCGGGGCCCCGAAGATGTCGCCGACATAGTGGGAGTAGTAGGACCAGTTCATGCCGAACTGGAATTCCATGGTCAGGCCCGTAGCCACGCCCAGCACGAAGTTGATGCCGAACAGCGTGCCCCAGAAGCGGGTGATGGTCCGCCAGATGGGCCGCCGCGTCATCACATAGATGCTCTCCATGATAACCAGCATGAAGGAGAGGCCCAATGTGAGGGGCACGAACAGAAAGTGGTATAGCGCCGTCAGTGCGAACTGAAGGCGTGAAAGGTCTACGACCGCCAGGTCGATCATGGGCTCAGGCTCCTGACCGCCAGCCCCCATCGACCGGCGTTCTACTATAACCTAAGGCAACGCTCTTTGGCGCGCCTTGATCCGTATCAAAGCTCAAGCTGTACGACTCGCTCTAGACGGCGTTTCGCCCAAGGCTGTTTCGTCACAAGGACGATTCGCCCAATGCGCCTTCGCGCTGGTTTATGTCTGTTCGCGCGGACGGAGCAGGAGAGACGATGACGGCCCAGCCGATCGAAGCAGACGCCACCCCAGCCCAATGGCTGAAGACGGCCCTGTCGCCCCGCAAGCGGATCATGGCCCTGGCCAGCGGGCTGGTGATCGCCGACGCGGTTCCGGCCGTGGGTTTCGCGGCGGGCCTTGGACTGGCCGTCGGCGCTCTGCCGCAGGGGTTCAGCCACGCCGTGCCCGGCGCGGCCTTGGCGATCGCCTCCTTGCTGGCGCGCGGGGGACTGACCCAGATCGCAAGCGTAGTGGCCGCGCGCGCGGCCCGGGCGGTCAAGGGGGACCTGCGGCGTCAGGTCCTGAACGGCGCCTTCTCTGGCCGCCTGTCTGACGCTGAAACCATGACCGCGACCGTCGAGGGTGTCGAGGCGCTGGACGGCCATGTCTCGCGCTTCCTGCCCGCCCGCATGGCGGCCGCCGTGACGCCCCTGCTGCTGATCGCCGTCGCCGCCGTGGTCAGCCCCTTCACCGCCGGCATCTTCCTGTTCACCCTGGCCCCCTTCGTCATCGGCATGGCCCTGACCGGCATGGCGGCCGGCGCCGAGAGCCGGCGTCAGTTCCAGGCGCTGGAACGGCTATCCGGCCTGTTTCTCGACCGCATCCGCGCCCTGCCCGCCATTCTCGCCTTCCAGGCCGAGACCCAGCAGACGGCGGTGATCGCCCGCGCGTCCAACGACCTGGCGCGCCGCACGGGCAAGGTGCTGAAGATCGCCTTCCTGTCCTCGGCCATCCTGGAGTTCTTCTCGGCGCTCGCCGTGGCCCTGGTCGCCGTCTATTGCGGCTTCAACCTGCTGAAGCTGCTGCCCTTCCCCGCGCCTGAGCAGCTCAGCCTGACCCGCGCCTTCTTCCTGCTGGCCTTGGCGCCCGAGGTCTATGCTCCCATGCGCCGCCTGGCCGCCGCCTATCACGACCGCCAAGCCGCCGAATCCGCTGTGCCCAGCCTGAGGAAGCTGACCGAGAGCGCCGTGCCCGTCGCCGCGCCTCCGCCGGTTCCCGCCAGCGCGCCCGCTATCGCTTTTCGCGACGTGGCCATCGCCTATGAGGCAGGCGCGCCGATCCTGACCGGGTTCAATCTGGCAGTCGCCCCCGGCGCCACGGTGGCCCTGCTGGGCGCCAGCGGTTCAGGCAAGAGCAGCCTGCTGCATCTCTTCCTCGGCCTATCGCCGCTGAGCGGCGGCGAGGTCGAAGTCGATGATTTCCGTCTGTCCGAACATCCCGACCTGACCGCCTGGATCGCCTGGGCCGGTCAGGCGCCCGTCGTGGTGCCCGGGACCCTGGGCGAGAACATCGCCCTGGCCTGGCGCGGCGCGCCGTCGTGGCGCGTCATGGAGGCTGCCGCCCGCGCCGGCTTCACGGGCGACCTGAACCGGGTCATCGACGAACGCGGCGGCGGTCTGTCAGGCGGCGAGCGGCGGCGTCTGGGCCTCGCCCGCGCCTTCCTCAAGCCCGCGCCCATCCTGCTGCTGGACGAGCCCACCGCCAATCTGGACGCCTCGTCCGAGGCCGCCCTGCTGCCCGTCATTCGCGCGACCGCTGAGGGACGCACCACCCTGATCGCCACCCATTCCGAGGCCGTCGCCGAACTGGCCGACGTCGTGGTGCGCCTGTGAGCGGTCCGAGCCCGTCCGGCGTCGCCCGCCTCAAGGCCCTGATCCGGGCCCAGGAGCGCCAGCAGGGTGCGCGCCTGCTGACCGCCGCCGTCACCGCCGCCCTGGTGTCGGCCGCCGCCGTGCTTCTACTGGGCGTATCCGGCTGGTTCATCACCGCCTCGGCCCTGGCCGGGCTGGCGGGATCGGCCGCTGCCTACAGCTTCAACTTCATGGTGCCCAGCGCTCTGATCCGCTTCTTCGCCATTGTCCGCACCGGCTCGCGTTACGCCGAACGGGTCACCGGCCATGACGCCGCGCTCAAGGCGCTCGCCGCCCTGCGCCCTCAGCTGTTCGAAGGGATCGCGCGCGGCCCCGCGACGCGCGCCCTGAGCCTGGCGGGCGGCGAGGCCTCGTCGCGGATGGTGCAGGACGTGGACGCGATCCAGAACCGCTTCGTGCGCCTGTCCGCGCCCTGGGGCGCTGTCGCCGGCCTGTTCGCCGGTCTCGGCCTGGCCCTGCTGACCGGCTGGACGACCGCCCTGGCCATCGCCGCCGCCAGCGCCCTAGGCATGCTGGCCGCGGGTCTCGTCGGCCGCTGGCTGGCGGAGCCGGCCGGACGCGCGGTGCAGGCCGCGTCGGGCGACCTGAAGACCGAGTTCGCCGCCTTCGCCGCCGCCGCGCCCGAACTGCAAGCCTATGGCGTCAAGGCCTGGGCCGTTGACCGTCTGGCCGAGCGCGGCTCGGATCTGGAGCGCGCGACCGAGCGTCTGGCCTCGGCCGGGGGCTGGATCATGCTCACCCAGTCGGCCGCCATGGCCCTGGCCGTCATCGGGGTGATGGCCACCGCCGGCGCCGCCTCTCCGCCCCTGATCGCTTTGGCGATCCTGGCCGCCGTGACCACGGTCGAAAGCGCCGGCGCCCTGCTGACCGCCTTCCGCCATAACGGTGCGGTTAAGGCGGCGGTCGAGCGCCTGGGCGATCTGCTGGAGGCGCCCACGACGGCGCCCACTCAGCCCGTCGCGCCGGTCATCGGCCTATCGGGGCCGGACCTCCGCCTGACGCCGACACAACGTCTGGCCATCACAGGTCCCTCCGGCGCCGGCAAGACCACCCTGATCGAACGGCTGATGCATCTGCGCTCTCCCTTTGCCGGCGAGGCGACCCTGGGCGGCGTTGATCTCGCCGAGATCTCCCCGGACACGGCCCGCGCCCTGTTCGCCTATGCCCCGCAACAGGCCGTGCTGCTGGCCGGCACCGTGCGCGAGAACCTGAAACTCGCCCTGCCCAGCGCCGAGGACGAAGCCCTGTGGGCCGCGCTTGAGGACGCCGATCTGGCCGATCGCGTCCGCGCCGCCCCCGCCGGTCTGAACGCTCCCTTGGGCGAGAACGGCGCGCGGCTGTCAGGCGGCGAGCGCCGTCGTCTGGGTCTGGCCCGCGCCTATCTGCGCCCCACCCCCTGGCTGGTGCTGGACGAGCCGACCGAGGGTCTGGACGCCGCCACCGAGGCGCGGGTGATGGAGCGTCTGGCCTGTCGCCTGGAGCGCACAGGTCAGGGCCTGATTCTGGTCAGCCACCGTCCGGCCCCCTTGGCCCTGTGCGACCTGCGCCTGGCCGTAACGGGCCTGTCTGCGTCTGGCGCCGTTCAAATGTCGCAAACGCAAACGCAGGCCGCAGCCTGATCTTCCCAATCCTTTGATCTCCATCAAGGCGCGCTCCCCCGGAAAGGGCTTTGCTGGGATCAAAGGAGATACCCCATGCCCGCAGACGCCGTTCCTGTCATCGCCGCTATTGTTTCGGCCTTCCTGGTCTTCATGGCCGCTCTCGGCTTCGCTTCTGTCTGGAGCAACATGGGCGACAAGGCCAAGAACTGAGGCCCAGACGCCAACCATGAAAAAAGCGCACGCCCGCTGAACGGACGTGCGCTTTGTCGTTTCTGCAAAGCCGCGGACCGACGTCGATCAGTCGGTGTCGGTCGGTCCCTGCCCGGGAATGATCGGCCGGAACAACAGCTTGTCGATCCGGCGATCATCCATATCCAGCACCTCGACCTCGAAGCGCCCCAGTTGAAGGATTTCGCCTTCCTGCGGCAGTCGCGACAGGTGGTGCAGCACCAGACCGGCCACGGTGTGGAAGCTCTCGTGCTCCCCGAAGTCCTCGCCCAGCTCGTCGCCCAGCTCGTCCAGATCGGTCTGACCGTCGACCGCCCATGAGCCGTCCTCGCGCTTGCGGATCGACTGACCCAGTTCGTCGTGACTCTCGTTGAAGTCGCCAGCGATCATTTCCAGCAGGTCTGTCGCCGTCACCACGCCTTCAAAGGCGCCGTACTCATCGACGACGAAGGCCATGTGGACCTTGGAACCCTTGAGGATCTCCAACGCCTTCAACACCGAAGTCGATTGCGGGATGAAGGCCGGCTCAGCCACCAGCTTCTCGATGTCGTAGGAGCCGTCGGTCAGCAAGGCGTCAAGCAGGTCCTTCTTGTGAACCACGCCCAGCGGATTATCGACGTCGCTCTCGCGCGCCACGACGATGCGCGAATAAGGGCAGGTCCGGATTTCCTCGCGCAACACATCTTCCGTGTCGTCCAGAGCGATCCAGAAGACCTCGTGGCGCGGCGTCATGGCCACGCGCACGGTGCGGTCGCCCAGGCGCAGAATCTCCTCGATCATCTCCTGCTCTTCGGGCTCGATCAGGCCCGCCGAGGCGCCTTCGGCCAGAATGCTCTCGACCTCCTCCTGGGTGACGTCCGAGCCGTCACGGTCCTTGACGCCGAGAACCTTCAGAATGCCCGAGGTCGAGGCCGTCAACAGCAACACGAAGGGCTTCATAACCAGAGCCATGGTCGAGATCGGCGCCGCCATCTTGGAGGCGATCGTCTCGGGGAAGATCAGGGCCAGGCGCTTGGGCACCAGTTCGCCGACGATCAGCGAGACATAGGTGATCAGGACGACCACCAGGGCGGTCGAAGCAAATTGCGAATAGGGCGCGAAGGCCGGGAAGGCGACTTCCAGAATGCGGTCCAGTTCGCCCGCGATGGTCGCCTGGCCATAGGCGCCCGCCAGAATACCGATCAGGGTGATGCCGACCTGGACCGCCGAGAGGAACTGCGTCGGCTCCTCGGACAGCTTCAAGGCCGCCCGGGCCCCGCGATCTCCGCGCTCGGCGCGGCTCTGCAGCTTGGATTTACGCGATGAAACGACCGCAAGCTCGGTCATGGCGAACAGGCCGTTCAGCACCACAAGCAGCAGCACGACGGCGATAGCGATGGTCAACATCGAAAGGGGAGAAACCCGCGGCGCGGCGCGACAACCGGCGTCCGCAAGGCAATAGTAAGGCTGATCGCCTGGTCGCGCCAGTAATTCATGCTTCCAGCCACAGCTTCACCAGGTTCGACCGACCCCCACCGAGCCATAGGCGCCCGACGAAGGACGGCCCGCATCGTCATGGACGGTCGCACAGGCGCTCATCCCAATGATGAGACCGATGAACAAACCCAGGCGGATGGCGCGTCGCATATATGGTTACCCATTCCTTAACGTCGTCATCCAACGCTAGTCATGACCAACTGTTCCGCAACCCCAACCTTATGCGGCGCAGGCCTGCTGCACCCAGGCCTCGGCGGCCGAAGCGCCCAGTTCCAGCCCGCCCAGCAGGATCTCCAGCGTCACTGGCTTGGCCACCAGGGCGTCCGCGCCAGCCGTCATGGCCCGCTGTTGGTGGACGTCCGTCGTATTGGCCGTCAGCATCACGACCGGCGTCCGCTGCAGCCGATGCGTCGCCTCATGCGCCCGGATCAGACCGATCGCCGTCAGCCCGTCCATCACCGGCATCTGCATATCCATCAGGATCATATCGAAGCCGCTGTCCAGGAACCGATCCACGCCCTGACGACCATCATCGGCGGTCACGATCTCAAAGCCCAGCGGCTCCAGCAGGCAGCGCACCACCATCTGATTGGCCGGGTTGTCCTCGACCAGCAGCACTCGCAGCGGCCCCGCCGCCGCATGGGCGCTCGCGTCACCACCAGCTTCACTCAGTTCCGGCAGCCGCTGGATCGGCAGGACAACCGTGAACCGACTACCCTCCCCCGGCGCCGAACGCGCAGAGATCTGACCGCCCATTAACTCGGCCAGGGAGCGGCAGATCGACAGGCCCAGCCCCGTGCCGCCATACTCGCGCGAGATCGTATCATCAGCTTGGACGAAGGGTTGGAACAGGCGCTCCGCCGTCTCCGTGTCAAACCCTATGCCCGTGTCCTGCACCTCGATCCGCAATCGGTCGCCGTCGTCGCCAGACGTCAGATCAACCTGCACCTCGACTGAACCTATCGGCGTGAACTTCACCGCGTTCGAAACCAGATTCGAGACGATCTGGGTGATCCGCACGCCGTCGCCCAGAACCCGTCCAGACGCGGCATCGGAAAACGCTACCGACAGGGCCACGTCCCGCGCTTCGGCTGTGGCCGTCCGCATCTCGACCACGGCGGCGATGTCAGCTCGCAAGTCGAAGGGCGCCGGAGCCAGTCGGAACTGCCCCGCCTGCATCTTCGACAGGTCCAGCATGTCGTCCAGCACCCGTCGCAATGCGTCGCCGGCCCCCGTAATCAGCGACAGCATCTGCGTCTGCCGATCCGTTAGCGACGTGTGCGCCAAGGCCGAGGCCAACCCCAGCACAGCATTCAGCGGCGTGCGCACCTCATGGCTGATGTTGGCGAAGAAGCGGTCGCGGACCTGGCCGGCGCGCCGCGTCTCTTCCTGAGCGATCTCCAGCGCCTTCAACGCCCGGACGTGATCCGACACCTCGAACCGGATCGCCGTATAGGTCTCGGGACGCCCGTCCTCGCCCAGATTCGGCACGATGGTGGTGTCGACCCAGTACATTTCGCCGTTCTTGTTGCGGTTCTGGATCGTACCCCGCCATACGGAGCCGCTGGCGATCGTCCGGTACAGGGCCTGGAAGAACTCACGAGGATGGTGGCCGGAATTGACCAGCCGATGGTTCTGACCGACCAGTTCGTCGCGACTGTAGCCGCTGACATCGACGAACTTCTGATTGCAGTACAAAATCTGGCCTGCACGGTCCGTGATGGCCACGATCGCCGCCTCGTCCAACGCCCCGGACAGGCCCGCGCGACGCGGCCAGTCAATGTCAGTCATGTGCATCCCTTTCGCGGGGAAGCCATGCGCCGATATCACCGCGGCTTCGTTAATATCGTCGTTTTACAGCACTTTATTGTCCGAAAGCGGTGAAGTTTGATCCAGGTCAAGCCGCCCCCGCCCCACGGCCAGACGGCCCGGATTGCTCGGAGCCCGCATCATTGTTTGGCGACCTGCCGCCCTTCGGGCTGCTTGAGATTGAAAG
>NZ_JBIVYK010000003.1:0-681123 GCF_044772165.1 Brevundimonas sp. NPDC090276 | reverse complement strand
CCTCACTCTCCGCCTTGCCGCGGGATGGAGCAGCCCGGTAGCTCGTCAGGCTCATAACCTGAAGGTCGCAGGTTCAAATCCTGCTCCCGCACCCAAGCATTCTAAAAGCCCCGCACCCAACCGCGGGGCTTTTTGCTGTCCAGCCACAACAAGCCGCCGCCCTCTGCGGAACCCAGGCCCGACGCCGCCGAAGCCACATCCAGGGCTGTCCTGCAGGACTGTTGCCCAGCGCTCTTATGCGCGCCTTATGCCCAGCCTCGCTTTCCGAATGGCCCCCTTACGCCCAAAAAGCGTCTCTTCCGGCTCTCAAGAGTTGGAGGCTTTCGGCATGGCCGATGTGATCTTTCTGGCGATCGGCTGCGGGGCCTTCCTGGCTTTCGCAGCCCTCGCCGTTGCGTTGAAGAGGTTGTGACATGGTGCTGAACGTCCTGTGGGGCGTCGGCGCCCTGGTCATCGCCGGCTACATGGTCGCGGCCCTGCTGCGCCCCGAGCGGTTCTGAGCGGAGCCGCCTCAAGATGAATATTCAAGGATGGGCGGAAATCGCCCTGACCCTCGGCCTGGCCGTCATGCTCGGCTGGCCGATCGGGGTCTATATGTCGCGCGTCTGGAACGGCGAGCGGACCTGGCTGGACCCGGTGCTGAAGCCGGTCGAGGGCCTGTTTTATCGCGCCGCCGGGGTCGACCCGAGCCGCAGCCAGGGCTGGCTGGGTTACGCCGGCGCCCTGCTGGCCTTCAACCTGGCGGGCTTTCTGCTGCTGTATGGCCTGCTGCGTCTGCAGGGCGTCCTGCCGATGAACCCGCAGGGGTTTGACGGCGTCAGCCCGCACCTGGCCTTCAACACCGCCGTCAGCTTCGTCACCAACACCAACTGGCAGAGCTATGGCGGCGAAACCACCGTCTCGACCTTCACCCAGATGGTCGGCCTGACGGTGCAGAACTTCGTCTCGGCGGCCACCGGCGCGACCATCGCGGCGGCGCTGGCGCGAGCCTTTATCGCCAATCGCGGCGAGGGCGTCGGCAACTTCTGGGCCGATCTGACGCGCACCAGCCTCTATGTCCTGCTGCCCATCGCCTTCATCGTGGCCGTGGCTCTGGCCGGGCTGGGCGTGGTTCAGTCGCTGGCGGCCTCGGCCCATGCGACGACGCTAGAAGGCGGTCAGCAGACCATCAGCCTGTTCCCGACCGCCAGCCAGCTGGCCATCAAGCAACTGGGCATCAACGGCGGCGGCGTGTTCAACGTCAACTCGGCCCACCCGCTGGAAAACCCCACGCCCCTGACCAATCTGATCACGGCGATCAGCATCAACGTCCTGGGCTGGGCGGCCTTCTTCGCCTTCGGTCGCAGCGTTCTGGCCAGGAAGGACGTGCGCGCCCTGGTGGTGGCGGCGGTGATCCTGCTGGGGGCTGCGGCCTCGGCGCTCTACGTCATCGAAAGCCAGCCGGCGCCGGCCGCCATCGCCGCCGGCGTCGATACGTCGGTCGGCAATATGGAAGGCAAGGAAGTCCGCTTCGGCGTGCCGTCCTCGGTCGCCTGGGCGGCCCAGACGACGGGCGCCTCGAACGGCTCGGTCAACTCCATGCACGCCAGCTACATGCCGCTGGGCGGGGCTGTGACCATGTTCCTGATGCAGCTGGGCGAGATCCTGCCCGGCGGGATCGGGTCGGGCGTCGCCGTCATGGTCCTGATGGCCATGCTGTCGGTCTTCGTGGCGGGCCTGATGGTCGGTCGCACGCCGGAATATCTGGGCAAGAAGATCGAGGCGCGCGAGATCCAGTTCGCCATGCTGGCGGTCCTGGTCGTGCCCCTGTCGGTGCTGGGCTTCTCGGCCATAGCCGCCGTCCTGCCCGAAGCCCTGGCCGGTCTGCTGAACAAGGGGCCGCATGGCCTGTCCGAGGTCCTCTATGCCTATACCTCGGCGACCGGGAACAACGGTTCGGCCTTTGCCGGCCTGACCGCCAACGCCCCCTGGTGGAACACCACCCTGGGTCTGGCCATGCTGCTGGGCCGGTTCGTGCCGGCTGTCGCGGTTCTGGCCGTCGCAGGGGCTCTGGTCGCCAAGCCCCGGCTGGCGCCCTCGACCGGGACCCTGCCAACGCATGGTCCGCTGTTCATCGGCCTGCTGATCGGGGTGATCCTGATCCTCGGCGGCCTGCAGTTCTTCCCCGCCCTCTCGCTGGGTCCGATCGTGGAGCATTTCGACATGCTCCAGGTCGTGGCCCGGTTCTGATCGGATAATCCCATGACTCAAGTCACGCTCGATTCCACGAGCTCCCGGTCTTCGCCCGTCGCGGGCGGACTGACCGGGGCCATGCTCGGCCGGGCGCTCGGCGACGCCGTCGTCAAGCTGAACCCGACCAAGCTTCTCAGGAACCCGGTGATCTTCGCCACCTGGATTGTCGCCCTGCTGGCGACCGCTTCGGCGGTCGTGGCGGCAGCCAGCGGCCAGGCGGCGGGCTTCGCCATCCAGCTGGCCCTGTGGCTGTGGGCCACGGTCCTCTTCGCCAATGTCGCCGAAAGCATCGCCGAAGGACGCGGCAAGGCGGCGGCGGACAGCCTTCGCGCCACCCGCGTCACCACCAAGGCCAAGCTGATCGTCGATCCGAAAACCGGAACGGTTGTCCCGACCCCGGCGGGGGAGCTGGAGATCGGCTCCGTCGTCCTGGTCGAGGCCGGCGACGTCATCCCCTCGGACGGCGAGATCATCGAAGGCGTCGCCTCGGTCAACGAGGCCGCCATCACCGGCGAAAGCGCCCCCGTCATCCGCGAAAGCGGCGGCGACCGCTCGGCCGTCACCGGCGGCACCACGGTCGTCTCTGACTGGATCAAGGTGCGCATCACCTCGGCCCCCGGCGCTACCTTCCTCGATCGTATGATCGCCATGGTCGAGGGTGCGGACCGTCGCAAGACGCCGAACGAACTGGCTCTGTCGGTCCTGCTGGCCGGCCTGACCCTGATCTTCCTGATCGCGGTCGCGGCCTTGCTGGGCCTGGGCGCCTATTCGGGCATCCAACTGGATCCCATCGTTCTGGGCGCGCTCTTCATCACTCTGATCCCCACGACCATCGGGGGCCTGCTGTCCGCCGTCGGCATCGCCGGCATGGACCGGTTGCTGAAAGTGAATGTGCTGGCGACCTCGGGCCGTGCGGTGGAGGCGGCAGGCGACGTCGACACCCTGCTGCTCGACAAGACCGGCACCATCACCTTCGGCAACCGCATGGCTGTCGAGGTCATCACCGTTCCGGGCGTGCGTCCCGAGGCGGCGATGCGGGCGGCGGTCATGGCCTCGCTGGCCGATGAGACGCCGGAAGGCCGCTCCATCATCGAGCTGGGCCGCAACGCCGGGGTGACGGGCGACCTGCCTTTCGGCGCCAGGACCATCCCGTTCAGCGCCGTGACCCGCCAGTCGGGCCTCGAAGCCGACGGCCAGTCGTGGCGCAAGGGGGCGGTGGACGCCGTGCTGAAATCCTTGGTCGTGGACGAGGCCGCCGCGCCCGCCGAGTTCCGCGCTGCCGTGGACCGCATCGCCCGCTCGGGCGGCACGCCTCTGGCCGTGACCGAGAACGACGCCCTGGTCGGGGTCATCCACCTGAAAGACGTGGTCAAGCCGGGGGTCAAGGCGCGCTTCGCCGACCTGCGCCGCATGGGTCTGCGCACTGTCATGATCACCGGCGACAACCCGGTGACGGCGGCGGCTATCGCATCCGAGGCCGGGGTCGACGACTTCCTGGCCGAGGCCACGCCCGAGGACAAGATGCGCCTGATCAAGGCCGAACAGGCCAAGGGCCGTCTGGTCGCCATGTGCGGCGACGGGGCCAATGACGCGCCCGCTCTGGCTCAGGCTGACGTCGGCGTGGCCATGCAGACCGGCGCCCAGGCCGCCCGCGAGGCCGGCAACATGGTCGATCTGGACTCAGACCCGACCAAGGTCATCGAGATCGTCGAGGTCGGCAAGCAACTGCTGATCACGCGCGGCGCCCTGACCACCTTCTCGATCGCCAACGACGTGGCCAAGTATTTCGCCATCATCCCGGCGATGTTCGTGGTCGGCTTACCGTCGCTGGCGGCGCTGAACCTGATGAAGCTGTCCAGCCCGGAAAGCGCCATCCTGTCGGCGGTCATCTTCAACGCCCTGGTCATCATCGCCCTGATCCCGCTGGCCCTGCGCGGCGTGAAGTACCGCGCCGTGGGGGCCGGCAAGCTGCTGGGCCGCAACCTGCTGATCTACGGCGTTGGCGGTCTGATCGCCCCCTTCGTCGGCATCAAGCTCATCGACATCGTCATCTCCGCTCTCGGCCTGGCCTGAGGCGCAAGGAAACCACCATGCGTAAACGCAACACCACCAAAGCTTCAGGCGCGAATGACGCCCTGTTCGGCGGGGCCTATCTGGTCGCCATCATCGCGCTTGGCCTGTGCAGCACCCCGGCCAAGGCCGAGGAAAACACCGGCCCCGACGTCGCCTTCAACGCCGCCATCGGCACCGACTATGTCTTCCGCGGCGTCAGCCAGACCGAGAGCGATCCGGCCGTCTCCGCTGGCGTCGATGTGACCGAGGGGCTGTTCTACGCCGGGGCCTGGGCCGGCAACGTCTCCTTCGCCGGAGACGCCGACACTGACGCCGAGATCGATCTCTACGCCGGGGTTCGACCCGAGTTCGCCGGCAATAACTGGGACTTCGGCGTGGTCAGCTATTTCTACGCCGGTCAGCCGGACGGCGCTGATTACGACTACGTTGAGCTGAAAGCCGCGACCTCGCGCGCCGTCGGCCCGGCCAACCTCGGCGCGGCGCTCTACTGGTCGCCCGACTTCTTCGGCGCGTCCGAGGACGAGGCGACCTATGCCGAGATCAACGGCGCGATCAGCCCAGCGGACAAGTGGACCCTATCGGCGGCGGTGGGGCGTCAGTGGGTGTCGTCCGACTTCGACTACACCACCTGGAACCTGGGCGCGGCGTACCAGCTGACGGACCATCTGGCGCTGGACGTCCGCTATTTCGACACTGACGAACACGACTTCGGCGCCGCCTATGACGGTCGCGTCGCAGCCAGCCTGAAGGCGACGTTCTGATGTTGAACCACATCCGTCCGGCGGTCGTGATGATCGCCCTGTTCACCGGCGTTCTGGGCGTCGCCTATCCGTTCGCGGTGACCGGCGTGGCGCAGGCTGCTTTCCATGACCAGGCCGACGGCAGCCTGGTCCGCGACAAGGCGGGCAAGGTCGTCGGCTCTGCCCTGATCGGCCAGTCGTTCAGCCAACCCGGCTATCTGCACCCGCGCCCTTCGGCGGCGGGCGACGGCTATGACGCTTCGGCGTCGTCCGGCTCCAACCTCGGCCCGCTGAACCCGGACCTGATCGCTCGGGTCAAGACCGACGCAGACGCGCTGCGGGCTGAAACGGGAGCGGCGGTCATTCCCGCCGACGCCGTGACGACCTCGGCCTCGGGCCTCGACCCGCATATCTCTCCGGCCTACGCTGAGCTTCAGGTCGCCCGCATCGCCAGCGCGCGCGGGGTAGGGGAGGCGCAGGTGCGCGAGGTGATCCGACAGCAGGTCGAAGGCCGCACGTTCGGCGTGCTGGGCCAGCCGCGCGTCAATGTGCTGCTGACCAATATGGCGCTGGAAGCCCGCTTTCCACGTCCCGCGGAGGGCTGATGGCGGCGCCTGTCATCCCGACGGACAAGGCCCCGGCCGCCCCGCGCAAGCGTGGGCGGCTGAAGGTTTTTCTGGGCATGTCGCCCGGCGTCGGCAAGACCTATGAGATGCTGCGCGCCGCCCGCCGCCGCAAAGCCGAGGGCGACGATGTGGTCGTCGGCGTGGTCGAGGCCCATGGCCGCAAGGAGACCATGAGCCTGCTGCGCGGGCTCGAGGTCATGCCCCGCAACCCCATTGCCTATCGCGACCGAACCCTGCTGGAGTTCGACATCGACGGCGCCGTGGCGCGCCGTCCGGGCCTGCTGCTGGTCGACGAATACGCCCACTCCAACGCCCCCGGATCGCGCCATCCCAAGCGCTGGCAGGACGTGGAAGAGATCCTCGACGCCGGGATCGACGTCTGGACCACCCTGAACGTCCAGCATCTGGAGAGCCTGTCGGACGTGGTGCTGCGCATCACCGGCGTCAGACAACGTGAAAGCGTGCCCGACAGCGCCCTGTCGCGCGCCGACGACATCGAGGTGGTGGACATCACCCCCGAGGAACTGCGCAAGCGTCTGGCCGAGGGCAAGGTCTACGTGCCCGAGACGGCGCGACTGGCTTCGGACAACTTCTTCAAGGTCGAGAACCTGACGGCGTTGCGCGAACTGGCCCTGCGCCGCGCGGCTCAGCGCGTGGACGACCAACTGGTCGCCCGCCTGCGCGAGCAGGGGATGCAGGGCCCGTGGGCGGCGGGCGAGCGGATTCTGGTGCTGGTCGCGGGCGACGCCCTGGCCGGGCCTCTGGTTCGCGCGGGGCGGCGGCTGTCGGACATGATGATGGACGCGCCCTGGACCGTGGCTCACGTCGACCGGCCCTCAGGCGCGCGGCACGGCGTCGGCTCGGCGGGCAAGCTGTCGGACGCGCTGAAGTTGGCCGAGCAGCTGGGCGGGCGCACCGTGGTCCTCAGCGGCGACGACGTAGTGCGCGCCGTCATGGACCACGCCCATCAGAACAACGTCACCCAGATCGTTCTGGCCAAGGGCCGCGACAGCCGCATCTCTGAATGGCTGGGCCGGTCGCTGGCGGCCGAACTGCTGCGTCAGGCTCGCGGCGTCGCCGTCCACGTCATCACCGACGGTGCCGATCTGGAAGAAAAGACGCTGCGCGAACCGCGCGTGAATCTGACCGGCGGCTGGCGCGGTTATGCCGTCGGCGCGGCCTGCGTGGTCGCCGCCACCGGCCTGGCCCTGCTGCTGGACCGGACGTTCGAGCGGGTTGATCTGGGCGTCATCTATCTGTCGGCGGTCCTGGCGGCGGGGGTGCTGTACGGTCTGCGCCCGGCCCTGGCGGCGGCGACGCTTGCCTTCCTGACCTACAACTTTCTGTTCCTGCAGCCGAAGTTCAGCTTCGCTATCGGCTCGCCGACCGACCTTCTGACCCTCTCCGTCTTCTGGGCCGTGGCCCTGACGACCGGGGTGCTGGCGGGGCGGGTGCGCGAGCAGGCGCGGGCGGCGCAGCGGCGCGCCTCGGCGGTCTCGGCTCTGCTGGCCGCCAGCCAGCGTTTGACCGGGGTGGGCGACCGGGCGACGGCGGCGCGGATTCTGGCCGAACAGACGGCGGCGGCGGCCGGGGCGGGGGCCGTGGTTCTGCTGCCGGTCGAGGACGAACTGACCCTGATCGCCGGGGCGCCGGGCAGGCCCGAACTGGGCGCCGAGGCCATGGCCGCCGCGCGCTGGGCCTGGGAGAAGGGCGAACCGGCCGGCCAGGGCACCGGCACCCTGCCGCAGGCGCGCTGGACCTTCCGTCCCCTGCAGGGCGTGCGCGGCCGGGCGGGCGTGGCGGGGATCGAGGCTGCGGCCCTGTCGCCCGGCTCGGACGAGGAAAAGCTGGCGCTCGCCCTGCTGGATCAGGGCGCGGTGGCCGTCGAGCGCGCCGATCTGGCCGGCCAGGCGGTCGAGACCGAGACCCTGCGCCGCACGGATCGTTTCAGAGGCGCGCTGATGAACTCGGTCAGCCATGACCTAAGGACGCCGCTGTCCACCGTCCTGGGCGCCTCGACCACGCTGATTGATCTCGGCGACAAGCTGAAGCCCGCCGTCCGCGCCGACCTGCTGCTGTCGATCCGCGAGGAGGCTGAGCGCCTGAGCCGCTACGTCGGCGACCTGCTGGACATGACTCGGCTGGAGGGCGGCGGCCTGAATATCCGCACCGACTGGGTCGATGTGCGCGACGTGCTGAACGCGGCGGGCAAGCGCGTGGCGCGGCGTCTGGGCGGGCGCAGGATGACCCGTGACTTCCCGGCCCAGCTCAGTCTGGTCATGGTCGATCAGGGGCTGCTGGAACAGGCGCTCGTGAACATTCTGGAAAACGCCATCGCCTACAGCCCTGACGGCTCGACCGTCGAACTGGCCGCCTATGAGGATCGGGGCGCGGTGGTCATCTCCATCGAGGACGAGGGCAAGGGCATCCCGACCGCCGAGCTGGAATGGGTCTTCGACAAGTTCCGCCGCATGGAGGAGCCGTCGGACCGCACCAAGGGGGCTGGGCTCGGCCTGGCCATCGCCAAGGGTTTCGTCGAGGCCATGAACGGCCGCATCGCTGCCGCCAGTCCTATTCAGGATGGGAAAGGCACCCGCATCCTGATCAGCCTGCCCAAGGCCGTCGTCACCCACCCGAGCCTGCTCTAGACTTCCTCATGGCCTCTGTCCGTCCCCAGATTCTCGTCATCGACGACGAGCCCCAGATCCACCGCTTCTTGTCCCCGGCGCTGGACGCCGCCGGCTATGAGCCGCGCCGCGCCGACAGCGGGCAGGAAGGCCTGCGCGGCATCGCCCTGTGGAGCCCCGACGCGGTGGTTCTGGACCTCGGCCTGCCCGACATGGACGGCAAGGACGTGCTGGCCCGCGCGCGTGAGTTCTATGCCGGCCCCATCATCATCCTGTCGGCGCGCGACAAGGAGGCCGAGAAGATCGCGGCCCTGGACCTGGGCGCCAACGACTATGTCGAAAAGCCCTTCGGCGTCGGCGAACTGCTGGCCCGCGTGCGCGCCAATCTGCGACAGGCCGCCCTGCGCGCCGAGATGCAGGGGCCGCTGACAGCGGGCGACGTGGTCATCGATCTGGAGCGCCGCCTGATCACCCGCGTGGGCGCCGCCGTGCGCGTCACGCCTAAGGAATACGACGTCCTGGCCCATCTGGCGCGCAACGCGGGCAAGGTGGTCGGCCATCGCGATCTGCTGACCGCCGTCTGGGGCAAGGCCCATGCCGACGACACCCAGTATCTGCGCGTGGTCATCGGACAACTGCGCCAGAAGCTTGAGGCCGACCCGGCCCAGCCGCTTCTGATCCTGACGGAGCCCGGCGTGGGGTACCGGCTGGCGAGTTGATCCTGGCGAGACCGGACCGAGCCTGTAGCGAGCGACAGCTGTGTCTGCGTCGACGCGACCGAGGCCGAGGACGACGGCCTGTCGCGTCGTGTCACGCTGCACGAGCGCGCAACCAGGCGCCAAGGTCGTTGTCCTAAAGATCGCGCATCAGCCTGCATGAAGGCGGTGGCGTCTTTAAACTGACGCCGAACCTCATCTTGGCTGTCATGGGCGGTCCCTATAGCCACGCTCCGTCAGGGGGCGGCGCGTGTGATCAGTCATGAACAGGATGTCGGGCGAACGCTGGCCGCGCAGAACCGCGTCTTGCTGGCCTATGTTCGGCGACGACTGGCGACGAGCGACGCCGAGGACGTGGCGCAGGAGGCGATCCTGCGCGTCCTGTCGCGGGCGCGCGAGACCCTGATCACTGATCCCCTGTCCTACGCCATGCGCGCGGCGCGCAACATTCTGGTCGATCGCGGTCGACGCGCCGCCAACCTGCCGATCGATGACCTGGAAGAAGCTGATCTTGCCATCGACAGCGGGGCGACGCCGCTCGAGGCGCTGGACATGAGCGAGCGGCTGAAGCTATGCCAGAGAGCGCTGGAGGCCATGCCGCCGTTGCGGCGCGAGGTCTTCGTGCGACGGCGCGCGGGCGAGGAATCCTACGAGACCATCGCGCGCGATCTGAAGCTGTCGATCGAGGCTGTGCAGAAACATTATAGCCGCGCCGCCCAGGCGCTGCGTCGGACGGCGGAGGGCCGCCATGTCGACTAGATTTGTGAACCCGAAGGATGACCGTGAGGCCGCGCTGTGGGCCGACGCCCGGCGCGATGCGGCATGGTCGCCGCAGCAGCAGGCGGCGCTGGCGCAATGGCTGGAGGGACGCCCTGATCGCGCGAAGCTGCTGCGACGGCACGAAGCGCTGATCGACGACGCCGCTGTGATCTGGGCGACGCAGAGGGTGGCGCGAGCGCGGCCGGCGGCGCGACGGCGGCCTTCGTGGCCGCGCTGGGCGATCGCCGGCGTCGGCCTGGCGGCGGGGGTTGGCGCAGTGGCGCTGATCGGGGGCGATCTGCTGCCGCGCGGCGACCTGATCGTGGGGACGCGCGGCGCGCCCGAGCCCATCGCCCTGGCGGATGGATCGGCGGTGCGGCTGAACGGGCAAAGCCAGGTGCGGGTGGACCTCGGCGCGCATGAACGAATTCTGCGTCTGAAGGGCGAGGGCTTCTTCGAGGTCGCGCCGGACAAGAGCCGCCCCTTCTCTGTCGAGGTGGACGGCGTGCGCGTCACCGCCGTCGGCACCCGCTTCAACGTCGATCAACGTCAGACCCGCGACGGGAAGGCGGTCGAGGTCGTGGTCTTCGAAGGGGTCGTGAAGGTCGCATCCGGGCGAGGCATGACCATGATGGTTCAGGCGGGTCAAAGGGCGACGGTGTCCGGCGGGGTGGTCGAGCGTACGAGCTTGATCCGGCCGGAAGCCGAGACGGACGTGCCGTCATGGGCCAAGGGGTGGCTGGAGTTTAACGAGGCCAGCCTGTCCAGCGTGGTCGAGGATCTGGAGCGAGCCACCGGGGTCAAGGTCAGGCTGGCCGATCCTGCGGTGGGGCGCGCCTTGGTCAGCGGCCGTTTCGCCTATGATCAGCCGGAAAACGCCCTGGCCGCCATGGTGCAGATGCATGGTTTCAAACTGAGCCGTCAGGGGGTGGATCAATTTGTGATTTCCGAAGGTTAGGCGACCT
Source organism: Brevundimonas sp. NPDC090276 (assembly GCF_044772165.1). Lineage (NCBI taxonomy): Bacteria > Pseudomonadati > Pseudomonadota > Alphaproteobacteria > Caulobacterales > Caulobacteraceae > Brevundimonas > Brevundimonas sp. NPDC090276. The sequence continues at coordinate 670,385 of NZ_JBIVYK010000003.1, read as the reverse complement.
TCAGGGCAAGTTTTCATGACAGGTGTCAGGACGTCTTCGCTCGCCGTCTAACCCCGTAACGATCATGTTCGATCGCAGGGGATTTTTCGAATGCGTATCCACAAGACCGGCCTCCTCACGGCGGCCGCCGTCGCCGTTCTGACGTCCGTCGCCGCGCCGGCTTGCGCCGGGCAGGCGGCCAGCGCCGAGGCGCGCGTCGCCTTCGCTATTCCGGCCCAGGACCTGGGCCGGGCGCTGCAGACCCTGTCTCGCGACACGGGACTGCAGATCGTCTTCGATCCGGCGTTGACGCGGGGCCGGACCTCCAACGCGATATCCGGAGCCATGACCTCGCGCGAAGCCCTGCGTCGCATGATCGCGGGATCGGGCGTCGAGGCGCGCGAGGTGCGCGGGGTTCTGACCCTGGTGCGTCAGTCGGCCGAAGTCGGCGTTGTCTCGCCCGACGCCTTCGAGGTCGAGGACGTGCAGGTCGTCGGCTATGCGGCGGGCCTGCGCCGCTCGCTGGACGCCAAACGCAAGGCCGACTTCATCTCGGACGTCATCAGCGCCGACGACATGGGCGACCTGCCCGCCAACAACGTGGCCGAATCCCTGTCGCGCCTGCCAGGCGTCAACGCCGTGCGCAACCACACCACGGGCGAGGGCGACCGCATCACCATCCGGGGTCTGTCGACCGAATTGAACAACTACACCATGAACGGCGTCCGCATGGGCGGCGCCGGCTCGCCGGGCGACAACTTCTATCGCGGCGTCCGTCTCAGCTTTCTGCCGCCCGAAGGCATCGACTCGATCACCGTCATCAAGAGCCTGACGCCGGACCGTGACGGGGACGCTCTGGGCGGCACCATCGACATCCGCACCCCGACCGCCTTCGACCATGATCCGGTCTATGGCGTCCTGTCGGCTTCGGTCGGGATGCTGGACAAGTTCGACGACGAGAAGTCGGGCGAAGTTTCAGGCTCCTTCGGACGCCAGTTCAACGACAACTGGGGTCTGTTCATCACCGGCAGCTGGTCGCGCCGCAAGTCGCAGTTCGAGCAGAACGGCGTCGACGGCGATAACCAGCCTTCGGTCTGGTATGCCGACAGCGAGACCATGGGCTGGGACACCGACAGCTTCGTCATGCGAGGCATGAATCTGGGCTTCGGCGAGACCGAGGTCGAGCGCTACGGCCTGAACGCCAGCCTCGACTACCGCGGCGCGGACCACGACTTTCACCTGCGCGGTCAGTTCAACGAATACACCCAGGACGAGTTCGGCAACCGGCTGAACTTCCGCAACGACACGAGCCGGAACTCGGCTCGCCTGAGCCAGGTCGACAAGACCATGACCGGCCTGCTGCGCCCCGAGGACGCGGTGATCGGCACGGACGTCAAGCTGGGGCGAATCTACAGCTACACAGCAGCCCAGATCGTCGACCGCGACCGCGACGGGCGCATCACCGACGCCGATCGCTCGACGCGATCCTACTATACCCTGGACGGCGCCTCGGGGACCTGGGACCCGCAGGGTTTCCGTCTGCGTCGCTTCTGGGAGGGCTCGCGCGAGACGGGCACGGTGATGTCGCTCAACCTCGGCGGCGTCAGCCGTCTGGGCGACTTCACCCTCGACTATGATCTTTCCTACGCCAAGTCGGAGGACAACACCGACGACAGCTATGAGATGGAGTTCCGCAGCGACAAGTACGGCTGGCTGGGCAACAAGGGCGTCAACGTCACCAACTTCGGCGACAGCCGCTTCCCGAAATGGGTGCTGAACGACGCCGGCATGGCGGCGATCCACGACAACAGCCAGTATGGCTTCAGCGGCCTGTCCGGCGAGGTCGGCGGCGCTCAGGAAGAGCTGTGGCAGGGCCAATTCAATGCTGAATGGCGTCCGGTCTCGACCTGGCTGGAAGCGGTCAAGGCGGGCGGAAAGTACTATAGCTCGAAGCGTTCGACCTATAGTGGCGAGTTCATGGATCTGGACGCCAGCGGCACATTGGCCGACTTCTCGCGCTTCTACGGCAAGGAGGTGACGCGCCTGTTCGACGGCGAGTATTCTGGCCTCTATCGCCTGGGGACGGTGATCGACAACGAGGCCATGCTGGCCGAACTGCAGCGCGCCATGGCGGGCGACAGCGACTTCTTCGACGGCTTCGCCACCGATCCGGGCAACGCCGAACTGAGCGGCGAAGACAGCTTCACCTTCAAGGAGGACATCTTCGCCGGTTACCTTATGGCCACGGCCCGCTTTGGACAGGCGCAGATTCTCGGCGGCGTCCGGGTCGAGAGCACCAATAACGAGATCGACGCCTATATCCTTGATGAGGTTCAGGGCGCGCACTTCGCCACGGACAAGAGCGACTTCGTCAACGTCCTGCCGTCGATCCATCTGAACTATGACCTGGACGACCGGACCAGGGTCCGCGCCGCCATCTGGACCAGCTTCGCCCGCCCCGATATCGCCCGCATGTCCTCGGCGCGTGAATATGGCTACGACAGCGATCCGGACGGCGACGGCACGGTGAACCCGAAGAGCGAATGGGTGCTGGTCGCCATCGAGCAGGGCAACCCGGACCTGAAGCCGATGAAGGCGGTCAACTACGACCTGTCGATCGAGCGTTACAACGGCGACACGGGCGCCTATTCGCTGGGCCTGTTCTACAAGGACATCGAGAACTTCCTGTACCGTTCCTCGTCGTCGAACATCCGCGACGGGACGGCCGGCGTGAACGTCGGCCCGGACGGCGTGACCGTCTCCATGCCCAACAACGGCAAGTGGGCGCGGGTCTATGGCGTCGAGATGAGCGCGCAGCAGGTCTTCCACTGGCTGCCCGGCCCGCTGTCGGCGTTGGGCGCCAGCGTGAACCTGACGCTGCAGAAGTCGGAGGCCGAGACCGGCATTTCCTGGCACCCGGAGGGCTACACCCTGCCGCTGATGGAGACGCCCGAAGCGGTCGCCAACGTCCAGGTCTTCTGGGCGCGCGATGGCTGGGAGGCCTACGCCGCCTACAGCTACCAGTCGGAATTCCTCGAGGGCATCCAGGACTTCGGCAACAACCCCTATGAGCAGGACTACGAGTTCGTGGACCTGAACGTGCGGCGCAAGCTGGGGAACGGGGCGACCGCCTCGCTGCAGGTCCAGAACCTCTTCGACAACCACACCTACTGGTACACGGCCGGGGCCAGCACCAGCTCCAGCCGCGCCTACATCAAGAACGGGCGGTCGATCTCGGTCGGCCTGACCTACGTCTTCTGATCGGGGAGGGGAGCATGAAAACGACCCACGCCCTGATGCTCGGGGCCGCGCTGGCGGCTCTGGGCGGACAGACCATGGCGCAGACGGCGGAACGTCCGCTGCGACCCGAGCCCGCGCCGGTTCAGGCCTCGGACCGGCCGGTGGCGCCGCCGACCGCCCAGCCGGAACGGATCATCCTGAACCTGACCGCCGATCCGGCGCATGAGATGGCCGTGACCTGGCGCACTGCGCCGGGCGCTGTCGGCTATGTCGAATACGCCGAGGCCCAGGACGGCCCGGACTTCATCCAGCAGGCGGTGCGCGCAGCCGCCGTCACCGACGATGCGACGATCACGGTGCGCGAGGCGGCCGAGTTCCGGGCGGCCTATCATTCGACGGTGCTGAAGGGGCTGAAGCCGCAGACGGTCTATGCCTATCGCGTCGGCGACGGCGAGCGGTGGTCCGAATGGCTGCAGTTCCGCACGGCGGCGACGACGGCTGAGCCCTTCACCTTCCTCTACATGGGGGACATGCAGAACAACATCCTCAGCGAGGCGTCTCGCACCATGAGGATGGCCTTCCGCAAGGCCGGGGACGCCGCCTTCGTCATCCACGCCGGCGACCTCATCAACCGGCACGACAGCGACAACGAATGGGGCGAATGGTTCGCCGCCGGCGGCTTCCTCTATGCCCAGACGCCGCAGATGCCGACGCCGGGCAACCACGAGTATGGGCGCGGCCCGGTGCTGAATCCGCAGTGGCGGCGTCAGTACACCTTGCCGGAGACCGGCCCGGCGGGCGTGGAGAAGCTGAAGGAAACGGCCTGGACCGTCGACTATCAGGGGCTTCGCCTGATCTCGGTCGACGCCCCCCTGTTCCACGGCGACGAGGCCATGCGCGCCGAGATGGTGCGGTGGCTGGACGGGCTTCTGGCCAATAACCCCAACCGCTGGACGGCCCTGTTCCTGCACTTCCCGCTGTTCTCGATCGACCCCGATCGCGACAACACCCGGGTGCGCGACGCCCTGAAGCCGCTGATCGACAAGTACGGCGTCGATCTGGTGTTGCAGGCCCACGACCACGGCTATGCGCGCGGCGCCATCGGCACGGGACCGATGGGCAATCCGGGTCCGGATCATCCGTCCGACCATGGCTCGACCTATGTCGTCTCGGTCGCCGGGCCCAAGATGTATCCGGTGGCCGACCTGGGCTGGGCCACGCGCTCGGCCTCGCGGACCCAGACCTTCCAGACCCTGGAGGTTTCGCCCGAGGCCGTGACCTATCGCGCCTTCACCGCGACGGGCCGCGAACTGGACGCCTTCCGCATGACCAAGGGCGCGGACGGCGTGGCGCGGGTGGAGACTTTGGCGACTGGCGACGACTAGGGCGCCTGCATCCAACCAGGGGGTCTCATTCGGGGCCAGACGCGAGGCCACCTGCCGAAGGCGTCGCTTCCGCTCGCGATCAACGAACAATGTGTCCTGCATGCCCATCTGCGATGCTGGACAGGTGATGTATATTGTATACGGTATCCCTTTCACTAAGCCTGAGGGAGGGATGATCATGAGGCAGGTGGCGGGACGAAGGGGGGCGCGGCATGGGCTGGGCAGGGGGCTTTTGGCTGCGGGGGTGAGTCTGGGGGCTCTGGCCGCGCCGTTGGCGGCCAACGCCCAGACACAAGCTTCGCCGGAAAGTGAAGCGTCGCAGGTGGACGAGGTGGTGGTTACCGGCTCGCGCTTGCAGCGCAGCGGACTGGATGCGCCGACCCCGACCATGGCGTTGAGCGCGGAGACGATCGAGGCCAAGGGCATTACCAATATCGCGGAGATCCTGAATGAGATGCCGCAGGTGGCGACGGGTCTGTCCAACGCCAACACCAGCTACAGCTTCGGCAATATCGGCCTGAACCAGGTCAATCTGCGCAACCTCGGCGTTCGCCGCACCCTGACCCTGGTCGACGGGCGCCGTCGCGCGGGCACGCCGGACGATTCCAACTTCCTGGCCTTTGACCTCGGCAATCTTCCGGCGGCCCTGGTGAAGCGGGTCGAGGTGCAGACGGGCGGCACCTCGGCGGTCTATGGCGCCGACGCGGTCGCCGGTGTGGTGAACCTGATCCTCAAGGACGACTTCGACGGCTTCGAGGCCAACCTGCAGTACGGCTCGGACGAAGGCGGCCAGTACGACACCCTGACCTACGGCCTGACGACCGGGGTCAACTATGATCGCGGCAACGCCGTCCTGCACGTCAGTCGGACCGAAAGCGGGGGCCTGACGCGCGGCGACCGAGGTCTGGGCACGCGCTACGGCTTCGTCTCCAACCCGGACAATACCGGACCGAACGACGGCGTCCCGGCGCGGATTCCTATGCGCGATCTGCGTTACGCCTATTTCGCCCTGGGCACGCCGACGGGTTATCTGCCCTTCGGTCCCGGCGGGACCTGGACGGACGTGATCTTCGATTCCGCCAGCCAGACCTTCCGGCCGCTGAAAGCCGGCGATCGCGGCGTGATTGACGGCTCCTATTCGACGGATGAGGGCGGCAACCAGAACGCCGACACCCTGGTCGCGCCGCTGGAACGGACCAATATCTACGCCAAGGCCGACTATCGTCTGAATGACCGTCTGAAGGTGTTCAGCGAAGTCATGTACGCCGACATCACCGCCCGCGACCGGATCAGCGCCGTCTTCGATTCCTGGAGCACCAGCGTATCGATCGACAACCCCTTCATGCCCACCGCTGTGCGCGACGGCCTGATCGCGGCGGGCGAGAACTCGATGTACTATGCCCGCTCGCATGACGAGTTCGGCATGCGCGGCACCGACATGAACCGCAAATACTACAGCATCGCCACAGGGTTGGAGGGCGAGTTCGGCGACACCTGGAAGTGGTCGACGGTCTTCGAATATGGCAACTCTCAGACGTCCAACCGCAACCTGAACGACCGTATCGACGGGCGCTGGTTCGAGGCCTCGGACGCCATCCGCGATCCCCTGTCGGGCGACATCGTCTGCCGCAGCGTCGAGGCGCGGGCGAGAGGTTGCGTCCCGGTCAATATCTTCGGCCAGGGCACTATCTCGGCCGAGGCCGTCGACTACATCCGCGCCGATCATACCTCGACCACGGAAACCAGCCAGACCCTGCTGCAGGGCCTGATCGCGGGCGACCTGTTCCAGTTGCCGGCCGGCGCCGTGAAGGTTTCGGCGGGCGCCGAATACCGCAAGGACGAGATCGACTTCACCCCTTCCTACGTGTGGGAAAAGGCGCTCGGCTTCTTCGCCAGCCAGTTCTCGCCCATCAAGGAGAGCAACGAGGTGCGCGAGGCCTTCGCCGAGGTCCTGGTGCCCCTGGTCAAGGACAAGCCCTTCGTTCATTCGCTCGAGGTCGAGGGCGCCTATCGCCTGTCCGACTATGAGCGCGCGGGCAGCGTGGAATCCTGGAAGCTGGCCGGTTCCTGGGCGCCGATCCCAGACATTCGCTTCCGCCTGACCAAGGCGACGGCGGTGCGCGCACCGTCGCTGGGCGAGATGTTCAATCCCGGCAGCCGCGGTGCCGAGGGGCTGAGCGATCCTTGCGACCCCAACCTGCTGGACAGCGGCACCGAGAACCGTCGCGCTAACTGCCTGGCCTTGGGCTTCGACCCGGTGACCTGGGATCCCAACACGCGTCGAATGACCACCCTGGTGTTCAGCACCGGCAACCCGGACCTGGGAGTCGAAGAGGCCGACACCATGACGGTCGGCGCGGTGGTGCGGCCGCGTTTCCTGCCGGGCTTCGCCTTCACGACCGACTACTACAAGATCAAGCTGGACGGCGGCATTTCCCGCATCGGCGCCCAGCAGACGGTCAACAACTGCGTCGACCTGCCGACGATGGCCAACCAGTTCTGCGACATGCTGACCCGTCGGTCGGACGGCAACCTGTATGAGGTGCGCGACAGCTATATCAACGTCGCTTCCTTCGAGGTGGAGGGCGTCGATTTCGAGGCCACCTATCATGCCGAGGTCGCCGACCTGCTGGGTCGCGACGACGATCTGGGCCGGATCAGCCTGCAGGGCGTCGCCTCCTATCTGAAGCACAACATCTTCATCGATCGCGATTTGGCGACGGGTGATGAAACGGCCTTCGACGATGCCGGGGAGGCGGGCAATCCCAAGCTTCGGGGCATGATCAACGCCACCTACTACAAGGGTGACGTCCAGGTGAACTGGTCCAGCCGCTATGTGGACGAGACCGTCACCAACAACGACCTGCTGAACCCGGCCGAGGATGTCGGCAGCTACTACAACATCCCGTCGGTCTGGTATCACGACCTGTCGGTGGCGGTGGATACGCCGATGAACGTCCGCTTCACTGCGGGTGTCCGCAACGTCTTCAACGAAGGCCCGCGCGATCACCCCTTCACGGCCCGGGGTAATCTGGGGATGGACGATCTGATCGGTCGGTTCTTCTTCCTCGGCGCCAAGTGGCGTTTCGGGAGCTGATCCAGGTCTGAGGGACGTCTGACGTCACGAAGGGAAGGGGGCGGTCGATCGACCGCCCCCTTTACTTGTTTCCGGGGCGTCCCTGACGCGGGCAAGAAAAAAAGGCGGACCCTGCGGTCCGCCTTTTTCTGTTTCAGCTGTGCCGCTCGGTCAGTCGAAGGGCCTCATCGGATAGGCCTCGGGCGGGGTCTCATGCAGCAGTTCGCGCACGAAGAAGTCCCAGCGACGGCGCTGATAATAGGGCACGGCGTCCAGGAAATGGTCGGCGTTCGGCACCATCAGGAAGTCGAAGTCCTTGTTGGCCTTGATCAGGGCGTCGACCAGACGCAGCGAGGCCAGGGGCGGCACATTCTCGTCCAGTTCGCCGTGGGCCACCAGCAGGCGGCCCTCCAGTTTCGGCGCCCAGGCGATGTTGGAGTTCTCATCGTAGAGCGGGCCCAGCTCGCTCCCCATCCACTGCTCGTTCCAGATGGCCTTATCCAGCCGGTTGTCGTGGTTGCCCGAGGCGGTGACGCCGACCTTATAGAACTCGGGATGGCGGGTCATGGCGCGCACCACGTCATAGCCGCCAGCCGAGAAGCCGTAGATCCCGACCCGGCCGGCGTCCATCCACGGGTTGCGGGCCGCGACGGCGCGGATGCCGGCGATGTGGTCCTCCAGCCCTACGGCGTGCAGGTTCTTGTAGGCGACCTGCTGGAAGGCGCGCGAGCGGCCCCAGGTGCCGCGCCCGTCGATGGTCACGGCGACGACCCCCAGCTGGGCGATGGAGTTGGCGTTGCGTCCGGTCATCGCCGCCTCGAAGGACTTGGGCGTCATCACATAGTGGGGCCCGGTGTAGATGTCCTCGATGATCGGATAGCGCTGGGTCGGATCGAAGTCGGCGGGCTTGAACAGGGCGCCGTAGATGGGGGTCACGCCGTCGGCGGCCATGGTCTGGAACGGCTCGGGCAGGCGATAGCCCGCGGCCAGATAGGCGCTGACGTCGGCACGGCCGAGTTCCATGAGGATGCGGCCGTCGCTGGAACGACGCAGGACCGAGCGGGTCGGCTGGTCGATGGTCGACATATTGTCCACGAAGTAGCGGCCGTCGGGCGAGACCGAGACGTCGTGATCCATGGCCTCGGGCGTCAGCAGGCGCGGTTGTCCGCCCGCCAGGGGCGCCGAATAGAGATGGCGCAGATAGGGGTCGCGTCCCGCCTCTCGGCCCGAGCCGACCACCAGAACGCGCCGGGACTTGTGATCCTCGCCCGCCACCGTCCGGGCGCGCCAGTCGCCCGAGGTCAGCTGACGCCGCGCGCCCGTCTCGGCGTCGACGGCGTAGACATGGGCGTAGCCGTCCGGGTCGGCGGTCCAGAAGTGGGTGTTCGACTTGTCGTCGTAGGACCAGAAGTGACCGTAAAAGTCGACATAGGTGTCGGACCTGTCCTCGGTCAGCAGTCGGACCTCGCCGGTCGCCGCCTCGATGCGATTCAACTGCAGGGCGCCATAGCCGCGCGTCGGGGCGCGTTCGAACACGGCGCGGCTGTCGGCGCTCCATTCATACCAGGGTCCGCCGTAGTAGAGGACCGGCCGCGCCGGTGTCTTCATGGGGATACGCTGTCCGCTCTCGACCTCGAAGAAGACACCCTCGGCCGTCGGAATCTCGGCGTCGCCGGTCAGGGGATAGAGGTAGTCCAGGACCCGCGGCGGCCCGCCGTCCTTCGGCGCGGACTGGACCAGCGACAGGCGCCGGGCATGGTCGCGGTTGATGCGGTAGGTGACGATGTAGCGCGAATCCGGCGACCAGCGGATCGCCGGGGCCGTCGTGGGCTCCGACGTGCCCTGGGCCGCCATGTCTTTCAGATTGATCAGGGGCTGGGCGTAGGGCGAGGCGGCGCCGTCCTGGGTCAGCCGCCGCTCGGCGCCGTCCGCAGTCGAGACGATGATCAGGTCGCCGTCCCGCACCTCGGCGCGCCAGCGGCCGTCGGGCGAGACCACGCCCTTGGCCGCCTCGGCCGCCGCCTCGATCACGTTGGTCGCGGGATCGAAGCGCCAGTTGCGGCCGTCGTAAGCGAACTCCAGCTTGCGGGTCTTGTCGTCGACCTTGAGCCCCTTGAGCTGCAGATCCTTGCGCGCCAGCGACTTGCCCGAGGCGGCGACCAGTTGCGCTGTCAGGGCGTCGTGGTCGAACAGGGGTCGGGTCTGGCCCGAGGTCGGGTCGACCAGCACATAGTCGCGCCCCTCCGCCGTGCGGCGTTCAAACCAGAATTCGGCGCCGTCGCCGATCCATTGCGGCCGGACGCTCAGGCCGAAGATCAGCTCGTCGACGTGCTGGGGCAGTACGGCCTCGGCGCGGGCGTAGACGGCGGGCGACATGGCGGCGGGCGCGGCGGCTTCGACGCTCGCGAAGGCCGGCGTGGCGAAGACCGGGGCGACGGTCAGGGGCGCGGCGCTGCTCATCAGCAGCACGGCCAGGGCGGGTAGGCGCTTCATGAAGTTTCCCCCTTAAAATCGGATACAGTATTCGATAAATCGCAGTCGTGAAGCTGATCGCTGTCGGCGTCAAGCGCCGCTGTCGTTCGGCGAGGCTTGATGTTTCACGCATACTTCGACAGCATCGTATACGATTTTAGGCGGGAGAATGATGTGAGCGTATTCGAGGCCCAGGAGACGGTGGTCCTGTCGATCGACGAGGTGTTCGCCCTGTCGCGGCGCGTGCTGACGGGGGCGGGTCTGTCGGCGGCGCACGCCGAGGCGGTGGCCCGGGCCCTGACGGCAGGCGAGCGGGATGAGTGCGCTTCGCATGGTCTCTATCGTCTGCCGGGCTGCGTCATGACCATGCGCTCGGGAAAGATGTCGCTGGACGCCGAGCCGGTGATCGAGGACGTCTCGCCCGCCCTGGTGCGGGCCGATGCGGGCTACGCCTATTCCCTGCTGGCCTTCGAGCGCGCCGCCCCCCTGCTGGTGGAAAAGGCCAAGACGGTCGGGGTGGCGGCCCTGGTCATCAACAACTGCTTCCACTTCTCGGCCCTGTGGCCCGAGATCGAGCACCTGACCGGGAGGGGCGTGGCGGCCCTGGCCATGACGCCCAGCCATTCCTGGGTGGCGCCGGCGGGCGGCAAGCGGGGCCTGCTGGGCACCAATCCGATCGCCTTCGGCTGGCCGCGTCCGGGGCCCCACCCGTACGTCTTCGACTTCGCCACCAGCGCCATCGCGCGCGGGGACATGTCGCTGCACGACATCGCCGGCAAGCCGATCCCGGAGGGCTGGGGCGTCGACGCCGAGGGCCGCCCCACGACCAGCGCCCGTGCGGCCCTGGACGGGGCCATGCTGACCTTCGGCGGGCACAAGGGCTCGGCCCTGTCGACCATGATCGAACTGATGGCGGGGCCGTTGATCGGCGATCTGACCAGCCGTGAATCCATGGCCTTTGACGACGGCGACAAGGCGGCGCCCATGCACGGCGAACTGATCCTGGCCTTCGACCCGGCGATCATGGGCGGCGGCGATCCCGAGGCGAACGCCGCTAGGGCCGAGGCCCTGTTCGCCGCCTTCGCCGACCAGGGCGCGCGCCTGCCGTCGCAGCGCCGCTACGAGGCCCGCGCCCGCAGTCTGGAGCGCGGGGTGCGCACGCCCAAGGTTCTCTACGACCAGATCATGGCCCTGGGCTTCTGACGCCTTGCCGTTCCGCCCTGCCTGTCTTCACGAAAGAAAACCCATGACCACCCCCATCGAACTGAGCCACTGGATCAACGGCGAACGCCGGGGGGCGGGAAGGGGCGAGAGCCTGAACCCGTCCGACACCCGCGAGGTGGTGGCCCTGGCGCCGAACGGCGGCGCGGCCGAGGTGGACGAGGCGGTCGCGGCGGCCTCGGCCGCCTTCGACGGCTGGGCCAACGCCTCGCCCGAGGTGCGCTCCGACGTGCTGGACCGGGCCGGAACCTTGCTGATGGAGCGCCGCGAAGTCGTCGGCCGCCTGCTGTCGCGCGAAGAGGGCAAGACCCTGGCGGAGGGCATCGGCGAGACGGCGCGCGCCGCCCGTATCCTGAAGTACTTCGCCGGGGAGGCCCTGCGGCTGCACGGTCAGAACCTGGCCTCGACCCGGCTCGGCGTCGAGGTGCAGACCTATCGCCAGCCGGTCGGGGTGTTCGGCCTGATCACGCCTTGGAACTTCCCCATCGCCATCCCGGCGTGGAAGGCGGCGCCCGCGCTGGCCTTCGGCAATACGGTGGTGATGAAGCCGGCCAGCCACACCCCGGCCACCGCCGAGGCCCTGGTCGCCATCCTGCATGAAGCCGGCCTGCCCAAGGGCGTGTTGAACCTGGTCATCGGCGGCGGTCGCGTGGGTCAGGCCATCGTCGACCACAAGGATGTGGCGGGTGTCAGCTTCACCGGCTCGCAGAAGGTCGGTGCGGGCGTCGCGGCAGGCGCCGTCGCGCGACAGGCGCGGGTGCAGCTGGAAATGGGCGGCAAGAACCCGTTGATCGTGCTGGACGACGCCGATCTGGACCGGGCCGTGGCCATCGCCCTGGACGGCAGCTTCTTCGCCACGGGCCAGCGTTGCACCGCCTCCAGCCGCCTGATCGTGCAGGACGGCATCCACGACCGCTTCGTCGCCGCCCTGGCCGAGAAGGTCGCCGCCTTGCGCGTCGGCCACGCCCTTGATCCTGAAACCCAGGTCGGCCCGGCGGTCAGCGAGGATCAGCGCGAGACCTCCTATCGCTACATGGAGCTGGCCGCCTTCGAGGGCGGTCAGGTCGTCGCCGGGGGCGAGCGTCTGACCCGCGACGCGCCCGGCTGGTACGTCCAGCCGACCCTGATCGCCGACACTGATCCGGCCATGCGCATCAACACCGAGGAGGTCTTCGGCCCCGTCGCTTCGACCATCCGGGTCAAGGACTACGAGGAGGCCCTGACGATCGCCAACGGGACCGAGTTCGGCCTGTCGGCGGGCATCGTCACCCAGTCGCTGAAGCACGCCCGCGACTTCCAGAAACGGGCCAGGGCGGGGATGACCATGGTCAATCTGGCCACCGCCGGGGTCGACTATCACGTGCCGTTCGGCGGCACGAAGGGCTCGTCCTACGGCCCGCGCGAACAGGGCTTCGCCGCCGCCGATTTCTTCACGCTCACAAAGACCAGCTACAGCGTGGGATAGGCGGCTATTCGCTTGACTTCGTTGGTATTTGAATATCGTATACGAAAATAATCTGCTTAGGAGGAATGGCTTATGGCCAAGGCGAAGCTGGACTGGACCGGAGTCATCCCGGCGGCGACCACTCAATTCGACGAGGGGCTGGCGGTTGATCTGGACGCCACCCAGAAGGTGCTGGACGGCCTGATCAAGGACGGCGTCGACGGCATCATCGTCATGGGCACGGTCGGCGAGAACAACTCGCTGGAGCCGGACGAAAAGCGCGCCGTCCTCAAGGCGGCGGTCGAGGTCGCGGACGGCCGCGTGCCGATCATCACCGGGGTCAGTGAAATGACCACGGCCCGCGCCGAGGTCTACGCCCGGGACGCCGAGGCTATCGGCGTGGACGCCCTGATGGTGCTGCCGGCCATGGTCTACATGCCGTCGGCCGAGGAACTGGAGGCCCACTTCCGCGCCGTGGCGGCGGCCAGCAGCCTGCCCATCATGCTCTACAACAACCCGACGATGTACCGGATCGCGCTGACCAACGCAGACCTGAAGCGCCTGTCGGACGTGCCCAACATCGTGGCCCTGAAAGAAAGCGCGCCAGACTCGCGGCGCATCACCGACATCTTCAACGAACTGGGCGACCGCTATTCCGTCATGGTCGGCCTGGACGACGTGGCGCTGGAAGGCCTGGTGCTGGGCGCCAAGGGCTGGGTCTCGGGCCTGACCAACGCCTTCCCTGAGGAATCCGTGGCCCTGGTCAAGGCGGTCAAGGACGGCGATCTGGCCCGCGCGGTCGAGATCTACCGCTGGTTCATGCCCTTGCTGCACCTCGACGCCGTGTCGGACCTGGTGCAGTCGATCAAGCTGTCGGAGGCCATCATGGGGCGGGGCAACGAGCGGGTTCGCATGCCGCGCATGCCCTTGACGGGCGCGCGCCGGGCTGAAGTCATCGCCATGGTCGAGAAGGCGGCGGCGACGCGGCCTGTCGGCTCGGGCAAGGCCCTCAAGATCGTCTGATCAGGAGCATTGATGCGCGACGTCTTCTTCTGCATTGACGGTCATACCGCTGGCAACCCGGTTCGCCTGGTCGCCGGCGGCGCGCCCCTGTTGTCGGGGGCCAGCATGGCCGAGCGGCGGCTCGACTTCCTCGACCGCTACGACTGGATCCGGACGTCGCTGTGCTTCGAACCGCGCGGTCACGACATGATGAGCGGCGGGTTCCTCTACCCGCCGACCTTGCCCGACGCCGATGCGGGCATCCTGTTCATCGAGACCAGCGGCTGCCTGCCCATGTGCGGCCACGGGACCATCGGCATGATCACCTTCGGGCTCGAGCACGGCCTGATCCGGCCACGCTCGCCCGGACAATTGAAGATCGAGGTTCCGGCCGGCGTCCTGGACATCGCCTATGAGACCGAGGGCGACCGCGTCACCTCGGTGCGCATCCGCAACGTCCCGGCCTATCTGGCGGCGGAAGGCATAGAGATCGAGGCGCCGGGCTTCGGCCCGTTGAAGGTCGATGTCGCCTACGGCGGCAACTACTACGCCATCGTCGAACCGCAGGGTTCCTACACGGGCCTGGACGACCTGGGCGCCAGCCGCATTATCGAACTGAGCGGCCTGGTGCGCGAGCAAGTCCGCGCGGCCTTCCAGCCAGTCCACCCGGAAGAGCCGTCGATCAACGGCGTCAGCCACGTCCTGTGGGCCGACAAGCCGAAAGGCGCGGGAGCTGACGGCCGCAACGCCGTCTTCTATGGCGACAAGGCCATCGACCGCAGCCCCTGCGGCACCGGCACCTCGGCGCGGCTGGCCCACCTGCACGCCAAGGGACGTTTGAAGGTCGGCGAGGCCTTCGTCCATGAAAGCTACATCTGCAGCCGCTTCATCGGCCGGGTCGAGGCCGAGACGACGGTGGGCGACTACAAGGCCATCATCCCCTCGATCGAGGGCTCGGCGGTCGCTACGGGATTCAACACCATCTGGGTGGATCGCCGAGACGCTTTCTGGAAGGGGTTCCAGGTCGTCTGACGCATTCCGCGTCGTAATTGTGGCCATCGCGCGCTATGGGTGAAACTGGGCGTCCGGCCCAGTCGACTCGATAGACCGCATGGCCGCATCCCCGCTTGAAGTCCGCACCCTGTCCGACCGTCTGATGGAGGTGGTGCGCGACATGATCCTGTCCGGCGCGATCCCGCCGGACGTGCCGATCCGTCAGGATGCCCTGGCGGCGGATTTGAACGTCTCCAAGATTCCGCTGCGCGAGGCCCTGGTGCGGCTGGAGCAGGACGGACTGGTGGTGTCGCACGCCAACCGAGGCTTCTTCGTGCGCGGCATGAGCGCAACCGAGGCCGAAGAGATCTATGAGCTGCGTTTGAAGCTGGAGCCCGAGGCCACGGCCCAGGCCAGCCTCGCCGCCAACGAAGAGCAGCGCGCCGCCGCGCAGCGCGTGCTGGCCGAACTGGACGCCGCCGCCGCCGCCCATCTGCCCAGCGTCGGCCCGCTCAACCGGGCCTTCCACATGGCCCTGACCCAGCCCGGCGGACGAATCCTGACGGCTGAAATCACCGCGCGCCTGCACGTCATGGCCGACCGCTATGTGCGCAAGCACCTTGAAAACAAGGATCGCCACGTGACGGCGGCGGCCGAGCATCATGAGATCCTGCAGGCCTGGCTGGATCGCGACGCCAAGACCGTTCGCCGCCTGGTGGCCGAACATCTGGAGCATACTCTGCGCGATCTGCGCGAGGAATTTGGCCAGACCGGCACGGCGCCGGCCGTCGCGGGCCGTAGCCGCAGGCGCGCCTAGGGCGTTTTCCTGCGCGCATCGGTGCGGGCGGAACGCAGCGATTTCGCCATCGGGGTTTACCGGCCTTGCCGGGCGATCTGAAGCGTGAGAGAAACAGGCCTAAATCAGATACGATATACGTTTTGACATGACCTTTTTCGCACCTTCCGCCGCCCCCATCACCGCTGACGAGCGGGGCGCCCGCATTCAGGCCCTGGCCGCGCGGCTGCAGGCGCAGGGCCTGTCGGCCCTGCTGCTCGGTCCGACAGCCTCGCTGCGCTATTTCACTGGCCTGGACTGGCATCCGTCAGAGCGCCTGACGGGCGCCCTGATCCATGCGGACGGACGGCTGGAATACATCTGTCCCCGGTTCGAGCTGGACAAGATCGCAGGTCTGACCTCGGCGCCGAATGCGGTGGCGGGCGAGATCCTGACCTGGGAAGAGGAAGAAAGCCCCTATGCCCTGGTGGCCGGTCGTCTGGAGGCTGGCGCACGGCTGGCGGTCGATGATCAGGCGGCGGCCTTCATCTGGCTGGGCCTGAGCAAGGCCATGGGCGCGGACCGCGTGGTCGACGGCGGTCCGTTGATCACGGCCCTGCGCAGTCTCAAGTCTCCGGCCGAGATCGCCCTTCTGACCCGCGCCAAGGCCATCACCCTGGAGGTGCAGCGCCGCACCCGTCACTGGCTGAAGGCAGGCGTCCTGACCTCCGAGGTCAAGCGCTTCATCGACGCCGAGCACCGCAAGCTGGGCGGCGAGGGCGGGTCCTGGTTCTGTCTGGTCTCGTTCGGCGACGACACCTGCCTGCCGCATGGCGGCGAGGGCGACCGGGCCCTGCAGGTAGACGACGTGGTGCTGATCGACACCGGCACGCTTGTGGACGGCTATCACTCCGACATCACGCGCACCTATGTCTTCGGCGAACCGACGGCGGCGTTCCGCGCGGTCTGGGACCACGAGAAGGAAGCTCAGGCCCGCGCCTTTGCTGCGGCGCAGATCGGCGCGCCGTGTGAGAGCGTCGACGCTGGCGCCCGCGACTATCTAACCGGCCTCGGCTACGGCCCCGACTATCGCCTGCCGGGACTGCCGCACCGCACCGGCCACGGCATCGGTCTGGACATCCACGAGGCGCCCAATCTGGTGCGTGGCGACACGACGCCGCTGCAAGCCGGCATGTGCTTCTCCAACGAGCCCATGCTGGTGATACCGGGCCAGTTCGGGGTCCGCTTGGAAGACCACTTCTATATGAGCGAGACGGGCCCCGTCTGGTTCACTCAGCCGTCGCACAGCCTGGACGATCCCTTTGGCGAGGGCGCGTCCGCGTGACGACGCCTCGGCGTTGGGCGGTTGTCGGCGGCGGACTGGTCGGCGCGGCGATCGCCCTACGGCTGCAGGCGGCGGGGTTTGAGGTGGTGCTGATCGACCGGGGCGACGCCCGGCGCGGCGCCTCCTTCGGCAACATCGGCCACATCGCCGCCGAACAATGCGAACCCATGCCGTCGCCGGCGACGCTGAAAGGTGCGGTCGGGCGGCTGTTCGGCCTTGGCGGACCGCTGGATTTCAGGGCGCGCGACGTCGCCCTCTGGGGGCCGTGGGCGCTGCGTTTCCTCGCCGCCTCGCGGCCCGCCGCTGCGGCGCACGGGGCGGAGGTTCTGGGGCGCCTGCTAGACGATCCGCTCGGGGCCTGGACGCGGCTGGCCGCCCTGGCCCAGGCGCCCGATGATCTGATCCGCTCGACCGGCCACGCCGTGGTCTGGTCGACGCCCGAGGCGGCGCGCAAGGGGCTGGCAGCCTGGCGCGGCGCCCGCACGGGCAGCGCGACCTTCCGACCGATGGAGGCGGACGATCTGGCCGCCTACGACGGCGTCCTGGCCAGGCGTCCGGCCGGTGGCATTCGCTTCACCGGCACCGGCCAGGTCAGCGAACCGCAAAGGGTGCGCGACGCCCTGCTGGAGGCCGTCGTGCGGCGCGGCGGAAGCATGGTCCATGCCGATGTCGCCGCTGTCAGACCCGTCGCTGGTGCGGTCGAGGTCGTGCTGGCGGACGGCTCGGTCGTGGATGCGGACCGTGCGGTGGTCGCCGCCGGCGCCTGGTCGGCGCGCCTGATGGCGTCCTTGGGCGTGCGCGTCCCTCTGATCGGCGAGCGGGGCTATTCGGTGCAGTCGGCGGAACACGCCTGGCCGGAGGATCTGCCGCTGACGGTGTTTGAGGACCGCGCCCTGGCCGTGGCCCGCTTCAAGGGCGGCCTGCGCGCCTCCAGCCATGTCGAGTTCGGCGATCCGTCAGCGGCGCCGGACCCGCGCAAATGGCGTCACATCGAGACGCATCTGCAGACGCTGGGCGTCGCCTTTTCCGAGGCGCCCGACCGCTGGTGCGGGCCGCGCCCGACGCTGGCCGACTACCTGCCGGCGATCGGACGGCTGCAGGCCCATCCGGCGATCCACTACGCCTTCGGCCATCAGCACCTGGGCCTGACGCTGGCGGCCTCGACGGCGGAACTGATGGAGCAGATGGCGCTGGGACGACCGGCCCCGGCGTGGCTGGACGCCTTGCGGATCGAGCGGTTCCGTTGAGGACCGGATAGCGAAACGGCTCCGCCAGAGGCGGAGCCGAACCGGGTGTCGGACAGTGTGAGCGACGGTTAGAGCGGCGCCGTATTGGCGATCAGCCAGTCCGCCGCGAACGGATCGGAGATCAACTCGGCCAGCTCCGACCGCACGCGGGCATGGTAGCCATCGACCCAGGCGCGCTCCTCGGCGGTCAGCAGGTCCAGATCGATCAGACGTCGATCCAGCGGCACCAGAGTCATGTCGCGCAGCCGGATGAAGCCGGCGCCGTCCTCGACCACTTCGCACAGGTTTTCGATGCGAATGCCGTAGCGACCCGCTTCATAATAGCCCGGCTCATTGGTCAGGGTCATGCCCGCCGTGATGGGGGCCATGACCGGGTCCTTGCCGATCCGCTGCGGATGTTCGTGCACCGACAGGAAGTGGCCGACGCCATGTCCGGTCCCATGGTCATAGTCGAGGCCGTGCGCCCACAGGGCTTCGCGGGCGAAGGCGTCGATCTGATAGCCGCGGGTGCCGTTCGGGAAGCGCAGGGTGGCCAGGCGGATATGGCCCTTCAGCACCAGGGTGAAATGCTTGCGCCAGATGGCGGGCGGCGGGCCGAAGCAGACGGTGCGCGTCGTGTCGGTGGTGCCGTCCAGATACTGTCCGCCGGAATCGATCAGGAACAGGCTGTCGCGCCCGATCATGGCGCCGCCCTCGGCGGGCGCGTTGTAGTGGCACATGGCGCCATTGGCGTCGGCGCCGGCGATGGTGCGGAAGCTGGGGCTGACGAAATGCTCCAGTTCGCTGCGATAGCCGAGGATCTGCTCCTCGGTCTGTATTTCCGACACCGGCCGCACGGCGACCTCCGCCTCCAGCCAGGCGAGGAAGCGGACCCAGGCGACGCTGTCGCGCCGCGACGCCGCGCGCAGACCGGCCAGTTCGACCGGGTTCTTGACCGCCTTGAGCGCCGTCAGCGGATTGCCTTCGATCAGGACCGTCGCCCCGGCCTCGCGCGCCGCCGTCGCCGCTCCGACCGGCGAGAACCTGGGATCCATCGACACCCGCTCGCCGCCCCTGAGGCGCTGGCTCAGGCGCTCGAGGAAGGCCGAGGGCTCATGAAGCGTCACGCCCTCCAGCTCGAAGGCCGCGACGTCATCGCCCAGCTTGCGGGCGTCGACGAAGAGATCGACGCCGCAGGTGGCGTCGACCAGCATGAAGGCCTGAACGATGGGGTTGTCGGGCACCTCGTCGCCGCGCCAGTTGAGCAGCCAGGCGATGTTGTCGGTCTGGGTTTCGACCAGAAGGTCGGTGCGCGCCGCGCGCAGGCGCTCGGCCAGACGCTGGCGCTTCGATAGCGAAGTCTCGCCCGAACGCGAAACGGGGAAGGCGAAGGCCGGCTTGATCGGGGTGTCGGGGCGATCAACCCAGGCGCGGTCGACCGGGTTCGGCGACACTGCGCGCAGCGACGCGCCCTGTTCGATCATCGCTGGTTCGATCTGGGCGTGGACGGCGGGATTGAGGATCAGGGGGTCGTAGCCGTAGACCTCGCCCTTGGCGGCGGTGCGGGCCAGCCAGCGCTCGACCGGCTCGTCATAGAGGTGCTGCAGTTCGAAATGGGTCTGCGAGACCTCGGCCTGGGCCTGCACCGTATAGCGGCCGTCGACAAAGACGGCGGCGCGATCGCGGGTGACGACGGCCAGGCCCCAGGTGCCGGAAAAGCCCGTGGCCCAGGCCAGCCTCTCGTCGGCGATCACGACATACTCGGACTGATGGGCGTCCCAGCGCGGGATGATGAAGCCGTCCAGCCCGCTCTTCGCCATCTCGGCGCGAAGGCTGTCGAGCCGAGATGGCGTCCAGCCGGCGGCGATCTGCAGTCTGTCCATCAGGAAGCCTCAGGGTTTGAGCGGGCGATCACGCCAGGTAGTCGCCGAAACAGGCGGGCAGGGCGAAGCCGTGGGCGAAGGGGTCCTGGGCCTCCAGGATCAGCTCCGAGCGGGCCATGTAGTAGGCGCGGCCCGAGACGGCGGCGATGATCCCGCCTTCGGTCATTCGGGCGACGGCGCCCTCGAAGGCCTGACCTGACGCCCCGGCGAAGGGCAGGGCGGCGTCCGGGGCGATCTCGCCCTTGGCGTGGGCGACGGCCAGGCGCGCCGAGACGCCGCTGCCGGTAGGGCTGCGATCGATCTGGGCCTCGCCGAACCAGCAGAGATTATGCGTGAGCCGGCCCGGCGTCAGGCGGTCGCCGTCGGTCAGGATGGCGCCGTAGAGGAAGGACAGGTCCGGCTCCTCGGGGTGGCGGAAGCTGCGCGTGGCGCGCAGTTCGGCCACCAGCTTGCCGGTGGCGTGGACCAGTTGGTCCATCGGCGTCTGGTGGAAGTCGAGGCCCAGACGACTGCTGGGCAGGATGGCGTAGAAGGCGCCGCCATAGCCGATGTCGAAGGCGACCTGACCGAAGCCGTCCAGCGCGATGCTGTCGTTCAGCGACAGGGCGAAGGACTCGACGCTCTCGAACCGCACCGAGGGCGCGGCTGCCGGATCGCTGTCCGGCGCGACCTCGATAGCCACCGGGCCGCAGGGACATTCCAGGGTGAAACGGGTCTGCGTCCGGCCCTGCTGGCGGGCCCGATCATAGAGGAAGCGGCCCAGGGCGACGGTGGCGTGGCCGCACATCGTCGAATAGCCCGAGTTGTGGGTGAACAGTACGGCGGCGTCGTAGGCGGGATGGCTGGGCGGGACCAGGATGGCCCCGTACATGTCGGCGTGGCCGCGGGGCTCCAGCATCATGGCGCGGCGCAGATGGTCGAACCGGTCGCCCATGGTGCGGCGTTTCTGCAGGATCGTGTCGCCGGCGATGTTGAGTTGCGTCGCGTCGAAGATGCGCACCGGCTCGCCCGCCGTATGCATGTCGATGACGGCGAGACGCTCCGCCCTCAGTCCCAAGTCGTTGACCACTCGCTGCTCCCTCTCAACGCGTTGCCGGATCAGATATCGTATACTATAATGGCATGCAAAGCATTATTGCTGGAGCCCGGAGCGCTGATGGGGAGGCGGCTCTGAGGCTGATCAGTCTGCGTTATTCTGGAGGGGATAATGAAGCGTCCGAACCTTCGTGCCAGGGTCCTGCCCGGGGTCGCGTCATGACCGAGAGCGTGGACATCCGCGCCGCGGCCGTGACCCCAGCCTCGCCCCCTTCTGCACCTGCGCCTGTCGATGCATCGGGTCGCCGACTGTTCGGTCATCCGGCGGGCCTCTGGTATCTGGCCTTCACCGAGGCGTGGGAGCGGTTCTCCTACTACGGCATGCAGACCCTGCTGGTCCTCTACATGGTCGGTCAGCTGCTTCAGCCGGGCCATATCGAGAATGTCGCCGGTTTCGGCGGCTTCCGCGCCGCGCTGGAGGCCGTCTATGGGCCGCTGTCGATCCAGGCGCTCGCCTCGGCGGTGTTCGGCATCTACACGGGGCTGGTCTATCTGACGCCGGTGCTGGGCGGGCTGGTCGCCGACCGCTGGCTGGGGCGAACCCGGACGATCCTGCTGGGCGGGGCGCTGATGACCATCGGCCATTTCCTGATGGCCTTCGACGTCTCCTTCCTGGGAGCGCTGCTGTGTCTGGCGATCGGCACCGGCTGCTTCAAGGGCAACATCGCGGTCCAGGTCGGCGCCCTCTACCCGCCCGAGGACAACGCGCGCGCCGACGCCTTCCAAATCTTCTATCTGGGCATCAGCGCCGGAGTGATCGCCTCGCCGCTGGTCTGCGGCACCCTGGGCGAGGTCTTCGGCTGGCACTACGGGTTCGCGGCGGCGGGCGTCGGCATGGCCGTGGGCCTCGCGATCTACATGGCGGGCGCACGCCATCTTCCGGCTGAGCCGAAGATCGTCGTCCAGAAAAAGGAGGAGCGTCTGCGCCTGTCGGCGACCGATTGGCGTGTTCTGGCTCTGCTGCTGGCGATGCTGCCCGTTCTGGCCCTGGCCCTGCTCGGCAACCAGCAGATCTTCAACGCCTATATGATCTGGGCGCAGGCCAGCTACGACTTCACCCTGTTCGGCCGCACCATGCCGACCAGCTGGCTGATCACCTTCGACGCGGCCGCCTCGGTCGCCATGCTAGCGCTGTCGGTCCTGTTCTGGCGGGTCTGGTCGCGTCGCTTCGCCGAGCCGGTCGAGATCACCAAGCTGGCCATCGGCGCCGTGATGACCGTGGTTGCCTTCCTGCTGCTGGCGGCGGCGGCCCAGGCGGCGGGCGGCGGCAAGATCAGCCTGTGGTGGGCGGTGGCCTTCCACATCATCAACAGCATCGGTTTCGCGCACCTCGTCCCGGTCGCCCTGGCCCTCTATGTCCGCATGGCGCCGCAAGCCGTCGGGGCGACCATCGTCGGAATTTTCTATCTGCACCTTTTCGTGGCGAACAATCTGGTGGGGTGGGTCGGTACGCGACTGGAGACCATGAACGCGGACCGCTTCTGGCTGCTTCACGCCGTCGTCGTGGGCGTCAGCGCCGTGATCCTGTTGGCGCTGCGCGGGCCGGTGAAACGGGCGTTGGCCAAGGCGGCCGAGGGGCCGCTTGACCGCGTCTAGACGCGGCGTCTGGCGGAGGACCATGAACTGCCCCGGGCGATCCCAGGGGGCTAATCTAGTTCTAGGGAATGCGCGTCGCGCCGGTGATCTTGCACAGATAGTCCGTCTGGGCGCGCCCGGTGGTGGCGCCGCTGGGGGTCAGGATGCCGCCGCGCGCCGTGCACTCGGCCTCAAGCTTGTCGAGGTCCTGCTGATAGGTCGGTATGGCCTTGCCGGTGGCGCAGGCGCCGAGGACCAGAGGGGAGGCGAGGGCGGCGAGGATGAGGACTGCGCGCATGATGGGGCTCCTTGCGACTGACGGCTTAACGGTTCGCCGAGGGCGGACGTTCCGCCAGCCGCCCCCTTGATGCAAGGCGTTCTTCAGAACGCCAATACCCCCAGGTGCTCCAGCAGGATCTTGAGGCCCAGCGCGATCAGGGCGACGCCGCCGACCAGTTCGACGATCTTGCCCAGCCGCGTGCCCGCCGCCTTGCCGATCAGCAGGCCCAGGGTGGCCAGGGCGAAGGTGGTCAGGCCGATGCAGGCGGCGATCAGCCAGATGTTCTCGCCCAGCAGGGCCAGGCCGACGCCGACCGCGCCCGCATCGATGCTGGTGCCGACGGCGGTGGCCACCAGGGCGACCAGGCCGCGCGAAACGGCCTTCTTGGCTTCGGCGGCTTCCTTGTTGTCGTCCTCGGGCTTCAGCGCCTCCCAGATCATCTTGCCGCCGACCGCGCCCAGCAGACCAAAGGCGATCCAGTGGTCGATGGCGGCGACGAAGCTGGCGGCGGCGATGCCCAGGGCGAAGCCGATCAGCGGCGTGATGGCCTCGATCACCCCGAACACCAGACCCGAGCGCAGGGCTTGCGGCAGGGTGGGGCGGTGCTGCGCCCCGCGGCCGATGGCGGCGGCGAAGGCGTCGGCGGACATGCTCAGCGACAGGATGGCGATGGCGACAGGGGTCATGGACAGTAGACTCAGCCGGGCGCGTGACAGCACGTCCGGGCGCAGGCCGGCTCGGCCCCCGGATCGTGCTGGTCTCGCTAGGCGGATGAGATCCGCTGATCGCGCCATGCCCCCTGCGGAGGCAAGTATGTTGACACGATCCCGGCTGACAGACGCCGGAAGCTACTCCCCAACGCGGCGGGCTTTAGCCGCCGGGGCGGCGCGGATCAACCGTTTGGCGCTCGGACAGACTATTTCCTGGGGCGTACAAAATGCGGCTGAAATGGCCAAAGGCGACAGGAGGCCCCATCTGTGCTAGACGCCTCGCCTTCACCTCCGCCGCAGGATATCCAGCCTTGAGCATCACGCTCGACCTTTCGCGTGCTTCCGCCCCCGCCAACGGTATTGGCAAAGCCCCCGTCAACCTGTCCGGTCTGACGCGCGAGGGCCTGCGCAATGCGCTGATCGAAGCGAACATCTGCCCGCCCGAGAAGGCCAAGATGCGCGCCTCGCAGGTCTGGCGCTGGATCCACCACTACGGCGTCACTGACTTCGCCCTGATGAGCGACATCGGCAAGGAGACCCGCGCGGCCTTGGGTGAGGCCTTCACCCTGGCCCGCCCCGAGATCGTCGAGCGTCAGATCTCCAAGGACGGCACGCGCAAATACCTGATCCGCACCGCGCCGGGCATCGAGGTCGAGGCCGTCTATATTCCCGACGTGGGCCGGGCCGGTGCCCTGTGCGTCTCCTCCCAGGTCGGCTGCACCCTGAACTGCACCTTCTGCCACACCGGCACGCAGAAGCTGGTGCGCAACCTGACCACGGCCGAGATCGTGGCCCAGGTCCAGGTGGCCCGCGACGACCTGGAGGAATGGCCGTCGCCCAAGGAAGACCGCCGCCTGTCCAACATCGTCTTCATGGGCATGGGCGAGCCGCTCTACAATCTGGACAGCGTCTCCGACGCCATCGACATCATTTCGGACAACGAGGGCATCGCCCTGTCGCGGCGCCGCATCACGGTCTCGACCTCGGGCGTGGTGCCGCAGTTGCAGGCCCTGGGCGACCGCACGGCGGCCATGCTGGCGATCAGCCTGCACGCCACCAACGACGCCCTGCGCGACGTCCTGGTGCCGCTGAACAAGAAATATCCGCTGGACCAGCTGATGGCCGCCATCCGCGCCTATCCGGGTCTGGCCAACACCCGCCGCGTGACGTTCGAGTACGTCATGCTGAAGGGCGTCAACGACAGCCCCGACGAGGCCCGCGCCCTGGTCAAGCTGATCGAGGGCATCCCCTCCAAGGTCAATCTGATCCCGTTCAACCCCTGGCCCGGCACCGACTATGAGTGCTCGGACTGGAAGACGATCGAACGCTTCGCCGCCATCCTGAACAAGGCTGGCTACGCTTCGCCCATCCGCACCCCGCGCGGCCGCGACATCCTGGCCGCCTGCGGCCAGCTCAAGTCCGAGAGCGAGAAGCAGCGGGCCTCGGCGCGTCTCAAGGCCGAGCGCGAGGCTGACGCGGACGACGCCGCGGCGGCATGATGTCGCCATCATGTGCGTAACACCGTTTTCTTGAACGACTGTGGCCCCGATGCTCTAGCGGAGCCCTGTTCGCTTGGGCATGGGTGTTTTGCTTTCGTTCCGTTTTCAGCAGGGGGCTGCGGGCTCGCACATCATGGACGCGTCGTCTTTGCCCAGCGTGCTGTCGAGTCCCGAGGTTCAGGCCTTCGCCACCGGCTTTCCAATCCTGGTCCTGCATCTGGTCGTGACCTTCGGTCTGCTGGCGATCGGGGCGACCGTCTATGCCCTGCTGACGCCGTGGCGCGAGGTGGCGCTGATCCGTCAGGGCAATCCCGCCGCCGCCGTGGCCTTTTCCGGGGTGCTGGTCGGGCTGGCCATTCCGCTGGCCGTCTCCCTGTCGATCTCGACCTCGATCCGCGACATCGCCATCTGGGGCGTGGCGACGGTGGTGCTGCAACTGCTGGCCTTCCGCGTCGTCGACCTGATGTTGACCGGCCTGCCGCAGCGCATCGAGAAGGGCGAGGTCGCCGCCGCCGTGGTGCTGGCGGGCGCCAAGCTGGCCACGGCCCTGATCCTGGCCGCCGCCCTGACGGGTTGAGGGCGGCGCCGTGATGGGCTTTCCGCGCCTTCCCGACTGGACCATCTATGCGGCGGTGATCGGCGCCCTGCTGATTGTCTCCCTGGGTCGTCGCGAAAAGGCCGACGCCCCCCACCTGCCCGAGGACGACGAGGCCCACGGCCCCCTGCTGGGACCGGTGACGCCGTTCGACCCTTCAGTCACTGTCTTCGCCCCCGAAGAGTCCGAACAGCCGACCTCCGGCACCGCTTTTTCAATCGCCGGCGACGGGCGCTGGGTCACGGCACGGCATGTGGTCGAGGGCTGTCGCCGCCCGGCCCTGGTGATCGGCGGCGGGCGGGCGCTGGCCGCCGACGTCCGGCTGGCAGAGCGCGCTGACGTGGCTTTGCTGCTGACGGAGGGCGGGCCGCCCGCCCTGCCGGTCGCCGCCCAGACGCCGCTGCGCAAGGGCCAACGCGCCTTCCACCCGGGCTTCCCGCAGGGCCATCCCGGCGAAGTGGCCTCGCGCCTGCTGGGTCGCGAGACGCTGAAGGTCCGGGGACGGGGCGAGCGCGACGAGCCGGTGCTGGCCTGGGCCGAGGCCGGGCGCACCAAGGGCCTGAAGGGGACGCTGTCAGGCCTGTCGGGCGCCCCGGTGCTGGACGGCCGGGGCCGGGTTCTGGGCGTGACCATCGCCGAGGCTCCGCGCCGGGGTCTGATCTACACCACTGCGCCCGACACCTTCGTCCCCGCAATCCGCGGCGAACAGCGCGCCGACGAAAAGGCCCTGGGCGAGGCGGTCAACACCGACAACTACGGCAAGGTCGCCGACCGCCTCCGCCGCGATCTGCGCGTGGCCCAGGTGGTCTGTCTGACGGCTTGAGATGTTAGTGCGGCGCGCCGTGCGCTTCGATCCACTTCGCCTTGACCGCGTTGATTGATGCGCGAGGAAGGTTTGACATCGGTTCAGCGTAGCGTTGCAGCATGATGGCGGCGTTGGAGTCTCCGGCTTCGGCCGCTATTTCCACATAGGCCGCGCCGGTCACTGGTTCGCTCTCTCCGCCCTCTCCGACGAAGGTCATCATGCCCAACCCGCGAAGAGCGTGGGCGGAGCCTTGTCTGGCGGCTCGCTCATACCAGAGCCGCGCTTCGGCGGGGGTCGGTTTCACGCCCTGGCCAAGGGCCAGCATGACGGCGAGCGAGATCATGCCGTCCTCGTGCCCCTGTTCCGCAGATTTCCGAACGTAGCGGTAGGCAAGCGCCGGGTCGGCCGGGACGCCCTCGCCGGACAGCAGCATCATGCCGAGGTTCCATTGCGCGCGGGCGTCGTCGGCGTCAGCGGCGATCTTCAGATGGATGAAGGCGGCGTTGGCATCGACCGGAATACCCCAGCCATTGCGATAGGCGCGTCCCAGCAAGAACCGGGCGTCCGTGTTGAGGGGGTCGTTCTTGACTGCGAGCGCCATCAGGCGAGAGCCTCGTCCAAGATCCTGTTTTACGCCCTGTCCGAACAGATAGGCTCGGCCCATGGGGTAGGCTGCGAAGGCTTGTTGAGGTTCGTCGAGTCCCTGCAGCATGGCGAAGGCTTCTGCGTCGTCCGTATCGATATCGTTCAACAGTCGCCGCATGCCGATGTTCAATCGCGCGTTCTGCGACCCGCCGACGAGGGCTTGGGCCCAAAGGCGTTCTGACCGCTCAGGGTCGCCTCCGGCGATTTCCAGGGCCGAGGCCAATGACGCGGTCGCTTCGACATCGCCGGCGGCTGACAGCGGTTCCAGGGCGGCTACCGCTGCAACGGGGTCGGATTGAAGCAGCGTCAGGGCGTCGTCCAGCGGATCGAGCGCGGATGAGAGCGCCTGAACGGGCAAGCCGGTCAGCCAGATGGTTCCAGCCGCCATCAGCGCGGCCACGGCTCTGTTCGACATAGCAAGGTTCTCCGATTTCCAGCTTGGCCGGAAATCGGAGGCCGTGGCAAGGGGCGCTTAGCGCAGTGTGGCGCTGTTCAGGTTCAGGTCGGTCAGAGGGATGACCTCGACGTTGGGGTATTTGGCGCGCAGGGCGTCGATGAACTTGGACGCGTCACCGACGATGACCAGGCTGGCGCGGTCGGTGGGCAGGTGTTCGGCGAAGGCGGCCTCGACCTGTTGCGGAGTGACCGAGCGCACGTTGCCGGCGTAGTCGGCCAGATCGCTCATCGGCAGGTCGTAGAGGGCCAGGTTGGCGACCAGGCCGCCCAGACCGTCCACCGTCTCCAGCGAGCGACCGAAGCCGCCGATCAGGGTGGCGCGGCGCGGGGCCAGTTCGGCCTCGGTCGCCGGGGTCGTGCCCAGCTTGCCGACCTCGGCCAGGATCAGGTCGGCCACCTCGGTCGCCGTCTCGTTCTTGGTCTGGGTCGAGGCGGTGAAGACGCCGACGTCCTGCTGGGCGCCGACCGAAGAGCGGGCGCCGTAGGACAGGCCGCGCTTGATGCGGATTTCCTGATTGAGGCGCGACGAGAAGCCGCCGCCCAGCAGGGTGTTGCCCAGGGTAAGGGGGAAGTAGTCGGCGTCGGTGCGCTTGATGCCGCGAATGGCGGCGGTGACGGCGGCCTGACCTGCGCCCGGCTGGTCGATGACGACGATGCGCGGCGGCAGGGTGGGACCGGCCTTGGCGGCGGGGGCGGGGGCGGCGGTCGACGGGTCGCGCCAGTCGCCGAAGGCCTGTTGCGCCAGTTCGCGGGCCTCGGCCGGGGTCACGGCGCCCGAGAAGACGATGGTGGCCTGCGACGGGCGATAGCGGGCGGCGTGGAAGGCGGTCACGTCGTCACGGGTGATGGCCGGGACGCTGGTCAGGGTGCCGCCGCCGGGCGCGCCGTAAGGGGCGTCGCCGTAGATGACGCGGCCGACCGACTGGGCGGCGATGGAGCCGGGCTGGCTGAGGGCCACGCGCAGACCGTCCAGGGTCTGCGACTGCTGACGCTCCAATTCCTCGGCGGCGAAGGCCGGGTGGCGC
The DNA here is from genome assembly GCF_044772165.1 of Brevundimonas sp. NPDC090276. Taxonomy (NCBI): domain Bacteria; kingdom Pseudomonadati; phylum Pseudomonadota; class Alphaproteobacteria; order Caulobacterales; family Caulobacteraceae; genus Brevundimonas; species Brevundimonas sp. NPDC090276. Next base: position 641,659 of record NZ_JBIVYK010000003.1, on the reverse strand, counting down.
ACCAGATCAGCCATCAGGCTCAGCGAGCGGCCGAACACGTCCTTGGGCGCATTGGCGTAGACATTGGTGAAGTCAGCGCCGGAGCCCGCGCCGATATTGGCGCCCAGCTGTTCGATGGCGGTGGCGATCTCGGGCGCCGACTTGGTGGTCGTGCCCTGGGTCAGCAGGCCGGCGGTCATGGCGGCGACGCCGGGCTTGCCCGCCGGATCATTGGCCGAACCGGCGTTGAAGTTGAGGCGGGCCGAGACCAGCGGCAGGCCGTCGGTCGGGGCGACCAGCACCCGCATGCCGTTGGCCAGGCGGAAGTCGGCCACGGCTGGGGTGGACGGGGCCACCTCGGCGCCCGGCTGGGGCAGGCGGGCGCGTTGGGCTTCGGGAAGCAGGACAGCGACGGGGCCGGCGGGGGCCAGTTCGGCCACGGTGACGGGGGCGCTGACGTTCATCTTCTGCACGCTGGCGGGATGCTCGTCGTCGGCGGGCAGGTAGTTGATGGTGATCTGGCGCTGCGGCGTCAGATAGCGGCGGGCCACGCGCTGCACGTCGGCGGCGGTGACGGCCTGGAACTCAGCGATCTCGCGGTCGGCGGCGGTGGCGTCGCCGGTCATGATCAGGGCCATGCCCAGGGTGGTGGCGCGGTCGTCGATGCTCTCGCGGCCGCGCAGGGCGTTGGCGACCAGTTCGTTCTTGGCCTCGCTCAGTTCGGCGGCGGTGATCGGCGCGTCGCGCAGGCGGGCGATCTCGACCTCAAGGGCCTCCTTGCCGGCCTCGACTGTCTGGCCGTCGGCCATGATGGCGTAGGCGGTCAGGTTGCCGGCCTGCTGGGCGAAGTCGGGGTTGGAGCCGATCGAGGCGGCGATCTGCTGATCATAGACCAGCGAACGATAGAGGCGGCTGCTTTCGCCGGTGGACAGCACCCCATCCAGCACGGTCAGGGCGGCGCGGTCGGCGTCGCGATAGGCCACGGTGTTCCAGGCCAGGACCACGGCGGGCAGGGGCACGTTGGGCGCGTAATAGGTGGCGGTGCGCGGGCCGGTCGGCTCGGGCTCTTTCACATCATTGACCGGCATGGGCGTGGCCGGGCGTTGCAGCGGGGCGAAGTATTCGTTCACCCAGCCGTCCAACTGGGCCTGATCGAAGTTGCCGGCCACGATCAGCATGGCGTTGTCGGGCCGATAATAGGTGGCGTGGAAGCGCAGGACGTCGTCCAACGTCGAGGCGTTCAGCTCCTCGATCGAGCCGATGCCCGGGCGGCGATAGGGGTGGTCCTGATAGATGGTCTCGGGCGTGAACAGGCCGAACAGGCGGCCGTAGGGGCTGGCCAGAATGCGCTGGCGGTATTCCTCCTTCACCACGTCGCGCTCGGAGACGAAGGTCGGCTCGTCGACCACCAGCGAGCCCATGCGGTCGGCCTCGGCGAAGAGGATGCGCTGCAGGTGGTTGGCGGGGACCACCTCGTAATAGGCGGTGACGTCGTCGGCGGTGAAGGCGTTGTTCATGCCGCCGACGTCCTCGGTCAGACGGTCGAAGGTCTCCGACGGCATGTTCCTGGTCGACTTGAACAGCAGGTGTTCGAACAGGTGAGCGAAGCCCGAGCGGCCCGCCGGATCGTCCTTGGACCCCACGCGGTACCAGACCTGGACCGTGACGTTCGAGGTCGAGGCGTCGCGGGCGGTATAGACCTCCATGCCGTTGGCCAGGACGCGCTTGTGGAAGCCCAGCGGCGGGACGGCGACGCCGCCCTGTGCGACGGTGGTTACGGTCGCGGGCGCTGCGCCCTCAGCGAAGGCGGCGGCGGGCAGGCCCAGCAGCAGGGCCGAGGCGCAGGCGGTCAGGATCAGGCGGGTCTTCATGGGCGTCAGGTTCCGGTCGCCCCGCAAGCGGCGCCGGGGGCAGTTGACCGGACCCTATCAGCGTCAAATCCCGCCGCGCACCTTACGGTGCTGTAATGAAGCGCGGCGGGTGCGACCTCAGGCCGGCTGGTCGAAGACCTGGACCCCGATCTCGCCGTCGGTGGTCAGCCAGGCGCGCTTCATGCCCTGGCTGTTGTAGGGCTGGGCGATGTTGCCTTCGCGGTCCAGGGCGATCAGGCCGCCGTCGCCGCCCAGACCGCCGATGCGGTCGATCACGGCTTGTGACGCCTCGGCCAGAGACTGACCGGCGGCCACACCGAAGGCGGTGCGGGCGGCGGCGGCGACGCGGATGAAATACTCGCCCTGACCGGTGCAGGAGACTGCGGCGTGGTCGTCGGCCCAGGTTCCGGCGGCGGGAATGGGGGTGTCGCCGACGCGGCCCGGCATCTTGCCGAAGACGCCCGCCGTCGAGGTGGCGGCGGCCAGACGGCCCTCGCTGTCCAGAACGCAGCAGCCGACGGTGCCGTGGCTGAGGCCGCTGGGCGGATGATTGTCCTCGCCCTGGCCGGCGCGGGTGAACCAGGCCTCTTCGTCGCCGATCGGCTCCAGCCCTTGATCATGGGCGAACAGGGCGGCGCCTTCGCCGGCCAGCATGACGTGGGGTGTGCGGTCCATCACGGCGCGGGCGGCGACGACCGGGTTGCGGAAGCCCTGCAGGGCGGCGACCGCCCCGGCCTTGCCCGAGGCGCCGTCCATGAGGCTGGCGTCCAGCTCATAGGCGCCCGCCAGGTTGGGCGAGGCGCCGCGACCGGCGACATAGAGGCCGGAGTCTTCCAGCATGACCACGGCCTCGACCGCCACGTCCACAGCCGAGGCCCCGGCGTCCAACCGCGCCTTCATCGCCTCGACCACCTGGCGCATATGCACGACCTCGGCGTCGTAGTTGCGCTCGCGCCGGGCCCCGGCGCCGCCGTGGAGGATGAGGGCGGTTCGCGCCATGGTCGTCTCCTGAAAGTCTGTTCGGCCTCTTTGCATCGGGCCGCGCGCTGATTAGCGTCGCAATCGTGTCGGCGCCATGGCCCGGCGGGGGAATACGGAAGAAACCAGTATGCGCGCAGTCCTGTCCAAGGCCGTCGGCGGCCCTGATAGCCTTGTCGTCGAGGAGGTCATGGACCCCACGCCCAAGGCGGGCGAGGTGGTGATCGAGGTCAAGGCCGTGGGGATCAACTACCCCGACACGCTCATCATTGAAGACAAGTACCAGTTCAGACCCGAGCGGCCCTTTGCGCCGGGCGCCGAGGTGGCGGGCGTGGTCGATGCGGTGGGCGAGGGCGTCAAGGGCGTGTTCAAGGGCGACCGGGTCATCGCCGTGCCGGGCTGGGGCGGTCTGGTCGAGCGTCTGGCGGTCCCGGCCTCCAGCCTGATCCCCATGCCCGACGGCATGAGCTTCGAGGAAGCCGCCGCCCTGACCATGACCTACGGCACCAGCTATTACGCCCTGAAGGACCGGGCCAACCTGCAGCCGGGCGAGACCCTGCTGGTGCTGGGCGCCGCCGGGGGCGTGGGCGCTGCTGCGGTGGAGCTGGGCAAGGCCATGGGGGCGCGGGTGGTCGCCGCCGCCTCGACCAATGACAAGGTGGAGTTCGCCCTGGAACTGGGGGCCGACAACGGCCTGATCTATCCGTCCGGGCCGATGGACAAGGCGGCGCAGAAGTCGCTGTCGGGCGAGTTGAAGCTGGCCACGGGCCGCGACGGCGCCGATGTGGTCTATGACGCGGTCGGCGGCGACTACGCCGAGCCGGCCTTGCGGGCGATGGACTGGAACGGCCGCTATCTGGTGGTCGGCTTCCCGGCGGGGATCCCGTCCTTGCCCCTGAACCTGACCCTGCTGAAGTCGGTCTCGGTGATCGGGGTCTTCTGGGGCGCGGCGGTGGCGCGCGATCCCAAGGCCCACGCCGCCAACATGGCCGAGCTGATGCAGCTGTGGAAGGACGGCAAGATCAAGCCGCGCGTCAGCCGCACCTATCCGCTGGAGGACGCCCATGACGCCATCAAGGCCCTGGGCGACCGGACGGCCATGGGCAAGATCGTCGTGACGACCGACGAATGACCCGTCTTCTCGATCCGGCTCTGAAACTGGCGGTGGGCGAGGCGGACGTCGCCGCCGCCGCCGAGCGGTTGGCCCGCACCGGCCGCACCCGCGTGCCCGGCCTGTTCGGCGACGGGGCCAAGGCCCTGCACGCGGCGGTTTTGGCGCCCGAGCAGCCCTGGGTTCGCACCTTCCTCAATCCCCTGGGGGCGGACATCCCGGTGGCGACGCTGGACGCCTCTTCGCCTGAGGACCAGGCCCATGTGAACCAACAGGCCTACGCCGGGGCGACGGAGGGGTTGCAGTTCCTGTTCGACCGGCTGCGGCTGGGCCCGGCACGCGAGGCGGGCGCGGCGACGCCTCAGATCCTGTTCGACCTGCTGGACCTGTTCAACACCGAGGCCTTCCTGGACTTCGCCCGACGTCTGACCGGCGACGACCGCATCGCCTTTTCCGACGGCCAGGTGACCCGCTACCTGCCGGGGCATTTCCTCAACCGCCACAGCGACGCCAATCCGAAGACCGAGCGCCTCTACGCCTATGTGCTGAACCTGTCGCCCGGCTGGCGGGCGGAGTGGGGCGGTCTGCTGCAGTTCCTCGACGAGGGCGGCGACATCAGCGAGACCTTCGTCCCGAGCTTCGGCGCCCTGAACGTCTTTGCGGTGCCTCAGATGCATGCGGTTTCGACGGTCGCGCCTTTCGCGGGGGGACCGCGCTATTCAGTCACCGGCTGGTGGCGGGCCAAGCCGCTGGCCAGAAACCAATAGGGGATCAGCGCTCGGCCTCGTCACGGACGCGCTTGAGCGCGGCCTCGGCCTGTTCGTGGTGCTTGCGTTTCACGTGGGTGCCCAGAGTGGCCAGGACGGCGGCGATCACCGCCGCATCGTCGGTGAAGCCGATCCCGGCGAAGACGTCGGGAATGGCGTCGATGGGCATGACGAAATAGGCCAGCGCCCCCAGCATGACCCCCTTGGCCGCCATCGGCGTCTGGGGATCTTGCGTCGCATACCAGGCGGCCAGCGCCTGCCCGGCGAAGGGGATGCGCGAGGCGGTGCTGCGCAGCTTGGGCCAGAAGCCCTTGCGGACACGCATTTCATTGACCCTCTGGACGGTCGGGACCAAGGCCTTGTCGGGGTTGATCGCGTCGGTTGGGGAAGCAGGTTTGGCTTTGGCGGTCATGGCCGCTAAATCCTCGCGCAGACACTCGGTTCAAAGAATATAGGGACGATCTTCATGAAACTCGACGGTTCGATTGCGGCGGTGGTGACGGGCGGGGCCTCGGGCCTGGGCGAGGGCACGGCGCGGGCGCTGGCGGCCAAGGGCGTCAAGGTCGCCCTGTTCGACCTGAACGAAGAGCGCGGCGAGGAGATCGCCAGGGAAATCGGCGGCGTCTTCTGCAAGGTCGACGTGACCTCGGACGAGAGCGTCGCCGCCGGCTTCGTCAAGGCCCGCGCCGCCCATGGTCAGGAGCGCCTGACCGTCAACTGCGCCGGCATCGCCACGGGCCAGAAGACCGTCAGCCGCAAGCGCGACACCGGCGAGATCCGCGCCCACGACATGGCTTCGTTCGAGCGTACGGTCTCGATCAACCTGTTCGGCACCTTCCGCGTCCTGTCGCAGTCGGCGCTCGGCATGGTCCAGGCCGAGCCGATGGCTGACGGCGAGCGCGGCCTGATCGTCAACACCGCCAGCGTCGCGGCCCAGGACGGCCAGATCGGCCAGGCGGCCTATTCGGCCTCCAAGGGCGGCGTCTACGCCATGACCCTGCCGGTCGCGCGCGACCTGGCCCAGGACGGCGTGCGGGTGAACACCATCCTGCCCGGCATCATGTGGACCCCGATGATGGCCGGCATGGACCAGAAGGTTCAGGACAGCCTGGCCGCCGCCATTCCCTTCCCCAGCCGTCTGGGCACGCCGGCCGACTATGCGGCCCTGGCCCTGCATCTGGCCGAGAACGTCTACATCAACGGCGAGTGCATCCGTTTGGACGGAGCCATCAGGCTGGCGCCGCGCTGATACCAGCGCGGCTGAGGCCGCTATCGCTCGCCGCGCGGCGGCTCGCTGCTTGAGCGGGTTTGACGCGCGGCATCCGTTTTAGCGGCTGATTTTAGCGGCCCTCGCGGCGGTCCTTTCCGGGGCGTTGCGAGGGCCGTTTGCGTTTGAAATTTCAGAGCTATTCGAAAAAGTGCAGCTGAAAACAGGAAAATGAAAAAAGGGGGTTGCGCGGTCTGAGAAGGGTCGGCTAAAAGCCCCTCCTCGACGGGGAGCAACACACCGCTCCCTACGGAGTGCGGGCGTAGCTCAGTGGTAGAGCACAACCTTGCCAAGGTTGGGGTCGGGCGTTCGAATCGCCTCGCCCGCTCCATGTCGAGACTGGGAACACGGGGTCCGATCGCAAGATCGGGCCCCGTTTCGCATTTCAGCCCCCTGCATCGAAATGCTCAGCTTCCAGACGGTTTGTCGCCGGATGGTCGGCAAATCGGCGAATCCTCTTCGCGAAATCGTCGCGTCTGCGTCGCCGCATCCCGTTAGCGACCGCCCCCAACAGCCGATGCGCGGAATTCGTCCGTCGGCGTCCTCGGGGGATCGAGATCATGAAACTTCGCCTTCTGCTGAGCGCGGCCATCTTGCCGCTGACCTTCGCTGTGGCCGCCCAGGCCGCTGATGTGGCGCCGAGCGCCGTGGTCGAACCGGCCGGCGACGGCGTGATTGGCCGCGTGGTCAACGCCGAGGGCGCGCCCCTGCCGGGCGCCGAGATCATCGAGCGCGGCACGGGCCGCCGCGCGGTCAGCAACACCCAGGGCGAGTTCATCCTGAGCGGCGTCTCGGGTCAGGTCGAACTGGACGTGCGCTATATCGGTCTGCCTTCGGCCAGCCAGACGGTTATGGCTACGCCGGGCCGCCTGACCTCGGTAACGGTGACCATGGGCGGCGGCGACGTGACCACGGTCGCTGACGTGGTGGTGACGGGCGTCATCACCGACGGCGTGGCTCGCTCGCTGAACCAGCAGAAGAACGCCGACGGCACGATCAACGTCCTGTCGTCGGACGCCATCGGCCGCTACCCCGACCCCAATGTCGCCGAGTCGCTGCAGCGCGTCCCCGGCATCGCCATCCAGCGCGACCAGGGCGAAGGCCGCTATATCAACGTGCGGGGCGCGCCCTCGGCCTTCACCGCCGTGTCGGTGGACGGCGTGACGGTCCCGGCGGTCGATCCGGGCACCCGCGCGGTCGATCTGGACACCCTGCCCAGCGACATCGTCTCCAACATCGAGGTCTCCAAGACCCTGCTGCCCAGCCAGGACGCCGACTCGATCGCCGGCGCCGTCAACATCAAGACGCGCTCGCCGTTCGATGCCCGTCGTCTGGCCTTCAGCGGCTACGCAGGCGGCAGCTACAACGACTACGGCGGTAACGACACCCGCGCCGGGGCCACGGTCTCGAACGTCTTTGGTCCGAACCAGACCTTCGGCGCCCTGCTGTCGCTCAGCTACTCCGAGACCAACCGCCGCCCCGAGAACATCGAGAACGCCTGGGTCGAGGAAGACGGCGTTTTCGTGCTCGAGGAGACCCTGTTCAAGCAATACGAGACGCAGCGCACGCGTCAGGCCCTGACCGGCGCCCTGGAATGGCGCCCGACCGATCAGACCCGCCTGTACGTCCGTGGGTCCTACGCCGACTTCGAGGACGACGAGTACCGCAACACCCTGATCCTGGGCTACGCCGACGGCGCGCTGCAGGCCGGGGCTACGGACACCAGGGCGACCTACACTGGCGCCCGCATCTATCGCGGCCTGCGTCACCGCACCCAGAACAACGAGATCACCACCCTGGTCCTGGGCGGCGAGCACACGTTCGACAACGGCATGGTCTGGGACGCCGACCTGTCCTGGGCCAACAGCGAGCAGACCTATCCGCACCGCGACGAACTGGTCTATCGCTCCTCGGCGACGACGCTGAGCTATGACACCAGCAACCACTACGCCCCGAGCTACTTCTATGCCCCGGGCAATCCGATCTTCGGCGACACCGCGAGCGGCTTCTTCGCCACCCCCGGCAACTTCTCGTTCCGCGAGAACACCTTCCGCTCGAACACGACCCAGCAGGAAGACGTCGCCTTCCGCACCAATCTGGAGATCCCCAGCCAGTTCGCCGGTCGTGAGGTCGCCTGGAAGTTCGGCCTGAAATATTCGACCCGTGAGGTCGACGCCGACGAGGAACGTCAGCGGGATCGCGCCGCTTCGGCCAACCCGGGCACGCTGGCCTCGCTGTGGGGCGACAAGCAGGGCAGCAACTTCGGCTACAACCTGGGAACCCAGTACGACAAGGGCCTGGTCGACGCCTATCTGGCCGCCGCCAAAGCCGCTTCGCCGCGCCGGATGCCTGACTCGCTGACGGCGGACTACACGGCCCAGGAAGACATCCTGGCCGGCTATGGTCAGGCGCGCTTCGACATCGGCGCCACCAACATCACCGTCGGCCTGCGCGTCGAACAGACGAACTTTGACGGCTCCGCCCCGACCGTGATTGACGGCGCCATTTCGACCGCCGCCGTTAGCCGCGACGACACCGAGTTCTTCCCTAACCTGACCGTTCGTCACGCCTTCAACGACAACCTGATCGGTCGTCTTGCCCTGACCCGTTCGATCTCGCGCCCGGAGTTCAGCCAGATCGTTCCGCGCCGCGTCGAGGAAACGGACGGCCTGGATGTCTCCTACGAGATCGGCAACCCGGACCTTCAACCCACCCTGTCGAACAACTTCGACGCCGGTCTGGAGTACTATTTCGCCTCGCTGGGCGTGGTCTCGGCCAATGTCTTCTACAAGGATCTGACCGACTATCGCTACATCCTGAACTACACCGAGGATCTGGCGAGCGGCGGCGAGGCTGACTTCGAGACTCCGATCAACGCGCCCGAGGGCCATCTGATGGGTCTGGAGCTGAACTGGCAGCAGAAGTTCGGTTTCCTGCCGGGCTGGATGTCGGGCTTCGGCGTCTTCGCCAACTTCACGGTCACGGACGCTGAGATCAAGACGGCCCAGAGCTATGGCGGTCGCGACACCTTCGCCCTGCCGGGCCAGTCGGACACCAACTACAACGCGGCCCTCTTCTACGAGATGGGCGGCTTCTCGGCCCGTCTGTCCTACACCAAGCGCAGCGACTATCTGGAAGAGATCAACGCGGACACGGCCGATCTGGACCTCTATGTCGAGGGCCGCGAGCAGCTGGACTTCACCGCCAGCTACGACTTCGGCAATGGCTTCGAGGTGTTCGGCGAGGCCAAGAACCTGACGGACTCCGCCGGGATCAAATACTACGGCTCGCGCGAGCGGACCTATGAGTACGAGAAGTTCGGCTACAACGCCTTCGTCGGCGTGCGCTTCAAGTACTGATCGCGTCGATCCACGCACCACGGAGGGCCGGGCGGCGACGCCCGGCCCTTCTGTGTTTTGACTTTGGCTTTCGTCGGCATGGCCCCGGTTGCGATCACGGCCTATATGGGGGCTGGCGGTTGACCCCGCCGGGGTCGGCGCTAGTGTCCGCGCCGCTCCTTCCCAGCGCCAGACCGATCAGAGGAATTCCATGGCCGACGCCGCTCCCCAGACCTACGACGTAGTGATCATCGGCGGTGGGCCGGGCGGTTACAACGCCGCCATTCGCGCCGGCCAGCTGGGTCTGAAGGTCGCCATCATCGAAATGCGCGCCACGCTTGGCGGCACCTGCCTGAACGTCGGCTGCATGCCGTCCAAGGCCCTGCTGCACGCCTCGGAGCTGTATGAGGCCGCCAACACCGAATTCGCCGGCATCGGCATCGAGGTGAAGCCCAAGCTGAACCTGGGCCAGATGCACAAGGCCAAGGACGACAGCGTCGAAGCCCTGACCAAGGGCATCGAGTTCCTGATGAAGAAGAACAAGGTCGTCTGGCTGAAGGGCCGCGGCCGCATCGCCGGGCCGGGCAAGGTCGAGGTCGAGGCCGCCGACGGCTCGAAGACCACCTATGAGACCAGGAACATCGTCATCGCCACCGGCTCCGAGCCGACCCCGCTGCCGGGCGTCGCCTTCGAGGATGGCAAGGTCATCGACTCGACCGGCGCCCTCTTCCTGCCCAAGGTGCCCAAGCATCTGATCGTCATCGGCGCGGGCGTCATCGGCCTGGAGCTGGGCTCGGTCTGGCGTCGTCTGGGCGCGCAAGTGACCGTGGTCGAGTTCCTCGACAAGGTCGGCGCCGGCATGGACGCCGAGGTCGCCACCGCCTTCCAGCGCGGCCTGACCAAGCAGGGCATGACCTTCCGCATGGGCACCAAGGTGACCGGCGCGACCTCGACCAAGGACGGCGTCGAGCTGACGATCGAGCCTTCGGCCGGCGGCGCCGCTGAAACCCTCAAGGGCGACGTGGTGCTGGTGGCCATCGGCCGCCGCCCCTACACCGCCGGTCTGGGCCTGGAGACGGTCGGCATCGAGACCGACAAGCGCGGCGTCATCCCCAATGACCACTTCAAGACCACGGCGCCGGGCGTCTGGGTCATCGGTGACGTCACCTATGGCCCGATGCTGGCGCACAAGGCCGAGGAAGACGCCGTGGCGGTCATCGAACTGATCGCGGGCAAGCCGGGCCACGTCGACTACGACCTGGTCCCCAGCGTCATCTACACCGGCCCCGAAGTCGCCTGGGTCGGCAAGAACGAAGAGCAGCTGAAGGCCGCGGGCGTCGCCTTCAAGAAGGGCAAGTTCCCCTTCGCCGCCAACAGCCGCGCCAAGATCAACCACGAGACCGAGGGCTTCGTGAAGGTCCTGGCCGACGCTGTGACCGACAAGGTCCTGGGCGTGCACATCTATGGTCCTCAAGCCGGTGAGCTGATCGGCGAGGCCTGCATGACCATGGCCTTCGGCGGCTCGTCGGAAGACATCGCCCGCACCTGCCACTCTCACCCGACCCGCTCGGAAGCCGTCCGCCAGGCGGCCATGGCCGTCGAAGGCTGGGCCATGCAGGCCTAAGCTTCGGCCCTCAGCCCGAACGCATCACGGCGCGCTCCGCAAGGGGCGCGCCGTTTTCGTTTTGGCGCTGGTGATAAAGCGGTCGCAGCGAATGTCCGCCAAGGGTGGAAAGCGGACTCTGCGCTTATTTAAGGGTGCCCACAGCTACAAGCCTCTTCCCTTCGTAAAGCTCAAATCGACGCCCAGACGTCAGAAGCTCTTTGGGAGCTTCGTCTACGAGATACCTAACGTCGGCTGTCCATGAGTAAGGGTCGGGCGCTTCTATTTTTTCCACGACCAAGGACCAGGCATCGGTAGCCAAGTCACTTTCACCGTCAAACCTAACGACGGTGGTGTAGGGCGGTGATCCTTCGCCTGACGGCGGCCTATCCCTTCCACCCTCGTCGAATCTCATCCATTCAATATGCGCGCGCATTGTCACCTCTCCCGCCTTAAACGCATAATGGAAGCAAGTAGGTGTCCGCAACGGGTCGGAAGCGGGCTTTGGTTTGGGCTCACCCCTGTGCGTAGGAAAGTTCCAAAGCAGCAACCTCGACCTCGGCTCGATCCTCGTCGAAGCTCACGACAATAGCCTTGCTTAGCGCCGTATCTGCCAGCCAGAACCCATCACGATAAACGCTCCTGAGCTTCGAGGCGGAGCGCGCAAAGGCCTTGGTCGATAGGAGGACCGCAGGATGTTCGTTCGCGTCCCACTCGACGACTACGACCATTTCGAACTGCTCGACGAAGGCTAGCAACGCCTTTTCGAGGTTAGGCGTCGGCTCGAGAGTGAATGACCCAGCGGCTCGAAAACAATGGATCAACTCCCGCTGTCGCTCATCCGCCAGTGGCGAAACACGAGCACCAAGAGCGGTCCACAAAGCGACGAGCGGGGGCAGACGCGTTGAGCGGCGCTTCTTCTGGAGAAGGTCGAATATGCGTTGCTGTCTTTCGGCGCTCACGACGTTCTTCTACCCGATCCTGCGAATGTCCGTCATGGGTCGAAAGCGGACCTAGGCCTTTGGTGGGGTTCGAGAACGACTTTTGCGGACGCGCGCACTCGCAATCGGCAGCGCGCGGGACCATGTGCGGCTTCGACCCTTCTCGCGACATTGGACATCGGCATGGACCTTCAACTCACCGGCAAGCGCGCCCTGATCTGCGGCGGCTCCAGCGGTCTGGGACGGGCGGTGGCGAGGGCCTTGGTGGCCGAGGGGGCGCACGTGGCCCTGCTGTCGCGCGATGCGGCCAGGCTGCAGACCGTGGCCGACGAACTGAACGCCATGGGGCCGGGGCGGGCGGTGATCGCGCCTGCCGATCTGGCCGACCATGAAGGGCTGCTGAAGGCGGTCGACGTGGCCGAGGCGGCGCTGGGCGGGCCGATCCATATTTTGCTGAACAACACCGGCGGACCGCCGCCGTCGGGCGTCACCGGGCTGGACCCGTCGGTCTGGCGCGATCATTTCGAGTCCATGGTGCTGTCGGTCTTCCGCCTGACGGACCGGGTGCTGCCGGGGATGCGGTCCATGGGCTGGGGGCGCATTCTGAATGTCGCCTCCATCACAGTGATCGAGCCGGTCGGGACGCTCGGCGTGTCCAACACCCTGCGCGCCTCGGTGGCGGCCTGGGCCAAGACCCTGGCCGGCGAGGTCGCGGCCAATGGCGTGACGGTCAACACCCTGTTGCCGGGCCGCATCGACACCCCGCGCATCGAGCGTCTGGACGCCGCCCGAGCCGCCGCCACCGGGGTCGAACCCGCCGAGGCGCGCGCGGAATCGGTCAAGACCATCCCCGCCGGGCGCATCGGCACGACCGAGGAGTTCGGCGCCGTCGCCGCCTTCCTGGCCAGCCCCCTGGCGGGCTATGTCACCGGCTCGCTGATCCGGGTGGACGGCGGCGCGGTCAGGGCGATCTGACGGCTGGCGGCGGCGGCCGCCGCAACAGGCCGCCGAAGGCGATGCGCGACTGACCATAGTCCAGGGTGATGCGGCTGAAACGCGTCAGAATGTCAGCGCCCAGCAACAGCGCCGGCCGCTCGACCAGCCCCAGCACCCGGAAGGCGTGCAGGTCGCCGAACAGCAGCGGCGTCGCGCCCAGTTCGCGTCGCGCCAGTCGCAGACTTGAGGCCACTCCGCTGTCGACCATCAGCGACTGGCCGATGACGCCGTAGACGCGCACGGCCTGACGTTCGGCGGGGCCGACGCGGGCGTCGATGGATCGCATAAGGGCCAGGTTGGCGATCGAGTACTGGGCCCCGCTGTCGACGAAGGCGACCGCATCGACGCCGTCGACCTGGACGCTGGTCAGGATCAGCTGACCGAAGCGCGCGCGGCGAGTATCGGTGATGTCGTTGCGCACCCGGCTGGCGCGACCGAAGGCGATGCCTCGCTCGACCACGTCCGGCCCCGACGGCGCCATCATGACTCGCCGCTGCCGCAGCTCTAGCGTCAGGCGGAACCGCGACAGTACGTCCAGGCCCAGCAGGCCCTCGGCGCCCAGCACCTCGTAGGGAAAGACCGGCGGCGTCAGGTGGGTGAAGCGTCGCCCTGAGAAATCCACCCTGGGCAACTCTACCGTCCGCACCATTTCGGCCGCTGTGATGCCGTGGACCAGCACTGGCGGTCCTGGGCGTAAATTCAGTTCGGCGGCCAGCCTATCCGAGATGGCGGTGCGCTCCGCCCCCGTGTCGATGACGAACAGGGGATCGCGCAGGCTGCCGACGTTCACCTTGACGGCCATGCGCGTCAGCAGGTTCTCCAGCAGACGGGCTGCTTCGTCGGGCGGCGGCGTGGTTTGCGTCGGGGTTTGAGTCTGGGCCGGAAGGGCGAGCGTCAGGGCTCCTCCGACGCTCATGGCGAGCGCCGAGCGGCGCGAGGGATGGCAGACGGACTCTGGTCCAGGCAACGGCTGACCTCCACGCCGCATTCATCCCCATGCGGAGAATAGGCGCCGTTCGGGGCCGCTGACCAGTCAGCTTCTAGGGTGGGCCTCGGCGTAGGCGGCCAGCAGGCGGGCGGCGTCGACCTGGGTGTATTTCTGGGTGGTCGACAGGCTGGCGTGGCCCAGCAGTTCCTGGATGGCGCGCAGGTCGGCCCCGGCCCCCAGCAGGTGGGTGGCGAAGCTGTGGCGCAGGGCGTGGGGCGTGGCCGAGGCGGGCAGGCCCAGGCGTCCGCGCAGGCGCTGGACCGTGGCCTGGACGTGACGGGGACTCAAGGGGCCGCCGCGCTTGGCGCGGAACAGGGGCTGGTCGGCGTCTAGGATGAAGGGCTGGAGCGCCAGATAGGCGTCCACCGCCTCGCGCACCTGGGGCAGGACCGGGGCCAGCCGCATCTTGCCGCCCTTGCCAGTGATGCGCAGGGCCTCGGGCAGGGGGGCGTCGGATCGTATCAACGACAGGGCTTCCGAGATGCGCAGCCCGCAGCCGTAGAGCAGGGTCAGGACGGCGCGGTCGCGCGCGGCCTCCCATGGGGCCATGTCGGGATCGGCCTCGGGTTCGTGCAGCAGTCCGCGTGCCTGATCTTCTGTGACCGGGCGGGGCAGGGAGGGTTTGACGCGCGGCCCCCGCACCAGGGCCAACTGCGGCGCTTCCACGCCGCAGCGTCGGTCGAGGAAGGCGTGAAAGCCTCGGATGGCGGCCAGGGTCTGGCTCAGCGAGCGGGCGTTCAGGGGGCGGTCGCCGCTTCTGCGCTCGGCCAAATGGGCGCGAACCTCGGCGGCGGTGACGGCGCCGAGATCAGACAGGGTCTGAGGCCCGCCGCGATGGCGTTCCAGAAAGGCGACGTAGAGGCGACCGATGTGCCCATAGGCCTCCAGGGTGCGCGGCGACAGGCGACGCTCGTGCGCCAGATGTTCGAGCCAGGCGAGGAGAGCCTGATCCGCGGTCAGGCCTGACTTCAGGCTTGGGTCGGCCATCGCTCGGCCATGCGTTCCACCACGCGGGTGATGAAGGCCACCAGTTCGCAGCCCATGGCCGGGGTGAAGCCGTCGTCCTCATGCGAGCCGAAGGCGCACAGGGCGGGGCGGGCGCCGTCGGAACCCGGCAGATGCAGGCTCATGCGGACCAGGGCGACCGACTTCACCTCGCCCTCGGCGGGGCCGAACAGGTCCAGTCCGGTGAAGTTGGGGCCGAGCCATTCCAGACCGTCGTCGCCCAGCAGGGCGTCGACGCGGCCGGGCTCCAGCGCCTTCCAGCCGAAGGGCACGGCGCCGGGCTTCTCTAGGGCGATGGCGCCGCCGGCCAGACCGAATCGGGCTTGCGAGGTGGCGTCCAACTGACGCGACAGTTCGGCGTGGCTGGTCGCCTCCATCAGGTCCAGGGCCGAGACGTGGGTCTGGGTCTGGGCGGCGAAGTTGGCGCGGGCGATCTCTTCGATCTGTTTGCGGGCGCCGGCCTCGCGCTGGACCACGGCTTCGAGCCGGGTCAGGGCCGCGCGGCCGAAATCGACCACGTTGCGGCCGGTGGCGCGCAGGCCCAGTTCTTCCAGCAGGGTGCGGTCGTCCAGCAGGCGATCCGGATGGGCGTTCAGCCAGGCCCGAACCTCGGGCCAGTGAAGGCCCTCGGCGTGATCGGGAGAGAGGTCCAGGGAAGTGCTCAAGCGGACCTCTTTCCGGGTCGGGATTTACAAAATGGACTGACCGGTCTTGCCCCAGTCCGCCAGGAAGGCATCAAGCCCCTTGTCGGTTAACGGGTGCTTTACCAAGGCCTTGAAAGTGTCGGCCGGCAGGGTGGCGGCGTCGGCGCCCGCGATGGCGGCGGCGGTGACGTGGTCAGGGTTGCGCAAGCTCGCGGCCAGGATTTCGGTGTCGAAATCATGGATGTCGTAGAGGGCGCGGATTTCCTCCAGCAGGCCCACGCCGTCGGCGCCGACATCTTCCAGCCGCCCGACGAAGGGCGAGATGAAGGTCGCGCCCGCCTTGGCGGCCAGCATGGCCTGGGCGGCCGAGAAGCAGAGGGTGACGTTGGTCTTGATTCCCTTGTCGGCGAAGGCCCGCGTGGCGCGCAGCCCGTCCCAGGTCAGGGGCAGCTTGACGACCACGTTGGGGGCGATGGCGGCCAGCTTGTCGCCCTCCTTCACCATGGTCTCGAAATCGGTCGCCACGGCCTCGGCGGAAATCGGCCCCTCGACGAGGGCGCAAATCTCAGCGATGACCTCGGCGATGTTCCGGCCCGACTTGGCGATCAGCGACGGATTGGTGGTGACGCCGTCCACCATCCCGGTGGGCAGCAGGTCCTTGATGACGGCGACGTCGGCGGTGTCGAGAAAGAGTTTCATGTCCGGGATGCTAGTCCTTTGGGACGCGCGGTGAAAGTCGCCTCCGTCCTCATTCCCCTGCCGGTGCCCGAGGCCTTCGACTACGAGGTCCCGGAGGAGCTGACGGCTGTGCGCGGCGATCAGGTGACTGTGCCGCTGGGGCCGCGCCTGATCCGGGGCGTGGTCGCCGAGGTGTTCGAGACGACGGGTTCGAACCGGCGGCTGAAGGCGATTGATCAGGTGGTGAGCGAGCATCGCCTGCCGGAACGGACGCTGACCTTTGTTGAATGGGCGGCGCGCTGGACCCTCAGCCCGCCCGGCGAGATGGCGGCGACGGCCCTGAAGGGCCTGCGCGCGCCGCGGCCCCGGCCCGAGCGACGGGTAAAACGGGTCGAGGGCCGCGCCCCCGCCCGACCCACGGCGACGCGGACGGCGGTGCTGGAGGCCCTGGGCCAGCGCTCGATGACAGCCGCCGATCTGGCCCGCGCGGCTGATGTCTCGGCGGGGGTGGTCAAGGGACTAGTTGATGAGGGCGTGCTGGCGGTCATCGAGATCGAGGCGGTCGCCGCCTTCGACGCCCCCGATCTCGACCATGCCCCGGCGACTTTGAACCCGGATCAGGCGGCCTCGGCCACGGTAATCGCCGACGCCGTCGCTGCGGGCGGCTTCGCCCCCTTCCTGCTGGACGGGGTGACCGGTTCGGGCAAGACCGAGGCCTATCTGGAGGCGGCGGCGCGGGCGCTGCGGCAGGATCCGACGGCGCAGATTTTGATCCTGCTGCCGGAAATCGCCCTGACCCAGGCCCTGATCGAGCGGATCACCGCCCGCTTTGGCGCTGCGCCCGCCGAATGGCACTCGGGCGTGGCCCCGCCCAGGCGCCGCCAGGTCTGGGAGGCGGTGGTCGCCGGGCGCTGTAACATTGTGGTCGGGGCGCGCTCGGCCCTGTTTCTGCCCTACGCCAACTTGCGGCTGGTGGTGGTGGACGAGGAGCACGACGGCTCGTTCAAGCAGGAAGAGGGTCTGGTCTATCACGGCCGCGACCTGGCCGTGGCCCGCAGCCGCATCGAGGGCGCGACCGTGGTCCTGGCCTCGGCCACCCCGTCGCTGGAGACTTTGTGGAACGCCCGACAGGGCCGCTACGGCTGGCTGAAGCTGGCGGCGCGGCACGGGGCGGCGGTCCTGCCCGACATTGATCTGGTCGACCTGCGCACCTGCTCGCCCGACCCGCAGACCTGGCTGTCCCAACCGCTGCGCGACGCCATCGGCGAGACCTTCGCCAAGGGGGAGCAGAGCCTGCTCTTCCTCAACCGGCGCGGCTACGCGCCCGTGGTCCTGTGCCGCGCCTGCGGCCATCGACTGACGGCGCCCGACACGGATTCCTGGCTGGTCGAGCATCGCTACACCGGGCGACTGGTCTGCCACCTGACCGGCTTCTCCATGCCCAAGCCCAAGCTCTGTCCATCCTGCGGGGCCGAGGACTCGCTGGTGCCGGTGGGGCCGGGCGTCGAGCGGGTCGAGGAGGAGGTGCGCCGGCTCTTCCCCGAGGCCCGTACCGCCATCTTCAGCTCCGACACCGTGCCGGACGGGGCGTCAGCCCGCGCCCTGATCCAGTCGATGGCCGAGGGCGAGATCGATATTCTGGTGGCCACCCAGGCCGCCGCCAAGGGCCACAACTTCCCGCGTCTGACTCTGGTCGGGGTGGTGGACGCCGATCTCGGCCTGCGCGGCGGCGACCTGCGCGCGGCGGAACGCACCTATCAACTGCTGGCCCAGGCCACGGGCCGGGCAGGGCGGGCGGACAAGCCGGGCCGCGCCCTGTTGCAGACCTGGACGCCGGAACACCCGGTGCTGATGGCCCTGGCGGCGGGTGACCGCGACGCCTTCGTCGAGGCCGAGATGGGCGAGCGCGAGGCGGCCTCCCTGCCGCCGCACGGCCGTCTGGCGGCGATCATCCTGTCCAGCGAGAACGCCATGGCGGTCGAGAAGGTCGCCCGCGATCTGGCGGAGGCCATCCCCAACGCCGAGCGGCTGGAGGTCTATGGCCCCGCCGATGCGCCCCTGGCTCTGGTGCGCGGGCGCCGCCGCAAGCGGTTGCTGGTCCGGGCCGACCGCGATGTGAACCTGCAAGCCTTCCTGCGCGCCTGGCTGGGCCGGGTGAAGGTGCCTGCGTCCGTCAGGCTGACGGTGGATGTCGACCCCTACAGTTTCCTCTGACCGAAGGGCGCTATCGCTCGCCGCGCGGCGGCTTGCTGCTTGAGCGCGGATGAAGTGTGACGTTTCGAGAGCAGGCGCTTAGCGCGGCCCGGTCAGCTTGATCTCGAACAGGCTGGGCCAGTTCTTGCCGGTGACGAATAGACGGCGGTTCGTCGCGTCCCAGGCGATGCCGTTCAGGACGTCGTCGGTCGGGTCCTTGACCAGACCTTCGGGCAACAGGCCGCTCAGGTCGATGATCCCGACCACATGGCCCGAGGTCGGGTCGATGCGGACGATGAAGTTGGTCTGCCAGACATTGGCCCAGACCTCGCCGTCGATCCATTCCAGTTCGTTCAGTTGACGAAGGGGGCGGCCGTTCAGGGTGACGGGGATGCGGCCGGTCTCGGCGAAGGTGGCGGAGTCGAGGAAGCGCAAATTGGGCGAACCGTCCGACAGGATCAGGCGCTTCCCATCGTGGGTCAGGCCCCAGCCTTCGCCGGCATAGGTGAAGCGCGACACGGGGCTCAGGTCGTCGGCGTTCCAGACGAAGCCGACGCCGTTGTTCCAGGTCAGGGTGACCAGGCGGCCGCCGATCTCGGTCAGGCCTTCGCCGAAATATTCAGGATCAAGTTCGCGCTTTTGCAGCACGACGCCGTCTTCCAGCCGCACCCGGCGGACGCTGGACGGATCGCGGCCCGTGCTTTCGATCAGCACGCCCTCGCGAATGACCAGGCCTTGGGTGAAGGCGGTCGGGTCGTGGGGGAGGGTCCGCACCACCTCATAGCCATAGACCGGCATAACGGCGGGAGAGGCGGGAGAAGAGGCGGCCGGCCCCGACGACTGCGCCCCGGCCGACGCGGGAAGCGCCAGCAGAAGCATCGTCAAGACCGGCCAGAGACGCACGATCAGACGCCGGGCTCGGCGGTTTCAGCCTTGTTCAGCGCGCGCTGGGCGGCTTCCGCGGCCTTGTCCTTTTTGATCTGCGCATTGCGCGACCACATGTTCAGGAACTCGACCAGGGCCGAGAAGGCCATGGCGGCGTAGATGTAGCCCTTGGGCACGTGGACGCCGAAGCCGTCGGCGATCAGCACGGCGCCGATCATCAGCAGGAAGCCGAGGGCCAGCATGACCACGGTCGGGTTCTTGTCGATGAAGTTGGCCAGGGGATCCGAGGCCAGCAGCATGACCATGACCGCGATGACCACGGCGACCATCATGATCGGCACGTGATCGGTCATGCCGACGGCGGTCAGGATGGAGTCGACCGAGAAGACCAGGTCCAGCAGGATGATCTGGACGATGGCCGAACCGACGTTGTTGATGACAACGTCCTTCTTGTCCTTCTCCAGCATGTCGTTCGACGGGGTGGTGTCGACGGCGTGGTGGATTTCCTTGGTGGCTTTCCACACCAGGAAGAGACCGCCCGCGATCAGGATCAGGTCACGCCAGCTGAAGGCGGTGTCGAAGGTCTCGCCGTGGAAGCCCAAGTCGAAGACGGGCGCGGTCAGGCCGACGATCCAGCCGATGGCGGCCAGCAGGGCCAGACGCATGACCAGGGCCAGACCAATACCGATGCGGCGGGTGCGCTGGCGATGCTCGGGTGGCAGCTTGTTCGACAGGATCGAGATGAAGATCAGGTTGTCGATGCCGAGCACGACTTCCATGACCACCAGGGTCACGAGGGCAGCCCAGGCGGCGGGGTCGCTCAGCAGGGGGGTTATGCTTTCAAGCATCGGGGTTCCAGAATGTGATGGTAAGCATAAGCGGTAACGGGACCGTGAGGTTGCATCAAGCGGGCTTGAGCGGCGACGTCGTCGCACCCGGCACGTCGGAGACCAGGGCGCCGGGGCCGCCGCCGGTCATGACGGCGTCGCGCACAGCCGCGTGGCTGGCCAGACTCTGGGCCTCGACATAGATGCGCCCAGCCTGAGGGTAGGCGGCGCGGATGCGGTGCTCCAGGCGGGCGACGGTGTTCTCGACATCGGCGGCGCTCAGGTCGTCCTGAAAGTCGAGGCTGAGGGCGACCAGGATTTCGGTCGGCCCGAAATGCATGGTGCGCAGGTCGTTCAGCCCGACCACGCCGGGTTCGGACTCGGCCAGGGCGGCGATGCCCTGGCGTGTGGCGGGATCGGCGGCCTCTCCGGTCAGCAGGCTCTGGGTCTCGAAGGCCAGGAAGGCGGCGGTGATGGCCAGCACCCCGCCGATGGCCACCGAGGCGACGCCGTCGAGGATCGGCAGGTCGAGGGCCTGGCTGGCGATCACCCCGACAAAGGCGATGACCAGGCCGGTCAGGGCGGCTGTGTCCTCGAACAGGACGGTGAAGATGGTGGGGTCCTTGCTGTCCTGCACCGAACGGATCAGGGAGCGGCCGGCGCGTTCGCGATTGAAGGCCTTGAGCGCGACCCACCAGGAGCCGCCTTCGAACAGGATGGCCAGGCCCAGGACCAGATAGTTGACCCAGGGGTTCTCGATCGGCTCGGGCGCGCGGATGCGCTCGAGGCCGTGGCTGATCGAAACCACGGCGCCCAGACCGAAGATCAGGATGGCTACGACGAAAGTATAGAAATAGAGCTGCAGTCCGTGGCCGAAGGGGTGGGTCTCGCTGGCCGGGCGGGCGGCGCGCTTCAGGCCGATCAGCAGCAGGATCTGGTTGCCGGTGTCGACGCTCGAATGGATGGCTTCGCTCATCATGGCCGAGCTGCCGGTGAACAGGGCGGCGGCGAACTTGGTGACGGCGATGGCCGTATTGCCCGCCAGGGCGGCGAAGATGACGGTCTTTGAAGCGGAGGCGGCCATCGGAACCCCTAGCAGCGCGTGAAAAAGAGCGCGGGTGCGACCTTATCGTTCCGTCCCCGTCGGTTGCGACAGGGGGGCTTGCGTGTTATCAGCCGCGCGGCTTTAGCGAAGGATGCATCGAAAGATGTGTCCCCAGCGTGCTTTCTACAGGCATTTCAAGCCCTTGACTGGCGCGAGACATCGCGGCCGGTCTCGACCCAAACGCTTCAAATCGCGGACCTTAATTACGTGGCGGACGATTTCAGAACGACGGAAGTCGGCGAACGGTATGCTCAGGCGCTGTTCGATCTCTCTGAAGAGACGGGGGCGCTGGCCGCCGTGCGCGGCGATCTCGCCGCCTTGAAGGCCGCCTGGCTGGACAGCGCGGACCTGCGCCGTCTGGCGCAGTCGCCGGTGATCTCGGCTGAGGATCAGGCCAAGGGTCTGACGGCCATCGCCGACAAGGCCAAGTTCAACGCCGTGACCAAGAAGTTCCTCGGTCTGCTGGCCCAGAACGGCCGCGCCGCTGATCTGCCGGCCGTGATCGCGGGCTTCACCGCTCTTTACGCCGCCAAGACCGGCGTCGTGGCCGCCGAGGTCGTCTCGGCCCTGCCGCTGACGGCGGCCCAGACCAAGAGCATTCAAGCCGCCCTGCGCTCGACGCTGGGCCGCGATCCCGAACTGACCGCCCGCGTCGATCCGTCGATCCTGGGCGGCCTGAAGGTCAAGGTGGGTTCGAAGCTGTTCGACGCCTCGCTGCAGACCAAGCTCGACCAGATGAAGTTCGCCCTCAAGCGCGCGTAAGCGCGCACCGAAACCAGAATGCAGCGGGCCTGACGGTCCGCCCCGAAGACGAAAGCCAGAGAGCCCACCCCATGGACATCCGCGCCGCCGAAATCTCGGCCATCCTCAAGTCGCAGATCGCCAACTTCGGCGTCGAAGCCGACGTTTCCGACGTCGGCCAAGTGCTGTCGGTCGGCGATGGCATCGCCCGCATCCACGGTCTGGACAACGTCCAGGCCGGTGAAATGGTCGAGTTCCCCAAGGCCGGCGTGAAGGGCATGGCCCTGAACCTCGAGCGCGACAACGTCGGCGCCGTGATCTTCGGCGCGGACGCCGCCATCGCCGAGGGCGATGAAGTCCGCCGCCTGGGCGAAATCGTGGACGTGCCGGTCGGCAAGGGTCTGCTGGGCCGCGTCGTCAACCCGCTGGGCGAGCCGATCGACGGCAAGGGTCCGATCCAGTTCACCGAGCGTCGCCGCGTCGACGTCAAGGCTCCTGGCATCATCCCGCGTAAATCGGTTCACGAGCCGATGCAGACCGGCCAGAAGGCGATCGACACCCTGATCCCCGTCGGCCGCGGCCAGCGCGAACTGATCATCGGCGACCGTCAGGTCGGCAAGACCGCCATCGCCATCGACACCATCCTGAACCAGAAGAACGTCAACAAGTCGGAAGACGAGTCGGCGAAGCTGTACTGCATCTACGTCGCCATCGGCCAGAAGCGCTCGACGGTCGCCCAGATCGTGAAGACGCTCGAAGAGTCGGGCGCTCTGGAATACACCATCGTCGTCGCCGCCACGGCTTCGGAACCGGCCCCGCTGCAGTTCCTGGCTCCGTTCGCCGGCACCGCCATGGGCGAGTTCTTCCGCGACAACGGCATGCACGCCCTGATCGTCTATGACGACCTGTCCAAGCAGGCTGTGGCTTACCGCCAGATGTCGCTGCTGCTGCGCCGTCCGCCCGGCCGTGAAGCCTACCCGGGCGACGTCTTCTACCTGCACAGCCGTCTGCTGGAGCGTTCGGCCAAGCTGAACGAGGACTATGGTTCGGGCTCGATGACCGCTCTGCCGATCATCGAAACCCAGGCCAACGACGTCTCGGCCTACATCCCGACCAACGTGATCTCGATCACCGACGGCCAGATCTTCCTGGAATCGGACCTCTTCTACCAGGGCATCCGTCCGGCCGTGAACGTCGGCATCTCGGTGTCGCGCGTCGGCTCCTCGGCCCAGATCAAGGCCATGAAGCAGGTCGCCGGTTCGATTAAGGGCGAGCTGGCCCAGTACCGTGAAATGGCCGCCTTCGCGAAGTTCGGCTCGGACCTGGACGTCTCGACCCAGAAGCTGCTGGCGCGCGGCGCCCGCCTGACCGAGCTGCTGAAGCAGCCGCAGTACTCGCCGCTGGCCGTCGAAGAGCAGGTCGTCTCGATCTACGCCGGCACGCGCGGCTACCTGGACGGCATCGCCGTTTCGGACATCGGCCGTTTTGAAAGCGAGCTGCTGGCCCGCGTTCACTCGAACCACGCGTCGCTGCTGGAAGGCATCCGCACCAAGAAGGCCCTGACCCCGGAACTTGAAGCCGAGCTCAAGGACATCCTGGCCGCCTTCACCAAGACCTTCGCCTAAGCACTGACCAGAGAGCGAGAGTAGCGCCGGATGGCCAGCCTTAAGGAAATGCGCAATCGGATCGGAAGCGTCAAAGCGACGCAGAAGATCACGAAGGCCATGCAGATGGTCGCAGCCGCCAAGCTGAAGCGTGCGCAGGAGCAGGCCGAGAACGCCCGCCCCTACGCCACGCGTATGGCCTCGGTCATCGCCAACCTGGCGGCCGGCGTCGGCGACGACGGCCCGCGCCTGATGACCGGCACCGGCGCCGACCAGAAGCACCTGGTCGTCGTCGCCACGGCCGACAAGGGCCTGGCGGGCGGTTTCTCGACCAACGTCATCCGCGCTGCGCGGGACCACATCAACAGCCTGATCGCCAACGGCAAGACGGTCGAGATCGTGGCCGTCGGCCGCAAGTCGCGTGACCAACTGACCCGCCTGTTCGGCGACAAGGTCGTCAAGACCTTCGAACTGAGCGAGCACAAGACGGTGGGGCTGCACGCAGCCCAGCCGATCGCCGAGCTGCTGGCCGAGAAGTTCGAGGCGGGCGAGGCCGACAAGGTCACCCTCTTCTACAGCCAGTTCAAGTCGGTGATCTCGCAGGTCCCGTCGTCGCGTCTGCTGGCCCCGGCCGAAGTCGACGCCGACGCCTCGGCCGACGCCGGCGCGCTCTATGAGTACGAGCCGTCGGAGGAGGAGATCCTCGAGACCCTGCTGCCGCGCAATCTGACGACGCAGATCCTGGCCGCCCTGCTGGAGAACCAGGCTGGTTTCTTCGGCGCGCAGATGGCCGCGATGGACAACGCCACGCGTAACGCGGGCGACCTCATCAACAGCTTGACGCTCCAGTACAACCGCAAACGCCAGGCCCAGATCACCACCGAGCTGATCGAGATCATCGCCGGCGCCGAAGCGCTCTGATCCCGACACGCCAGACATTCCGATACGGACACGCACGATGACCGACACCACCGCCCCGAAGAAAACCGCAGCCAAGAAGCCGGCTGCTCCCAAGAAGGCAGCCACCGTCGCCGCCGTCGCCGGCCAGGGCAAGATCGCCCAGGTCATCGGCGCCGTCGTCGACATCGAGTTCACCGGCGCCCTGCCGGCGATCCTGAACGCACTGGAAACCCAGAACGTCGACCAGAAGACGGGCCAGCCCTTCACCCTGGTTCTCGAAGTCGCCCAGCACCTGGGTGAGAACATGGTCCGCGCCATCTCGATGGACACCACCGAAGGTCTGACCCGCGGTCAGCCCGTCGTGGACACCGGCAAGTCGATCATGGCTCCGGTCGGCCCGGGCACGCTCGGCCGCATCATGAACGTCGTCGGCCAGCCGATCGACGAAGCCGGTCCGATCAAGACCACGGAATACCGTCCGATCCACCGTGAGGCTCCGACCTTCGAAGAGCAGTCGACCTCGTCGGAAATCCTGGTCACGGGCATCAAGGTCATCGACCTGATCTGCCCCTACACCAAGGGCGGCAAGACCGGCCTGTTCGGCGGCGCCGGCGTCGGCAAGACCGTGACCATGCAGGAACTGATCAACAACATCGCCAAGGCTTACGGCGGTTACTCGGTTCTGGCCGGCGTGGGTGAGCGCACCCGCGAAGGCAACGACCTGTATCACGAGATGATCGAGTCCAACGTGAACGTGGACCCGGCCAAGAACAACGGCTCGACCGAAGGCTCCAAGTGCGCCCTCGTTTACGGCCAGATGAACGAACCGCCCGGCGCCCGCGCCCGCGTCGCCCTGACCGGCCTGTCGATCGCCGAGTACTTCCGCGACGAAGAAGGCAAGGACGTGCTGCTGTTCGTCGACAACATCTTCCGCTTCACGCAAGCCGGTTCGGAAGTGTCGGCTCTGCTGGGCCGCATCCCCTCGGCCGTGGGCTATCAGCCGACGCTGGCCACCGAGATGGGCAACCTGCAAGAGCGCATCACCTCGACCAAGAAGGGCTCGATCACCTCGGTCCAGGCCATCTACGTTCCCGCCGACGACCTGACCGACCCGGCGCCCGCCGCCTCGTTCGCTCACCTGGACGCGACGACCGTTCTGAACCGCGACATCGCGGCCCAGGCCATCTTCCCGGCCGTGGACCCGCTGGACTCGACCTCGCGCATCATGGACCCGCTGGTCATCGGTGAAGAGCACTACACCGTCGCCCGCCGCGTTCAGGAAATCCTGCAGCAGTACAAGGCGCTGAAGGACATCATCGCCATCCTGGGCATGGACGAGCTGTCGGAAGACGACAAGCTGGTCGTGTCGCGCGCCCGCAAGATCAGCCGCTTCCTGTCGCAGCCCTTCTTCGTGGCCGAGCAGTTCACCAACTCGCCGGGCAAGTTCGTCGAGCTGAAGGACACCATCCGCTCGTTCAAGGCCATCTGCGATGGCGAATACGACCACCTGCCGGAAGCCGCCTTCTACATGGTCGGCGCCATCGAGGAAGTCGTCGAGAAGGCCGCCAAGATGGCCTCGGAAGCCTGATCCATGGCCGGTAAGCTGAACTTCTCCCTCGTCGCCCCGGAACGCGAAATCTTCGCCGGTTCGGTCGATCAGGTCGATGCGCCGGGCGTCGAGGGCGACTTCGGCGTCCTGCCGGGCCACGCCCCCTTCATGACCACCCTGCGCGAAGGCGTGGTGACGGTCTATGACGGCGCCCAGCGTCGTCGTTTCGAGGTCAAGGGCGGCTTCGCCGACGTCAACGGCGAAGGCCTGACCATCCTGGCCGAAGAAGCCTCGGAGGTCGTCGAGGGCTGAGCCCTCTGCGACGCCGACAAGATCAGGGCCCCTCGCTTCGGCGGGGGGCCTTTTTCTTTGGGGCGGCCTCAGCTCTTGGGCAGATCCTCGAAGGCGGCCACCACCTGCTGATAGACCTCGCGCTTGAACGGCACGATCAGGTCGGGGGCTTCCTCCAGCGCGCCCCAGCGCCAGGCGTCGAACTCCGGCTCGCCGTGGGCGGCCAGGTCGAACTCGCTGTCCTCGCCGGTGAAGCGGAAGGCGAACCAGACCTGCTTCTGGCCCTTGAAACCCTTCCACGCCTTGGGGCCGCCCATACCCTCGGGGAAGTCATAGACGATCCAGCCGCCGGTTCGGCCCAGCAGTTCCACCGATCGCACGCCGGTCTCCTCCTGCAGTTCGCGCAGGGCGGCGGCCTCCAGGTTCTCGCCCTCGTCGACGCCGCCCTGCGGGAACTGCCAGTTCCACGGCTCGGGCGTGTTCGCCCGGCGGCCCAGCCAGACCTGTCCGGCGGTGTTGAACAGCACCACCCCGACATTGGGACGATAGGCGGAAAGATCAGTCTCGGTCATGTCTGCCGATTACGCTCGCACGCGACAGCCCGCCAGCCGTAACCGCGCCTTAAGCCGCGGCAGGGCAGTGTGGGGCATGGATCGTCGCGCACTGATCGGCCTCGCGGCCCTGAGCACCGCCCTCGTCGCCGTTGAGGCCGAAGCCTCGGGCAAGAGCGAAGGCGGCGGTGCGCCCGCTAACGCCTACATCCCCCTGCCCACGGCCACGGCCACCATCCTGCGCCGCGACGGCCGCCGGGGGGTGATGACGGTCGAGGTCGGGGTGGATGTGGCCGATGAAGCCCTGCGCGCCCGCGCCGCCCAGTCCAGGCCGCGGCTGAGCGCCGCTTTCAATGAGGTGGTGCGGCTGGCGGGCGAACGCATGCTGCCGGGCACGCCGCCAGACGTGGAATGGCTGAGCCGGGCCTTGCAGGCGGCCACGGACCGGGTGGTCGGCCGGGCGGGCGCGAAGCTGCTGCTCGGGACGGTGATGGTGGTTTAGGACCGCCCACACCCCTGTGGTCATCCCCCGGTCCGTTTCGCTACGCCGGAGGATGACGGAGGAGGGGGCGTCCGGGCGAAGCTTCAGTCCTGCGTCGGGCTGGGGCGGCTGGCGTCGCCATAGGTCATGGCCAGGAAGACGTCTTCCAGATTCGGGTCCTCGGTGGCGATGTCCTTGATGGTCACGCCCGCCGCGCGCACGGCGGCCAGCACCTGTTCGACGCTGGACTCGCCGGTCCGATATGTGACGACGAAGGCGCCGTGCGGGCGCGGGGCGACGGCGAAGCCGTGCAGGTGGGGCGGGACCTCCTGCGGCGTCTCGGGCGTCACCACAACATTGCGGGTGTCCAGACGCTTCAACAGGGTCCGGGTCGGCTCGCAGGCCACGACCTCGCCCCGGTTGATAATGGCGATGGTGTCGCAGAGCTCCTGGGCTTCTTCGAGATAGTGGGTGGTCAGGATGACGGTGACGCCTTCCTCGTTGATCTTGCGCACATAGTCCCACAGCTGGCGGCGCAGTTCGACATCCACGCCCGCCGTCGGTTCGTCCAGGATCAGGACGGGCGGATTGTGGACCAGGGCCTTGGCCACCATCAGGCGGCGCTTCATGCCCCCGGACAGGGCGCGGACATAGGCGTTGGCCTTGTCCGACAGGCCCAGCGCGGCCAGCAGCTCGTCCGAGCGGCGCTCGTCGGCAGGCACGCCGTAGAAGCCGGCCTGGACCTCCAGCGCCTCGCGCGGAGTGAAGAAGACGTCGGCGACGATTTCCTGCGGCACGACGCCGAGCGCGGCGCGGGCGTCGCGGGCCTCATGGTCGATGTCGCGGTCCCAGATGCGGACCGTGCCCTCGGACTTGTTCACCACGCCGGCGATGATGTTGATCAGGGTCGACTTGCCCGCCCCGTTGGGGCCCAGCAGACCGAACATCGAGCCGCGCGGCACCGTCAGGTCGACGCCGCGCAGGGCCGTCTTGGGCGGCGACTTCTTGTTGCCCGCATAGGTCTTCTTCAGGCCCCGCACCTCGATGGCGTTGACGGGCAGGGCAGGGGTCTCGGTCATGCGGACGTTCACTCAGGCGGCGGAAGCGTGCGGCATAGGTAGGGGGCCGAGCGCGGTTCGCCAAGGCGCTGTGACGCATGGTTTGGACAAGGTTGCGCGTCTTTGTGTAAATGATGCTTGACGTGGATTGTTTGTTTGTCTAGGTTCCTTGTCATAAAGACAACCTGCCTTGATGGAGAGACGCTCATGACCGCCCTGCAAGCCCAGATGAAGAAGCCTCTGACCAAGACCCGCCTGATCGGCTTCGCCGCTCTGGGCGTTTGCGCCGTCGGCTACACCGGCATGGGTCTGGCCCTGCTGGCGGGCAAGCTGGACTATCTGGACATGACCTATGCGGCCCTGCTGGCCGCCGTCGCCGCTTTGATCGGCGAGATCGGCCTGTGGGTCGGCGCCGGCTGTCTGGGCCTGACCCTGTTCAAGAAGCGCAAGGCCATGCTGGACAAGCTGTTCGGGCGCAAAGCGCAACCTTCGGAAGTTTGACCTGGAGAGCCGGTCCTTCTAGGGAAGGCGCGAGCCTTCCAGACCCGGACCGGACCCATGCCTCCCCGCCATACCGACGCTGTCATCCCCGCCCCCGAAGAGATCGTGGTCTCGTCCAAGCGCGTCGCTTGCGACGGCGGCGGCGTCCTCGGTCACCCTCTGGTCTATCTGGAGATGGGCGACGAGGACTCGGTCGAGTGCGGTTACTGCGACCGCCGCTTCGTCCTGTCGGCGCATTCGCACCCCGAGAACGAATACCTGGACCCGGCGGCCCGCCCGCCCGAGGCCCACTGAGCTATGCGCTATCTGCACACCATGGTCCGCGTGAAGGACCTGGAAGCGTCGCTGCACTTCTATCGTGACCTACTGGGCCTGGTGCAGACGCGCCGGATGGACAGCGAGGCCGGGCGTTTCAGCCTGATCTATCTGGCCGCGCCCCGGGACACGGCCCGCGCCGAAGCCGAGAAGTCGCCCGAGGTCGAGCTGACCTTCAACTGGGATCCCGAGGACTATCAGGGCGGTCGCAACTTCGGTCACTTGGCCTTCGAGGTCGAGGACATCTACGCCGCCTGCCAGCGTCTGATGGACGGCGGGGTGACGATCAACCGTCCGCCGCGTGACGGCCACATGGCCTTCATCCGCTCGCCCGACGGCATCTCGATCGAACTGCTGCAAGGCGGCGAGCGTCTGGCGCCGGCCGAGCCCTGGGCCTCCATGCCCAATGTCGGAGCCTGGTGATTTGACGACGGCGCGTCTGATCGTCCTGCTGGCTGCGACCGCGGTCCTGGCCGGCTGCGCCTCGGTGACCGAGACCAATCCGGCGCGGACGGCCACCGACATGCTGCTGGTCAACCGCGCCGCCGACCGCGCTGTCGAGGGGCTGACCCTGCCGATCCCGCAAGGCGCGCGTGTCTTCATCGACGAGACCTATTTCCAGGCCGAGAACGCTCGCTATGCACTGAGCGCCATCCGCGCCGCCCTCTCGGACGCCGGCTACGCCATCAGTCGCGATCGCGACAGCGCCGACGCCATCTTCGAAGTCCGCGCCGGCGCCCTGTCGCTGGAGCAGATGCGCCGGGTCTTCGGCATCCCCGATATGCGGGTGCCGATCAACGAGACGCTGAACGTCGTCTCCATCCCCGAGCTGTCCATCTATTCCAACCGCGATCGCATGGGCGTGGCCGAGTTTTCCGGCTTTCTCTACGACGGCCGCACCGGCCTGCCGCTGGGCGCGGTCGCGCCGATGATCGGCCAGTACAAGATCCGCAGCCACAAGGCCTTCATGGTCGTGACCTGGGGCCAGCAGCTGGCCCAGCCGGGCGAGCGCGATCCCGGCTCGAGCTGGAAAGAGTTCTGAGGCTTTCGTCCGTCGGCTGAGGCGTGTTAGGGCACGGGTGAGCATAAGTCCGCCCTCTCGTCGCCGTCCAAAGAGCCGCCCTTGTCCTTCTTCCACGCCGGTCCCGCGCCGAAAGGCTTCGGCCCTCGACCCGGCGCCCTGCGCGACGGGCTGGACCTGCATCCGGGCATGAAGGTCGGCCTGTTCGGCGGCTCCTTCAATCCGGCCCACGACGGCCACGCCCATGTGGCCGAGACGGCCATGCGACGTCTGGGTCTGGACCGGGTGGTCTGGCTGGTGTCGCCGCAGAACCCGCTGAAATCCAGCCACGAGACCGCGCCGCTTGCCGAGCGCATGGCCTCGGCCCGCGCCGTCGCGGCCAAGGTCGGCCCGGCCATGACCGTCTCGGATTTCGAGACCCGCATCGGCACCCGCTGGACCATCGATACGGTGCGGGCGCTGACGGCCCGCTATCCCGGCGTGAAATTCGTCTGGCTGATGGGGGCGGACAATCTGGCCAGCTTCCACAGGTGGAGGGGCTGGACCGACATCATGCGGCTGATCCCGGTCGCCGTGGTGTCGCGGCCCGGCAGCCAACTGGACAGCCGGGGGGCGCCTGCCGCCGCCCGGTTCGCCCGTTTCCGCATTCCGGCGGCTCAGGCGGGGCTGCTGCCCAGCCTGAAGGCGCCCGCCTGGACCTATCTGACGGCCCCGCTGAATCCGCGGTCCTCGACGGCCATCCGGCGGGGCGAGGCGTTGATTCCCGGCGATGGGTGACCTTTCGGCTGGGACGTGCTAGGCTGCCGCCTTTAGTAATCTCCCCTGGAGCCCTCCGCTGACCCCCTCGCCCGCGCACGATGCGCAAGACGCCGCCGTTTCCAACGCGGCCCATGAAATGGACCCGATGGATTCCGTCCATTCCGAAGATGGTCAGGCCGAAGGCCCCAGTACCGGCGATCAAGCCCCGCTTCCGGTCGGCCTGACCGAGCTGGAACGCGCCATTATCGCCAAGCTCGACGAAGACAAGGCGATCGACATGGTCCTGATCGACCTGCGCGGCAAAAGCCCGATGTCCGACGCCATGATTGTGGCTTCGGGCCGGTCGAACCGTCACGTCGGCGCCCTGGCCGACCACCTGCTGCGCCTGTTCAAGGATCTTGGCCTGGGCAAGGTCAAGGTCGAGGGTCTGCCGCACTGCGACTGGGTGCTGCTGGATGCGGGCGACGTCATCGTCCACCTGTTCCGCCCTGAAGTGCGCACCTTCTATAATATCGAGAAGATCTGGGCCATCGACAGCGCCCACCGCGGCGCTGGCGCCGCCTGATCCCCGGACTGAGCTGACTCCATGAAGCTGGCGATCGCGGCCATCGGCAAGCCGGGCCGCGGTCCCGAGGCCGCCCTGGCCGACGACTACGCCCGACGGGCGACCCTTGCGGGTCGTCCGTTGGGGCTGGGTCCGCTGGAGCTTCTGGATCTCGAACCCCGCAAGCCGGGCAAGGCCCCCGAGGCCGAGCTGTTGCTCGCCGCCGCCGAGGGCGCGCACCTGATCGCCTGCGATGAGCGGGGCAAGACCTATTCTTCGCGCGCCTTCGCCGACCACATCGCGACCCTACGTGATCAGGGTGAGCGGCGTCTGATCTTCGCCATCGGCGGGGCGGACGGTCTGGACGAGAGCGTGCGCCGGGCCGCCCGTTCGACCCTGGCCTTCGGGCCTCAGACCTGGCCCCACGCCCTGGCCCGCGCCATGCTGGCCGAGCAGCTCTATCGCGCCGTGACCATCCTGTCCGGCTCCCCCTATCACCGCGACTGATGCGCCGGGGGGCGGGGGTTGTTCTGATATCGACGGGGCTGGCCATGATGCTGGCGGGCCCTGCGTCGAGCCAGCGCACGGCCGCGCCCAATCCTGAACTGACGCGGCTTCAGGCCGAGTATCGCGACGAGACCGCGCGCGCGCGACGTCTGCGCGCCGAGGCGGCGGCCGCTGGCGACGAGGTGGTCTATCTGGACCGCCAGCTGGCCGAACTGCGCCGGGCCGAGGCCGAGGACGACGTCCAGCTGGAATCCCAGCGCGCCCGGCTCAAGGAACTGGGCGACCGCGAGGCCGCCCTGGTCGCCGCCCTGTCCCGCGAACGGGCCGGGCAGGGGCGTCTGTTGTCGGCCCTGCAGATGATGAGCCGCAAGCCGCCGCCGCCCCTGCTGATCCCGGCGGACAAGGCGGTCGACACGGTGCGCGCTTCCATCCTGATCCGCGCCATGACGCCCGAGTTGCAGGCCCGCGCCAGGAGCCTGGTCGGGCGTCAGGCCGAGGTGATCCGCATCCGCCGCCTGGCCGCCCTGTCCAGCGAACGCCTGTTCACCGTCGAGAGCGCGCAGGGCGATCGCCGGGCCGAGATCGAGAGCCTGTCGTCCCGCAAGGTGGCCCTGAGGGCTGTCCTGCGCGCCGAGGCCGCTCGGGCCGAGCGCGCGACCCGGTCGCTGGAGGCCCGAATCCGCGAGCTGGGCGGCCAGACGCCTGTGGTGGCCGAGGCCGCCGTCGAGGCCCCCGCCGCCCGTCTGCCCGCCGGGCGCAGCCGCCTGACAGCCCCGGTGCAGGGCGCGCCGTCTCAGCGCTTCGGCGGCGGCTCGAGCGGCTGGCGCTGGCGTTCCAGCCACGAGGTCATCGCTGCGCCTGCGTCCGCCCGTGTCGCCTACGCCGGGCCACTGAAGGAGTGGGGCGAGGTCGTCATTCTAGACCTCGGGCCCGGCTGGCGCGTCGTCGTGGCCGGTCTGGATCAACTGTCGGTGGACACCGGTCAGCGCGTCGCCGACGGCCAGGCCCTGGGCCGCACCGGCGAGGACGGCGAGGCCTATTTCGAGTTGCGCCGCGACGAACGCCCCATCGACCCCGCGCCCTGGCTGCAATAGCGACTGCAATCGGCCGGGCTTCCGCGCGAAAGTCCTTTCAAATCCGCGCGGACGCTGATTGTATCGCCCTATCTGGCGTGGGCGTCTGACCGCCTTGCGCCGCCCTGGACGACCGGAGCCCGCGCGGATCCGATGGAAAGACACCGAATGCGTAAACTGCTTCTCATCGGCTGCGCCGCCCTGGCCCTGGGCGGATCGGCGGCGGCTGTCGCCAGCCAGACCCCGCGCAACGAGACCTTCCGCATGCTCCAGATGTTCGGCGACGTGCTGGGCATCGTCGAGCAGGCCTATGTGGTGCCGGTCGACAACAAGAAGCTGATCGAGGCCGCCCTGCAGGGGATGATGACGGCGCTGGATCCGCACTCCAACTATCTGCCGCCCAAGTCCTATGGCGACCTGCGCGAGCGAACGACGGGCGAATATTCGGGCGTGGGCCTGACCATCACCTCCGAGGGCGGTCTGGTGAAGGTCATCTCGCCGATGGACGACAGCCCTGCCGGTCGCGCGGGCGTTCAGGCGGGCGACGTCATCAGCGCCATCGACGGCCAGAACGCCGCCGGCCTGACCGTGTCCGAAGTCTCCGAGAAGCTGCGCGGCGCCATCGGCGCCAGCGTCACCGTCACCTTCCTGCGCGACGGCGAGGAGCCGCGTGAGGTCGTTCTGACCCGCGAGGTCATCAAGGTCGAATCCGTGACGGGGCGTCTGGAAGGCGACTTCGGCTATCTGCGCATCTCGACCTTCAACGAGAACACCGGCCGTGAGCTGACCGAAACCATCGAGCGTCTGAAGCGCGAGAAGCCGGGCATCAAGGGCTATGTCCTGGACCTGCGCAACAACGGCGGCGGCTTGTTGACCGCCGCCATCGACGTGTCCGACACCTTCCTGGAACGCGGCGAGATCGTCAGTCAGCGCGGCCGCAAACCTGATCAGATCGAACGCTACGCCGCCAAGCCTGGCGATCTGACCGGCGGTCTGCCGGTCGTGGTCCTGATCAACTACGGCTCGGCTTCGGCGTCGGAAATCGTGGCCGGCGCGCTGAAGGATCAGGAGCGGGCCACCGTCGTCGGCCTGACCAGCTTCGGCAAGGGCTCGGTGCAAACGGTGATCCCGTTGCGCGGCGGCGCGGACGGGGCCCTGTCGATCACCACGGCGCGCTATTACACGCCGTCGGGCCGCTCGATCCAGAAGATCGGCATTGAGCCTGATCTGGAGGTGGCGCGCTCCGAGGCTGAGGCCCGCATCGTCTCGCGCTCCAGCTTCATCTACTCCGAGGCGGCCTACGCCACGGCGCTGGACTCCTCCATCGGGGCCGAGCGCAAGGGGCCGCACACGCCGCACGAGGCCCCGGGCAAGGACTTCGACAAGACCAAGGACTATCAACTGCAACGTGCGCTGGACGTGCTGCGCGCCGGCGGCGACCTGACCAGGCTGGCCGCCGCGCCGGACACCGTCGTGGTCACCGCGCCGGGGACCAAGCCGATCGAAACCGCCGAGGCCGACACGGACGCGCCGTCCGACCGCCCGACGCGTGGTCCCGAAATCACGCCGGGCAATGAGCCGAAGAAGGACTGACCGTTCTTCGCCGACGTGGTGAATGGCGCGTTAGGGTTTCTTAACCGGCGCTGGGGATAAGTGAGGGTCGAGGAGAGCCGCGCCGTGCGGTTCTCCTGTCTCATCTCCGTCGTTCGAGCGCCGCCCGTCCATGTTCGCCAAGCGCCAGTCCGCTCTCGCCGCCGCCGCCGGTCTGCCGCCGGAGGAGCGCGCGCGTCTGAGCCTCGACGTCGTCGTCGCCGCGCTGAAGAAGCCGCCGGTCGCCGTGGGCGCGGCAGGCGCCTTCCTTCTGGCCGCCGGGGTTCTGTTCGTCGCCGTCATGGGTGATCCGCGCGCTGGCGCGCCCTCGGCCCGGGTGGCGCTGCAACGCCCCGCCGTCGCTGACGTCGCCCCGACGGGCGCCGACGCCTTCGCCATGAGCGGGCTCGACCTCTATCAGGACCTGGGCGATCCGGCGCTGCTGGACCCCAACGGCGCAGCCGGGGGCGAGGCCCTGATCACCCTGCCGGACGGCGCCAGCGTGGCGGGCGGCTCGGCCATCGCCGCCCCGGTGCGCGCGCCCTCCAATCCCCTGCCCAAGGCCCCGATCGCCGGGTTGTTTTCGCCCGGCCCGAACGGTCCCCTGCCGCGCATCGCGCCCGACGGCCGCGTCCCGGCCCAGGCCTATGCCCGTCCGTTCCGGTCGAACGGCAAGCCCATGGTGTCGCTGGTCGTCGGCGGCCTGGGCCTGAACGCCGTCACCACCCGCGCGGCCATCGAGCGTTTGCCCGCCGAGGTGACCCTAAGCTTCGTCCCCTATGCCGAGGGCCTTCAGGCCTGGATCGACATGGCCCGCGCCCAGGGGCACGAGGTGATGATCGAGCTGCCGATGGAGCCGACCGGTTATCCCGACAACGATCCCGGCCCCTACACCCTGCTGAGCAGCGGCGGCGCCGACGACGTCGAGGCCAAGCTGGACTGGCTGCTGGGCCGCGCCACGGGCTATTTCGGCGTGACCAACTACCTGGGCGATCGCTTCGCGACCTCGGACGAGGGCATGGGCGCCATGCTGGCCGTGTTGCGTCAGCGCGGCGTGGCCTTCCTCGATGACGGCTCGATGCGTCGCAAGCCGGGCGCCTTCGCCCGCGCCAGCGCCGACCGCATCATTGACGAGAGCCAGAGCCCCGCCGCCATCATGGGTCAGCTCAACGCCCTGGAGGCCGCCGCCAAGACGCGCGGCGCGGCGCTGGGAACCGGCTTCTCCTATCCCGTCACCGTCGAAGCCGCCGCCCGCTGGACGGCCGGGCTTGAGGCGCGTGGTCTGCAACTGGCCCCGGCTTCCGCCATGACCCGGCGTCCAGGACGCTAGAAGGCCTCTCTAGACGAAGGCGGTCGACAGGCAGGCGGCGCCGAACGAGGTCACCGCCAGGATCAGGAGCAGGCCCTCGAAGGGGGAGAGCGTCCAGGCCGAGCGTCTGCGGCGGGTTCTGATGTCCATCGATGCCTCTCGCAACTGAGTATGACCTTGAGGGCCAGGCCGGGTGCGCCACGGATCGGCAGCGGCTGGCCATAGAGGCTTCGCCACAGGGCGTTCATTGCACGGTCGGCGTCCCCCAAGGGTTCCATACGCGCATTGGCCATCGCCGGGCGCGCCTTGTCCCCCTCATTTGATAGGGGGTGTGGATAACGTCGATTTTTGTGTTTGGCGGCAAAGGGGTGGCAGCGATGCCCTGTGGATCATCCCTGCGTCGCGGCCTCACGGATGCGGCCGACCATGCTGTTCAGGCCGTTGGCGCGTTGGCGGGTCAAGGCGGCGGGCAGGCCCAGCCGGTCCAGGGCCGCGCGGGCGTCGAAGGCCAGGATCTCGGCGGGCAGTCGGCCCGAGTAGAGCTTCAGCAGCAGGGCGATATTGCCCTTGGACAGGGCGCTGTCGCTGTCGGCGTCGAAGAACAGCCGCCCGTCGGCGCGGCGGGTCGACAGCCAGACCTGGGCGGCGCAACCCGGCACCTTGTTGGCTTCGACGCGGGCCTCCTCGGGCAGGGGCGGCAGGCCCTTGCCCAGGTCGATGACGTATTCAATCCGTCCTTCCCAGTCGCCCAGCAGGTCGAACTCCTCGACCAGTTCGGCCAGGGTTTCGTCGAGGGTCAGGGCGGGCAGGGCGTCGGTCGCGGTCATGGGGCGGACATAGGCCCCGGCGGTCCCGACGACAACCATTGCACTCGCTCGGTCGGATTTGATTTCGCGCCGTTTTGGGACAGTCGCCCGCCAGGCGAGCAGCCTTTGGTCGGCCTTGGTCGAGGGCTAGACTGCGCGGTTGAATCAACCGTCTCAAAGGCCCGGATTGAAGCCGCCGCCCGCCCTGTTCGAGCCGATCCGATCGCCCGAGGCGCCTGACGCCCGGGACGGCGCCGCCGTGGCCGCCTGGCACGCGGCTTGGGCGGCGGCGGTCGGCCTGATGGCGCTGGGCGGCGACTGGCTGGGACGCGGGGCGCCTGGCGGAGCGGTGGAGCTAGGGGCGTCGGCGGCCCTGACCATGGCGACGCCGGGTTTGCTGGGGTTGTTGGTGCTGGCCCGCGACGGGCGGTCGGTGCGGGCCGCCTTGCTGGCGGCCTGGTGCCTGGCCGCCATGTCGGCCTCCGCCCTCTCGGGAGGGCTGACGGGGCCGTTGGGCGGCTTGGTCTTCATGCCCATGATCGCCGCCGTGGCCCTGGGGCCGTCGCGATGGGTCCTGTTCGGGGCGCTGGGGTCGGCGCTGGCGGCGCTGGCGGGATTGATCGCGGCCGGCGTCAACGGCGCGCCGCAGGCCGCGCCCGGCATGGCGCCCGGCATGGCGGCGGTCTCGGCCCTGCTGACGGCGGGGGCGGCGGCTCTGGCGTTTCGGATCAGCGGGGGCGTCCAGCGGCGTCGTCTGTCCGCGGTCGAAGGCGCGGTGTCGCAGGTCGAGACAGTGCTGGCGGGACAGCCCGGCCTGACTCTGGTTCTGGACGCCTCGGGCGCCGCCTTGGCGGCCTATGGCGCGGCGCCGGCGGCGTTGCCGGTCGACCCTCTGTTCGAGGACGGACTGGTCGCGGCCGTCCATGCCCCGGATCGCCCGACGGTGCTGGCCGCCTTGGCC
Source organism: Brevundimonas sp. NPDC090276 (assembly GCF_044772165.1). Classification (NCBI taxonomy): domain Bacteria; kingdom Pseudomonadati; phylum Pseudomonadota; class Alphaproteobacteria; order Caulobacterales; family Caulobacteraceae; genus Brevundimonas; species Brevundimonas sp. NPDC090276. Next base: position 603,922 of record NZ_JBIVYK010000003.1, on the reverse strand, counting down.
AAGGCCGAGGCGGGTTCGGAGGCCCAGGTGCGCTTCGCGCCGCGTCTGGCGCTGGACCGTCGCATCCAGCTGGTCCTGCGTCGGCTGGAGACGAGGGCGGGCGAGCCCGCGCGGCTGATCGCCGTGGCGCTGGACGCCACTCTGCAGCACGCCCGCGAGGAAGGCCTCGACGCCGCCCGCGCCGAGGCTGAGGCCCAGAACGCCGGCAAGTCGCGCTTCCTGGCCCATATGAGCCATGAACTGCGCACGCCGCTGAACGCAGTGATCGGTTTTTCCGACATCATGCGCCAGCAGCTGTTCGGGCCGATCCCGCCCCGCTACGTCGAATACGCTGACGCCATTCACAAGGCCGGCGGCCATCTTCTGGAGCTCATCAACGACGTGCTGGACGTCAGCCGCATCGAGGCGGATCGTTATGAGCTCAATATCGAGCGCTTCGACGTGCGCGAGACGGTTTCGGCCGCCCTGGCCCTTGTGCGGGTTCAGGCCGAGGACAAGGGCGTCGACCTGGCCGCAGTTCTACCGCCCGACGCCCTGACCATCGCCGCCGACCGCCGCGCGGTGAAGCAAATCTTGCTGAACCTGCTGTCCAACGCCGTGAAGTTCACGCCGTCAGGCGGATCGGTCACCGTCACCGCCGAGGCCCTGGGCCCGATGCTGGAGCTCGGGGTGGCCGACACCGGCGTCGGCGTCGCGCCCGAGGACCTGGCCCGGCTGGGCCGCCCCTTCGAACAGGCGGGCGGCGTCGAGCAGAGGGCGCAGGGGACGGGCCTTGGCCTGTCGCTGACCCGCGCCCTGGTCGAACTGCATCAGGGGACGATGGCCATCGACAGCACCCCGGGCGAGGGCACGGCGGTGACCGTTCGCCTGCCTGTCGTCGTCGCTCGCCCCGCCGTGGACGGCGAGGCCGAGGTCATCCCCCTGAACCGCAGCGCCTGAGCCGGGACCCGGCTAGCGCTCATCCTTGTAGATGCGCCCGTCGCGCATGACGAAGGCGACGGTCTTCAGCGTCGTTACGTCGCTCAACGGGTCGCCCGCCACAGCGATGACATCGGCGCGTTTGCCCGGCTCCAGCGACCCCACCTCGTCGGCCAGGCCCAGCAAGTCGGCGGCGTTGACGGTGGCCGCCTCAATGGCGGTGGCCGGCGTCATGCCGTTCTTGACCATCAGCTCGAATTCGTCGGCGTTGCGGCCGTGCTTGGACACCCCCGCGTCGGTGCCGAAGGCGATGCGGACCCCGGCGGGCACGGCGCGTTGCAGCGACTGACCGGTGATCGAGATCCGCCATTGGATCTTGGGCAGGACCTCGGGCGGGTAAGCCTCGGGATCGGCGGCCAGGCGTTCGGTGTAGCCGTTCACCGTCGACAGGGTCGGCACGTAATAGGCGCGGGTGCGGCGCAGCAGCTGCAGGGTCTCGTCGTCGAAGATGGTGCCGTGCTCGATCGAGTCGGCGCCCATGCGCAGGGCCAGGTTGATGCCGTCGGCGCCATGGGCGTGGACCGCGACCTTCTTGCCGTAGAGGTGGGCGGTGTCGATCAGGGCCTTGGCCTCGTCGTCGAACATCTGGGCGCCGAGGCCGGCGCCGATGCGGCTGTTGACCCCGCCGGTGGTGGCGATCTTGATGACGTCGACGCCGCGGCCGACCTGCAGCCGCACCGCCTCGCGGCAGCTTTCGGCGCCGTTGCAGACGTTGTCGTGGGCCACGTGCTCGCGGAAGTCGTCATTGAAGCCCAGGCGGGCGTCCATGTGGCCCGAGGTGGCCGAGATGCTGTTGCCGGCGTCGATGATGCGCGGTCCGGGCAGGCGGTGGGCCGCCGTCTCCTCGCGCAGGGCCAGGGTGACGCCGCCGGTGTCGCCGAGGTTCCGCACGGTGGTGAAGCCCGCCATCAGGGTCTTCCGCGCGTTCATGGCGGCGCTGTAGGCATGGACCGGCAGGTTGTCGGTGATCTCGGACAGGAAGCCGGCCTGACCGGCGAGATCGGACACCAGATGCACGTGGCTGTCGATCAGGCCGGGCAGGACGAAGCGCTCGCGTTGATCCACCACGGTCGCGCCGGGATAGCTGGATGCGTCGACGAAGCCGTCGCGAATCTCGGCGACCTTGCCATCGCGCACCACGATGGTTGAAGGGCCGCGCGGCGCCCGCCCGGGCTGGTCCAGCAGCCGCCCCGCCTGAATCAGGGTGACGGCGCCGGTGCCCGGTGCAGCGGTCTGGGCGGCGGCGGGCAGGGCGCCTGTCAGCGCTGCGGTCAGGGCCACGGCGCAGACGGCGCCGGTGAGAATGGTCTTCATGGTCGAAACTCCCCCTCGAACTCGAGGGGGAGTTAAGCCGTGCGCGAGGCCCGACGCCAGTCTCTAATCGGCGTCAGCCGACCGCGCGCAAATGCGGACCGTCGACTGCGCCGCGATCCAGACGGAAGCGGCCGACCTGCTGGTTCAGGCTGACGGCTTCGTTGGCCAGTTGGCGGGCGGCGGCGGTGGCCTCTTCGGTCATGGCCGCATTCTGCTGGGTGATGTCGTCCATTTCGCCCATGGTGCGGCGGACGCGAGCCAGACCCTCGGCCTGTTCCTGGGCCGAGCCGGCGATGCCGCCGGCCAGGCCGTCGATGGCCACGACACGGCTGCCGATCCGCTCCAGCGCCTCGCCGGTGCGTTCGACCAGATCGACGCCGCGCGCCACCTGGGCCGAGGAGGTCGAGATCAGGCTACGGATTTCGCCCGAGGCCTCGGACGAGCGTTGGGCGAGGGCGCGGACTTCCTGGGCCACGACGGCGAAGCCGCGGCCGGCGTCGCCGGCGCGCGCCGCCTCGACCCCGGCGTTCAGGGCCAGCAGATTGGTCTGGAAGGCGATCTCGTCGATCAGGCTGGTGAAGCGGGCGATGCCGGTCGAGGACTCGGCGATGGCGTGGATGGCTGAAACCGCCTCGCCGACCACCTGGCTGCTTTCCTCGACGTCGACGCGGGCGGCGGCCAGGGCCTCGGCGGTCTGACGGGCGTTGTCGGCGGTCGAGGCCACGGCGCGGGCGATGGCGTCGGCCTCGTTGACCGTGCGCTCCAGATTGGCCGCCTGACGCTCGGTGCGGCTGGCCAGGTCTTCCGAAGCGGTGGCCAACTGGTTGGAGCCGGCGCTCAGGCTTTGAACGCTGTCGGCCACGGCGCGGACGGCGGTGCGCAGGGCGCGGGTGGCGGCGTGGAAGTCGTTCTGCAGGCTGCGGTACTGTTCGGGGAAGACGCCCGGAATGGTGGTCGACAGGTCGTTCTCAGCCAGGTCGTGCAGGGCGGCGCCCAGGGCGCGGACCACCTCGGTCTGACGCGCCTCTGCCTCGTCGTGGGCGGCCTGAACCTTGTCGCGCTGCTCCTGCAGCACGTCGAGGTAGATGGAGATGGCCAGGTCCATGTCCAGCATGACCCGCTGGGTCAGCTCGGCCACGGCCTCGGCGGTGACGCGGTCATGTTCGCGCTTGTTGGCCCAGAACTTCCGGGGACGAGCGGCGATGGCGCGGGTCAGGTGGGCCAGGATGACGCTGTAGCCGCCGATGTACCAGCGCGGCTCAAGCCCGATGCGGGCGTGGACGTGGCCGATGGCACGCACGGACTTGGCGTAGTCCTCGTCGGCGCGGCCGTCGATGATGGCGTCCCAGTGGCGCTCCTGCGCCTTGCTGGCGGCGGCGATGTGCGACTCTTCGCGGAAGAAGCGACGCGTGGTCGGCTCGGCGCGGACGCGGTCGTAAAAGGCGGCCAGGGCTGCGGGGGCTTCCCGGCGCAGCAGCGGTCCCATGGCGCGGTAGGCCGCCGAAGCGGAGCCCAGGCCCATGAATTTCATGCGATGTTCGATTTCGACGCCCGCCATGTTCGAGGTTCTCTACGCAACGCTAATGCGGCGCAGGGGAGCGCGCCTGCTTGTCCCTTTGAACCTTAGGGGTATTGCGGCCCTTAAGAGAGGAGTGCGTAGAATCCCGTAAGCTCCGGCTGAAGGTCTGTGAGGCGTCTCATATAAAGATATCCTTATGTGTTGATTGCCCCGGCGGGCGGGGCGCGCTATAGCGGCGCCTTGAAAATCCTCGCCGCGAGAACTCCCGCATGACCGACTACATCGTTCGCGACATTTCCCTGGCCGATTTCGGCAACAAGGAAATCGCCATCGCCGAAACCGAAATGCCGGGCCTGATGGCGCTGCGCGACGAGTTCGGCGCCGCCAAGCCGCTGAAGGGCGCCCGCATCGCCGGCAGCCTGCACATGACCATCCAGACTGCGGTTCTGATCCAGACGCTGGAAGCCCTGGGCGCCGAAGTGCGCTGGGCCTCGTGCAACATCTTCTCGACCCAGGACCACGCCGCGGCCGCCATCGCCGCCAATGGCACCCCGGTCTTCGCCACCAAGGGCGAGACCCTGGTGGAGTACTGGGACTACGCCCACAAGATCTTCGAATGGGCTGACGGCGGCTACCCGAACCTGATCCTCGACGACGGCGGCGACGCCACCCTGCTGTGCGTGCTTGGCCCGAAGGCCGAGAAGGACATCTCGGTCCTGTCGAACCCGCAGAACGAGGAAGAAGAAGCCCTCTTCTCCGTCATGAAGCGCTACATCGCCGAAAAGCCCGGCTTCTACTCGGCCATCCGCGACGCCATCGGCGGCGTGTCGGAAGAGACGACCACGGGCGTCCACCGCCTGTATCAGATGGCCGAGCGCGGCGAGCTGCCCTTCCCGGCGATCAACGTCAACGACAGCGTCACCAAGTCCAAGTTCGACAACCTGTACGGCTGCCGTGAGAGCCTGGTCGACGCCATCCGTCGCGGCACCGACGTCATGCTGTCGGGCAAGGTCGCCGTGGTCTGCGGCTACGGCGACGTGGGCAAGGGCTCGGCCGCTTCGCTGCGCAACGGCGGCGCTCGCGTCATCGTCACCGAAATCGACCCGATCTGCGCCCTGCAGGCCGCGATGGAAGGTTACGAAGTCCAGACCCTGGAAGACGTCGCCGACAAGGCCGACATCTTCGTCACCACCACGGGCAACAAGGACGTCATCCGCGTCGAGCACATGCGCGCCATGCGCAACAACGCCATCGTCTGCAACATCGGCCACTTCGACTCGGAAATTCAGGTCGCCGGCCTGAAGAACCTGAAGTGGGACGAGATCAAGCCGCAGGTCCACCACATCGAGTTCCCGGACGGCAAGAAGATCATCCTGCTGTCGGAAGGCCGCCTGGTGAACCTGGGCAACGCCACGGGCCACCCGTCCTTCGTGATGTCGGCCTCCTTCACCAACCAGACCCTGGCGCAGATCGAACTGTGGACCAACGCCAAGTCCTACGAGAACCAGGTCTACACCCTGCCCAAGCACCTGGATGAGAAAGTCGCCTTCCTCCACCTGGCCAAGCTGGGCGCCAAGCTGACCAAGCTGACCCAGGAACAGGCCGACTACATCTCGGTCCCGACCGAGGGTCCGTTCAAGCCGGAACACTACCGCTACTAAGGCCCGCCCAAGGCCTAAAGCAGAAACCCCGCGCCGACGACGGCGCGGGGTTTTTCTTTGCAGGCAGGCTGGCCTCAGGCTGCGTCGCGCGGATCGTAGGCGTCGACTTCGCGGCCCATCAGGCCGGTTTCGAAGTCCATGAAGATGTCGATCAGTTCGTCGACCCCGACAGGCGGCGCCTTTGGGCCGAAACGGAAGCGCCAGAAGCTGACGATGTGCTGCACCGCGCCGAGTTGGTCGCCCAGACGCGCGAACAGGGTCGGGGCCTCCAGCAGGAAGTCGCGGAAGGCCAGCGGATTGCCGTTGCGGGTCAGGCCCGCATAGGCGTCGTCGTAATAGCGCAGGGTGCGGCTGACCTCTTCGCAGGTCTTCATGATGCGGCCGCGCAGGACGCCACGGCCGCGGTCGATATACTCCTTGGCGGCGCGGTCGCTGGGGCCGACGGGCTTCACCGTCCCTACCTCGTCGGCGACGTGGACGATGTCAGCCATCAGGCTGGCCAGGGTCCACTTGTAGTAGAGGAAGCCCTTCCAGCAGAAGACGCCCTCCTGATACTGCTCGGGTTCCAGCCTCAAGGTGGCGCGCAGGGCCTCCAGCCGGTCGCCGGGGGCATTGGACAGGATCTTGGTCGCCATGCGCGCGGTCGAGCCGACCGCCGCTACGCCGCCGCCCATGCTGAGCGTGACCAGGGGCTCGATCTCGGCCTGAACAAAGGTCAGCATCCGCTCCAGGTCGGCCTCGCTGAGCGCGAAATAGCAGGGTGCGGCGTCCACCTCGCCGCGACGCAGTTGCTCGCGCAGCAGGAAGGGGTCCAGCGACGGCAGTTGGTCCATCAGCCGCAGGGTCTTCAGGTCGGGGTGGTCGGGTTGGATCCCGAACGCCTCCTGCATGGCGCGCTCGAAGCCGATCTGGTTGACGAAGACGAAGCGGCCCCCGGTCTTCAGGTCGGTGCTGTCGATGGGCACCACTACCTTGGTCGCCACCTGGCGGCGGCCGGGGAAAGAGTCGGTCTCGTTGCGCCGCAGCCGGTGCTTGATGATCAGCGAGGTGTTCAGCGCCGGGGTGCGGAACATGGGGCGCTCGGCCCAGTCGTCGGTCTCGCCATGCTCGTCAAAGACCTTGAGCAGGTTCAGCACGCGCGCCGTGGAGGCGGTGCGGCGAAGGTGTTCCAGATTGCGGACGGCGCGATCAGTCATGGCGGTCAGACTGCCCGGCAAAGATGACTAACGGCTTAGCTGCAAAGAAAGAGGGCCGCCTCGGTCGAGACGGCCCTGTCAGTTTGGGGAGGAAGGTAGAAATCAGAAGGTCGTCGTCACCGACACCCAGAGGCGACGCGGCTCCTGGTTGTTGGCGTATTCCGGCGCGTAGGCGACGGGCGTGCCGTAGGGCTTGAGGCTGACGAAGTCCTTGTTGAACAGGTTGTAGATGGTGGCGTTGATCGTGACCCGATCGGTCACGTCAAACGACCCGCCCAGGTGGAACAACTCATAGGCCTTGTAATCGCCCCAGGCGTCGCGGGCCGCGCCCAGACCGCGGAAGCGCTCCGAGCGGTACTCGCCGCGCAGCCACAGATTCATCTTGTCCGTGGCGTTCCAGCGCAGGCTGGCGTTGACCATGTGCTCGGGGGTGTCGGTCAGGGGCTGACCCTTGGCCGCGCCCGACTTCTGTTCGCTGTCTGTGTAGGTGTAGTTGCCCGACAGGGTCCAGTCGGGGGCGAAGCGCCAGCGCGCCGCCGTCTCGACGCCGCGCGTGACGGCCTCGTCGACGTTCACCTGCTGGCTGAAGGTGGCGTAGTTGGCCCAGAAGCCGACGTCGGTGCAGCCGGTCTTGTTGTAGGTTCCGGCGTCATATTCGGCGCGGGTCAGGCCGAAGGTGCAGTTCACGACCGGCGTGCCGGTGGCGATCTTGTCCTGGAACTCGTTGTTGAAGACCGTGACATTGGCGCGGAAGGTCGAGCCGTTGTCATAGAAGACGGCGATCTCACTCGAGGTCGAGGTCTCGGGCTTCAGGCCGGGCGAGCCCAGCAGGGGCAGGCGGCCCTGCGAGCCGAAACCGTTGATGCCCTCGGCCAGCTGTTCCAGGCGCGGGGTCTTGAAGCCTTGGCTGACGCCGCCCTTGATGGTCCATTGCTCGTTGGCGTTCCAAACCAGATAGGCGCGCGGGCTGAAGTGCGAACCGAACTTGGAATGGTCGTCGTGGCGGGCGCCCAGGGTCAGGGCCAGGCTGTCGGTGAAGCGCCACTCGTCCTCGGCGAACAGGGCCCACTGGGTGTGTTCGAAGGTGCCGGGGGCCACGCCGTCTTTCATCTCGGCGTCCCAGTACTGGCCGCCGACGGTGAAGGTGTGGTTGCGCCACTGCGAAAACAGCTTGGTGTCGAAGATGGTGTTTTCCGACACCAGGTTGCGCGCGCCGCCGGCGCCGGCCACCCCGTTGGGGATGATGCGGCCGATGGTTTCGGTCTTGCCGAAGGACAGGTTGGATTCCAGCACGCCGAAGGGCAGGCGCCAATTGTGGGCCAGGGCGTACTGGTCGCGGTTGAATTCCAGCGCATCGCCATAGCCGCCGGCGGTGGTGTTGGTGCCCATCTGGCCCTTGGCGTTGTCGTACCACTGGCGCGACACGTCCACGTCCAGCCACAGGTCGTGGTCGGCGTGCGGGGTCAGGGTCAGGCGTCCGCCCAGGGTCCAGATCTCGTTCTCGGTCGAACTGCGGCCAAAGCCGGTGACGGGGGTCTCCACGCCGCCGACGTTTTCGAACTTCAGGTTCGATTGCTCACGCGTCAGATATGAGCCGCGTAGCGCCAGGCCCAGCAGGTCCTTCACCAGCGGGCCGTTGGCGTAGAAGTCGCCGCCCCAGATGTCGCCGAAGTCGCCGTCGCCCTGCAGAGTGTAGTTGGCCGAGGCCGAGCCGCCCCAGACGTCGCCGACCTTGCGGGTGATGATGTTGACCACGCCGCCCATGGCGTCCGACCCATAGAGGGTGGAGACGGGGCCGCGCACCACCTCGACACGCTCGATGGCCGAGACCGGCGGCATGAAGCTGGACGAGGTCTCGCCAAAGCCGTTGGGCGTCACGCTGCCGGCGGTGTTCTGACGGCGGCCGTCGATCAGGATCAGGGTGTAGTCCGAGCCCATGCCGCGGATGTTGATGGTTTGACCGCCGGTCTTGCCGACGGCGGCGCCCACGTCGACGCCTTCGATATTGGTCAGGATTTCGGCGATCGAGGTGGCGCGCATCTCCTCGATGTCTTGCCGCGGCACGACGCTGATCGAGGCCGGAGCCTGGGCGATGCGTTGTTCGAAACCCGAGGCGGTGACGACGACGTCTGCGACGGTGGTGGTCGCCTGACGCTGCTGTTCGGTCAGATCCTCCGCCGATGCGGCCTGACCCGTGGCGAGAACGGCCAGCGCGGATGCGGCCAGCAGGGTCGAGCGGCGAGAGACGGTGAAGGAAGACATGAATGGCCCCGGTTGTTTTGCGAGCGCTTCTCAACAGCACGAGCGGCGGTGTGACAATGGGGGTGTGCGAATACGTCGCAATTGCGCAATGGGGTCCGGGCCTTCGCAAGCGCTGGCGCAGGCCGGGCGCGAGGCCTAGAAGGCGGTCATGGAACTCTTCGACATCCTGATCCTCATCGCCATCGCGGCCGTCGCCATCACCCTGGGCTTCGGGGTCTACAGCCTGTATCGCGGCGGCGATTTTGCTCGCTCGCACTCGAACAAGCTCATGCGGCTGCGCGTCGTGCTTCAGGCCGTGGCGGTGCTGTTGCTGATGGGCGGGATGTGGTGGAAAGCCACGCACGGCGGCTGAGACGACAAGCAAGCTGAGGGGCTGAAGCCATGGTCACGCTGAACAAGATCTACACCCGCACCGGCGACGGGGGGAAAACCCGGCTGGCCTCGGGCGCGCCCGTGTCCAAGACCGACCTGCGGGTCGAGGCCTATGGCGCGGTGGACGAACTGAACGCCGTCATCGGCGTGGCTCGCCTCAACAGCGGCCAGAACGACCGCATCGACGCCATGCTGGGCCGCATCCAGAACGAGCTGTTCGACCTCGGCGCCGACCTGGCCACCCCGCTGGACCCGGCGCCCAAATGGGAGGCGCTGCGCATTGTCGCTTCTCAGGTCGAGCGCATCGAGACCGAAATCGACTGGATGAACGAAAGCCTGAAACCGCTGGACAGCTTCATCCTGTCAGGCGGCTCGCCCCTGTCGGCGCACCTTCACCTGGCGCGCACCGTCTGCCGCCGGGCCGAGCGCGACGCAGTGCGTCTGCAGGAATCGGGCGAGCAGGTGAACGCGGACGCGGTCCGCTATCTGAACCGCCTGTCGGACCACCTGTTCGTCGCCGCCCGTCGCGCCAACGCCAACGGCGCCGCCGACATCCTGTGGAAGCCCGGCGCGACGCGCTGAGCCCTCAGCCAGCGCGCAGCGCGTCAGGGCGAGAAGCGCGGCTCTGAAGCAGCGAAAGGCGCGTTGGGGCGACGAATAGAGAGCTCTACTGCTGACGCAGGGCCGCCACGCGCGCGCGTTCGGCCTCGGTCGCGGCGTCGCGGGCGCGCTTCTGGGCGTTCAGCTGATCTTCAATCTCGACCAGTTCCTTGTTCTTCTCGGCCGAGGCCTCGGCGCGGCTGACGCCGATGGGGCGGCCGGTGATTTCAGCGATCGAGATCGGCTGGGCGCAGATGCGGCTTTCGATGTCGTACCACTTGCCTTCGGCCTCGCAGCGCTCGCCGGGCTCCATCCAGTAGTGCTGGAACACGAAGACGCCGGCGATCATGACAGCGAACAGGCTGAAGAACAGGATGTTCAGGCGGCTGTTGGTGAGAAAGCGTTTCATGCGGGTCTCATAGTGCAAAATTGGGCCGCAGACACGAACAGAGTTCACGTAGCGTTACGTTGACAGGCCGGTTTCGCCGGTCCAATCCCTCGAGCCATATTTCGATGACCAAGTGGATAGGCTCATGAAGGTACTCGTCCCGGTGAAACGGGTGATCGACAGCAACGTCAAGGCCCGCGTCAAGGCGGACCAGACCGGCGTCGACCTGGCCAACGTCAAGATGAGCATGAACCCCTTCGACGAAATCGCCGTCGAAGAGGCCGTGCGCCTGAAGGAAGGCAAGGAACACCATGCCGCAGGCACGGCGACGGAAATCGTCGTCGTCTCCATCGGCGTGACCCAGGCCCAGGAAACCCTGCGCACGGCCCTGGCCATGGGCGCCGATCGCGGCGTCCTGATCCAGTCGGACGCCGACCTGGAGCCGCTGGCCGTCGCCAAGCTGCTGAAGGCGGTCGTGGACGAAGAGAAGCCGGACCTGGTCCTGCTGGGCAAGCAGTCGATCGACGGCGACAACAACGCCGTCGGCCAGATGCTGGCCGCCCTGCTGGACTGGCCGCAAGCCACCTTCGCCGGCAAGCTGGTCATCGAGGGCGGCAAGGCCGTCGTCACCCGTGAAGTCGACGGCGGTCTGCAGACCGTGGCGGCGACGCTGCCAGCTGTGGTCTCGGTCGATCTGCGCCTGAACACGCCGCGTTACGCCAGCCTGCCCAACATCATGAAGGCCAAGAAGAAGGAGATCGCCATGAAGGCGGTCGCCGACTACGGCGTCGATGTCGCCGATCGTCTCAAGGTTCTGAAGGTGTCGGAGCCGCCGAAGCGTTCGGCGGGCGTCAAGGTCGCCGACGCGGCCGAGCTGGTTTCCAAACTCAAAGACGCAGGGGTTCTGTAATGGCCGTTCTCGTCATCGCCGACCACGACGGTTCGGTTGTTCGCGACACCACCCACAAGACGGTGACGGCGGCTCTGGCCCTGTCGTCGGACGTGGACGTCCTGGTCCTGGGCAAGAACGCCAAGGTCGTGGCTGACGCCGCCGCCAAGATCTCCGGCGTACGCAAGGTCCTGCTGGCCGAGGGCGACGCCGTCGCTCACGGTCTGGCCGAGGCTGTCGAAGCCACGGTCCTGCCGCTGGCGGCTGGCTACGACGCCATCCTGACCCCGGCCAACACCGACGGTAAGAACTTCGCCCCGCGCATCGCCGCCAAGCTGGATACGGCGCCGATCTCGGACATCGTCGAGGTCGTCTCGGCTGATACTTTCGTGCGCCCGATCTACGCCGGCAACGCGCTGGAGACGGTCCAGTCTGCCGACGCCAAGAAGGTCATCACCGTGCGTCCGACGGCCTTCGCCGCCGCCGCTGAAGGCGGTTCCGCCTCGGTAGAGACCGTCGCCGCCGGCGAAGCGCCCAAGACCGCCTTCGTCTCCGAGGAAATGGTCAAGTCGGACCGCCCCGAACTGGGCGCCGCCAAGATTATCGTCTCGGGCGGTCGTGCTCTCGGCTCGGCTGAAGAGTTCCACGCCGTCATGGACCCTCTGGCCGACAAGCTGGGGGCCGCCGTGGGCGCCTCGCGCGCTGCTGTGGACGCGGGCTACGCCCCCAACGACTATCAGGTCGGCCAGACCGGCAAGGTCGTGGCCCCGGCCCTCTACATCGCCATCGGCATCTCGGGCGCCATCCAGCACCTGGCGGGCATGAAGGACTCCAAGGTCATCGTCGCCATCAACAAGGACGCCGACGCCCCGATCTTCCAGATCGCCGACTACGGCCTCGTCGCCGACTACAAGACCGCCGTGCCGGAACTGATGGCCGCCCTGGGCTGATTGGTTCCAGACGCAGAGTTGAAGCGCGCCGGGCGAGAGATCGTCCGGCGCGTTTTCTTTTGGGCCGGGATGACGGACATAGGGGCATGACCGCCCGCCTCGCCATCAAGCTGACCCCCCGCGCCGCCGCCGACCGCATCGACGGCTGGGACGTGGACCCCGACGGGCGGCCCGTGCTCAAGGTCCGCGTTCGGGCCCAGCCGGTTGAGGGCGAGGCCAACGCCGCCCTGACCGCCTTGCTGGCCAAGGCCTTGGGCGTGCCGAAACGGGCGGTGAGCCTGGCGCGCGGCGGTCAGTCGCGGCTGAAGATGATCGAGATAGACGGGCTCAGCGACGACGAGGTCCGCGACCGCTTGTCCGCCCTCTGACATTCCCCCTTTACGGCGACGCTGAACCTCCTTTGTATACGGTCCCATTGTCTGCCCGCCGTATGCGGGCGCGAGGGGGTCTCGCTCATGTTGCTTAACCGTCTGCGGGGCCCAAGCCTCGCTGTCCTCACCTGCGCGCTCGGCGCCCTGGCCCTGTCGGCCTGCGCCACGACCGGCGACGCCAAGCCCAGGACCGAGACGGCCTCGGCCGCATCGTCCAAGGACCGCACCATGGCTCCCGGCCTGGACGGCTGGGCCAATGCGGATCCCTATCCCTCGACCTATCGCGGCCTGCCGCGCGAAAACCTGGCCCTGGTCGGCGCCACGGTCCTGACCGGCACAGGTCAGAAGATTGAAGCCGGCGTGGTGATCGTCACCGACGGCCGCATCGCGGCGGTCGGCGGGGCCGACACCCCGGTGCCGGCCGGCCACAAGGTGGTCGACGCGCGCGGCCGCTACGTCACGCCCGGCGTCATCGACATCCACAGCCACCTCGGCGTCTATCCCTCGCCCGGCGTCATGGGCATGAGCGACGGCAACGAGGCCACCAATCCGAACACGGCCCAGGTCTGGGCCGAGCATTCGATCTGGCCGCAGGATCCCGGTTTCAACACCGCCCGCGCCGGCGGCGTCACCACGCTTCAGATCCTGCCCGGCTCGGCCAACCTGTTCGGCGGCCGCGGCGTGACGGTGCGCAACGTGCCCTCAGTCACCATGCAGGGCATGAAGTTCCCCAACGCCCCATACGGCCTGAAGATGGCCTGCGGCGAGAACCCCAGCCGCGTCTATGGCTCGCGCAACCAGTCGCCAGCTACCGGCATGGGCAATGTCGCCGGTTATCGCGCCGCCTTCATCGCCGCGCGCGACTACAAGGACAAGTGGGACAAGTGGCGTGAAACGGGGCAGGGCACGCCCCCGACCCGCAACCTGCAGCTGGAGACGCTCGCCGGCGTGCTGGACGGCTCGATCTTGGTCCAGAACCACTGCTACCGCGCCGACGAGATGGCGGTCATGCTCGATGTGGCCAAGGAGTTCGGCTACAAGGTCACCACCTTCCACCACGCGGTCGAGGCCTACAAGATCGCGCCCTTGCTGGCCCGTGAAGGCGTCTGCGCCGCCATGTGGACCGGCTGGTGGGGCTTCAAGATGGAAGCTCTGGACGGCATCGAGGAGAACGCCGCCCTGACCGACGCGCCGGAAGGCTCGTGCGCCGTCATCCACTCCGACGACGCCGAACTGACCCAGCGCCTCAATCAGGAAGCCGCCGCCGCCCTGTCGGCCGGTCGCCGCGCCGGGATGAACATCTCGGAAGAGCACGCCATCAGCTGGATCACCCTGAACGCCGCCCGTTCGATCGGCATCGACAAGGAGACCGGCTCGCTGGAGCCCGGCAAGCGCGCCGACGTGGTGATCTGGAGCGCCGATCCCTTCTCGGTCTACGCCCGCGCCGATCAGGTCTTCATCGACGGCGGTCTGGCCTTTGACCGCTCCAACCCCGCCTACCAGCCCGTATCCGATTTCGAACTGGGTCAGCCCGGCTTCGGCCAGTCCGCCGCCGGCGTCGCCCAGGGAGCTCGCTGAACCATGCGTATCCAAACCCTTCTCGCGGGCGCAGTTGCAGCCCTCGCTCTCGTCGGTCCCGCAGCGGCTCAGGACGTCGCCATCACGGGCGGCCGCGTCATGACCGGAACCTCGGTGATCGAAAACGGCACCGTCGTCGTGCGCAACGGCCGGGTCGTCTCGGTCGGGACCGGCGCGGCCCCGGCCGGGCTGCGCGCCATCGACGCGCGCGGCAAGATCGTCACGCCGGGCTTCGTCGCGGTCGATTCCGGCCTCGGCGGTTCGGAAGTCGGCTCGGTGCGCGGCTCCAACGACCTGTCGAACAGCGCCAACACGCTGAGCGCCGCTTTCGACCTGTCCTATGGTCTGGACCCCTGGTCCTTCACCCTGCCGGTCGCCCGCCTCGGCGGCGTCACCCGCGCGGTGGTCACGCCGCAGCACGCGGGTTCGGGCGGCGGCCACAGCCATGATGACAGCGACTTCGCCGGGGCTGGTCACGGCGGCTATCAGTCGCCGGGCCTGTTCGCCGGTCAGGCGGCGGTGATCAAGCTGGGCGGCGCCGACATTCTGGTTAAGCCGCGTGTGGCCATGGTCGCTCCCTTCGGCGAGGCTGGAAAGGGCGTCGCCGGCGGCGCGCGCGGGGCCGAGTTCGTCCTGTTCAAGGAGACCCTGGCTGAGGTCCGGCTCTACGCCCGCAACAAGGCCGCTTATGACCGCGCCGCGCTGCGCGACCTGTCGCTGTCGCGCGCCGATCTGGAGGCCCTGATCCCGGTGGCCAACGGCTCCATGCCGCTGATCGTCAGCGTCAACCGCGCCTCGGACATCCAGCAGGTCTTGCGTCTGGCTCGCGAGGAAGGCGTCAAGGTCATCCTCGACGGCGCCGCCGAAGGCTGGCTGGTCGCCGACGAAATCGCGGCCGCCAAGGTCCCGGTCCTGCTGCATCCGATCACCAACCTGCCCGGCAATTTCGAGATGCGGGCGGCGCGCATGCAGAACGCGGCGGCGCTGAACGCGGCGGGCGTGGTCATCGCCATCAAGGGCAATGAGGGCTCGACCCACCGCGCCCGCGACATCCGCTACAACGCCGGCAACGCTGTCTCGCACGGCCTGCCCTTCGCGGCGGCGATCCAGGCGATCACGGTCAACCCGGCCCGCATCTTTGGCTTCGATGGCCAGTTCGGCGAGCTGAAGCCGGGCGCGGCCGGCGACGTGGTGGTCTGGTCGGGCGATCCGCTGGAGCCGCTGAGCCAGCCTTCGGCCGTCTTCATCGACGGCGTGGAGCAGCCGCTGCAGGCCCGCAACCTGCTGCTGCGCGACCGCTATCGCACCGGCGGCGAAGGAGCCATGCCGGTCGCCTATCCGCAGTAGGGCTCACGCTGAATGACGGTGAGGGCGTCGGTCGCAGGACCGGCGCCCTTTTCGTATGCGACGAAGGCCGGATAGAAGGGGCACCATGGCCACCATTCTCTACATCGACGCCGACGCCTGCCCCGTGAAGGAGGAGGTCTATCGCGTGGCCCGCCGCTACGGGCTCAAGGTCTTCGTGGTGTCCAACGCCTGGATCAATGTCCCGCGCGAGCAGCTGATCGAACAGGTGGTGGTCGACGCCGGTCCCGACGTGGCCGACGACTGGATCGCCGAGCGCGCCGTCACTGGCGACATCGTCATCACCGCCGACATTCCGCTGGCCGACCGCTGCCTGAAGTCCGGGGCCCAGGCGCTGAAGTCGAACGGTCAGTCCTTCACGCCCGATTCCATCGGCTCAGCCCTGGCGGGGCGCATGGTGGGCGAGCATCTGCGCTCCATCGGCGTAGCCACCAGCGGCCCGCCGCCCTTTTCCAACGCCGACCGTTCGCGCTTCCTGCAAGCGCTGGACACGGCGGTCGTCCGTGTGCGGAAAGTCAGCCCGTGAGCCGCATTCCCGAGGATGAGCTGGAGTTCCGCTTCTTTCGCGCAGGCGGGCCGGGCGGTCAGAACGTCAACAAGGTCTCCACCGCCCTGCAGATGCGGTTTGACGTCAAGAACTCGCCCAGCCTGACGGAACCTGTGAAGGCGCGATTGATGAAGCTGGCGGGAAGCCGCCTGACGCTGGACGGGGTCATCCTCATCACCGCCGTCCGCTTTCGGACGCAGGAGCGCAACAAGGCCGACGCCATGGCGCGGCTGGACGAGATGGTGGCCGAGGCCTCGATCAAGCCGGTCTACCGCGTGCCCACCCGTCCGACGCGCGCGTCCAAGGAGCGGCGTCTCAAGACCAAGTCGACCCGCTCGACCATCAAGAGCGGGCGCGGCAAGCCGTCGCTGGACTAGACTTAGTCGCGGGCCGGGCGGAACAGCAGGGCCGCGATCTGATTGTCGTCGTTGAAGGCGATGACCCAGTCGGTGGCCTGCTTCTCGAACACGACGCGGAACAGGTCGGCCCCATCCTGCTGGCCGACATGATCGATGCTCTTCAGCGCGCCGAACTGCTGCACCAGCGGGGTGACGGTCGTCGCCTGTTCCCGGATCTGGACCGCCAGGTCATCGCTAAACACGGAATAGTCGACATTGCCGGACTGGAAGGAGGCGATGGCGGCGCGCAGGGCCTGTTCGGCGCGGGCGATGTCGGGCGCGACGGCTGCGGGCGCCGGACCGGGCGGCGTGGCGCGGGCCGGGGCGGGCTCCTCGAAGGCGTTCGGCAGGGTGGCCGCCGCGCCTGGCGAAGAGGTAGGCGGCGTCGCGGTTTGCGCCGCGACGGGCAGGGCGAGCAGGCTGACGCCCAGAACGGCGGCGGCGATCGGGGTCTTCATATGCGGCAGGCTCCGAAGAAGCGTCAGGCGACGATCATCGGCCAGAGTGTCAGGACCAAGGCGGCGACCGACGCGCAGACGGCGACGGTGACGGCGGCGACCACCCAGGGCCGGGTTCCGGCCTTCTCGATCACAAACGCCTGAGATTGCGGCGGGTTCTGCACCAGTCGCGACAAAGCCTTCAGGGCGGCGACGGCTTCTTCGATGGTCTCCTTGACCTGGGCCTGAGGACCCAGTTCGCGCTTGATCCAGCGCTCGACCACGGGCTTGGCCGCCTCCCACAGATCGTGGTCGGGGTTGAGGCGGCGCGCCACCCCTTCGACAGAGACCATGGTCTTTTGCAGCAGCACCAGTTCGGGGCGCATGTGCATGTCGAACAGGGCGGTGATCTCGAACAACTGGCCCAGCAGGCGTCCCATCGACACCTGACTGGCCTGGCGTCCGATGACCGGCTCGCCGACCGCGCGCAGGGCCTGGGCGAAGGTGTCGACCGAATGGTGCGGCGGCACGTAGCCGGCCTCGAAGTGGACGCGGCTGATGCGGTCGTAGTCGCGGCTGATGAAGCCCCACAGAATCTCGGCCAGGTAGCGCCGCTCGGCCGGTCCCAGCCGCCCGACGATGCCGAAGTCGATGGCGGTCAGCTCGGCGGGGGCGTCCGCGAACAGATTGCCCTCGTGCAGGTCGGCGTGGAAGACGCCGTGGTCCAGGGCCTGGATCAGGAAGGCGCGCACCACCTTGTCGGCCAGGGCGTCCTTGTCGAGGCCGGGCAGGGTGTCCAGCGCCGGGTCGGTCATGGGCAGGCCGGGGGCCCACTCCAGCGTCAGCACCCGCTTGCCCACGCCGTCCCAGACAATGGCGGGGGCCGACATATAGCCGTCCTTGGCCATGACCTCGGCCAGTTCGGAGGCGGCCGCCGCCTCCAGCCTCATGTCCAGCTCCAGCGACAGGGCGCGGGCGATGATCTCGACGAAGGCCTGCGGCTCCAGCCGCCGGGCGGGCTCGACGAAGCGATTGACCAGCTTGGCGCCCAGACGCATGGAATCCAGACCACGCGCCACGCGGCGCTCCACGCCGGGGCGCAGCACCTTGACCGCCACCTTGCGACCGTCGGCCAGCCAGGCCGGATGCGCCTGCGCCAGGGAGGCGGCGGCGACGGGCTGGCCCAGATCGCGGAACAGGCTCTCGACCGGACGGCCCAGCGAGCGTTCGATCTCGGCGCGGGCCTCGTCCAGCGGGAAGGGCGGCAGCTTGTCCTTCAACCGGCCGAGGTCCTGGGCGAACTGGATGCCGAAGATGTCGGCGCGCGTGGCCAGAACCTGACCCAGCTTGATGGCCACGGGGCCAAGGTGCTCGAAGGCCTGACCGACGCGCTGGCCGGGGCGACCGGCGCGGTGCTTGCGGCTGGCCGTCATCTGCACCAGCCGGGCGAAGGGCCGCGTCCAGGCCGGCAGCAGGGGATTGACCTCGCGCGGGATCAGGGCGTCGTGACGCGCCAGCACCCAGCCCCAGCCGATCAGGCGGAGCGTCGCGCCCAGCGGGTCGCGGACGGGTTCCGGCGTCGGCGCGGGCGGCGGGGTCTTGACGGACAACCGGCTCAGATCGCCCACCCGTGGTGGATGGCGGCGATCCCGCCCGACAGGTTGGTGACGCTGACGCGGCTGAACCCGGCGTCCTCGATCATCCGCTTGAAGGTCGACTGGTCGGGGAAGCGACGGATGCTCTCGACCAGATACTGATAGCTGTCGCGATCCTTGGCGACCCATTCGCCGATGCGCGGAATGGCGTGGAAGGACCAGGCGTCGTAGGCCTTGCGCAGGGCCTCGGTCGTGGGGCGCGAGAACTCCAGACAGATGAAGCGGCCGCCGGGCTTCAGCGCGCGCCGCGCCTCTTTCAGGGCGCCCGCCACGTCCGACACGTTACGGATGCCGAAGCTGATCGAATAGGCGTCCAGGCAGGCGTCGGGGAAGGGCAGGTTCATGGCGTCGCCGACGCCCCAGGCCATCTCGGGCTCCCCGCCCTTGGCCACGCCGTTCAGGATCATCTCGGCGTTGTAGTCCATGACGATGACGGTGGCGTCCTCGCCGCCGCGCCGCTGCTGGGCTGCACGCGCCATCTTGGAATAGCGCCGCGCCATGTCGCCGGTGCCGCCGGCCATGTCGAGGATGACCTCGCCGGGACGGGCGTTCAGCTTGGCCGCCGTGGCGTCCTTCCACAGACGGTGCACGCCCGCGCTCATCAGGTCGTTCATCAGGTCGTAGTTGGAGGCGACGGAGTTGAAGACGCCGCGCACCATCTGCACCTTTTCCCGGGCATCCACGTCGCGGAAGCCAAAGGACGAAGTCTTGCCGGAGGGGGAGGAGGGATCGGCCTGGGTCATGACAGGGGGTGTAACGCTTCATGCGCGCGGCGTCATCCGGGGAAGCGTCGCAGAACATCGACAGGCTGACGCGGCGTCACGGCTTGTCGCCTCCTCGGGGCCGCGATACGCCTGAACAAAATCAAGGAGACGCTCATGACCGCCGCCCTCGACGTCAACGCCGTGCTTCAGGGGCTGCCCGACTGGCGCCGCGCTGACGATCCGCGCCCGGCCATCGCCCGTAGCCTGCGCTTCAAGGACTTCAACGCCGCCTTCGGCTTCATGACTCGCGTGGCCCTGCTTGCGGACAAGGCCGACCACCACCCCGAATGGTCGAACGTCTACAACCGGGTCGAGGTGCTGCTGACCACCCACGACGCGGGCGGGGTGACCGAGCGCGATGTGGCCATGGCCCGCTTCATCGACGAGGCCGTCAAAGGCCAGGTCGAATGACCGGCCGCGTCGCCGGCAAGGCCGCCCTCATCACCGGGGCGGCGGGTGGTCTGGGTCAGGCCATGGCGCGGATGCTGGTGCGCGAGGGGGCGAAGGTCGCCGTTTCCGACCGCGACCTGAACGGCGCGAAGGCTCTGGCCGACAGCATCAACGCCGAAACCCCCGGCGTCGCCTTCGCCTATGAGCACGATGTGACGCGCGAGGACGACTGGGTCCGCGTGGTCGCCGCCGCCGCCGAGGACATGGGCGGCCTGTCCATCCTGGTGAACAACGCGGGCATTGGCGGCTCTCTGGCCTGGGCCGAGCAGGACACGCTGGAGAACTGGCGTCAGGTTCAGGCGGTCAACATCGAGTCCGTCATGCTGGGCTGCAAGCACGCCATGCCCCATCTGCGGGCATCTAGCGCGGGCTCCATCGTCAACATCTCGTCGATCGCGGGACTGGCGGCGGCGCCGGGCATGGGGGCCTATAACGCCACCAAGGCGGCGGTCTGGCTCTATACCAAGACGGTGGCGCTGGAGGCGGCCAAGGCGGGCTGGAACGTGCGCGCCAACTCGGTCCACCCGGTCTTCATCAAGACGCCGATCCTCGATCCCTTCATCGCCATGGCCGGTGGCGACGAGGCGAGCGCGCACGAAAAGCTGGCGCGCGGCATCCCGTTGAAGCGCCTCGGCGAGCCGGACGACGTGGCGTATTGTGTTCTCTACCTGGCCTCGGACGAGTCGAAGTTCGTGACCGGCGCCGAGTTCAAGATCGACGGCGGCATGACGGCGCAGTGAGCCCTGCGAGGGTGCAAGGAAAAACGCCCCGGTCTTTCGACCGGGGCGTTGTCATCTTCAGGCCTGACCGTCGCGCAGACGTTTCAGGTCGGGAGCCAGAGCCTCGTCGGTCAGGATGGCGATGGCCTCCTCGACGGTGACGATGGTCTGGGCCTGGCTGCCCAGGCGGCGGATGGCGACCTTGCCTTCCTCGGCCTCCTTGCGGCCGACGACGGCGATGGCGGGCACCTTGCCGACCGAGTGCTCGCGGATCTTGTAGTTGATCTTCTCGTTGCGCAGATCGATTTCGGTGCGCAGGCCCGCGGCGCGGAACTTGGCCACGACTTCCTCGGCGTAACCGTCGGCGTCCGAGGTGATGGTGGCCACCACGGCCTGGGTCGGCGCCAGCCACAGCGGGAAGGCCCCGGCGTAGTTCTCGATCATAATGCCGATGAAGCGCTCGAACGAGCCGAGGATCGCGCGGTGCAGCATGACCGGGCGGTGCTTCTGGCCGTCCTCGGCGATGTAGGTCGCGTCCAGACGGTCGGGCAGGACATAGTCCAGCTGGATCGTGCCGCAGGTCCATTCACGGCCGATGGCGTCCTTGACGATGAAGTCCAGCTTGGGCGCGTAGAAGGCGCCGTCGCCCTCGGCGATGACCACATCGACGCCGGCGTGGCGGGCGGCCTCGGCCATCTGGGCCTCGGCCTTGTCCCAGAACTCGTCGGACCCGGCGCGCACGTCGGGACGGGTGGCCAGGTTGATGTAGGCCGTCTCCATGCCGAGGTCGGCGTGGACCGACTGGGCCAGCTTGATGAACTCGGCCGTCTCGTCGACGATCTGGTCTTCGCGGCAGAAGATGTGGGCGTCGTCCTGGGTGAAGCCGCGCACGCGCATCAGGCCGTGCAGCGAACCCGACGGCTCATAGCGGTGGCAGGCGCCGAACTCGGCCATGCGCAGCGGCAGTTCGCGATAGGAGCGCTGGCCCTGATCGAAGATCTGCACGTGGCCGGGGCAGTTCATCGGCTTGAGGGAAAGGGTCTCGCCCTCCACCGTCTCGCAGACGAACATGTTGGGGCGATACTTCTCCCAGTGGCCCGAGGCCTCCCAGAACTTGCGGTCCAGAACCTGCGGCGTCTTGACCTCGACATAGCCGGCGGCGTCCAGGCGTCGGCGCATATAGGCCTCCAGCACGCGCCACAGCACCCAGCCCTTGGGGTGCCAGAAGACCATGCCGCGGCCCTCTTCCTGCATGTGGAAAAGCTCCATGGCGCGGCCCAGCTTGCGGTGGTCGCGCTTCTCGGCCTCCTCGATGCGCAGCAGATAGGCGTCCAGATCGGCCTGGGTCGCCCAGGCCGTGCCGTAGATGCGCTGCAACTGGGCGCGGTTGCTGTCGCCGCGCCAGTAGGCCCCGGCCAGCTTGGTCAGCTTGAAGGCCTTGCCGACGAACTTGGTGGTGGGGAAGTGCGGTCCCCGGCACAGGTCGGCCCATTCGCCCTGCTTGTAGACGGTGATGGTCTCTGTGCCCGGCAGGTCGCGGATCAGCTCGGCCTTGTAGGTCTCGCCGATCTTTTCGAAGTGGGCGATGGCCTCGTCGCGGTCCCAGACCTGACGCTCCAGCGGGGCGCCCCGGTCGACGATCTCGCCCATCTTCTTTTCGATCTTGGCGAAGTCGTCGGTCGAGAAGGGCTCGTCGCGGGCGAAGTCGTAATAGAAACCGTCCTCGATGGCCGGACCGATGGTGACCTGGGTGCCGGGGAAGAGCTCCTGCACCGCCTGGGCCAGCACGTGGGCGGCGTCGTGGCGGATGGTCTCCAGCGCCTCGGGATCGTCGCGCATCAGCAGGCGGAAATCGCCGTCGCCGTCGATGACGCGGTCCAGGTCGCGCTGCTCGCCGTTCCAGACGACCAGAGCCGCCTTCTTGGCCAGCGAGGGCGAGATGGCGGCGGCCACGTCGCGGCCCGTCGAGCCGGCCGGATACTGACGCACGGCGCCGTCGGGGAATTTCAGTTCGATCATGACGGTCGTTCTTTTTCGGTCTTGGCGGGCGGCACGGGATCATAGCCCGAACCGCCGAAGGGATGGCATTTACAGAGACGGCGCACGGTGAGCCATCCCCCCCGAACCGGACCGTGCTGGATCAGGGCGTCGCGCCCATAGTCCGAACAGGTCGGCAGAAACCGGCACGACTGGCCGAAGAAGGGGGACAGCGTCACCTTGTAGCCCCGATGGGCCGCGCGGACGCTGCGTTCGTAGAGAGACATCTGTCCCTTCGCCGGGGGCTCTGTTTCGGGTTCGCGCCGCTTATCCCTCTTCATCGCAGGGGGATCAACCGGACGAAGCCTTCAGGCCGCGCCGGCGAGGCGAGTTCGCGTATCGCTGTGGTGTTTCGCCAACGCCTGATTGACGGCGTCGAGCGTGGCTTCCAGCGCCACCATGGTCGAGGCGTGACGCGCCGGATAGTCGGCCACCTGCTTCAGCACCCGCAGACCCTCGAAGCGGCCCTCGGGGCCCTCGCCGCCGGATTTCAGCATGGCCAGCATGGCGTCGCGGGCCTCGACGATCTCCGACGCGGTGGCGCCGAGGATGCTCTCGCCTACCACGCCCGCCGCCGCCTGCCCCAGGGCGCAGGCCTTCACCGCCTGGGCGAAGTCGCTGATGCGGCCCTCGGCGTCCAGCACCACGTCCACGGTCGCCTTGGACCCGCACAGCTTGGCCACGCGCTCGGCGCTGCCTTGCGGCTCCGCCAGCCGTCCGCTGTGCGGCAGGTTGGCCGCCAGCGACAGAATGCGCGCGCTGTAGAGGTCGTCGATCATCGGATGAAGATAGGGCTTTCGAGCCGTCGGGTGAAGGGCGGGGCCTCAGCCGCCCTGAACCGAAGACCAGGTGCGGGCCGACCCGCCGGTTTCAGCCGCCGCGACCGGCGCGGCCGCCGCCGTGCGCTCGGCCAGCCAGCGCAGGTTGGCGTCGGCCACCTCGGGCGGCAGATCGCGGCGCAGGATCTGTTCGGCCTCGGCGGTCTTGCCCTGCAGACCCAGCGACAGGGCCAGATTCTGGCGCACCTTCATCGTGGCGTTTGGCTGGGCGGCGGCGCGGCGCAGCAGAATCTCGGCCGAGGGCGCATCGCCTTCGCCCATGCGGGCGATGGCGGCGTTGGTCAGGACGTCGGGGTTGTCGGGCGACAGGCGCAGGGCCTCAGTCCAGGCGGCCTTGGCGTCGTCGCCCCGGCGCACCTGCTGATAGGCCACGCCCAGCAGCGACAGGGGGCGCCAGTCGCGCGGCGCGGCGGCCCTGGCCTGCTCCAGCGCCGCGATGCCGTAGAAGGCCTGACCACGCGCGATGTGGGCGCGGCCGACCTCCAGCATGGCCTCGATGTTGGCGGGCTGGACAGTCAGGACGCCTTGCGCCGTCTCAGCGGCCTGATCGAACTGGCCCAGTTCGCGCAGGGCCTGAGCGGTCTTGACCCCGGCGATCGGGTCCATCGGATTGATCTGCTGCTCGTTGGACCAGAAGACAGACCGGGCCAGGGCGTCGGCGCGGTCGTAGCTGGCGCGCGTCGCGGCGTCGGCAGGCTGGCGCGCGGGAGCGGTTTGAGCGGTCGCAGAGGCAGGCGTCTGGGCCATGGCGACGCCCGGCAAACCCATAAGGGCCAGCGTCATGGTTGCGGCGGCGGCGGCGGTGCGCGACATGGAGAGGGTCCGGACGGTTTCCTGCGGCCTCAGCGTCGCGCCTTCGGGTCAAGGTTTGGTTAATCGGTCTTTAAGGGCCGGAAAGGCTCGCCCCATGTCCGTTGTTCATCCCGACCTGCTGATCGCCGTTTCCGACAGCGCGCGT
The DNA here is from genome assembly GCF_044772165.1 of Brevundimonas sp. NPDC090276. Taxonomy (NCBI): domain Bacteria; kingdom Pseudomonadati; phylum Pseudomonadota; class Alphaproteobacteria; order Caulobacterales; family Caulobacteraceae; genus Brevundimonas; species Brevundimonas sp. NPDC090276. The sequence continues at coordinate 579,675 of NZ_JBIVYK010000003.1, read as the reverse complement.
CCCGTGCGCGTGGTCCAGCAAGGGCAGGGGCTGACCGGGGCGCAGGCCGCCTGGGCCGAGGCCAACGGCTTCACCGGCAAGGCGGGCCAACTTCTCATCGTGCCGGGCGAGGACGGCGCGGCGGCGGAGGCCCTGTTCGGCGCGGGCGAGACCTTCGAGCCGATGACGGCCCGCTCCCTGCCGACCCGTCTGCCCGCCGGCGACTGGCGGCTGGAGGGGATTGAGGGCGAAGCCGCCCGGCAGGCGGCCCTGGCCTTTGTTCTCGGCGGTTATCTGTTCGACCGCTACAAGGCCCGGCCTGAGCGCGGTCGCGCCCGCCTGGTCGCGCCTGCGGGCCTCGACCTGACCGAGACCCTGAACATCGCCGCCGCCGCAGCCCTGGCGCGCGAGATGGTCGACACCCCCGCCGCCGACATGGGGCCGCTGCAGATCGAGACCATCGCGCGCGAGATCGCCCAGTCGGCGGGCGCAAACCTGACCGTCACGACCGGCGACGCCCTGCTGGAGGAAAACTATCCCGCCGTTCACGCGGTCGGCCGCGCCGCCGCGCCCCATCGCGCCCCTCGCGTGCTGGAGATCGGCTGGAAACTGGACCAGGCCAGCCTGCCGCTGGTGGCCCTGGTCGGCAAGGGGGTCGTGTTCGACACCGGCGGTCTGGACCTCAAGCCCGCCGCCGGAATGCGCAACATGAAGAAGGACATGGGCGGTTCGGCCCATGCGCTCGCTTTGGGCCGTCTGATCATGCAGGCCGATCTGCCGGTGCGTCTGGTGGTGCTGGTCGCCGCCGTCGAGAACGCCGTGTCCGCCGACGCCTTCCGCCCCGGCGACATTCTGTCGAGCCGCAAGGGCCTGACCATCGAGATCGGCAACACCGACGCCGAGGGCCGCCTGATCCTCGCCGACATCCTGACCCGGGCGGGCGAGCACAATCCCGATCTGACCCTGGACTTCGCCACCCTGACCGGGGCGGCGCGCATGGCGCTCGGCCCCGAACTGCCGCCCCTCTACACGGACGACGAAGCCCTGGCCGAGGGCATCCTCAGCGCCGGGCGGGCGGTGGGCGATCCCCTGTGGCGCATGCCGCTGTGGGCCGGCTATCGCGCCTCGCTGGAGAGCGAAATCGCCGACCTGAGGAATGATTCCGCCGCCTGGGCCCAGGCCGGATCAGTTACGGCGGCGCTCTTCCTGCAGAAGTTCGCGCCGACGACGGGGGCGTGGGCCCACATGGACATCTTCGCCTGGAACCCGCGCGCGCGTCCCGGACATCCCGAGGGCGGCGAGGCTCAGGCCCTGCGCGCCTGCTACGGCTATCTGCGCGACCGATTCGTCAAATAGCCAAGGCTGTTAACGCCCGATTTGGCTTCGGCGTTTACAAACAGCGGTTCACCCGTGTGAACAGCCGCCGAGTCCCTGTTTGTCCGACGCCCTCGACCTGATCCCGCCCGGCGCGCCCCTGATCCTTCGGGACGGGGATCGCATCGTGATGGCCGAACAGGCGCTGGAAGGTCTGATGCGGGCCGAGGCCTATCGCCGGACCGAGGCCATGCATTGCCGGGTTCCGGTCGCGGACATCGTGTCGGACGCCGATCAACGCACGGATCAACTGCTTTACGGCGAGGCCTTTGACGTCCTGCACCGTCAGGGCGACCGCGCATGGGGCCGCGCCCGTCGCGACGGCGTCGTCGGCTGGATGGCGCTGGACGTGCTGTCGCCGGGCGCGCCCCTGGCTCGTCGTCGCGTTTCTTCCGTCACCGCCGCCCTGCCGCTGAACGCCCTGGTGGATGAGGCCGCCGAGGGGGTCAGCGAGGCTGACCTTCAGCCCGTCGGCGATTTCGAGCGCGAGCCGGTCGTCGTGGCTGAACGTCTGCTGGGCCGTCCGCACGCCCTGGGCGCCCGCTCCTCGTTCGAGACCGACTGTTCGGGTCTGGTGCAACAGGCGCTTCTGGCCTGCGGCCTGCCCGGCCCGCGTCGTTCCGACGCCCAGGCCGACCTCGGTCGCCCCATCGCTCGGGACGCCGCCCAACGCGGCGACCTCGTCGTCTGGATGGCTCCGAACCGCGACCACGACTGGACCGGCCACTCGGCCATCATGGTCGACGCCGATCAGGTCATCCACTCGACCGGCGCGCGCGGCGGCGTGGTCATCGAGACCCTGGCCGACGTCGAAGCGCGGCTGACCGGCGAAGGTTTCGCGTCGGCCCTCTTCCGCCGCATCTAACACCCGCTTCCGTCATCCTGGGCAAGGCTCGCGAGCGAGCCGCAGATCCGGGACCGCCCAAGGCGCAGACGGCGGCATGTCTTGCGCTCCCGGATAGCCCTGCGGGCTTCCGGAATGACAGCCCATCCCGCGATCAGATCCCCAAACGCAGAAAAGGCGACCCGAAGGCCGCCTTTTCCCAATCATTCGACGATCGTCGCCCTTAGGCGGCGGGGGCTGCCGCAGGCGCTTCAGCCGGAGCCGCGCCTTCCGCCGGAGCGGCGGCTGCGTCGGCCGGAGCCGCCGCCGCGTCAGCCGACGGAGCCGCAGCAGCGGCGCCCGGTTGACGGGCCGGATCGGCGGCCGGGATGGCGAAGCCGCCCGAGCCTTGGGTGCGCAGCCAGGCGATCAGGTTGATGCGGGTCTTCTCGTCGCGGATGCCGGCGAAGGACATCTTGGTGCCCGGGACGTAACGGGCCGGCGCGGTCAGGAAGGCGTCGATCTGGTCATAGCCCCAGGTCGGGGCCTCGGCCTTGTGCTTGGCCATGGCGTCCGAATAGGCGAAGCCGGCGCGATGCATGACCGGGCCGCCGATGACGGCGTACAGGTTCGGGCCGATCTTGTCGGCGCCGCCGCTGTGCGCGTCGTGGCAGGCCTGGCAGCGCGCGAAGGCGGCTTCACCAGCGGCCAGGTCGGCGGTCGGCAGGACCGTGCCCCAGTCGATCGGCAGGGCGGCCGGTTCGGCGCCCGCGGATTCTTCCGGCGCGTCCACGAAGTAGCCCATCTTTTCAGGCTGCTTGGTGTGATAGACCATGCCCGAAACTTGCTGGACCACCAGGATCACAAAGGCGGTGCCCAGGCACGCGCCCATAATCTTGTTCCACTTCAGATCGCCGCTCATGCGCGTCGTCGCTTCCCGTCTCTAATGAGCCCCCCCACCGCGAAGCGGCGTCAGGCGTAATCTTGCGTGGGCGTCTCTTACACGCTAGCGCGACCTTCGCAACCGGCCCGGACGCTTCCGGGCGTCACAGGACGTCGTCAAGTCGATGAATCCGCTGATAATGATACCCGCTCGCATGGCGGCGACCCGTTTGCCGAACAAGCCGCTGGCCGATATCGGCGGCAAGCCCATGATCGTGCGGGCCTGGGAACAGGCGGCCCGGTCCGGGTTTCGCGTCGCCGTGGCGGCGGGCGATCCCGAGATCGTCGAGGTCGTGGAGGCGGCGGGGGGCCTGGCCGTCCTGACCGATCCGGCCCTGCCCAGCGGTTCGGACCGCATCCGCGCGGCGGTCGAGGCGGTCGATCCCGACGCCGCCCACGACATCATCATCAACATCCAGGGCGACATGCCCTTCGCTTCACCCGATCTGGCCCGGGCCTGCGCTGACCTGTTGGCGCGCGAATCAGCCTGCGACATCGCCACCCTGGTGGCGGCCGAGGCCGAGGTCTCTGACCGGACCAATCCCGACGTGGTCAAGGCGGTGCTGGCGCTTCGCGAAGGCGAGACCAGCGGTCGCGCCCTCTACTTCACCCGCTCGACCCTCTATGGCGACGGCCCCGTCTGGCGTCACGTCGGCATCTACGGCTATCGCCGCGAGGCCCTGATGCGCTTCTGCGCCGCCCCGCCGTCTCCGTTGGAGAAGCGCGAAAAGCTGGAGCAACTGCGCGCCCTGGAAATGGGCCTCCAGATCTGGGCTTCGGTCATCGACGAAGCGCCGCTGTCGGTCGACAATCCGGCCGATCTGGAAGCGGCCCGGGCGCTGGCCTGACGTTCTGCTTTCTCCCTTCCCATGAAGGGGAGGGAGAGGCGCTACGCCTCCTCGTTCGCCCAGCTTTCCAGCAGACGCCGCGCGATGGCGAACGGCGGCGGCGCATGGATCGTCCCGTGCGTGCCCGCCAGCACCGCCCGCGCTTCGGCCCGCGTCAGCCAGGCCACGGCCTCCAGCTCGGTCTGGTCCGGGGCGGCGTCCTCTGTCGTGACCTCGGCGATCAGGCCGATCATCAGCTGGGCCGGGAAGGGCCAGGGCTGGCTGGAATGATAGACGACATCTGAAACCGTCAGGCCCGCCTCCTCCATCACTTCGCGGGCGCAGGCCTCCTCGATGGATTCGCCGGGCTCCATGAAGCCGGCTAGGGCCGACATCCGGCCCTCGGGCCAGATAGCCTGACGCCCCAGCAGGCAGCGGGGTTCTGAACCGCCCTCATAGACCGGCAGCATGATGACGACCGGATCAACGCGCGGGAAATGTTCGACTCCGCAGGCCGGACAGATCCGCCGCCAGCCGCCCGAGGCCTGATCCGACGCCTTGCCGCAGGCGGCGCAGAAGCCGTGACGACGGCGCCAGTCGAACAGGCTCTTGGCCGTGCCGGCGATGGCGACATCGGCTTCCGACAGGGCCGCCGCCGCGGCGCGCATCTCGATGAACTGGCCCAGACCGCCGGCGGGGCCGGTGGTCGGGTCGATGGACCCCTCGAACTCTACTGCAAAGACCGACGCCCCCTTCCACAGACCCAGGAAGACGTCGCGGTCGGGAACCAGATCGCGCCCGTGGCCGAGCGCCAGCCAGACCAGCCGCTGTCCGCCCTCGTGGTCCTCGACCAGGGGCCGCCCCTCCCACAGCACCATGGCCAGGGCCTCGGGATTGGCTTCCTGCTCGCCCAACCAGGCGATGTCGTTGCGAAGGTCGCCGGAGCGGTCGAGCGGATTGCCGGAGAAGACGTTGGTATGGGACATGGCGCTTCATACCCCTGACGCTGTCGATGGGGGAGGGGTCTTGATTCCCGCGTCGCCAGCCGTCATATCCCTCCTCGGAGATCGCGGGCGAAGGCTTCGCCAACCTGGTCAGGGCCGGAAGGCAGCAGCCACAACGAATTCACCTTCGGGTCGCGGTCTCTACTTTCCCTACGATCGATATCGTCAGCGGCCTAAGGAGCCGGTCGAACTGCGCCGAGGACCAATCCGGCCATGTCGTCCTGTTCTATGATGTAGAGGGCGTAGATTTTTCGCTTCTGGGCCGCAGCGACGAAGCTTTTGTCGTCGCTGTCCATGAGGGCCGCTTCAGACACGAAGCCGCCGCTCTGGCGCGAAAACAGCCAGAACGTCATGTCATCCCGAGTGATGGACGAGAATCCCAGGCGGGCCGTCATGTCGCGGTCGAGCGTGCGGCTGTCTGCTTCTGGCGATGCCAGTCCGCAGAAGTCGAGTCTGAGACCGTCGATCTCCATTATGCTTTTTCCGTCGCCCCAACCGGTCATCAGCATTTCGATCGGACCGGCGGGGGACTCCGCCTTCAACCTGGTCGGGTCGAAGTTGAGATAGATGGCGGGCTCCCGAAAGTCCTCGCCCATTGCTTCTGCGACCTCGGCGGGCATCTTGAACCAGTCGCCGGCTTCGGCGGCCGCCGCGACGGCCGCAGGCTCGCCATTGGTGGCCAGGCATGTGTCCACAAACGACTGGAGGGGCTCGGCCGTCGCCGAACCGGCGATCAGATAGGCGGCGGTGATAAGGCCGAAGACGGCTCTGTTTTTCATTTCATCCCCCAGATAGCGATGGCGGGATGGTAGCAGGACGCGTTCGCGGAACAATGATCGTTTTGTAGCGGTCCGTCGTTAGGGCGCCCGCGTCTCGCAAGCTTCACGGAACCGGAATCGCCCTGACCCGCTGAAAGGACTTCACCCCTTCAGGAGCAGGCGAATGAGCGTTCTCGGGTCCATCCTCGGCGGCATCTTCAAGAAGAAGAAGGAAGAGCCGGCCCCCGCCGCGCCGGCGCCCGCGCCGACTGCGGCTCCTGTCGCGCCTCAAGCCGCGCCCGCCGCCGCCCCTGCGCCCGAGGTTGATGTCGCCGGCATCCTCGACTTCATGAACGACCAGCGGGCGCAGAAGCTGAACTGGCGCACCTCCATCGTCGATCTGATGAAGCTGGTCGGGCTGGAAAGCTCGCTGGCCGAGCGCAAGGAACTGGCCGACGAGCTGGGCTACACCGGCGACAAGTCCGACAGCGCCTCAATGAATATCTGGCTGCACGCCCAGGTGATTCAGAAGATCCGGGACAACGGCGGCCGTCTGCCCACCGATCTCTGAGCTCCGGCTCTCGCGAGGGGGTGCGCGACCGCGCCCTCTCGCGCTAAGACAGGATCATGAGCGACGTCGATCCGAGTCTTGATGGCCCTCCCTGGGAGGAGGATGTTCCCGAGCGGGACGAGAACACCGACGACATGTTCGGCGCGCCCGCCGCTGCGCCTGAACCTGTAGCAGCGCCGGTCGCGGTCGCTGCGCCGACGCCGACCAAGGCAGAACCCTTCGCGGACGAGCCCGCCGATGACGGCGCCTACAAGGTTCTGGCGCGCAAATACCGCCCGCGCACCTTCGAAGACCTGATCGGGCAGGAGGCCATGGTCAGGACCCTGACCAACGCCTTCGCCACGGGCCGCATCGCCCATGCCTTCATGCTGACCGGGGTGCGGGGCGTCGGCAAGACGACGACCGCTCGCCTTCTGGCCCGCGCGCTGAACAACGAGACCGACGTCATCGACAAGCCGTCGCTGGCCCTGTCGGCGCATGGCCGTCACGACGCCTCCATCATGGCCGGCCAGCACATGGACGTCATGGAGATGGACGCCGCCTCGCACACCGGCGTCAACGATATCCGCGACATCCTGGAAAGCGTCCGCTACGCGCCGGTCGAGGCCCGCTACAAGGTCTATGTCCTCGACGAGGTCCACATGCTGTCGACGCAGGCGTTCAACGCCCTGCTGAAGACGCTGGAGGAGCCGCCGCCCCACGCCAAATTCATCTTCGCCACCACCGAGATCCGCAAGGTTCCGGTGACCATCCTGTCGCGCTGCCAGCGTTTCGACCTGCGCCGCGTCGAGCCAGAGGTTCTGGTTGGCCACCTGGGCCGCATCGCCGACCGCGAAGGCATGAAGATCGAGCAGGAGGCCCTGGCGCTGATTTCTCGCGCGGCCGAGGGCTCGGTGCGTGACGGCCTGTCCTTGCTGGATCAGGCCCTGGTTCAGGCCGAAAGCGGGGCGACGGTGCAGACCGCGACCGTACGCGACATGCTGGGTCTGGCCGACCGCACCCAGACCATCGCTCTGTTCGAATCCATCATGGCCGGACGCACCGCCGAGGCGCTGGAAAACTTCCGCACCCTCTACGGCTATGGCGCCGATCCGGTGCAGGTGACCAACGACCTGCTGGAGCATTGCCACGCGGCCTCGGTCGCCAAGATGCTGGGCCCGAACGCCACCCGCCTGCCCAATGATCAGGCGCAGAAGCTGACGGCCCTGGGCGCGGCGATTTCCGCCGGGACCCTGTCGCGGACGTGGCAGATGCTCCTGAAGGCCCTGGACGAGGTGCGGCGGGCGCCCAACCCGGCGGATGCGGTGGAAATGGCCATCGTCCGTCTGGCCTACGCCGCCGACCTGCCGGGACCGGAAGAGGCGCTGAAGGCCATCCAGTCGGGCGGGACCCTGCCGGGCGGCGGCGCGGGCGGTCCTCGTAGTGGTGGGGGCGGCGGCGGCGGTGGAGGCGGCGGAGCCTCGGCCATGCTGGCGGCGCGGCCCATGGCCCAGCCCGCCTTTCCCGATCCCCAGACCTTCGAGGCCGTGGTCGCCCTGATCGGCGACAAGCGTGAAATCACGCTGCAGATGGACGTCGAGCGCTATGTGAAGCCGGTGTCGTTCAAGCCGGGCGCCATCGTCTATGAACCGGCGGCGGGCTCGCCCGTCGATCTGGCGCGGCGTTTGGCCTCTCGGCTCAAGGAATGGACCGGCCGCACCTGGCTGATCGCGGCCAACGGCCAGGGCGGCGGCGAGACCCTGATCGAGATCGAGAAAAAGGCCCGCTCCGCCCGCCGGGCGGCGGTCGAGGCGGACCCCTTCGTCGTGTCCATCATGCAGGCCTTCCCCGGCGCCGAGATCAAGGAGATCAAGACCCTTGCGCCCGCGGTCGAAATGCCCGCCATCCCGGAGGACGACGAGGCGGGCGAGGACGACTGATCGTCCTCGCCGTCTTCGTGCTTACAGAATCTGCGCGGCTTCCTCGAAGTCGAGGCGGGGTGAGCGCGGGAAGAGGTTCTCGTCCGTACCGTAGCCCAGGTTCATGATGAAGTTCGGCTCGACATTGCTGTCGGGGAAGAACTCGGCCTTCACGCCAGCGGCGTCGAAGCCCGACATCGGACCGACGTCCAGACCCAGGGCGCGCGCGGCGATGGTCAGATAGCCGCCCTGCAGCGAGGCGTTGCGGAAGGCGGCTTCACGACGACCGGCTTCATCAAGGAACCAGTCGCGAGCGCCCGGCGCATGCGGGAACAGTTTGGCCAGAGTGTCGTGGAAATCGATGTCCTGGGCGATGATCAGGTTGACCGGGGCGGCCAGGGTCTTGGCGCGGTTGCCCTCGGCCATGTGCGTCGACAGGCGGGCCTTGGCTTCGGGCGAGGTGACGAAGATAAAGCGGGCCGGGGTCATGTTGACCGCGGTCGGGCCGAACTTGGTCAGGTCGTAGAGCTTGCGGATCAGGTCTTCGGACACGGGCCGGTCGCTCCAGCCGTTGCGCGTGCGCGCCTCGGTGAACAACTGGGCCAGAACCGTGTCGGAGACCGGAACATCGCGGGCGGAAAGGGCGTCATAGGCCATCGGGAAAATCCTCCTGAACAGGATTGGTAACTTCAATTGTTACGAATATGGCCTGTCCCATCCTGTCGTCAAGGGGAATGCTACAAAATCTGTTGCTGATGCGGGTCGATGTTCTGCAGGAGGGTCTGGAGCCGGGCCGCGGATCGCCCTATCTATTAGGGATGAAAGACCTCAACGCCCTGATGCAACAGGCCCAGGCCATGCAGCAAAAGCTGCAGGACGCCCAGGCGAAAATGGCCGAAACCACCGCCGAGGGCACCTCGGGCGGCGGCCTTGTCTCCATTGCTCTGAAAGGCCCCGGCGAGATCACCGCGGTGAAGATCGACGACAGCCTGATGGCCCCCGGCGAGGGTGAAATCCTGGCCGACCTGATCGTCGCCGCCCACGCCGACGCCAAACGCAAGCTGGACGAGGTCAACAACGCCCTGATGCGTGAGGCCGCAGGGCCGATGGCCGGGATGAACATCCCGGGAATGCCGAAACTCTTCTGATGGCCGCCTCCGCTGGGCCGGAAATCGAACGGCTCATCAGCCTGCTGGCCAAGCTGCCGGGGATGGGCCCTCGCTCGGCCCGGCGCGCGGCTCTGGCCCTGCTGAAGCGGCGCGAGCAGCTGCTGGTCCCGCTGGCGGCGTCGCTGGCCGAGACCGCCGAGAAGGTGGTCAACTGCTCGGTCTGCGGTTCGCCCGACACGCGCGACCCCTGCTCGGTCTGCTCGGACCAGAGCCGCGACAACGCCCTGATCTGCGTGGTCGAGGAGGCCGGCGCCCTATGGGCCATGGAGCGGTCGGGCGCCTTCCGCGGCAAGTATCACGTCCTGGGCGGCCTGCTGTCCGCGTTGGACGGCGTCGGTCCCGAGCAACTGCGCATCGCCGAACTGATCGGTCGGGCGAAAGGCGGCGAGGCGAGGGAGGTCGTTCTGGCCCTGCCCGCCACCGTCGACGGCCAGACCACAGCCCACTATCTGGCGGAACGCCTGTCGGCGGCGGGCGTCGAGGTCACGTCGCTCGCGCGCGGCGTCCCCGTTGGCGGCGAACTGGACTGGCTGGACGACGGCACGATTGTTCAGGCCCTGCGGGCGCGACGTCCGGCCTGATCCCCTTACGTCCGCAGCTGACGCGGCTCAGCTTTCAACCGCCCGCGACTCCGGCTAGGAACGGAGCATGAACACGCTCGAACTCATCCTGCTGGTCGTCGCCGTCGCCGCTGTCGCCGGCTTCTTCTGGGCCTTCATGGGCTGGCAGAAGGCCAAGGGGGCGCTCGACGCCGCCGACGCCCGGCTGGAGCTGATGGAGGAGAGCCGCGACTCCATGGCGGAGTTCCTCAAGGCCCAGGCCTCGCAATCGGCCGAGGCCGTGGCGACCAAGCTGGTGGCCCGCGCGACCGAGACCTTTCAGGCCCAGGACCGCGTCGCCCGTGAACGCATGGAGGCCCAGCTCAAGCCGGTCTCGGAAACCCTCGCCAAGTTCCAGGAACACGTCGCCGCCCTGGAGAAGACCCGCGCCGAGGACACCGGCGGCCTGAAGGAGCAGTTGGCCGCCCTTATGACCGCCTCGACGGCCACCCGCGACGAGGCGCGCCGCTTGACCGAGGCCCTGAAGGGCAATACCGGCCGCCGCGGCCGCTGGGGCGAGCAGACCTGCCGCAACGTGCTGGAAGCCGCCGGCATGGCGGGTCGTTTCGACTTCGAGGAGCAGAACTCCTCGGCCAATGACGAGGGCCGCCAGCAGCGCCCCGACTTCATTGTCAAACTGCCCGGCGGCGGCATGTTCGTTATCGACGCCAAGGTCTCCCTGGCCTTCGCCGACGAGGCGGACGGCGACGACGAAGCCCAGGCCCAGGCCATGTCCCTGCGCACCGCCGCCAGCATGAAGACCCACGTCCGCCAGCTGTCGTCCAAGGCCTATCAGGATCAGTTCAAGCCCAGCCCCGACTTCGTCGCCATGTTCGTGCCGGGCGACGCCTTCCTCGCCGCCGCGCTTGATCACGAACCCGACCTGATGACCCAGGCCATGGCCTCGCGCGTGGTCATCGTCACCCCCACCACCCTGTTCGCCCTGTGCAAGGCCGTCGCCTACGGCTGGCGCGCCGAGGAGCAGGCCAGAAACGCCGAGGATGTCGCGAAGCTGGGTAAGGAGCTGTACAAGCGCCTGTCAGTCATGGGCGGGCATGCGGCTTCTGTCGGCAAGGCGCTGGATGCGGCTGTCGGGCGCTACAACCAGTTCGTCGGCTCGCTAGAGAGCCAGGTCATGGTCTCGGCCCGCCGTTTCGAGGACCTCAAGGTCGATCACGAAGGCAAGGACCTGCCCGAACTGCCGCCTGTCGAACAGTCGCCGCGCACCCTCAGCCGCCCGGAACTTCTCAACGCCCCGGCGTCGCAGTAGCGATAACCGCCGCTTGACGGAGCTGGATGGCGGTGTAAAACGTCCTTGTCTAATCGGGAGGGGCGTCGTGGCCGGCAAGCGTAAACTCTACATCCAGTCGGCGATCGCCCTGGGCCTGTTCCTGGCGACCGCCTTCGTCACGGGCGGCGTCGTCGGCTATCTGAGCGACAGCGGTCAGGACGTGCTGTCCAGCCCGATCGCCCTGGTCGTGGTCATCGCCTTCGCCGCCGTCACCATGCTGATCGCCATGTGGATCAGCCTGAAGTGGATGAGCTCCATCGATGAGGCGGCGCAGGAAGCCCACAAATGGGCATGGTTCTGGGGCGGCTCCAGCGGCATGGCCGTAGGCGGCGTCTTCGTCATCCTGGCCGCCATGCCCCAGGCGGCGATGCTCCGGATCCCGGCCTGGTATTCCGAGCGCACCGATCCTGCCGCCTACGCCGCCACGGGCGCCTTCGCCATGCTGACGCTGATGCTGATCGGCTACGGCGTCGCCTGGGCCTGGTGGTGGTGGGCGCGGCGGTGAGGGCGGCGGCATGAACAACCGCCTCAAGGTCCTGCGGGCCGAGCGTGACTGGAGCCAGGCCCACCTGGCGACGGAACTCGGCGTCTCGCGCCAGACTGTCAATGCGCTGGAGACGGGGCGTTACGATCCCTCTCTGCCGCTGGCCTTCAAGATCGCGCGGCTCTTCCAGCTGCCGATCGAATCCATCTTCTCGGACGAGGAATAGTCCCGCCATGCCGATCGCCCGACTGTCTGACTGCCTTCGTTCGGCCCTGACGGTCGGGGCGGCGCTGTCCGCCCTGCTGCTGGCTCCTTCGGCTCTGGCGCAGGCGCCGTCCGCCGTGTCGGCCGGTGTCGTCGCCGCGCCCGCGGGTTCCGGCCCCGGCCTATGGGTGGTGAAGGACGAGGATTCCACCCTCTATCTGTTCGGCACGATCCACGCGCTGAAGCCTGAGACGCCCTGGGGCACGGGGCGCGCGGACAAGGCCTTCGCCAGCGCCGACGAATACTGGTTCGAGGTCGCCGACCTGAACGACCAGGCAGGCGTGGTGCCTTTGATCCAGGCCAAGGGGGTTTCGCCTGACCGCCCCCTGTCCAGCCTGCTGACCGCCGAGGAGTTCGCCGATCTGGACGCCGTGGCCCGCACGGTCGGCGCGACGGCGCTGCAATTGGACCAGTTGCGCCCTTGGTTGGCCAGCCTGCAACTGGCGCTCGCCTCGATCCAGAAGGCCGGCTACGTGGCCTCGAACGGCGGCGATCAGGTCTTGCACGCTCGGGCCGCCGCCACCGGCAAGCCGATCAAGGGCTTCGAGACCATGCCTCAGCAGATCGGCTTCATCGCCGACCTGTCGGAAGAGGCTCAGCTGGCCATGCTGCGCTCGAGTCTCAAGGAGTTTGATCAGGCCGACGCCTTCCTTGGCCGCATGGTCACCGCCTGGTCGACCGGCGACGTCGACGGGCTGGACGCCCTGATCGGTTTGGAGGCGAAGGCGGAATCGCCCGAGCTGTACGCCGCTATCTTCGCGCGCCGCAACGAGGCCTGGGCCGAACAGATCCAGACTCTGCTGGCCGGCTCGGGCACGGCCTTCATCTCGGTCGGGGCCGGGCACCTGGCGGGCGCGGACAGCCTGCAGACCAAGCTGGCGCAGCGCGGGATCACGGCGACCCGGATCAGGGATTAACGCGAGGACGCTTGACCTGCGGGCCGCGACGCGAGACGCGGGGGCATGACCCAAGCCGAACCCAAACTGACGAGCCTGGCCCATGGCGGCGGTTGCGGCTGCAAGATCGCGCCCGACGTCCTGCAGTCCATTCTGGCCGGCGCGCCCCAGGCGGCGCCCTTCGTCCATCTGATGGTCGGGGCCGAGACCTCCGACGATGCGGCGGTGTGGCGGCTAAACGGCGAACAGGCCCTGGTGGCCACCACGGACTTCTTCATGCCCATGGTCGACGACCCGTTCGACTTTGGCCGGATCGCCGCCGCCAACGCCCTGTCCGACGTCTACGCCATGGGGGCGACGCCCATCTTCGCCCTGGCCATCGTGGGCATGCCGATCGGCAAGCTGTCGGTCCAGACCATCGGCCGTGTGCTGGAGGGCGGCGCCTCGGTCTGCACTGCGGCGGGCATTCCCGTCGCGGGCGGCCATTCGATCGACAGCGTCGAACCGATCTACGGCCTGGTCGCCCTGGGCCTGGCGCACCCGGATCGGGTGCTGACCAACCGCCGGGCTCAACCGGGCGACGTTCTGATCCTGAGCAAGGCTCTGGGCGTCGGCGTCCTCAGCGCCGCCTTCAAGCAGGAGCGGCTGGACGCGGCCGGCTATGCCGCCCTGATCGCCTCGACGACCCAGTTGAACACGCCGGGCCCGCAGTTGGCCGCCATGCCAGAGGTCCACGCCGTGACCGACGTGACGGGCTTCGGCCTGCTGGGCCATGCGCTGGAGATGGCGCGCGGCGCGGGCGTCGCCGTGGAGCTGGATCTCCACGGCCCGGTCTATTTGTCCGGCGCCGAGGCTCTGGCGGCGGCCGGGGTGAGGACCGGGGCTTCGGTGCGCAACTGGGCGGCCTATGGGGCGTCGGTCGCGGCGCCGGCGGACCTGCCGGAATGGCGACGCGACCTGCTCAGCGACCCCCAGACGTCGGGCGGCCTGTTGATCGCCGTCGCGCCCGAGGGGGCCGAGGCGGTGATGCGGCTGCTTCAGGAGACTGGCTTCGCTTTCGCCCGGCGGGTCGGCCGCGTGCGCGAGGGCGCGCCGTCCGTGGTCGTGGCTTGATATGGCGCGGCTGAGCGCCGACGTCGGTCTGGAAGCCTTGACGCGCTATGACGCCCTGATCGACGTGCGCAGTCCGGGCGAATTCGCCGAGGATCACCTGCCGGGCGCGATCAATCTGCCGGTCCTGAACGACGCCGAGCGCGCCGAGGTCGGGACCATCTATGTGCGGCAGTCCAAATTCCTGGCGCGGCGTCTGGGCGCGGGCCTGGTCGCGCGCAACATCGCAGCCCATCTTGAAGGCGCGCTCGCGGCCAGGGACAGCGGGTTTCAGCCCATGGTCTATTGTTGGCGCGGCGGCCAGCGCTCCACGGCGATGACGACGGTGATGGATCAGGTCGGCTGGCCCGTGACCCGGCTGGACGGCGGCTATCAGACCTGGCGACGCCAGGTGGTCGCGCGGCTGTACGAACCTCGAACGGCGCCCGGTCTGCGGCTGGTCCTGCTGGACGGTCTGACCGGCAGCGGCAAGACGGCGGTGTTGTCCCGCCTCGCCGCGCGGGGCGTTCAGAGCCTGGATCTGGAGGGGCTGGCCGAGCATCGGGGCTCGTTGTTTGGCGGCCTGGGTGTGGTCCAGCCGGCCCAGAAGCTGTTCGACACGCGCCTGTTCACGGCCCTGGGGCGACTGGACCCGGAGCGGCCGATCGTGGTCGAGGCCGAGTCCAGTCGTATCGGGCGCGTGACCCTGCCGCCGGTCCTGTGGGCGGCGATGAAGGCGGCCCCGCGCCTGCGGTTGAGCGCGCCGATCGAAGCGCGGGTCGGGCGGGTGCTCGAGGACTACGCGGCGCTGGAGCATGACGCCGAGGTTCGCGACAACGCCCTACGCCGTCTGCCGCGCCATCACAGCCGAGAAGCCGTCGCGGCCTGGCGCCAACTGTCGAGGGCAGGGGATCTGCGGGCCCTGGCGACGGCCCTGATGCAGGACCACTACGATCCCGCCTATCGCCGCGCCTCGCGTGACGTCGGGGGCGGCGATCTGGGCGAGATCGCCTTGTCGGGGTGCGCCGCCGCCGACCTGGATCAGGCGGCTGACGCCGTCGCCGGAGCGGTCGCGCGCCTTTCATCCGACAAGGGTTGAATCAGGCTTTTTTGTGTTATTCTGGCAAGCGAGGAGCCTGCTGGGGGCTCCGTGGCCATGCGGCTGGGATAGACTCGAATGAAGACAAGGCTGTTGTTCTTGGGCGCGACGGCGCTCGTCCTGACGGTCGCGCCTCTGGGCGCCCAGGCTCAGGACTCGAGCAAGACGGCGACCTATGGCGAGATCGGGCTGAGGTCGGGCTTCACGCCGGACCCTTATCGCGTGTCCGTGACGGCGGGCGGCTCCATCGACGCCTATGCCGACACGCCCCTGCCGGCGGCCTGCGTCGGCAATGTCGCGGACGCCCCCGATTTCGAACTGACCTATGAGGCGGGGCGTCTGCCGCTGGTGTTCCGCACCCTGTCGCCGGTGGACACGACTCTGATCATCAACGGGCCGGACGGCAGCTGGTCCTGCGACGACGACAGCTATGGCGACGGCGACGCCCAGGTGCGTTTCGACAAGCCGCGCAGCGGGACCTACGATGTCTGGATCGGCACGTTCGGCGGCGGGACGGCGGACGCCACCCTGCTGATCACCGAGACGCCCTAGGGCCGCTGGACCTTACTGATCCTCGTCGAACTTGCGGGCGACCAGGTCGCTGAGGGCTTCGATGGCTTCGGCCGCGTCGGGGCCCTCGGCCTCGATGTCGACGCCGCAGCCGATGCCGGCGCCCAGCATCAGCAGACCCATGATCGAGCGGGCGTCCACGGTCACGCCGTCGCGGGTGACGCGAATCTCGGACTCGAAGCCCGAGGCCAGCTTGACGAACTTGGCCGAGGCGCGGGCATGCAGCCCGCGCTGATTGCAGATGTTGACGGTGGCCTGAACTGGAGTGTCGGTCATTTTTCGCCCGCCAGGACCCAGGAGGCCACCGAGATGTATTTGCGTCCGGCGTCCTGGGCGTGAGCGACGCAGGTCTCCAGGCTTTCGCGGGTGCGCACGCTGGCCAGCTTGATCAGCATGGGCAGGTTCAGCCCGGCGATGACCTCGGCGTGGGTCTGCTCCATCACCGAGATGGCCAGGTTGGACGGCGTGCCGCCGAACATATCGGTCAGCAGGATGACGCCGTCGCCGTCGTTCACGGCCGCGGCGGCATCGACGATGTCGCGGCGACGCCGCTCCATGTCGTCTTCGGGGCCGATGCAGATCGCAGCCACGCCCCGTTGAGGGCCGACCACGTGCTCCATCGCCGCCAGAAACTCGGAGGCCAGGCCTCCGTGAGTGACGATCACCAGCCCGATCATGAAGGCTTCACCAAGAAAATCCGCCCCGCACCGCTGTCCTCAGCGAACGCCCTCGGGGCGCTCAGACTGATCTGCAAGCCGGCCTTCATAGGCCAAACGCGCGCCGGTTCAAAGAGCAGCCAGCGCGGTTGCGACGACCTGACCTGCCGAGGCCGGGCGCGGGTCCAGCCGCAACTGCGGAATCGCCACCTCGTCCAAGGTCCAGGCGACCGCCTCGGGCAGGCGTTCAATCGTCTCGTGGGTGCATTGCACAGCCAGGACGATGCGGGCCAGTGGATGCAGCGGCGCAGTGACGATGCCCAGGCCGCGCACCTCGATCTTGCCGGTGATGGTGGCCGGGGCGGCGGCGTAGAGCGCCCCGTTCGATGCCCACAGATGGGTCCAGTCGTCGGCGATCAGCCGCCAGCCCTGGCCGATCAGCCGCAGGGCCAGATCGCTCTTGCCGACGCCGGACGGCCCCTGGATCAGCACGCCGCGCCATCCGGCGGGCGTATGGCGGGCCACGGCGGTGGCGTGCAGCGGTTGCATCGGCTTGGTCATGGGCGTCGTCCAGCCAGGGGCAGAAGCACTTCGAAGCGGGCGCCGACGGCGTTTCCGTCCTCATCGACGCGGTTCTCGGCGTGGACCCGTCCGCCGTGGGCGTCGACGATCTGGCGCACGATCGACAGGCCCAGGCCCGAGTTGGCGCCGAAGGCCGTGCCCTTGGGCCGGGAGGTGTAGAAGCGCTCGAACACGGTCTCCAGGTTTTCCGACGGGATGCCGGGGCCGTCGTCCTCGACGCGGATGCGCAGGGGCAGGTCGCGGCTGTCGTCGCGCTCCAGACGGACGCGGACCTCGCCGTCGGCCGGGCTGAACGAGCGGGCGTTGTCGATCAGGTTGCGGAAGACCTGACCCAGGGGGATGTCGCGGCCCAGCACCCGCGCCGCATCGGCGGTCGAGGCGAAGCGGACAACGGCCTCGCCCGGCTTCTGCCCGCCCTCATAGACGGCGACGATGTCGCCCAGCAGTTCGTTGAGGTCGATCAGGCGCGGCCGGTCGCGCGACAGCTCGGCGTCCAGACGCGAGGCGTTGGAGATGTCGGTGATCAGCCGGTCCAGGCGTCGCACGTCCTGCTGCAGCAGATTGGTCAGCCGCCCCCTCTGCTCGTCGGTCTTGACCAGGGGCAGGGTTTCCAGCGCCGAGCGGATCGAGGTGAGGGGGTTCTTGATCTCGTGGCTGACGTCGGCGGCGAAGCGTTCGATGGCGTCCATGCGCGTCGACAGGGTGTCGGTCATGGATTCCAGCGCGCGGGCCAGGTCGCCGATCTCGTCCTTGCGGTCCTCGAGGTCAGGCAGGGAGATGGCGCGGGCGCGTTGCAGGCGCACCTGATCCGCCGCCGCCGACAGCCGCATCACGGGCCGGGCCACGAACAGGTGCAGCACCAGGGCTGACAGCAGGTTCACCGCCAGGGCCACCAGGGCGAAGGGGGTCAGGGCGCGGCGCTGGGCGGCCAGGGTCTCGTCAACGTCGCCGGCTTCCAGCGTCAGCACGCCCAGCACCTGCTGGACGTGACGCACGGGCAGGGAGACCGAGACGACGCGGTCGCCGTTTTCGTTGCGGCGGATGTCGGCCTGGGGCGCGCCTTGCAGGGCGCGGTCGACCTCGGCCGACAGTTCGGCGTTGGCGCGCTTGACCCGCGCCGTTTCGCGCGGCGAGGGCTCGCTCGGGGCCAGGGCGGTGCCGGCGGGGTTGGCGGGGGGCAAGGCCTCGCCCGGAATGGCGTCGGTGACGGCGTAGCTGTCCGAGACCAGCAGGCCGTCCTGATCGTACAGGCGCGCGCGCTGGCCCTCGGGGATGAAGTTGTCGCGCAGCCACAGCCCCGCCGCGCCGGGGTCAAGCATCGGATAAGGCTCGCCCTGGGTGATGCCCAGTTCGCCCAGGACATTGGCCAGAAGCTTGGCCTGGACCGACAGGGATTCCTGACGCGCCTCGATCAGGCCGCGCTGCCATTCATTCAGGGCGAGGGCCCCGCCGAACAGGATCAGCAGGCTGAGCAGGTTGAGGGCGAGAATGAAGCCGCCGAGGCGTGACCCGCCGAAGCGGAAGCGACGCTGCGGCCGGCCGTCCTCGGCCTCAGCTTTCGCGGTAGCGGTAGCCGACGCCATACAGGGTCTCGATCGCGTCGAACTCGGGATCGACGACCCGGAACTTCTTGCGCATGCGCTTGACGTGGCTGTCGATGGTGCGGTCATCGACATAGACCTGATCGTCGTAGGCGGCGTCCATCAGGCTGTCGCGGCTCTTCACGAAGCCGGGGCGCTGGGCCAGGGCCTGAAGCAGCAGGAACTCGGTGACGGTCAGCTTGACCGGCTTGCCGTCCCAGGTGCTCTCGTGGCGCGCGGGGTCCATCGACAGCTTGCCGCGCTTGATGGCCTTGCCGGCGGCTTCCGCCGCGGTCTCGACCTCGCCGCCGTCGGCGCCGGTGCGGCGCAGCAGGGCCTTGACCCGCTCGATCAGCAGTCGCTGGCTGAAGGGCTTGTGGATATAGTCGTCGGCGCCGAGGTTGAAGCCGAGGATCTCGTCGATCTCCTCGTCCTTGGACGTCAGCATGATGACCGGCAGCTGCGAGCTCTGCCGCAGGCGACGCAGCACCTCCATGCCGTCCATGCGCGGCATCTTCACGTCCAGGATGGCCAGATCCGGGGGCGTGGTCTCCAGCGCCTCGAGACCCGAAGCGCCGTCATGATAGGCCGTGACCTTGTGACCGTGGCTTTCGAGGGCCAGGGACACGGAAGCGACGATGTTTTCGTCGTCGTCGACCAGAGTGATGTTGGCCAAAGGCTTCTCCTGAGTGCGGGCGGCGGCGGACGTCCGGGTCAACCGTCGTGAGTCGATTGCTCAACGCACGACAAGCGTAACCGTTCTATTCCATCGTGGTGACATTACGGCCACAGCAAATGGTTCGCCAGAGCCTGTCTTTCAACCTTGGCGGGGAAATGGCGAAACCTCGCCTTAAAGCCTCCGGGCGCAGGGTGGCGGGCTGATACGCGCGAAAGACGCCATGGCCGGTCCGGTTCACTACGAAATCTATATCCGCAAGACGCCGCCGGCGTCCTGGACGCTGTCGATGGCGACCGAGGACCGCAAGACGGCGATCGAAACGGCTGAGGACCTGCTGCGCGACGGCCAGGCCTGCGCCGTGCGCGTGACCAAGGAAACGCTGGACCCCGACACCATGGAGTTCGCCAGCGTCGTTGTCCTGACGCGCGGCGCGCCCGAGGTGAAGCGCAAGACGCCGGTGCGCGAGGAGAGCCGCGGTCCCAGCTGCCGCGGGGTTCAGGATCTGTATGCGCCGCACGCCCGCGACCTGCTGGGCCGGGTGCTGGAGGACTGGCTGAACCGACAGGGGGCGACCGCCTTTGAACTGTTGCACCGGCCCGATCTGGCCGAGCGGCTGGAGGCTTCGGGCGTGGAGTTGCAGCACGCCATCCAGAAGGTGGCGGTGCCGGAAAGCCAGCACACCGGCCAGCCGGTGCATGATCTGGTGCGCCATTATCAGCGACTGGGCGAGCAGGCCATCGAGCGCCTGCTGCAGGCCGGGCGCCGCAAGCAGTTTCCCAGCCTGGGCGAGCGCTCGGTCGCCGATGTCGCGCACCGGCTGAACGGCTCGCCTGACCGCGCCTTCATCATGGGCGGCGTCGTCGCCGGGGCTCTGAAGGGGCTGAACGGGGCGCGGGCGCGTCTGGATCGGCTGATGGACCTGTGCGACCGGGCGCCGGCCGAGGGCCAGCCCCGCGCTCTCGTTCTGGTGCCGGTCGAGCAGATCCTGTGCGAACTGCTGACGTCGCGGGCCAGCCTGGCCCAGATCGTCGGTCCGGCGCTTGATCAGGGCTCCAGTCTGGCGGCCGTGGTGCGCATGGTGGCCCCGCGCGAGATCGCGGTCCTGGTGGCGCACGATCCGCGACTGGCGATCCTGATTCCGCCGGTCGAGGGCGGCCCGGCGCGTCTGGGCGAGCGCCTGGCGGCGGGCGAGTTTCCCCTGCTGGCGGCGGCTTTGGCGCGCACCGTCCTGCGCGAACTGATGAGCCAGCGCCGTCTGCGGCCGGGCGACCCGGAAGGCGAAATTGACATCCTGCGCGCCCTGGCCATGACCCTGACGGCGACGGCGGGGCGGCTGCTGACGCTGGAGGAGGTGCAAAACGCCTTCATCGAGCGCTCCAAGAGCCTGGTCACCGCTGATTTCGTCGCCGCCTACGTCAAGGGGTGTCCGAACATCCTGTGCGAGGTCGAGCGGTTGGCGCGGATGTGCGAGAACGTCACTGGCGGGGCCAACAAGCGTGCGGCCGCGCGCTGGCTGGACGCCTGCGTCACCTCCCTGCGTTTCGAGACCGAGATGCGGGCCTCGAGCCAGACCCCAGGACAAAAGCTGATGGCCCTGGCGGAGCTGCAGCGGGCCGTGCGCAACGCCGCCCTGTCCGAACGCGACTGTGAGGCTGTGACGACGGCCCTGGGCGTAGTCGGCGGATCGGTCGAGGCGGACGCCAAGCTGACCGCACAGATCGTTCGTGCGCCTGCGTCCGCGCCGCAGAAGCTGGCGGCCCTGCTGCGGCTGGCGGCCGGCGAAACCGGCCCGACTGGCCCGGTGGCGGATCGAGCCAAGGCCGAGGCGATCAGGTTGTTCCGCGCGCCCGAGGTGCGGACGGCCCTCGGCGCCGCGCCCGAGGCGGTGCAAACCCTGCGCCCGCTGATGAAGGCGGCCGGTCTGGCCGCCTGATTCCTCAGTCGAAGATGTCGAAGATATCCATCCGCTTCTTCTTCTTGCGGTAGTGGTAGTCGTCGTCGCGACGGCGGTCGTCCGAATAGCGCGGCGGCTCGCGGTAGCCTTGCGGCTGGCCGCCCCACGGTTGCTGGACGGGTTGCTGATAGGTCGGCTGGGGCGCGGCCTGCGGGGCGACCTGCGGGGCAGCGGCGCGGCCTTCCTCGGTCGCGACGGCCATCAGCTTCTCCAACTCGCCGCGATCCAGCCAGACGCCGCGGCAGGTCGGGCACATGTCGAACTGGACGCCGTTGCGGTCCAGGGTCTGCATGGCGGCGTTGTCGTTGGGGCACATCAACAGGGGCATGGGATCCTCGTCATCGAATGATGCGGTCCGACATCACGCCGCCGAAGCGCCGTCAGAGGGGCCCGTCCCGCTGAGGACAGAGTTAGGGTGCGGGTGCGGCGCTCACAACGTGCGCAGACGCCGCAGGGTCAGCAGGTCTGGCCCGCCGCCCAGCCCGACGACCAGGCCCATTGGAAGTTGTAGCCGCCCAGCCAGCCGGTGACATCGACCACCTCGCCGATGAAGAAGAGGCCGGGCACGGATTTCGCCTCCATGGTCTGCTGGTCCAGGGCGGCGGTGTCGACCCCGCCCAGAGTCACCTCGGCGGTGCGATAGCCCTCGGACCCGACCGGCTTGACGGTCCAGGCGTTGACCGTCTCGGCCATGGCCCGCAGCTTCTTGTCGCCCACCTCGGCCAGCTTGCCCGACAGGCCCTCGCGGGCGCAGACGACCTCGGCCAGACGGCGGGGAATGATGTGGCCGAGCGCGGTGTGCACCGCCTGCTTGCCGTTCTCGGTCTTGGCCGCCAGCAGCCGCGCGGCGACGTCCTCGCCGGGGGCCATGTCGACTGTGATCGCCTCGCCCTCGCGCCAGTAGGAACTGATCTGCAGGATCGACGGCCCGGACAGACCGCGGTGAGTGAACAGCATGGCCTCGGTGAAGCTGGCGCTTCTTGCCTTGTCGCCGGTCGTTTTGACCACGGCGTCGACGGCGACGCCCGCCAGAGGCTTCAACTGCTCCAGCAGGCCCGGCTCGAAGGTCAGGGGCACCAGGGCGGGCCGAGTCTCGGTCACCCGCAGGTCGAACTGGCGGGCGACGTCGTAGCCCCATCCGGTCGCGCCCATCTTGGGGATCGACTTGCCGCCGGTGGCTACCACCAGCGAGGCCGTCGAGACGCGGGTTCCGTCGTCCAGATCGACGGTGAAACGCTCGCCGTCGCGGGCGATGGCCTTGACGCCGAGGCTCAGAGACAGGGTGACGCCCGCCGCCTTCAGCTCGTCCGTCAGCATGCGGATGATCTGTTTGGCGCTGTCGTCGCAGAACAGCTGGTTCAGCGTCTTTTCATGCCAGGCGATGCCGTGGCGCTCGACCATCTTGAGGAAGTCGTGCTGGGTGAACCGCTTCAGCGCCGACAGGGCGAAGCGCGGGTTCTCGCTCAGGAAGTTGGCGCCGCTGGTCCCCAGGTTGGTGAAGTTGCAGCGACCCCCGCCCGAGATGCGGATCTTTTCGCCCGGCGCGCGGGCGTGGTCGATGACGCGCACGCGGCGGCCGCGCTTGCCCGCTTCGATGGCGCACATCATGCCGGCCGCGCCGGCGCCGACGATCAGGACGTCGAGATCTGAAGACTTCATCGCCCCGCCCTAGCAGGCGCGGGGCGATGACGCGACCTTGGAGGCCCCTCTTAAAGGCCCAGCGCCGCCCGATAGGCCGGATGCACCAGCTCGGTATATTCCGGATGCTTCTTCAGATAGCCGGCGAAGAAGGGGCAGGTCGGCAGGATGACCAGGCCGCGCGCCTTCAGATCGGCCAGGACGTGTTTGGCCATGCGGCTGGCGAGGCCGCGCCCCTCCAGCGGAATCGGCACGATGGTCTCGGTGATCAGCAGGCCGCCCGCGACGGGGTTGTAGATGACCACGGCGGTCTCGCCGTCGACAGTCAGCTCGTAGCGCTTGGCCTCGGCGTTGTCGTGGATGTCGGGGTCCAGGCTCATGTCGGCGTCCTTCGTTGGAGATTAGTGCGCGTCGTCCCAGTTGGCGGCGGCCTTGGCCTCGACCACCAGGGAAACGCTGAGGGCCACGGCGGGGTCGGCGGCGCCTTCCATGACCTTGCGCACCAAGGCCAGGGCGCGCTCGGCCTCCGCCTCGGGGGCCTCGAAGATCAGTTCGTCGTGGACCTGCAGGAGCATGCGGGTCTTCAGACCGGCTTCGGCCAGGGCGGCGGGCATGCGGATCATGGCGCGGCGGATGATGTCGGCGGCGGCGCCCTGGATCGGGGCGTTGATGGCGGCGCGCTCGCCGAACTGGCGCTCGGCCCCCGACTTCGAGTGAATGGCCGGGATGTGGATGCGACGCCCGAAGACGGTGGTGACGAAGCCGTGCTCCTTCACGAAGGCCTTGGTGCGATCCATGTAGGCGCGGATGCCGGGGAAGCGCTCGAAATAGGTCTTGATGTAGGCCGCCGCCTCGCCTTGATCGATGCCTAGCTGGGCGGCCAGACCAAAGGCCGAGATGCCGTAGACGATGCCGAAGTTGATGGCCTTGGCGCGGCGACGGGTTTCCGACGGCATGCCCTCGACCGGGACGCCGAACATCTCCGACGCCGTGGCGGCGTGAATGTCGAGCCCGGCCTTGAAGGCGCGCTTCAGCTCGGGGATGTCGCCGATGTGGGCCAGCAGGCGCAGCTCGATCTGGCTGTAGTCGGCGCTGATCAGCACATGGCCCGGCGAGGCGATGAAGGCCTGACGGATCAGGCGGCCCGTTTCCGTGCGGATCGGGATGTTCTGCAGGTTGGGATCGGAGGAGGCGAGGCGCCCCGTCGTCGCCGCCGCCAGCTGATAGGAGGTGTGGACCCGGTGGGTCATCGGGTCCGAGGCCGCCACCAGGGCGTCGGTATAGGTGCCCTTCAGCTTGGAAAGCTGGCGCCAGTCGAGGATGGCGCGCGGCAGGTCGTGGGTCAGGGCCAGTTCTTCCAGCACGCTGGCCTCGGTCCCCCATTGGCCCGAGGCGGTCTTCTTGCCGCCGGGCAGGTTCATCTCGCCGAACAGAATCTCGCCGATCTGACGCGGGCTGCCGACGTTGAAGGGACGGCCCGCCAGCTTGTGCGCCTGCTTCTCCAGCTCGGCCATGCGCTGACCAAAGGTCGAGGACAGGGAGCGCAGCCGGTCGGGATCGACCCGCACCCCGTTCAACTCCATGTCGGCCAGAACGGCGGGCATGCCGCGTTCCAGGGTCTCATAGACGGTGGTCAGGCGCTCGGTCGCCAGACGCGGCTTCAGCAGCTTGTAGAGCCGCAGGGTCACGTCCGCGTCCTCGGCGGCGTAGCAGGTCGCCGGTTTCAGCTCGACGTGCTTGAAGCTCTTCTGGCTCTTGCCCGTGCCCGCCACGCTCTTGAACGGGATGGGCTCGTGGCCGAGGTGCAGGCGCGCCAGCTCGTCCATGCCGTGGCCGTGCAGCCCGCCTTCCAGCACGTAGCTGATCAGCATGGTGTCCTCGATCGGAGCCACGCGGATGCCGCGCCGGGCCATGACGGCGAGGTCGTATTTGATGTTCTGGCCGACCTTGAGCACCGCCGGGTCTTCCAGCAGAGTCTTGAGCCGTTCCAGCGCGGTGGGCTTGTGGATCTGCGTCAGCGGCTCGCGCGGCGCGCCGCCGCCGAGGTCGAGGCCGAAGTCCAGCCCGCCATCGCCGGTCGGCTCATGGTCGTGGGTCAGGGGGATGTAGCAGGCCTCGTTCGGGCCGACGGCCAGCGAGACGCCGCACAGCCCGGCGTGGGTGGCCGACAGGGCGTCGGTCTCGGTGTCGAAGCCGATGACCCCGGCGGCGCGGGCGCGGGCGATCCAGCGGTCCAGATCGTCCAGCGTCTGCACGCACTCGTACCTGTCGCGGTCGAAATCGTGGACGGCGTCGGGCGTCGCGACCTCGGTCTGGCCGTAGCGCGGCGTGGCGACCGGGGCCGACGGCTGGCGGGCGAAGGCCGAGCCTTCCTTGGCCGGGGCCTTGCCGTCGCCGACGCGGCGCAGCAGCGAGCGGAACTCCATCCGCTCCAGAAACTCGGACAGCACCGCCGGGTCGGGATCGCGGATCAGGAAGTCGTCGACCGGCTCGGGCGCCGGGGCGTCGCAGGTCAGCTTGACCAGCTCGCGCGACAGGCGGATCTGGTCGGCGAAGTTGATCAGGGTCTCGCGCCGCTTGGGCTGCTTGATCTCGCCCGCGCGGGCCAGAAGCGTGTCGAGGTCGCCGTACTCGTGGATCAGCTGGGCTGCCGTCTTGGGGCCGATGCCGGGAGCGCCGGGGACGTTGTCGACGCTGTCGCCGATCAGGGCCTGGACCTCGACCACCTTGTCCGGGGTGACGCCGAACTTCTCGAAGACGGCTTCTTCTTCCAGGCGTCGGTCCTTCATCGGGTCGTACATGACGACGCCGTTCCCGATCAGTTGCATCAGGTCCTTGTCGGAGGAGACGATGACCGCCTCGCCGCCCAGATCGCGGACCTTGCAGGCATAGGTGGCGATCAGGTCGTCGGCCTCATAGCCGGGCAGTTCGACGCCGTGGACGCCGAAGGCGGCGGTCGCCTCGCGCACCAGGGGAAACTGCGGCACCAGGTCCTCGGGCGCCGGCGGGCGGTGGGCCTTGTACTGATCGTAGAGATCGTTGCGGAAGGTCTTTTCCGAGTGGTCGAAGACGGCGACCAGATGGGTCGGGCCGTCCTCGCCCTTCATGTCGCGTATCAGCTTCCACAACATGTTGCAGTAGCCCTGCACCGCGCCGACGGGTAGGCCGTCCGACTTGCGCGTCAGGGGCGGCAGGGCGTGATAGGCGCGGAAGATGTAGGCCGAGGCGTCGATCAGCCACAGTCGGGGCGGCGGTCCGTCCTGGGTGAGAGGGCGGGCGGTGGTGTCGGCGGTCGCGTCGGTCATGGCGCGAACATAGGGGGACCGAAGCCCCCCGTCATCCGGCCATGTGATCGATTACGGCTGCCAGCCGCCCGGCGTCTCAGGAACGGCGTCCTCGCCCTCGTCGGCGATCTCACCGCGGGTTTTGCGGACTTCGGCCCAGGCGGCGCGCAGCAGCTCGGTCACGCCCTCGCCGGACACGCCCGACACCAGGAAGGGCGTCTTGCCCGAGGCCGCCTTCAGCGCGGCGACCTTCTCCTCGCGCTCTTCGGGCGAGAGGGCGTCGATCTTGTTCAGCGCCAGCAATTCGACCTTGTCGGCCAGACCTTCGCCGTAGGCGTCCAGCTCGCCGCGAATGATGCGATAGGCCTCGGCCACGTCGTCCTGCGTGCCGTCGATCAGGTGGATCAGGCTGGCCGAACGCTCGACGTGACCCAGGAAGCGCGTGCCCAGACCCGCGCCCTCGTGCGCGCCTTCGATCAGGCCGGGGATGTCGGCGATGACGAAGCGTTCCGACGGGCTCAGGTCCACCACGCCCAGGTTGGGCGTCAGGGTGGTGAAGGGATAGTCCGCCACCTTGGGCTTGGCCGCCGAGACCGCCGCCAGGAAGGTCGACTTGCCGGCGTTGGGCAGACCGGCCAGACCGATGTCGGCGATCAGCTTCAGCCGCAGCCAGACCCAGCGCTCCTGGAACTCCTGGCCGGGGTTGGCGTAGGTGGGGGCCTGATTGGTCGGCCCCTTGAAGCGGGTGTTGCCCCAGCCGCCGTTGCCCCCCGACAGCAGCTTCACCTTCTCTCCCGGCTTGTCCATGTCGAGCAGGACGGTTTCCTTGTCCTCGTCCAGCACCTGGGTGCCGACCGGGACGCGCAGGACCACGTCATCGCCCTTGCCGCCATGCATCTGGCGGCCCTGGCCGTGGTGGCCGGTCTGCGCCTTGAAATGCTGCTGGTAGCGATAGTCGATCAGGGTGTTCAGACCCTCGACCGCCTCGACCCAGACGTCGCCGCCCTTGCCGCCGTCGCCGCCGTCAGGCCCGCCGTTGGGAATGAATTTCTCGCGACGGAACGAGACGGCGCCCGCGCCGCCGGCGCCCGAGCGAATGTAGATTTTGGCCTGATCGAGGAACTTCATCGCGGGCTTATGCCAAAACTCGGGCCAAAGGGCGAGCGTCACGCTGTTCAGTGGTGTTTACGTCGCGTTAGGCGAGGCGGATGAGGCTGTCGGGCCATGAACATCGGCTCCCTGTTTCCCGCGCCCGCGACGGCCAAGCCCGAGACGACGACGGTGCGCGAACAGCGCCAGCAGGCCTTGGCCGAGGCCAGGTTGAACGACGCCCGTGCGGCGGTTGAGAGCCTGAAGCAACGCGGCGCGGAGGCCTCTGAGCGTCAGAAGGCGGCGGCCAAGCAGAAGATTGAGCAGATCAAGGCGCGGCTAAGGATGCTGCAGATGGCCATGATCGGCGATCCCAAGGCCGCTGCCCGCATCGCGGCGCAACTGGCCAAGGAACTGGGAGCGGCGGTCAAGGCTTACGCCGCCGCCGGAGGCTCGACCGCCGGTCTGGGCGCGCCCGCGACGGCGGGCGCAGAACCCGCGAGCTACGCGGTTTCGGGCGAGGTTTCGAGCGAGGCTCAGGCCGCCGCGCCGTCCGCTGAGGCTCCGGCGGAAGATCATAACGACGAGGTCGCCTTGGCCGAGGACGTAGCGGAGAAGTCGGCCAATCCCTATCAGCAGGCGATCGACGCCGCGCAGGCCCGCATCAACGAGCGGGCCCGCCGCCACGGTGAAACTCAGGCCGACCGTGACGTGTTGAGCGAGGTCAAGCGGCTGGCCGCCCAGATCAAGGCCATGGCGCGCCAGGCGGCGAACAAGGCCGCCGGCTCGCCCGAGGGCGACGAGGCTGAACGCGCCGTCGCCCGCATGGACCGCGAGATCAATGACGCCGTTCAGGCATTGCCCGCCGCCGGGCTGTCCCTGACGGTCTAGCCGCGCGCCCAGACGCCGAAGGGGTCGCTCCACGGCAGGTCCAGGGCTTCGGCCACGGCGGGATAGGTGATCTCGCCCTTCAGCACGTTCAGGCCGCGCGCCAGATGCGGGTCCTTTTTCAAGGCTTCCAGACCCTTGTCCGCCAGAGCCAGGCCGAAGGGCAGGGTGGCGTTGTTCAGAGCCTCGGAACTGGTACGCGGCGCCGCGCCCGGCATGTTGCCGACGCAGTAGTGGACCACTCCGTCGACGACATAGGTGGGCTTCTCGTGGGTGGTCGGCTTCGAGGTCTCGAAACAGCCGCCCTGGTCGATGGCCACGTCAATCAGGACGCTGCCCGGCTTCATCGATTTCAACTGGTCGCGACGGACCAGGGTGGGGGCTTCGGCGCCGGGGACCAGGACGGCCCCGATCACCACGTCGGCCTTGACCAGTTCCTCCTCGATGGCCCCGATCGAGGAATAGCGGGTGATGACCCGCCCGCCGGTCAGTTCGTCGATCTCGCGCATCCGGGGGATAGAGCGCTCCAGCACCACCACCTCGGCGCCCAGACCCATGGCCATGCGCGCGGCGTTCAGCCCCACGACCCCGCCGCCCAGCACCAGCACCCTGGCCGGGGCCACGCCCGGCACGCCGCAGAACAGCAGGCCCATGCCGCCGTTGTGCTTCAACAGGGTCTCGGCGGCGGAGAAGACGGCGATGCGCCCGGCGACCTCTGACATGGGGGCCAGCAGGGGCAGGCCGCCGTTCCTGTCGGTCACCGTCTCATAGGCGATGGCGGCGCATTTCGAGGCCAGCAGGGCCTTGGTCTGCTCGGGATCGGGGGCCAGGTGCAGGTAGGTGAAGAGGATGTGGTCCTCGCGCAGGCGCGGCCACTCCGGGGCTTGCGGCTCCTTGACCTTCACGATCATCTGGCTGTCGGCGAAGACGGTCTCGGCGTCGGCGACGATGGCTGCGCCCGCCTTGACGTAGTCGGCGTCGGTAAAGCCTGCGCCCAGTCCGGCGCCAGTCTCGATGCGGACCTCATGACCGTGGGCGACGTATTCACGCGCGGCGGTCGGGGTCAGGCCTACGCGATGTTCGTTGGTCTTGATTTCGCGGGGTACGCCGACACGCATGGGGCTGGTTCCTGATCCGTCCGCTCGGTGGCGGGCGGGCGAACGCTAAACCTGCGCCGGGAATGTCGCCAGACGAAACTGATGAAATCCAGACATAAAAAACCCTCGCAGCCCATCGGGCGGCGAGGGTTCGGCATGATTTTAGTTCTTGGCGTCCTTGGCGGCGTCTTCGACGGCGCGGCCGGCGGCCTGGGTGTCCTTGCCCGCGCCGGCGATCGTGTTGCAGGCGGCGGTGCTGAGAAGGGCGGCGGCGGCGGCGAGAATGAACAGTTTGCGCATGGTCGTCTCCTGTAGGGCGGGCGCTTCACGGCGCCCTCCCGAAATCAACGCCGCGCCGCCGCGGGGGTTCCTGCCAAGCTGCCCCTAACCGTGCGCGCCGGGGGTGGCCAGGGGCGTGGGGAAGGTCAGCCGGGCGATGGAGCCGCCGCCGGGCGCCTCGACCATTTCGGCCTGTCCGCGAAGTTGTTTGGCGAAGGCGCTCATCAGGGTGCGGCCGACGCCTGCGGTGTCGCGGTCGGCCATGCCGGGGCCGTCGTCCTGCACCTCCAGAACGCTGGTGTCGCCCGAGACTTTGAAGCGGACCCTGAGGTCGCCGCCGCGTCCGGCGAAGGCGTGCTTCTGGGCGTTGGACACGGCCTCGACCAGCCACAGGGCCACGGGGGCCAGCCGGTCCGGGTCGATGATGATGGCGTCGGCCTCGACCGAACTGGTGACCAGGGGACCGCGCATGGCCTCGCCCGCGATCAACTGGCCGACCAGCTCGGTCAGGAAGGTGCGCGAGTCGGCTTCGCGGATGTCGTCGCTCTGGTAGAGGGTGCGATAAATCAGGGCCAGGGCGGTGATCCGCTGGCGGGTGTCGCCCAGGGCGGCTCGCGCCGCCGGGTCGGCCACCGCCCGCTGCTGCATCGACAGCAGGGACGAGATGATCTGCAGGTTGTTCTTCACCCGGTGGTGGATCTCGCGCATCAGCGCGTCCTTCTCGTCCAGCGAGTCGAGCAAGGCCTTGTCGCGGGTCGTGATGGTCTCGCCCAGCGCGCCCAGAGTGCGGGCCAGGGTGCGGATTTCGGCGGGGGCGTGCTCAGCCTGGACCGGCCGCACCGAGAAGCGGCCGCGGGCATAGATGGCGGCGACCCGCTCCAGATAGACCAGCCAGCGGATGACGATCCGCTCCGACAGCAGCATGACGGCCAGGAAGGCGACCAGCCAGGCCGCCAGCGGCAGCAGGAAGGACCCGATCGGATTCAGCCGCGCCCAGGACAAAAGGCCTGACGCCGGGGCCGACAGCAAGACATAGAGATCGCGGCCAGCCAGGGCCGTTCCGGCGTAGACGTGCTTGCGCCCGCGCGCGTCGCGGGCCTCGAACAGGGCGGCCTCGCCCTTTCGCGCCTCCCAGACCCAGGTTGAGTTGGTGCCGTTTATGGCGAAGGCGGAGGGATCGGTGGAGACCAGAATCCGCCCATCGGCGTCGGTCAGCGCCGACTGGGCGCCGGGCGGCAGGGCGGGATCGTGAATGTCCGGTTGCAGGGCCGTCAGCGGGATCACCGCCGTGATCGCTCCTTGAAAGGCGCCCAGCGGGCGTTCCGAACGAACGGCGACGATCAGCGATCCGGGGGCGTCAGGGGCGCGGACCATGACCACGTCCTCGCCGTTCCTCAGCCGCTGATACCATTCCTGGCTGCGCACCTCGGCGGGAGGGCCTCCATCGTTGCTGCTACGCGAGGCGCAGAGAGGTTCTCCGGTCGCGCTGTAACGTTGCAGGGCGGTCAGCCCGTCCAGCCGCGACACCAGGGCCGTCAGGCGCGGTTCACAGTAGAAGCCGGCGGCCTCGGGGGCCAGGGCCTGCAACAGGACGACGGTGCTGTCGATCCGCGCCTTGGCGTCGGCGGCGCTGCGTTCGGCGGCCAGTTGCAGGTCGACGCGGCGGTCCTCGGCCTGACGCCGGAACTCGTTCTGGGTCTGGACGGCGCTGAGTATCAGGATCGGCAGCAGGGCCACGGCCATGGCCAGCCCCATGCGGAAGCGGATGCCGTGGACGCTGGGACGACCCAGCCTGAACCCCCATGGGCGGCCGAACCGCACCATGCGTCGTCAGTCCTGCCTGGCGCCGCTCAGGCGGTCGGCGTCGGCCAGGATGGAGCGCATGGCGTCGCCGGCGGCCTTGCCGTCGCGACCGTATCCACCGCGTTCCAGCGTCGCCTGCAGGGCCTTGCGCGCTCGCGACACCCGGCTTTTCACCGTGCCGACGGCACACTGGCAAATTTCAGCGGCTTCTTCATAGGCGAAGCCCCCCGCGCCGACCAGGATCAGGGCTTCGCGCTGTTCCTCGGGCAGGGTCTTCAGGGCCTGGCGCAGTTCGTCCAGGGCGACGGGCGCTTCGGGATCGTCGACCGCCACCAGGGTGCGTTCGGCGGCTTCCTGATCCAGTTGGGTCTGACGCCAGGAGCGGCGCTTTTCCGAATAGAACTGGTTGCGCAGGATCATGAAGGTCCAGGCCTTCATGTTGGTGCCCATCTGATAGCTGGCCCGGGCGTCCCAGGCCTTCATCATGGCTTCCTGGGCCAGGTCGTCGGCGGCCGTGGGGTCGCCGGTCAGGGTGCGGGCGAAGGCGCGCAGATGGGGGATGAGCGTCACCAGTTCCTTCTTGAAACCGGCGTCGTCGGCGGAGGGCGGTTTGGGAGGCGCGCCGTTGCTCACTGGCCCTCCTTGGTCGACGACCGCTCGTCGGCCCGCCGCAGGATGTCCAGGAATTCGTCCGGGACCGGCTCATTCACCACCTGGTCGAACATATGGCGCAGCTTCACGCCTATGGCCTGCTGGCGCAGGCGCACTTCTTCCAAACCCTGGTCCCGGGACGCTGGCGCGTCGGGACGCGGGTTGGTTTCCTTAGAGTTGATCATGGAGTTCCGGCCGCCGCCCAAGCCTAGAGAAGTCGTTCATAGAAGCCGAAAACGCCGCTTCGCTTCAAGAGTTCCTAGGCCTCTGCGTTTTTATGCTCAAGCTTGTGTTTCGAATGTGGAACCGTTGCGCCTCGGGCCCGTTCTGACAAACTGGCGCGTCCTCAGATCGGGGACGCCGACTGTCGGGGAATATGTATGAGTCTACTGGCCAGGCTGGCGCCGCATCTGCCCTATGTCCGTCGCTATGCGCGGGCCTTGACCGGCGATCAAACCACGGGTGACAACTATGTGCGCGTCGCGCTGGAGGCCTTGGCGGCCGGCGAGCGACAGCTGCCGACCGAGATGACGCCGCGGGTCGCCCTCTATCACGTCTTCCATGCCATCTGGTCGTCGACCGGGGCTCAGCTGGAGGATGGCAGCGGCCTGGAGGCCGGCGACGACGCTTCGCGCCGCCTGATGCGGATTGCGCCGCGCTCGCGACAGGCCTTCCTGCTGACCGCGCTGGAAGGCTTCACGCCGTCCGAAGCGGCGCAGATCCTGGGCGTGGACCCCCGCACGGTCGAGCGCCTGATCGCTGAGGCCCAGACCGACATCGACGCCGAACTGGCCACCGATGTCCTGATCATCGAGGACGAGGCCATCATTTCGGCCGACATTGAAAGCCTGGTGCGGGAGCTGGGCCATAACGTCACCGGCACGGCCACCACGCATGACGAGGCGGTCGACGCCGTGTCGCGCCATCGCCCGGGTCTGGTCCTGGCCGATATCCAGCTGGCCGACGGCTCGTCGGGCATAGACGCGGTCAAGGACATCCTCAAACGCTTCGACGTGCCGGTCATCTTCATCACCGCCTTCCCTGAGCGACTGCTGACCGGCGAGCGGCCCGAGCCGACCTTCCTGATCACCAAGCCCTTCCAGCCGGAGACGGTGAAGGCGGCGATCAGCCAGGCGCTCTTCTTCCACCCGTCGCGCCAGAAACAGGCGGCCTGAGGTCAGGTCGTCGGCGTCGCCGTCCCCGCGGGCGGCGGCGTCGCCGCGGGCTGGCTGAAGGCGGCGGAGTCTTCCTTGGTGCCGCCTGCGTCGGCGTTGACGGCCTGGAAGCCGCTATTGCTGAGCAGCCACATGCCCAGCAGAAGCACAGCCGCAGCTCCGGCGGACACAATCAGCAGCCACAGAATGCGCTTTCCGCCGCGGCCCTGACGCACGTACTGGGCTTCAATCGGGTCGTGGTGTTCGACGGCGTCGGCGGAATGGGAGTGGGGATCCTGATGGGTCATCGCGGTCTCCGGGGCGGCGTGGTCCGTAAGTCTGTTCCTAATGGTCCAGCAACGCGGCGGCGCCTGTCGTCGTTCCGGTTCGCCTGTTTCCCGGCCAACGGAACCGGATCCGTACGTCGTCGTTATCGGAGTGCGGAGGCGACAAAGCCCCCCCGACTTGACCGGTTCGCCGGTCGGTCGTCTCCGTTCCTCATTCTCGATGATGCCACCTCAAAGCGGACCCGAAACGGTCCGCTTTTTCTTTGGAAGCCCCTCGACAGGGAGCCGGCGTCCACGCCTAATGAGTTCTCAAAGAAAACGCATCGGAGACGAGCATGGCCCTTCGCAATCGTCAGTGGGTTCTTCGCCAGCGGCCCCAGGGGCTGATCCAGGACGGCGATCTGGAACTGATCGAGACATCGGTGCCGGACCTGAAGGACGCCGAGGTCCTGGTCCGCACCATCTACCTGTCGTTGGACCCGACCAATCGGACCTGGATGAACGACAGCCAGGGCTATCTGCCGCCGGTGGGCCTGGGCGAGGTCATGCGCGGCCTGACCCTGGGCGTGGTTGAGCAGTCGAAGTCCGAACGCTTCAAGACAGGCGACATCGTCACCCCGCTGTCGGGCGGCTGGGCCGACTATGCGGTGGTGCATGAACAGGGGCTGCGGCCGGTGCATCGCGCGCCGGGCCTGCCGTTGACGGCCAACCTGTCGGTGCTGGGGATGACCGGCCTGACGGCCTATTTCGGCGTCACCGACGTGCTTAAGGCCAAGGCGGGCGAGACCCTGGTGATCTCGGCGGCGGCGGGGGCGGTGGGCTCCATCGCCGGCCAGGTGGCCAAACAGCGTGGCGCCCACGTCATCGGCATCGCCGGCGGCCCCGAAAAGTGCCGCTGGCTGACCGAGGAGCTCGGCTTCGACGCCGCCGTCGACTACAAGAACGAGGACGTGGGCGAGGCCCTGGACCGTCTGGCCCCCAATGGCGTCGACCTGAATTTCGAGAACGTCGGCGGCGACATCATGATCGCCGTGTGGAACCGGTTGAACATCCACGCCCGGATGGCCGTTTGCGGCCTGATCTCGTCCTACAACGCCACGCGGATGCCGCCGTCGCCGAACTTCAGCCGTATCATCACCCATCGCCTGAACGTCCAGGGCTTCCTGGTGCTGGACTACGCCCACCGGGCCAGGGAGATGGTGGCCGAGATGGGCCCCTGGCTGGCCGACGGCAAGATCAAGTGGAAGGTCCACGTCGACGACGGGCTGGAGGGGGCGGTGACCTCGCTGAACCGCTTGTTCACCGGCGACCATGACGGCAAGCTGCTGGTCCGGGTCTCGGAAGAACCCGCCGCCTGAGGAGCCTGACGGGATGACCGAACCGCTGCACGTCCACTTCGAGGACCTCGAGGTCGGCCAGGTCATCCCCCTGGGCGCCTGCGCGGTGGACGCCGGGGCGCTGGACGTCTTCGCCGAGCGGTTCGCGCCGGGCTGGGACGTGGCCTACGGCGCGCCCGACGCCCTGGTCTACGCCCTGTGGAGCCGGCTGTCGGCCGAGAAGGCGGGACATTGGGCGGGAACCAAGACCTTGGCGATCGACGGTCTGCGCTTCCTGCGCAATCCGCCGCCGGGCGAACTGCTGCGCGGGCGGTTGACGGTCATGGGCAAGGACCCGGTCGGCGACGAAAAGGGCATCGTCATCGCCCAGCAGGACCTGTTGGACGAGGCGGGGCGGTTGGTCTTTTCCTGCCTGACCCGCGCCTTGGTCGCCCGGCGTTAGACAGAAAAACGCCCCGCCGGAAACCGGCGGGGCGTTCTCATTTTCAGTCTTTAGCGACCTCAAGCCGCACCAGCGTGATAGGCCCCAAGAAAGGCCTCAAGTAGCGCGCCAGCGCGATAGGCCCCTAAAAATCAGGCGTTCGCGGCGGTCGGCGTCTCGGCGGCGCGGTTGAAGGCCATGGCGATCAGGCGATCCCAGCCCAGCAGCGACACCAGGTGGGCGTAGATCTGGCCCAGAGCGCCGTTGTCGCGCAGTTCAACCAGTTTCTCGGCCGGCAGGGCCTTCAGCTTGTCTTCCGAGACGGCGAAATACTCCGCCAGCTTCTGCACCTGGCCGGGGGTGCCGTCCGGGTTGCGCGGGGTGAAGGAGGCTTCGCGGGTCTCGAACAGGTCCAGATCGATCAGCAGTTTGACGAACGACTCGGTGCGCAGGCGCTCCTGCTCGAAGTTGTTGCAGAACTCCATCGCGTTGTTGACGTAGGCGCTGGGCTGGCCGTTCTCGAACAACGGGATTTCAGCGTTCTCGCCCACGAACTCGGCGCCGCGATCGATGCACAGGATCATGCGGTTCTGGGTGTCGTCGTTGGCGAAGACGAACGGATAGCGGCGGATATAGGCCGGGATGTAGGCTTCGGGACGGAAGTCGCCGTTGTCGATGAAAAGGTTGTCGTTCTGACGCAGGCCCATGGCCACGACCGGCTGCTTCAGGTCGCCGACGAAGACGATCGGATAGGACAGGGCGGCGGGAGCGAATTCGGTCACGGTCAGCGGCACGATGTTCGTCTGGGCGACGAAGGCATAGGGCTTGTCGGCGGGGGTCACGCCCAGCTTGCCATGAACGTCGGCGGACAGCGGCTCGGGTTGGCTGTAAAACAGGACGTTGCCGGACAGGGGGCCGGACGCTTGGGTCGTGGTGTCGGTCATGATGTGTCGGATCGGCTCTGAGCAGAAGGGTCGGGCCTTCTAGCCCATGGCCGGGCGCGCCGCAAACGCGTTGGTTCGGCGAACGTCGGGTCATGTCGTGCAAGCCGGGCGGTCGTGGTCGGTTGCAGTGCGACGGCGGACCCCTTAGCTGTGGGGCATGGGCGTTGCTTGCGATCATGATCACACCGACAGCCGACCCGGCCCCGCCGAGGTCGAGCAGGCGCTGGCCTCGGTCGAGGCGCGCTGCGTGGCGGAGGGCGAGCGCATGACCGCGCCGCGTCGCCGCGTGCTGGAACTGCTGCTGGCGGCGGGCGAGCCGGTGAAGGCCTATGACCTGATCGCCCGCTTCGGCGTCGACGGCCAGGCGGCCAAGCCGCCGACCGTTTATCGCGCCCTCGAATTCCTGGAGCGTCGCGGCGTGGTTCACCGGATCGCCTCGATCAGCGCCTATGTCGCCTGCACCGCCGTCGCCGGAGACGCGCCCGCCCACGCAGCGGCCTTCCTGATCTGCGACTGTTGCGGGGCCACCGAAGAGGTCGCCGTGGCCGGCGGCGACGCCTTCGCCGAGGCCGCCGCTTCGGCCGGCTATGCGATCGAGCGCACGACCATCGAGGGGCATGGCCGCTGCCCTGCCTGCCGCGTGGCGGCCTGACCAGCATGGACGCCCTGGCCCTTTCGGCGCCGCGGCGCCTGACGGTTCCCATCGACAACCGCTGGGGCGGGGGCGAGATGGCGGTGCTGGACTTCGGCGATCCGGCGCGCCCCGTCGATCTGATCTTCGCCCACGCCAATGGCTTCAACGCCTACGCCTATCGCTCCCTGCTGCAGCCCTTGTCCGGCGCCCTGCGCATCTGGGCGCCCGACCTGAGGGGGCACGGCCGCACCCGGCTGCCCGCCGAGCCTGCGGGACGGCGCAGCTGGAAGGATCACCGCGACGACCTGACCGCCCTGCTCGACGCCGTCGACGGCCCGCCCGTGGCCCTGGCTGGCCATTCCATAGGCGGCACGAGCGGTCTGCTGGCGGCGGCGGAAAGGCCCGACCGCGTGTCGCGTCTCCTGCTGCTGGACCCGGTCATCTGGCGACGCGAGATGATGCTGGTGATGAACCTGCCCCTGATCGGGCGGCTGGCCGAGCGCAATCCCATCGTCGCCGGCACGCGCAAGCGACGCGCCCTGTTTGACAGCCGCGAGCAGGCGTTGGCCGCCTACCGCGGCCGCGGGGCCTTCAAGGGCTGGGCGGACATGATGCTGGCCGACTATCTGGCCGACGGGTTGGCCGAGACCGATCGCGGCTTTGAACTGACCTGTTCGCCCGCCTGGGAGGCCTCGAACTACGCCGCACAGGCGCACAACCCTTGGCGGGCGCTGCGCCGGTATTCGGGCGCCGTGCGCATCCTGAAGGCCGAGAGCGGCGCCCTGTGCGCCGTTCCGACGGGCGAGAGCGAGTCGCGCCGTGTCGAGGTCGTGTCCGGCGGCGGGCACCTGTTCCCGATGACCCACCCGGACATCGTGCGCGACGCTCTGCTCGATCTGGCGGTCTGACGGAGCAAGCCTCAGGGGGAAGCATGGCGGGACTGAAGGTGCGGCGTGCGACGGTCGAGGACGCGGCCGAGGTTCATGCCTTGATGGCGGCTCTGGCGGCCTACGAGGGTTTGACGCCCTATCTGGCGGCGACGCCGGCCAGTCTGGAGGCCGCCCTGACCGCCCAACCGCCGCGCGCGGC
Source organism: Brevundimonas sp. NPDC090276 (assembly GCF_044772165.1). Classification (NCBI taxonomy): domain Bacteria; kingdom Pseudomonadati; phylum Pseudomonadota; class Alphaproteobacteria; order Caulobacterales; family Caulobacteraceae; genus Brevundimonas; species Brevundimonas sp. NPDC090276. The sequence goes on along the minus strand of NZ_JBIVYK010000003.1, from coordinate 541,992 downwards.
CTTCCTGCTGGCGCAGATCGGGGGACGGGCGGTCGGCTTTGTCTCCTGGACGCGGGTCTACGGGATCTGGCGCGGCTGCGACTATCTCAACCTTGACGATCTGTTCGTGGCCGAGGCGGCGCGCGGCGCCGGGGTGGGCGATGCCCTGATGCGGGCCTTCGCCGCCGAGGCTGAGAGCGAGGGCCTGGGCGCGCGCTGGGAGGTCAGGACGGACAACCAGGGCGCGCGGCGTTTTTACGCCCGCCTGGGGGCCGAGCAGGAAGAAAAGGTGGTCGTGCGCTGGTCGGCCGAAGCCATGCGGAGCGGGTTCTGATCCGGGCCGGGGGTTGCCGTCAGGCCGTTCGGTGCTAGGCCTGGGGCACGATGTCGTCCTCCGCCGCCCCGTCCAGTCTGTCGCGCATCCTGTGGGGGTCGCTGATCGGCGCGGCCATTGGTCTTGTGCTGCTGGCTCTGGGCGTGGCCATCCTGTGGAACGCGGCGGATCAACGTCTGGCCGAGACGCAGGCGGCGACGCCGTCCGCCGAGACCGCGACGCCCGTCGAATCGACTCGCAAGGCTGCGGAGACCTCGCCCGTGCCCTATCCCCTCGTGGGGCCCGGGGCTGCGACCCCACCCGCGTCGATCACGCCTGAACCGGCGATGCCGACGGCGGCGACTTCGATCTGGCGTTCGATCTTCGACACCGAAGAAGAGAAGGCTGACATCGTCGCGCCCATTGCGACGGCAGGCCCCCGGGCGCCCCCTCCCGCCGCCGCGCCGCGACCCGCGCCGCGCCCGGCGACGCCGCGACGCCCCCCGGAGCCGCAACGTCAGGACGAGAGCCTTTTCTTCTGATCTTCTGACGCCTCAGGTCAGGCGGGCGCAGGCGTGGATCAGCCGCTCCACGTCCTCTTCCGACTGATAGAGGCTGAAGCCGAAGCGGATGACGTCGTCGCGCACGTCGGTGACCACATTCATGTGCTGCAGGTCGGCCTTCCAGCGCGACGCTTCGTCCGAACGCAGGGCCAGGAAGCGGGCGCGCGGCGCCTCGCCCTCGACAGGGTTGAGGATGTCGGCCTGCGACAGGGCGCCGGCCTCGCCGTTCTGGACCGCCGCCTGGAAGCGAGCCTGCAGGCGGCGCGCATGGGCGGCGATGTCGGCGGTGGTCAGCCCCTGCTCGTCCAGCATCCGGCGCACGGCGTTGAGGCGATAGAGCGCGCTGACGTCGAAGGTGGCGCCCCAGAAGCGGCCGCCGTCGGTGCGGTACTGAACCCCGCCGGGCGGGCCTTCCAGATGGCCGAACTCGGCGAACCAGCCGGTGATGACCGGGCGCGGGCAGAAGCCGGGCGGCGAATGCAGGAAGCAGGCGCCTTCGCCCGCCATGGCGTATTTGTAGCCGCCCGCCAGATAGAAGACCTTGTCCGCCACGGCCGACAGGTCGGTCGGGGTCGCCATGAAGCCGTGATAGCCGTCGATGACCACCCACGGCCCCGCCGGATCGGCCAGTTCGGCCAGCTCGGCGATCGCGTCGAACACCTGGCCGGTGCGGAAGAAGACCTGGCTGACCAGGATCAGGGCGTGCCCGCCCGCCCGCGCCGCCGCGACGAAGCGCTCGGCGAAGGTGGCGAAGGGCTGCAGGGGCACCCGCGTGACCAGGGCCTCGCCTGCTTCTTCCCAGCGCTCGGACTGGCGGCGGAAGGAGTGGAACTCGCCGTCGGTGGACAGGATGCGCACCGGCTTCTTCTCGACCCCGGACACGAGGCGGATCAGCAGATCGTGGGTGTTGGAGGTGAAGATCAGGCTGTCGGGCGAGGGCAGGTTCAGCTCCTGCGCCACATGCTGTTGCGCCTCAGGGATGACCTCGCCGAACACCAGCTCCCACTTGCGGTCGGCGAAGCGGTTGGCCTCGGCCCAGGCCTGGACCTGGGCGTCGAAGCTCGCGTCAGGCCACAGGTGATGGCTGTGGGCGGCGAAATGCAGCCGCTCGGGATCCAGACCCAGGGCGAGCGAGAAGAGGGGCTTGAAGCTCATCCCGCGACCTTACCCGGATCGGCGGGCGGCCCAACAGAAAAGAGGCGGGTCTGCCTTCGCAAACCCGCCTCTCAACTCAGTCTTTCGGCGTTCAAGCCGCGAGCGACCGCGTCGCGAGCGTAGCGCCGCGCGGCAGCGCCTTAAATGAGACTACCGTGGCAGTGCTTGAACTTGCGGCCCGAGCCGCAGGGGCAGTCGGCGTTGCGGCTGGTGCGTTCCCAGCCGACCGGCAGGGCCTCGACCGGCAGCTTGGAACGGTCGTCGCCGGTCAGCATGCCTTCGGGGTTCTGGGCCATCGGATTGGCCATCTCGTTCTCGCCGGTGCCGGGGTTCAGATGGATTTCCTGGAACTCGGGCATCTCCATGGCCGGCGGCGCCTCGAAGCGGAACTCGACCGTCATCAGCCAGCGGGTGACGTTGTGGCGCAGGTCGTGCAGCAGCGTCTCGAACAGGTTGAAGGCTTCGGTCTTGTATTCGTTCAGCGGGTCGCGCTGGCCGTAGCCGCGCAGGCCGATGACGCCGCGCAGGTGGTCCAGGTGGACCAGGTGCTCGCGCCACTGCATGTCGATCATCTGCAGCATGAACTGCTTTTCCAGACCGCGGGTCTGGTCGGCGCCGATCATTTCCAGACGCTCGGCGGCGCGGGCGTCGGCGGCGGCGTTGATGCGCTCCTCGATCTCTTCGTTCGAGACGCCTTCCTCGGCGGCCCATTCCTTGAGCGGCAGCTCCAGGCCAAGGGTCGAGCGGACCTTCTCGTCCAGACCGTCCATGTCCCACTGCTCGGCATAGGCCTTGGGCGGCATGTAGCGCTCGACCAGATCGGACACGACGTCGAGGCGGAAGTCGGTGACCAGTTCCGACAGGTCGTCGGAATCCATGAACTCCTGGCGCTGCTCGAACACGGCCTTGCGCTGGTCGTTCACGACGTCGTCGTACTTCAGCACGTTCTTGCGCATGTCGTAGTTGCGGGCTTCGACGCGCTTCTGGGCGGTCTCGACGGCGCGGTTCAGCCAGGGGTGGCTGATGGCCTCGCCCTCGGCCACGCCAAAGGATTTCATGATGCCGTCCAGACGGTCGCCGGCGAAGATGCGCAGCAGGTCGTCTTCGCAGGACAGGTAGAATTTCGAGGTGCCGGGGTCGCCCTGACGGCCGGTGCGGCCGCGCAACTGGTTGTCGATGCGGCGGCTCTCGTGGCGCTCGGTGCCGAGGACGAACAGGCCGCCGGCGAGCAGGGCCTGTTCCTTGGCGACGGCGATCTCGGCCTTGAACTCTTCTTCCTTGGCGGCCAGGGCCTCGGGCGTGACCTCGATCGCCATGTTGCGCTGTTCCTGGGTCCAGCGCTGGACGCGCATCTCCAGGTTACCGCCCAACTGGATGTCGGTGCCGCGACCAGCCATGTTGGTGGCGATGGTTACCGCGCCCGGCAGACCGGCGTCGGCGACGATATAGGCTTCCTGCTCGTGCTGGCGCGCGTTCAGGACATTGTGCGGAATGCCGCGGCCGGTGACGTAGGTGATGTCCCAGGCGTCATCCCCGACCTTCTGCGCTTCCTTCTCGCGGTCGGCGTAGCTGGCTTTCAGGGTGCGGCCCGTCTCGACCTTGTACTCATAGGTCTTCAGGACGTCCGACAACTCCTCGGACTTCTCGATCGAGACGGTGCCGACCAGGATGGGCTGGCCCTTGACGTGGCACTCGGCGATCTGGGCGGCGATGGCCGCGTTCTTTTCCCGGAAGGTGCGATAGACCTCGTCGTCGAAATCCTTGCGCTGGATCGGACGGTTGGTCGGCACTTCCAGGACGTCCATCTTGTAGATGTCGAGGAATTCCTGGGCCTCGGTGGCGGCCGTGCCGGTCATGCCGGACAGCTTTTCGTAGAGGCGGAAATAGTTCTGGATGGTGACCGAGGCCAGGGTCTGGTTCTCGGGCATGATCTTGACGTCTTCCTTGGCCTCGATGGCCTGGTGAAGACCTTCGGACAGGCGACGGCCTGTCATCATGCGGCCGGTGTATTCGTCGATGAGGACGATCTCGCCAGCCTTGATGATGTAGTCCTTGTCGCGCGTGTACAGGGTGTTGGCGCGCAGGGCCTGGTTGACGTGATGGACCAGGCTGACGTTGGCCGGATCATACAGGTCGGTAGTGTCCTCGGCGAAGTGGCCGCCGGCTTCCAGCATCTCCTCGATGCGCTCCGAGCCCAGCTCGGTCAGCAGGGCCTGACGCTGCTTTTCGTCGAGGTCGTAGGTGGCCTTGTCGACAATCAGGTCTTTCACGATCGTGTCGACGATCTTGTAGAGGTCCGAGCGGTCCTCGGTCGGGCCCGAGATGATCAGCGGCGTGCGCGCCTCGTCGATCAGGATGGAGTCGACTTCATCGACGATGGCGAAGTGGTGGCTGCGCTGCACCATCTCGCGACGGTCATAGACCAGGTTGTCGCGCAGGTAGTCGAAACCGAATTCGTTGTTGGTGCCGTAGGTGATGTCGGCGTTGTAGGCCGCCTGGCGCTGGCCCTGCGACAGACCGTTGACGATGACGCCGACGTCCAGGCCGAGGAAGCGATAGACGCGGCCCATCGTCTCGGCGTCGCGGCGCGCCAGATAGTCGTTGACGGTGATGACGTGGACGCCCTTGCCCGCCAGGGCGTTCAGGTAGACTGGGGCCACGGCCACCAGGGTCTTGCCTTCGCCGGTCCGCATTTCGGCGATGCCGCCTTCATGCAGGATCATGCCGCCGGTCATCTGCACGTCGTATTGACGCTGGCCCAGGACCCGCTTGGACGCCTCGCGCACCACGGCGAAGGCTTCGTTCTGGATCTTGTCCAGGCTCTCGCCTGCCTCGATGCGGTCCTTGAAGGTCTGCGTCATCATGCGCAGTTCGTCGTCCGAGAAGGCCTCGAACTTGGATTCCAGGGCATTGATCTTCTGCACCTGGCCCATGAAGGCCTTGACCTTGCGGTCGTTGGAGGAGCCGAGGAGTTTCTTGGCGAAGCCGAGCATGGGCGATCCGGTGAAAGGCGGTCGAGCGGCTGAGGCTCTTGAACAGGAAACGCCGTGATCTAGAAGCCCTGGATCGACGCCGGTCCCGACGACTCCCGAAATCCGGGGCGTGCGCAGGGGCCGCGCAGACGATCGAAAACCCCTCGACTTGGGCGCAGTCGGGACTTAAGCACCGCCCTAACCCCTGTCAACGCGAGGGGCTTTCAACGGCTTGTCGCGACCGGCTTTCCGGTTCCTGTTTTCCGCCCCTTTTGCGCCTTTTGGCCGGAGCGTCTGATGCGTCTTTCGCGTCCCTCCTTCCGAACCGCTTTCGCCCTGCTGGCCTCGGCCGCTGCGGCGCTGGTTCTGACGGCCGCCTGCGGGCGCGGCGATGCGGAAACCCCGCCCGAGAAGAATGATCTGGTGGTGGCGCGGGTGTCGGACCGTTCGGTCTGGGCCTCGGACGTGCGCCGCGAGGCCGTGGCCCAGGGCCTGATCGGCGAGGGCGAGCCCCTGGACGTCAAGTCCGAACTGTTCCGTCGGGTGCTGGACGAGGTGGTCGACCAGAAGCTGCTGGCCGCCGAAGCTCGCCGTCGCGGTCTGGACAAGAGCCCCGCCGCCCAGCGTCGGCTGGAGGCGGTGCATGAACGCATCCTCGGCGATATGCTGGTCGAGAACGTCGTCAGCGGCGCGGTGTCGGATCAGGCCGTCGAGCGCCTCTATCAGGAGCAGCAGCGTCGCGCCCAGACGACCGAAGAGGTTCGCGTCCGCCTGATCCTGTCGCACACAAAGGAGCAGGCCGACGCCGTGGTCGGGGTCCTGGGGCAGGGGGCTGCCTTCGAGGCCGTCGCCGCCCAGCGCTCGGTCGATGACGCCACCCGCTATTCCGGCGGCGATCTGGGCTACTCGACGCTGGACGTTCTGCCTGACGCCTACGCCGCCGCCCTGCGCGGCCAGGCGCCCGGCGCCGTGGTCGGCCCAGTCCAGGGCGAGGGCGGCTGGGCGGTGCTTCGCATCGAGGACCGTCGTCTGGAAACCCCGCCGACCCTGGATCAGGCCCGTCCTGTTATTGTCCGCTACCTGACCTATGAGGGCGTTCGCCAGTTGCTGGAGCAGCTGCGCGGCAAGGCCCAGGTCGAAGTCTTCCTCAATCCCGCCAAACCGGCGGCGCAAGCCCCCGCCAGGCCTGCGCCCGTCTCTCCCGCCGCTCCACCCGCCGGAACCGTCGCCTCATGAACCGTCCGCCCGCCAAATCCGGCTCGACCGGCCAGATGATTGAATCCGCCATTGAAAAGGCCCTGGATCCGCTGGCCTCGGCCCTCAAGCGCGCCACCCAGCCCGCTGCGGCCAAGGCGCCGGCCTCGCCCGGCAAGCCCGGCCTGATGATCTCGCCTCTGGCCGTGCCCTTCCCGACCATACCGCCCATCGGCGGGGTCGAGATCGCCACGGCCCGCGCCGGCTTCTACAAGCATGAGCGTGATGATCTGGTGGTCTTCCACTTCCCCGAGGGTGCGTCCTGCGCCGGTGTCTTCACCCGGCACAAGGTGGGTTCGGCGCCGGTGGACTGGTGCAAGCGTCAGCTGGACGCCGACAAGGGCGGCGAGGGGGTCAAGGCCCTGGTCGTCAACGCCGGTTGCGCCAACGCCTTTACCGGCAAGGCCGGGGCCGATGCGGCCCGCCGTACGGCCTCGGAAGTCGCCAAGCGCTTCGGCTGTCGCCAGCGCGACGTCATGCTGGCCTCGACCGGCGTGATCGGCGTGGTGCTGGACGAGACCAAGATCACCGCCCGTCTGCCCGACATCGAAACGGGTCTGAAGGCCGACGCCTGGGCGCAGGCGGGCCTCGGCATCATGACCACGGACACTTTCCCCAAGGGCTCCTACGCGGAATGCGAGATTGAAGGCGTCAAGGTGAAGATCGCCGGCATCGCCAAGGGGTCGGGCATGATCGCGCCCGACATGGCGACCATGCTGGCCTTCATCGTCACCGACGCGAACATCGCTCCGCCCGTGCTGAAGGCCCTGCTGAACCTGCACGTGCGCACCACCTTCAACAGCGTGACGGTCGATGGCGACACCTCGACCAACGACACGGCCCTGCTGTTCGCCACCGGCGCCTCGGGCTCGCCGCGCATCGGCCGGGTCGGCGACCGCCGGCTCAAGGACTTCTCGGCCGCTCTGGACAAGGTCATGCTCGACCTGGCCCACCAGCTGGTGCGTGACGGCGAGGGGGCGACCAAGTTCGTGCGCGTCACCGTCGACGGCGCGGCCTCGCCCGCCTCGGCGCGCAAGCTGGCCAAGTCGATCGCCGACAGCCCCCTGGTGAAGACCGCCATCGCTGGCGAGGACGCCAACTGGGGCCGCATCGTCATGGCCGTGGGCAAGACCGAGGAGGCCGTCGATCGCGATCGTCTGGCCATCCACTTCGGCCCTCATGTCGCCGCCGTCGACGGCGCCCCGTCGCCGACCTACGACGAGGCTCAGATGAGCGCCTATATGAAGAACGCCGAGATCGACATCACTGTGCACGTCGGCTCGGGCCGCGCTTCGGCCACCGTCTGGACCTGCGACCTGACCAAGCGCTACATCGAGATCAACGGGGACTATCGCTCGTGAGCGAGGCCGCCGCCGTCCCCACCGTCCTCGTCGTCGCCGTAGCCCTGGTCGACCCCGACGGCCGCGTCCTGATCGCCAAGCGGCCCGAGGGCAAGCAGTTGGCCGGGATGTGGGAGTTTCCGGGCGGCAAGGTCGAGCCGGGCGAACGGCCCGAACAGGCTCTGATCCGTGAGCTGAAGGAAGAGCTGGGCATCGACGTGAACGAGGCCTGCCTGGCGCCCTTCGTCTTCGCCAGCCACGCCTATGAGAGCTTCCACCTGCTGATGCCGCTCTACCTGTGCCGCCGCTGGTCGGGCGTGGTCACGGCGAAGGAACACGCCGGTCTGGCCTGGGTGAAGCCGAACAAGCTGGGCGACTATCCCATGCCGCCCGCCGACGAGCCCCTGGTCGCCTGGCTGCGCGACCTGCTCTGACTATTCCCCGGTCTGTTCCCTGACACCCAGCGCGTCGGCCAGCCGGCTCTTGGCCGAGCCGCGCCGGGCCGGCTTCTGCTGGCTCTCGTGCGGCGCCCAGCCGGCCAGATGCACCATCTCGAAGGTCGCCGGGATGCGCCCGTCCGCCTCGGCGTGGCGTTCGGCATAGAGCTGCGCCGCGCGCGCCAGCACGGCGCGGCTGAGCGGCTTGATCGGCCCCGCCAGCACATTGGTCTCGCCCATGGCACGCAGGTCGCGCATCAGGGCGAAGGGATCGCCATAGCGCACCGTCACCCGGTCCACGTCTGACACCGGCAGGGCGAAACCGGCCCGCTGCAGCAGACCCGCCCCGTCGAAACCGTCGGCGAAGGGTGAAATCCGCGCCTGGGCCCCGCCGTTGACCTCCAGCTCGGCCTCGGTCAGCACGCCGCGCAGTTCCTTCAGCGTCGCCGCCCCGAACAGGCTGGCCACGAACAGGCCGTCGGGCCGCAGGGCGCGCCGGATCTGGCTGAGAGCGCCCGGCAGGTCGTTGGCCCAGTGCAGGCCCAGCAGGTTGACGATCAGGTCCGCCGACTGGTCCTCCAGCCCCAGCGGCCCGGCCCCCGGCGCGGCGCGCTCGGAAACCGAACCCACGGCGCGCACCACGGCCACCCGCTCGCGGGCTGAACTCTCGGCGACGGCCTGCGCAAAGACGCCCGGATGGGGCGACAGGTCGACGGGGGCCTGAAACTCGCGCAGGATCACCTCCAGACTGTTCACCGCATTCTCGGCGGCGCGGACGTGCAGGAAGTCGGCGTCGGGGAAGCGTCGGGCGGCGCGGCTCAGGCGCGCGGCGCGGCGGGTGGCGTCGAAGATGATCGGGGGACCGGAGGAGGGGGGGCTCATGTCGGTTCAGAATGGGGGCTGGCGAGGTCGATTAAAAGGCGTGACGGCGCCTATAGCATCCCGCACGCGCGATGCGGGGCGCGGACTTCTGGATATTCTGCTGCCGCCCATGGCCCACGACAGCCGCGAGGCCACGGCCTCGGCGGGCCTGACGCCCGACGCCTGGGGTCGGGTCGTGTTTCTGGAAGCCCCTGTCTGTGACGGCTGCGGCGCGGCTTTTGAATACGACGGCGGCGACTTCGCCTCCGACCGCTGCCTGGCCTGCCAGGTCCAGCCCTACGCCTTCGCCCGCGCTCGCGCCGCCTGCGTCTATGACGAGGCGTCGCGCGGCCTCATCCTCAAGTTCAAGCACGGCGACCAGCAGCAGTTCGCCCCCCTGTTCGCGCGCTGGATCGCCCGCTCGGCCGCTGATGTCGTGGCGGAAGCCGACGCCGTGGTTCCCGTGCCCCTGCACCGGTCCCGCCTGCTGGCGCGGCGCTTCAATCAGGCCGCCGAGATCGCCCGCCCCCTGGCCCGCCATGCCGGTCTCGACTACCTGCCCGACGCCCTGATCCGCGCCATGCCCACCGACAGCCAGGGCGGCAAGTCGGCGCGCGGACGACGGTTGAACGTCAAAAAGGCCTTCGTCGTCACCGAGGCCGGGCGTCGCCGGATCAAGGGACGGCGCGTCCTGCTGATCGACGATGTGCTGACGACCGGGGCCACGGCCGAAGCTTGCGCCCGCGTCCTTTTGTCTGCCGGGGCCCGTGCGGTGGATCTTGCGGTCATCGCGAGGGTGCGAAGCGCGCGCGAACCGCCTAAGTAGGGGGTTGATCTGAGTATTGGAGACTCTGAGTTGGCCGACGTCGTTATCTACACCAAGCCCGGTTGCCCCTATTGCACCGCCGCCATGGCTCTGTTGAAGCGCAAGGGCGTCGACTTCACCGAAATTGTCGCCTCGCGTGATCCCGAGATCAAGGCCGAGATGGTCGCCCGCGCCAACGGCAAGTCCACCTTCCCGCAGATCTTCGTCGGCGACGTTCATGTCGGCGGTTCCGACGATATCCACGCCCTGGACGCTCGCGGCGGTCTCGACCCCTTGCTGGCGGCCTGATGGACCAGCGGCTCGATGTTGCGCTGATCCAGACGCGGACGCCGGCGACGGCGGACGCGAGCTTCGCCCATGTCGAGCCGCTGATCCGCCAGGCGGCGGCCGGCGGCGCCCAGCTGATCCTGACGCCCGAGGGGACGAATTTCCTCGAACAGCGCCGGGGTCTGCGTGACGCCGCCCTGTCGACCGAGGAGGCCGACATCGCCGTCCTCGGCCTGCGCGCTCTGGCCAACGAACTGGGCGTCTGGTTGCTGATCGGCTCGGCCATCGTGCGCTCTGACACGCCCGGCGACGATCGCGCCGCCAACCGTTCGCTGCTGGTCGATCCGACCGGGGCGGTGGTCGCCCGCTACGACAAGCTGCACGTCTTCGACGTCGACCTGCCTAACGGCGAGACCTATCGCGAGAGCGCCTCGGTTCGTCCCGGCCTCGGGGCGACGGTGGCCGAGACGCCCTGGGGCGGGCTGGGCCAGAGCATCTGCTACGACGTGCGCTTTCCGCAATTGTATCGCGCACTGGCCAAGGCCGGGGCTTCAATGATCGCCGTGCCCGCAGCCTTCACCCGCCCGACCGGCGAGGCCCACTGGGAGACCCTGTTGCGCGCTCGCGCTATCGAGACGGGCGCCTTCGTCCTGGCTCCGGCCCAGGGCGGCGCCCACGAGGACGGCCGTCAGACCTGGGGCCGCTCCCTGGTCGTCGGCCCGTGGGGCGAGGTGATCGCCAAGGCCGACCACGACGAACCTGGCGTTCTGCACGCTGCGCTGGATCTGAGCGCCGTTCAGCGCGCCCGACAGGCCGTGCCTTCGCTGAAGCACGACCGCGATTTTGACTGGCCGCAATGATCCGCTACGCCCTGTCTTGCGACCAAGGCCACGGCTTCGAGGCTTGGTTCGCCTCGTCGTCCGACTATGACGATCAGGCTGCGCGCGGTCTGGTCGAGTGCCCCTTCTGCGCCTCGACCGGCGTGCGCAAGCAGGTCATGGCCCCGTCCGTCGCGGGCACTAAGAAGACCGTCCCGTCGCCGGACGCCATGAAGCAGATGCACTCGATGATGATGCAGGCGGCGCGCGAGGTGCGCGACCACGTCGAGCGGAATTTCGACTACGTCGGCGACGCCTTCGCCCGCGAGGCGCGCGACATCCACGAGGGGCGCTCCGAGAAGCGCGAAATCTACGGCGAGGCCACCCCTGCCGAGGTCAAGAAGCTGAAGGACGACGGCGTGCCCTGCGCCCCCCTGCCCAGCCTGCCGCCCGCCCCGAAGAAGACGAACTGATGACGGAACGAGGAGGAGGAAGACTTCGATGGCCTTGCTGACCGCGCTTTCGGCCGCCGCTTTGTTGCAAGCGACGCCGGTTTCGCCCGCGCCAGACCTGTCGTGGATGGCCGGCTACTGGCTGGACTGCTCCGGCGGGCGCGAGGCGTCGGAGACCTGGAGCGACCCGCGGGCGGGCCTTCTGGTCGGCCACACCGTGACCGTGCGCAATGGTCGCAGCGGCTTCGAGTTCGCTCGCATCGGCCCCGTTCCTGAGGGCGGTCTGGCCTATGTCGCGCAGCCGGGAGGAGCCGCGCCGACCCGCTTTCGCCTGGTCGAAAGCGGGCCGCAGAGGGTGGTTTTCGCCAACCCCGCCAACGACTTTCCGCACCGCATCCTCTATCAACGCGAGGGGGATGTGCTGACCGCCCGCATCGAAGGGGCGGATGACGATGAGACCCGGAGTGCGGAATGGACATTCAACAAGGCGCCACTGAACGCGCGCTGCCCCAGCTAGACTGGCGGTCCATGACGCCCGACGACATCGACGGTGTCGTCGCCGTCGCCCGCCTGTCCTTCCCCGACCATTTCGAGGCGCGCGAGTGCTTCGCCGAGCGTCAGGCCCTGGCGCCCGAGGGCTGCTTCGTCCTGTCCGACGATGCCGGAACCGTCATGGGCTATCTGATGGCCTACCCCTGGCGGCGGAACAGCGCCCCGCCGCTGGACAGCCTGATCGGCGCCATCCCGACCGACGCCGAGGTCATCTACCTGCACGATCTGGCCGTCCACCCCGGCACGCGCGGCGGCGGCCATACCCGCCCCATCATCGAACGTCTGGCCGAACAGGCCAGGGCGGCGGGCTGGCCCGAGATCGCCCTGGTCGCGGTCAACGAGGCGACCGCCTTCTGGGAACGCAACGGCTTCGTGGTGCAAAACCCGCCCGGCATGGCCGAGAAGCTGGCCAGCTATGGCGACGACGCGCGCTACATGATCAGGACGCTCTGACGGGAACCTATGCCGGGGATCGGGCCTTTCGGACCCCATGACCTTCAAGCGCACTCTTCCCCTCGTCCTGCTGGCCGGCGCCGCTCTGGCCCTCGGCGCCTGCGCCACCCTGCAACGCGGGCCGGTCGGCAACGCCGCCGTGCCGCAACCGGCCAAGCCGGTGGACCTGAACCGCTATCTCGGCCGCTGGTACGAGCTGGCTCGCTACGAGGCCGGCTTCCAGAAGGACTGCGAGGCGGTGACCGCCGACTACAGCATGCGCGACGACGGTCTGGTGCGGGTTCTGAACCGCTGTCGGCAGGGCGCGGTCGACGGCCCCATGAAACAGGCCGAGGCCCGCGCCAAGATCGTCGAGGGCAGCGAAAACGCCAAGCTGAAGGTCTCCTTCTTCGGCCCCTTCTATGTCGGCGACTACTGGGTGCTGGACCACGCCGACGACTACAGCTGGTCGATCGTCGGCGAGCCCTCGGGCCGCTATCTCTGGATCCTCAGCCGCGAGGCCCGCCCCGCGGCGGAAACCCGTCAGGCCCTGCGCAACCGGGTCCAGGCCCTGGGTTATGACCTGTCACTGCTGCGCGAGACGCAGCACTAGGGCGGGCTATCCCTACGCGTCTCGCGTCGCCATCATCATGTAGTTGATGCCCGCGTCGTCGCCTTCGCTCCAGCGGTCGTTCAGCGGGTCATAGGCCAGACCATAGGGGCCGGTGACGGTCAGGGGCTCGCCGTCCAGCATGGCGCGGACCTCCTCGGGCTTGAGGAACTGGCGCCAGTCGTGGGTGCCGGCGGGGACCCAGCGCAGCACGTATTCGGCGGCGAGCTTGCCCAGCAGCAGGCCCTTCAGCGTCCGGTTCAGGGTGGCGACGATCATCATTCCGCCCGGCTTGATCAGCTTGGAACAGGCGCGGACGAAGGCTTCGGGATCGGCGACGTGCTCGATCACCTCCATGGTCAGGACCACGTCGAAGGGCCCTGCATTGGCCTCGACCATCTGTTCGACCGTGGCGGCGCGATAGGCGATGTCGAGGCCCATCTGTTCAGCATGCGCGCGGGCCGTGCCGATGTTCTCGGACGAGGCGTCCAGCGCCGTGACCTCAAAGCCCATGCGCCGCATCGGCTCGGCGATCAGGCCGCCGCCGCAGCCGATGTCGATCAGGCTGAGGCCCGCAAACGGGGCGCGCCCCCGAACGTCGCGGCCAAAGTGTTCGGCGGCGCGGTCACGGACGAATTTCAGCCGCGCCGGATTGAAGCGGTGCAGGGGCGCGAACGGCCCTTTCGGATCCCACCACTCCGCCGCCTGGGCCGAGAAACGGGCCACATCGGCAGGATCGATGCTGGGGCCCTCGGCACGATCGGTTGCAAAGGGTGAAAAACCCTCATCGCTTTGGGGTTTGCGCGGCTCAAGGCTGTCGTTAGAAGCGGACATGGCCGCAGGCATGAACCGCCTTGGCCGCCCATGCAAGCAGGGGACGAAACGGCACGATGACGCGGCCCGGAACGACACGACTGGTGATGAAGTTCGGGGGGACCTCCATGGGGGACCTCGAGCGTATTCGTCGTGCGGCGCGAATTATCGCCGCCGAGGCCGCCAAGGGCAAACAGATCGCCGTGGTGGTGTCCGCCATGGCTGGCAAGACCAATGAGCTGGTGGCCTGGACCGACGGCGCCGGACCGGCCGCCGCAGGCCTGCCCCTGTCTGACGATGAATACGACGTGGTGGTCGCCTCGGGCGAGCAGGTGACGTCGGGGCTGCTGGCCCTGACCCTGCGCAACATGGGTCTGGACGCGCGCAGCTGGATGGGCTGGCAGATCCCTATCATCACCGACGACGCCCACGCCCGGGCCCGCATCGAGGATGTGCCGGGCGATGTCCTGGGCGCCGCCATCGACGCCGGCCAGATCGCCATTGTGCCGGGCTTCCAGGGCGTGACCCGCGACGGCCGCATCACGACGCTGGGCCGCGGCGGCTCCGACACCTCAGCGGTGGCCGTGGCGGCGGCCCTGGGCGCCCCTTGCGACATCTACACCGACGTGGACGGCGTCTATACGACCGACCCGCGCATCGAGAGCCGCGCGCGGCGCCTGAGCAAGGTCTCCTACGAGGAGATGCTGGAAATGGCCTCCCTGGGGGCCAAGGTGTTGCAGACCCGCTCGGTCGAACTGGCCATGGCCAAGCAGGTCCCCGTGCGGGTCCTGTCCAGCTTTATCGAGCCGGATGAGAATGGAAACCTGCCGGAAGCTTCCGGCACCCTGATTTGCGATGAGGATGAGATCGTGGAAAAGCGCATCGTCTCCGGTGTGACCATGAGCCGGGACGAAGCCCGGATCACGCTGCTGGGCCTGTCGGACCGCACCGACGCCCCCGCCGACGTCTTCACGCGTCTGGCCGAGGCCAATGTCAATGTCGACATGATCGTGCAGAGCCAGGCCCGCACCGAGGGCGCGGTCAACCTGACCTTCACCACGGGACGCCGCGACGCCCAGCGCACCGCCGAGATGATGACCGCAGCCAAGGCCGAAATCGGCTTTGAGGAACTGCGCATCGACGATGACGTGGCCAAGATCTCGGTCATCGGCGTGGGCATGCGCAGCCATGCCGGCGTGGCCCAGACCATGTTCCGGGCCCTGGCCGACAAGGGCGTCAAGTTCCAGGCGATCTCGACTTCCGAGATCAAGATCAGCGTGTTGATCGAGGACGCCTACGCCGAACTGGCGGTGCGGGCGCTGCATTCGGCCTACGGGCTCGACGCCCTATAGGAAAACGGCAAAGCCGCCCTATCTGACGAGGTCAGCGGGCGGGCAGGCGGGGAGACGACATGGTGAAGGGCGGTTTGACGACGAGGGGGCCTCGCAACCTCCTGCGCCAGATCCGCGAAGCCATGGCCGGCGGCGGCCCGGCGCAGGACCGGCTGGACATGGTGGTGCGCGTCATCGCCCAGTCCATGGTCGCCGAGGTCTGCTCCATCTATCTGCGCCGCGCCTCGGGCGAGCTTGAACTGTTCGCCACCCAGGGCCTGAACCCCGAGGCCGTGCACAACACGCGGCTGCGGCCCGGCGAGGGTCTGGTCGGCGAGGTGGCCCGGCTGGCCCAGCCGATCAGCCTGTCGGACGCCCCGTCCCACCCCAGCTTCTCCTATCGCCCGGAAACCGGCGAAGATCCCTTCCACGCCTTCCTCGGCGCGCCCCTGCTGCGCGGCGGCCGGGCCATCGGCGTTCTGGTCGTCCAGAACCGCGCCGCCCGTCGCTATGACGAGGAAGAGGTCGAGGACATCCAGACCATCGCTATGGTTCTGGCCGAGACGGTCGCCTCGGGCGAGCTTCTGGCCCAGGACGAACTGCGCGACGTCGAGGTGGCCCCCCACCGCCCCGAACGGCTGAAGGGCCAGAAGTTCGCCGAAGGCCTGGCCTACGGCGTCGTCGTCCAGCACGAGGCCCCGCTGGCCCCCGAACAACTGCTGTCCGACGACCCGGTCGCCGAGGAGAAGCGTCTGGCCCAGGCCCTGTCGGCGTTGAAGGCCGGCATCGACGCCATGCTGGAAGGCGGTCAGAGCAAGCTGGGCGGAACCTCGCTGGAGGTGCTTGAGACCTATCGCATGTTCGCCGACGACCGGGGCTGGAACCGGTCGCTGGAAGAGGCGGTGCGTTCCGGTCTGACCGCCGAGGCCGCCGTCGACCGCGTGCGCAACGAGCACCGCGCCCGCTTCGCCAGCGCCCGCGACCCCTATATCCGCGAGCGGCTGCACGACTTCGAGGACCTGGCCAACCGTCTGCTGCGGGTGCTGGCGGGCGACAACCCCGGCCAGCGCGACCTGCCCGACGACGCCATTCTGGTGGCCAGAAATCTCGGCCCCGCCGACCTGCTGGAATATCCGCGCCACAAGCTGCGCGGCCTGCTGCTGGAAGAAGGCTCGGCCGCCAGCCACGCGGCCATCGTCGCCCGCGCCCTGCAAATCCCCTGCGTCGGGCGCCTGCAAGGCCTGCGCGACCGCCTGTCCGAGGGCGATCAGGTCATCGTCGACGGCGAGACGGGCGAGGCCTATTTGCGTCCGCGCCCCGACATGTTGGCGGCGGTGCAATCGCGGATGGTCGTGCGCGAGCAGCGCCGGGCCGAGTTCGACCTGCTGCGCGACACCCCCGCCGTCACCAGGGACGGCACGCGGATCACGGTCCTGACCAACGCCGGTCTGGCCGTCGATCTGGAAAATCTGGATGCGACCGGGGCCGAGGGCATCGGCCTGTTCCGCACCGAGTTCCAGTTCATGGTCTCGGACGAACTGCCGCGTCTGGACGCCCAGACAGCCCTCTACAAGCTGGTGCTGGACGCGGCGGGGAACCGCCCCGTCACCTTCCGCACCCTCGACATCGGCGGCGACAAGGTCCTGCCCTATCTCGACAATGAGCGCGAGGAGAACCCGGCTCTGGGGCGCCGCGCCATCCGCCTGGGGCTGGACCGTCCGGCCCTGCTGCGGATGCAGGTGCGCGCCCTGCTGACCGCCGCCGCCGGGCGCGAACTGCGCGTCATGTTCCCGATGATCGCCACGGTGGACGAGTTCCGCGCCGCACGCGAACTGGTCGATGTCGAGTGCGACTGGGCGCGGCGTCGCGGTCGGCCCCTGCCGTCCCTGCTGCGCGTCGGCGCCATGGTCGAATGCCCCAGCCTGCTGTGGCACCTGGACGCCCTGCTGCCCCTGACTGATTTTGTCTCGATCGGCACCAACGACCTGTTGCAGTACATGTTCGCCGCCGACCGGACCAATCCTCTGGTGTCGGATCGCTACGACCCCCTGTCGCCGCCGGCCCTGCGCGCACTGGCCGAGATCCAGCAGAAGTGCGCCGACAGCGCCACGCCTGTCTCGGTGTGCGGCGAACTGGCCGGGCGTCCGCTGGAAGCCTTCGCCCTGATCACCCTCGGCTACACCCGCCTGTCGGCGCCCGCCGGCGGGGTGGGGCCGGTCAAGCGTATGATCCTGTCGGCGGACCTGCCGGCGGCGCGGCGCGGCATGAACGTCCTGCTCGGTTCCTCGGCGGGATCGGTGCGTGGCGAGATCGAATCCCTGGCGCGCAAACTCAACGTCATCGTCTGAGCCGCAGACTGAAGCGGGGCCGCTTTTCCCGCGTTGCCCGCAGCCCGGCCCTCGTCTAAGCCAAGGGCAGGGCGTGTTCGCGCCTGCACCAACGGAACCCCGCATGGATCAGGATCGGCAGGACGCGCCGTCCCTCGAGGACGCCGAGACGCTGGGCGAAGCCCTGCGCGCGGCCCGTCTCGCCTCGGGCCGCTCCATGGCCCAGTTGTCGACCATGACGCGGGTGCATCCGCGCTATCTGACAGCGCTGGAGCAGAATGAGTTCTCGGTCCTGCCGTCGCGCATCTTCTCCATGGGCTATGTCCGCGCCTACGCCGGGGCCCTGGGGCTGGACGAGCTGACCGCCGTCGAGCGCTTCAAACGCGAGTTCCCCGAGGCCGCCGTGCCGCTGCAGGCTCCGACCGGCGCCGCCTTGCAGCAGATGCGCCGCACCTCGCCCAAGGTCCTGGCCGCCTTGGGCGTGCTGATCGTGGCCGTGGTGGGCTGGAACGTCTTCCAGCGCGTGGTCCGCATCGAACCGCCGCATCCCTCCGATCTGGTCGCCGTGCCCAAGAACTGGGCCAGCGAGGCCGATTCCGAGGTCGAGCGGGCCCTCTATCTGGGCGCGCCGCGCGCCGCCCCGCCGGACCAGACGACTCCGGCCCTCTACATCACCCCCGGCCTCGAGGCTCAGTTGACGGGCGTCGACCCGGACGATCCCAATGCGGTCGCAGCCCTGCCCGCGCCGCCGGTGCAGGCCGCCTTCAACCCGCGCGGCGCCGTTTACGGCGCCTCGGCCATCGCCTCTCAGGTCATTCTGCAGGCCAAGAAACCCGCAACCCTGGTCGTGCGTCAGGGCGACGGCCGCATCCTGTTCGCGCGCCAGCTGGCGGCGGGCGAGGCCTGGCGCGCGCCGCCGAACGTCTCGGCCACCGTCGACGTGTCGGACCCCGCCGCCTTCGACGTCTATCTGAACGGCGAGCACAGCGGGGCCCTGCCGGCGCCCCAGTCGCCGTTGGGAACGTTGAACGCCCGGGCCCAGGCCGACGCCCGCCAGTCCGAGGCCCGCGCCGCGGCCGCGGCCGAGGCCCAGGGCCGCGCCCGCGCCGCCCAGGCCGCGGCTCTGGCCGGCGCCGCCCCGTCGCCAACCGCCCCGGCGCCCGCTCCGGCAGGATGAATCGTCGCGGACCGCGGCTGAGGTCGTGGTTTTGCCGTCGTTCCTCGCCTATGTTCCGCGCGACATGAGCAGTTCCGAACTCGGCCACATCCGCCCCTGGCGCCACATCGAGCGCCGCAAGAGCCGCCAGATCATGGTCGGTTCCGTCCCGGTCGGCGGCGACGCCCCGATCAGCGTCCAGTCGATGACCAATACGCCGACGACCGACGCGGCGGCGACGCTGGAGCAGATCCGTCAGCT
Organism: Brevundimonas sp. NPDC090276; assembly: GCF_044772165.1. NCBI lineage: Bacteria > Pseudomonadati > Pseudomonadota > Alphaproteobacteria > Caulobacterales > Caulobacteraceae > Brevundimonas > Brevundimonas sp. NPDC090276. Next base: position 523,273 of record NZ_JBIVYK010000003.1, on the reverse strand, counting down.
GGAAGAGGCCGGGGCCGACATCGTCCGCGTCTCCTGCCCCGACGAAGAGTCGACGGCGGCCTTCAAAACCATCGCGCGCGAAGCCCGCGTGCCGCTCGTGGCTGACATCCACTTCCACTACAGACGCGGCATCGAGGCGGCCCAGGCGGGCGCCGCCTGCCTGCGCATCAATCCGGGCAACATCGGCTCCATCGACCGGGTCAAGGAGGTCGTCCAGGCCGCCCGCGACCATGGCTGCTCCATGCGCATCGGCGTCAACGCCGGGTCGCTGGAGAAGGAACTGCTCGAAAAATACGGCGAGCCCTGCCCCGACGCCATGGTCGAGAGCGCGCTCAACCACGCCCGCATCCTGCAGGATCTCGACTTCCACGAGTTCAAGATCTCGGTGAAGGCGTCCGACCCCTTCCTGACGGTGGCCGCCTATCAGCAACTGGCCGACGCCATCGACTGCCCGCTGCACCTCGGCGTCACCGAGGCCGGGCCTCTGCGTACCGGCACCATCAAGTCGGCCATCGGCATGGGGAACATGCTGTGGGCCGGCATCGGCGACACCATCCGCGTGTCGTTGGCCGCCGACCCGGTGGAAGAGATCAAGGTCGGTTTCGACATCCTGAAATCTCTGGGCCTGCGTCACCGGGGGGTGAACATCATCGCCTGTCCGTCCTGCGCGCGTCAGGGCTTCAACGTCATCGAGACGGTGGCGATTCTGGAAGAGAAGCTGGCCCACGTCTCGACGGCCATGTCGCTGTCGATCATCGGCTGCGTCGTCAACGGCCCGGGCGAGGCCCTCTACACCGACGTCGGCTTCACCGGCGGGGGCAAGGGGGCGGGCATGGTCTATCTGAACGGCAAGATCGCCCACAAACAGGCCAACGACGGCATGATCGACGAGATCGTCGCCCAGGTCGAAGCCAAGGCCGCCGAACTGGACGCCGCCCGCAAAGCCGCCGAGTAAACATGAAGCTCTACATCACCACCCCTTCGCCCTTCGCGCGCAAGGTCCGCATCGTCGCCCGCGAAAAGTGCCTGTCCGACCGCATCGAGGAGGTCGCGGTCGATCCCTATGCCAATGCGCCGGAACTGCTGGCCACCAATCCGGTGGTGCAGGTGCCGACCCTGATCGCCGAGGACGGCCTGCCGCTGACCGACAGCCCGGTCATCTGCCAGTACCTTGACACCATAGGTTCGGGCCCGCGTTTGCTGCCCGCCGAGGGCGCCGAGTGGCTGCGCGTCAAGCGGCTGGAGACCCTGGCCAACGCCACGCTCGAAATGGGCGTCAAGCTGGTGCTTGAGAAGCGTCGTCCCGAAGCGGAGCGCTCGCCGTCCTGGATGGAGCGCTGGACCGTCAACATGGGCCGCGCGCTCGACGCCCTGGAAGCCGCCGCGCCGTCCGCCGACGACTTTAACATGGGCGTCCTCAGCGCCGGAATCGCCGTCAGCTGGATCAGCTTCCGCCACCCCGATTACGATTGGAAGACGGGCCGTCCCAACCTGGTCGCGCTGCAGGCCGCGTTGGAACTGAGGCCCAGTTTCCAGGCGACCGCGCCGGTCTGATCGACGCTGAACCTTGTTGTTCGAGTCACGGTTTTGTGATTGACGGGCGAACGTCGTGATGCGAGCTTGAAGGGAGGTCCGCCGGGGGGGCGGGACCGTGTCCTTTCAGGGATCATCATGATTTCCAAACGTCATGCACGTTTCGCCGTGCAAGCCCTGACGCTCGCCGGTTTGAGCATCAGCCTGCCGGCCTGCGCCACCATCACGCGCGGCACCACCCAGGAGTTTGTCGTCGAGAGCAGCCCGCCCGGCGCGCGCGCCTCGACCTCGAACGGCTTCTCGTGCGAGGCCACGCCCTGCACCTTCCGCATGCCGCGCAAGGACGCCTTCACCGTGACCATCGCGCGCGAAGGCTACGCCGAGCAGACCCATTCCATCGAGAGCAAGATGTCGGGCGGCGGCGGCGCGGCCCTGGCCGGCAACCTCATCGTCGGCGGTCTGATCGGCGCTGGCGTGGACGCCACCTCGGGCGCTCTGAACGACCTGACGCCCAACCCGCTGATCGTGACGCTTGAACCCGCCGACGCGGCCAAGCCCGCCGCCGCTGCTCCGCAGGCCCGCCCGTGAGCCGCGTCGTCATGATCCGTCGCGCCGCCGTCGTCGCCGTCTCACTGGGTCTGCTGTCGCTGGGCGCCTGCGCCTCGGCCGCCCGTCCCGACGCCATGACCGTCCTGCCCTCGACCGTCGCCGCCGCCAAGGCCGGGGACGTCGGCTATCAGGCCGTCAAGATCGTCAACGTTTCGGGCGGCACGGAAACCAATCCCCTGTTGTGGTCCGAGGTCGCCAGCGGCGACTTCCGCCTGGCTCTGGAAAGCTCGCTCAAGGCCACTGGCTACCTGGGCGCGACGGAAACCGCGCCCCTGTCGCTGACGGCGGCCATGCTGGAGTTGAAGCAGCCGATGGCCGGGCTCGACATGTCGGTCACCAGCCGCGTCCGCTATTCGGTGACCGACGCCTCGGGCAAGCTGATCTTTGACGACACGATCGCGGCGACCGGCACGGCCAAGATGGGCGAAGCCCTGATCGGCACGGAACGCCTGCGTCTGGCCAACGAGTACGCCATCCGCGAGAACATCAAGGCCTTCATCGAGCGCTTCCGCACGCACACCGCGCGCTGATCCGAACGATAGACATGGCAGGGGGCGGGACGGGCGCAGGCCTGTCCCGCCCTCTTCTATTTCCCGATCAGTCCGGCCAACTGCGCGCCCTGGAAGGCGGCGAGGAACAGCAGAAGGCCGCCGACCGCATAGGTCAGGGCCTTGCGCGGCACCTTCTTGACGATTAGCCCGGCGAAGGGCGCGGCGATCAGGCCGCCGACCACCAGACCGGCGACGGCCGCGAAATGGTTTTCCAGCGCGCCCGCCTCTTCCCAATGACCCGTCACCAGGGCCCAGACGAAGGTGGCCGAGATGGCGACCGTCAGGAAGAACTCGGCGGTGTTGACCGTGCCGATGGCCTTGCGCGGATCATGTCCGGCGCCGACCATGGTCGAGGACACCGTCGGTCCCCATCCCCCGCCGCCGATGGCGTCAAGGAAGCCGCCGACCACGCCGATGGGGGCGGTGATCCAGGCGGGCAGGTGGCGATGCGGCACGTCATGCCCCGCTCGCCACAGGATCCACACGCCGATCAGGGCCAGATAGCCGATGATGAAGGGCTTGATGACGGCGGGGTCTATCCCGGTCAGGACATAGGCCCCCAGCACCCCGCCGATCACGCCCGCGATGGCCAAGGGCAGAAACAGCCGCCATTCCACATTCCTGTGCCAGGCGTGGCTGCCCGCCGAGGCGGCGGTGGTGAAGACCTCGGCGGCGTGAACGCTGGCCGAGGCCGTGGCCGGCGGCACCCCGAGCGCCAGCAGCACCGAGGACGAGATCACCCCATAGGCCATGCCCAGGGCGCCATCGACCGCCTGGGCCAGAACGCCCACCAGCAGAAACAGGAAAAAAGTGTCCATTCAGCCCCCTAAGCCTCATCAGACGCAGGTCGCGGCCCCCGTGGCAATGGCCGGGGCCGCGCTTTGGTTGCGCACGCTTCAGCCAGCGGGCTCCAGACGCGCGATGGCGTCCAGCACGTCACGGCCGGTGTAGGGCTTGATGACCATGGCGGCGGCCAGTTCGGCGTTGGCGGCGGCGGCGCTGACGTCGCCGGACAGGAAGATGACGGGCACGCCCCAGCGCGCCTTCAGGCTGCGGGCCAGGTCGACGCCGGTGGCCTCGCCCGACAGGTTGATGTCCAGCAAGGCTACATCAATGGGATGAAGGGCTGTGGCGGCTTCAGCGGCCTCGGCGCTGTGGAAGGGGCCGACGATGCGGTGTCCGGCGGCGTCCAGCGCCTCGGTCAGGGCGGCGGCGGCCTCGGCGTCGTCCTCGACCAGCAGGACGGTCATGGGCTCAGGCGTGGCCGGGTCGGCGGGCGCTTCGGCGGGGGCCTGGCGCACCAGGACGGCGCGCACGAAGGGCCACAGCTCGGCGGCGGGGCGGTCAGCGTCCAGGTCGAAAATCTTGGCCAGGGCCTTCAGTTCGGTCTCGGCTTCGGGTGACACCGTCGCGTCCGAACGCTCCAGCAGCCCGTCGTAAAGGGCGCAAAGCCGCGCCACATTGGCGTCCGCACCGACGGTCGAAACCGCGCTTCCATCGAACATGCCTGTCTCCGTTTCAGTTTCAGCTGCTGTCGAGCTAGGGGGTTTGCACCTGCGAAGGAACCGATCTGACGGGCTTGTGACGGCTGTTCACAATCGCTCCATCGACGCGTGTTCCGGCCTTTTCATCGACAGGGCGCGGTCGGGCGGGTAAGGCTCCGCCCTCGATTTTTCCTTCGAAGGACGCTCCCTTGCGACTGCCCCAGGCCCGGCTCGATCAGGTGCTCGACCGCTTCCACCAGGTGGAGGCGCGCATGGGCGCGGCTTCGGACGGCGCCGAGATCGTGCGCCTGTCGAAAGAGCACGCGGAGCTGAAGCCGGTGGCCGACGCGGTGCAGGCCCTGGCCCGCGCCCGGGCCGAGGTCGAGGACCTGCAGGCCATGGCCTCGGACCCGGAAATGGCCGCCATGGCCGCCGAGGAGTTGGAGGCCCTGAACGAGCGTCTGCCGGAGCTGGAGCGCGAGGTCGCCCTGCTGCTGGCGCCGCGTGACGCTGACGAAAACGCCTCGGCCGTGCTGGAAGTGCGCGCCGGCACCGGCGGGGACGAGGCGGCCCTGTTCGCGGGTGACCTGTTTCGCATGTATTCGCGCTATGCCTCCACGCGCGGCTGGCGGGTCGAGATCGACAGCCTGACCGAGGGAGACGCGGGCGGCTACAAGGAGATCATCGCCACCGTCAGCGGCGAGGGCGTCTTCGGCCGCCTGAAGTTCGAAAGCGGCGTTCACCGGGTGCAGCGCGTGCCGTCGACCGAATCCCAGGGGCGCATCCACACCTCGGCGGCGACGGTGGCGGTCCTGCCCGAGGTCGAGGACGTCGAGATCGAGATTCGCGATCAGGACATTCGCATCGACACCTATCGTTCGTCGGGAAGCGGCGGCCAGCACGTCAATACGACCGACTCCGCCGTGCGCATCACCCACCTGCCCACGGGCATCATGGTGACCTCGTCGGAGAAGTCGCAGCACGTCAACCGCGACAAGGCGATGAAGAATCTGCGCGTGCGCCTCTACGACATGCAGCGCCAGGCCAAGGACGCGGCCCGTTCGGACGCGCGCAAGTCGCAGGTCGGTTCGGGCGACCGCTCCGAGCGCATCCGCACCTACAACTTCCCGCAGGGCCGCGTGACGGATCACCGCATCGGCCTGACCCTGCACAGCCTGCCGCAGATTCTGGAAGGCGACATCGACCCCCTGCTGAACGCTCTGATCGCCGAGGATCAGGCCGCCCGCCTGGCCGATCTGGAAGCCGAGTTCAGCTGACGCCCTGGCGGCGTTTGACGCGCCGCTTCAGCACCCGGTCGCCCAGGGCCTCGGCGTATTTCAGCGTAAAGGCCAGGGCCGCCGGATTGCCCCGGCGCGGGCCGACCGAGTCCGCCATGACCGCGCCGCGCTCGCCGATCGGCAGAGGCGCGCCGGTGGTGGTGTCGATGGCGGTCTGATGCTCGATCTCGGCGTTCAGCCGGGCGCCCATCAGGATCACCTGCACCGAGAACCAGGTCCACAGCAGGAAGCCCATGGCCGCCGCCAGCGGACCATAGGAGTCGGTCCGCACGAAGGTGGTCAGGAACCAGCTGAACAGGAAGGACACCAGCAGGCTGAGCGCCGCCGCGAACAGGGCTCCCGGCGTCAGCCAGCGCCAGCGCGCCCGCGCCCGGCACGGTCCCATGCGGTAGATCAGTGACAGGGCGCCGACATAGCCGAGATAGAGCAGGGGCCAGCGCAGGGGGGCCAGATGCGACCACTCCTCCTCCAGCCCGAACACCGACAGCACGACCGGCACGCCGACCACCAGTGCGGAGCTCAGCAGCACCGCCAGCAGGCCCGAGACGGTGAAGCCCATGCACATCAGGTTGTAGGTGATGATGTTGCGCCGCTCGACCTCGTGATAGGCGAGGTTCAGGCCATAGAAGAGGGTCTTCACCCCGCCGTTGGCCGCCAGCAGCGACAGGGCCAGGGTCCAGACCAGGGTGAAGGTCAGCTCGCCGTTCGAGCCCCCCGCCAGCCGGGTCATCTCGGCCCCCAGGAACTGGGCCACGTTCGACGGCAGGACGTCGTAGAGGAAGCTCAGCTGGTTCCAGGCGTCGGCCGGATCGGCGAACAGGCCATAGATGGTGACGAAGGCGCCCAGGGTCGGGAACAGGGCCAGCAGCATGAAGAAGGTCACGCCCCCGGCGACGAAGCCGACGCGGTCGCCGAAATAGCCCATGGCCGTGCGCCAGACGATGTCGATCCAGCCCTTGCGCGGGATATGAACCGGATGCTGGGCCAGCCGCCCCCGGCCGGGTTCCTCGGCGTCATAGTCCTCGGGCGTGGGGTCGCGCGGGGGCAGGGGCTCGGGGCGCTTGGGCCGCAACTCGACGCCATACTTGTGGCCTTGGGTATAGAGCAGGTGCGCCGCCGTGGCGCCCGCCGCCAGACCGCCTGCCGCCGCGCCCAGATAGCGCCAGACCGCGCCGCCGTTTCCGCGTCGTCGCGCCGGTCGTTTCAGAAGGTCTTGCATCCCCATCCGCCCCTCAACGGCCACGCTGGCTCCCTGTTCCCGATCGGCTTGCGTCTTGAATTCCCGCGCGGCAATCGCCAATCAGCCCTCATGTCCGAAAACGCATCCGCCGCCCCGACCCTGCTGACCGCCTGGAAAGGCGCGCAAGCCCGCCTGAAAGCCGCCGGCGTCGACAGCCCGTCGATCGACGCCCGCCTGCTGCTGGAGGCCGCCACCGGCGCGGGCCGCGTCGACATCCTGACCGATCCCTACCGCGTCCTCGAGGCCGACAAGATCGCCGCCCTGGACGCTATGATCGACCGTCGCGTCAGGCGCGAGCCGGTGTCGCGCATCCTGGGCAAGAAGGGCTTCTGGAAGATCATGCTGAACGTCACCCCCGACGTGCTCAGCCCGCGCCCGGACACCGAGACCCTTCTGGACGTCATCGTCCGCGCCTTCCCGCCGCAACGCGCCTTCGAGATGATCGACCTGGGCACCGGCTCGGGCGCCATCCTGTTGGCGGCCCTGATGGAACGCGCCGGTGCGCGCGGCGTCGGCACCGACATCTCGACCGAGGCCATCGCCGTGGCGCGCGAAAACGCCGCCAACCTGGACCTGAACGGCCGTTGCACCTTCATCCGCACTGACTGGGCCGCGGGCTTCGCCGACGACAGCTTCGATCTGGTGGTGTCCAACCCGCCCTATATCCCGACCGGCGACATTCCCGGTCTGGATCCCGAGGTGCGCGAGCACGATCCGCATCTGGCGCTGGACGGCGGCCCCGACGGCCTGCAACCCTATCGCGACCTGGCTCCCGAAATCGCCCGCATCCTGCGCCCCGAAGGTGTCTTCGCCGTCGAGATCGGCTGGGACCAGGGCGAACAGGTCAAGGCCCTGTTCGAGGCCGCCGGCTTCACCGGGGTCAAGGTGGTCAAGGACCTGTCCGACCGCGACCGCGTCGTCACCAACGGTCCGGACCCGCGCGTCGATCCCATCCCGGAAGCGTGAGCGGGGGGGGCGCGCAGCCCCTGCAATAAAACCCTTGGAAACCGCTTCGCCGCGCGCTAAGTCGTTTCTTGTCTCCCACTCAAACGCGGTCTTTTCGGGCAGGTTTGCTCGCTCAAGCGCGTCTGGGCCAGTGACGGTCGGGCCGGTTCGGCCCGGCGGACCACAGGGCGGCGAACGGTTTTCCGAGCACATCGATACGGGGATTGGCCCCGACCGAACGGAACGACGAACTGGGTCCTGCCCGTCCTTATCCGACGGCGGCCCGCACCAGCACGGTAAGCTCCGATGAGAGATTTCAAGGGCATGAAGCGTCAGCGCGGACGCAACCGGAAGCCCGGCGGCGGCGGCAACAACGCCAATGCGACCAACCCGAACCGGTCGTGGGATTCGCAAGGCCCCGAGAACATCAAGGTCCGCGGCAACGCCCAGACCGTCTACGAGCGCTACATGCAGCTGGCGCGCGACGCCTCGGCCGCCGGCGACCGCGTGCTGGCCGAGAACTACACCCAGCACGCTGAACACTACTTCCGTGTCCTGCGCGCCCTGCAGCCGCAGCGTCCGGTTTCCGAGATCGCCCAGCGCGAACTGGCCGGTCAGGGCTTCGACATCGACTTCGAGGACGAGTCAGGCGCCCAGGCCGCCGCCATCATCGCCGCCGCCGCCGCCGAGCAGCAGAAGGCCGAAGACGAGGCCCGTCGTCAGGCCGAGCGCGCCGAACGCGACGCCAACCGGGACCGTGACCGCGACTACAACCGCGACCGCGACAACAATCGGGATCGTGAACCGCGCGCCGAGCGTGAGCCGCGTGAACCCCGCACCGACGACCGTGAACCGCGCGCCGAGGGCGAGCCCCGCGAGGGCGGCCGCCGCGAGACCCGCCGCGAGCGCTGGGAGCGTCGCCGCGAGGAACGCAACCGTCGCTTCGAGGCCGGCGAGGCCACGCCCGAAGACGAAGCCCGCGCCGCGGCCGAGGCTGAATACGACGCCGCTGCCGCCTCGGACGAACCGGCCGCTGCGCCGATCGTCGAAGCCGAACAGGCCGAAGCCCGTCCCGCCCGTGCGCCGCGCCGTCCGCGCGCCGAACGCTCCCCTTCCGCCGATGTGGCTGGCGATGCGCCCGTTGAAGGCGAGGTCAGCGACGGCATGGGCCTGCCCGGCTTCCTGACCCGTCCGTCCACGCCGTCTTCGGATGACGTGGAAGCGGCGTCCGAAGAGGCCCCCGCGCCCAAGCGCCGCGCCCCGCGTCGCAAGGTCGAACCGGCGGCTGACGAAGGCTGATCGAAGGCGCGCAACTTTAGAGCGTATATTTACATAGCCGCAATCTATAGGCGTCACTCTCGAGGCATCGGAGGGACGTGCGATGGAACTCGTTCTGGTGGTGGTCGCCCTGGCCTTGTCGGGCTGCTGGGCGGGAGTGCGGATGGCGCTGAAGGCCCGACGCGAGGTCGCGATCCTGCGGCGGGTCAACGCCACGCTGGAGGCCTGTTCCGAGCAGCGGGCGCGTGAGCTGCAGACCGCTCTGACCGCCGCCGAGGGGCAGGCAGCCCAGGTCGAGGCCGCCCACCGGGCCAAGACCGAATTCCTGGCCCACATGAGCCATGAGCTGCGCACTCCGTTGAATGCCGTAATCGGCTTTGCCGACCTGATGCGGATGAACGCGGCGCAGGATCCCCTGACCCACCGCCAGCATCAGGCGGTCGAACAGATCCGCGACGCCGGCGCCCGCCTGCTGACCCTGGTCGACGAGGTGCTGAACCTGGCCGACATCGAGGGCGGGCGACTGGCGTTGAGCGTCGAGCGGGTTGATCCCCTGCTGGTCGCGCGTCAGGTCTGCGAGACCTTGCGCCCTATGGCGCAGGGGGCGGGTGTGGATCTGCGCGAACCGCCGCCGGTCGCGGGCCTTGTCGCCCGCGCCGACCGTGAGCGCCTGCGTCAGGTCCTGACCGCCCTGGTGGCCAACGCCGTTAAATACAATCGCCCCGAAGGCGCGGTCCTGATCGAGGCGCGTCAGTCGGACGAGGGCGTCAGCCTCAGCGTCTGCGACACCGGTCCGGGCCTGCCCGCTGACCGCATGACCGACCTTTTCCAGCCCTTCAACCGACTGGGCCGCGAAGCCTCCGACGTGCCGGGCGCGGGTCTGGGGCTGGCCGTGGCGCGGCGTCTGATCCAGGCCATGGGCGGACGGCTGGAGGCCGAAAGCCGCGAGGGCGAGGGCGCGGTCTTCACCGTGCATCTGCCGGCCGCCGCAGCCCAGCCGCGCGCCGTCGTCGCCTCGCCCGTCCCGGCGATGGACCTGCCCGAGGCGACGCTGCTCTATGTCGAGGACAACCCCTCCAACATCGCCCTGATGCGCCATGTCATCACCGCCATGGGCGGGGTCCGGCTGCACGTGGCCGAGACAGGGCCAGACGGCCTGAGCCTGGCCCGAGACCTGCGGCCCGACGTCATCATTCTGGACATCAACCTGCCCGGCATGAACGGCTTCGAGCTCAAGACCCGACTGGCGGAGGACCCCTTGACCCGGACCGTCCCGGTCCTGGCCCTGTCGGCCAGCGCCGCCTTCGCCGACATCCGTCGCGGGCGCGAGGCGGGCTTTATGGAATATCTGACCAAGCCCCTGCAGATTCCGGCCCTGGCCGAGGCCCTGTCGCGCGCCCTGTCGCAGGCCCCGGCCACGCCCGAAGCCGCGGCGTCGGCAGGGGCGGCGGACGCGGCCTGAACGGCAGGGCGACGCTCTGGCGTAACGGCGGCGTCCGCATGCAGGGTTGACGCGGCGCGTTCAGAGGGCTTCCTAGACGCCAAGGGGCTTTTCGACCCTGTGCTAGGGAGAGCCCATGTCACGTTCGTCGACCGGCAAGTCGCGTTTCAAGGCGAGCGCCCTGATCCCGGGCGCGCTGATCTCGGGCGTTCTGGCGACGGTGCTCTCGGGCTGTGCGACCACGCCGTCGCCGCCCCCTCCGCCCCCGCCGCCGTCAGCGCCTGACGCCCCGGGCGGCGCGGTGCTCAGCGACTGGCGCGGGGTCATCACCGCCGCCGACCGCGACCGTTATCAGCGCCGCGACGCCGCCTGGACCCTGGCCTTGCAGCAGGCGAAGCGACAGGCGGGATCGGGCGACCTCAACAGCCTGGGCGACCTGATCGACCCCGGCGCGGCGCGTCCCTCGGCGACGCCGCCGGTCGGGAATTACCGCTGCCGCACCGTCAAACTGGGCTCTCAGGGCGGCGAGGGCGGCCTGGGCTATGTCGTTTACGGCTGGTTCGCCTGCCACATCGAGCAGACTCCCGCAGGCCTGAAGTTCAGCAAGCTGACCGGGTCGCAGCGCCCCAGCGGTCTGCTCTTCCCCGAGAACGACCGTCAGATGGTCTTCCTCGGCTCCATGGCCCTGGCCTCCGAACCGGCCGCCCGTTCCTACGGTCAGCGGCCCGAGCGCGACCTGGTGGCCGTGGTCGAACGCATCGGCGACCAGCGCTGGCGGCTGGTCATCCCCTGGCCGGCGAACGAGTCCAATCTGGATCTGATCGAACTGGTTCCGGCGCCCGCGCGACGCTGACCGGCGTCCAACCGGGCTGATACTCGGGGTGCCGTCGCCAGCGCTTGATCAGGATGTTGCTGTAGGTGCCCAGCGCCGGCAGCGGGTCCAGGGGATCGAAGATGGCATGTGTGCACTGAACGGCGTCGAGCCCGATCTGGGTCAGCCGCCGCACCGACTCGCCCGGTGACGCCTGGCGGCGTTTGACCTGCTTGATCAGCAGATTCAGGTCGCCCTTGGTCCAGACATAGCGCACCCCCCGCCGATAGACGGCCCAGGGATCGTCGGGCGCCGAAACGGTTTCGTCCGTGGCCAGCTGCAGCCCCCAGAGGCTGTGCGGCAAGCCTGCGCATTCCGAAATCCGGCCCAGACTGACGCGCGGATTGACCTCCATGAAGGTGACCGCGCCGCTTGTCGGGCAGACGATGAACTGGGCGCAGCCGGTCGAGCTATAGGCCAGGTGGGCGACCAGCTTCTCGACCCCCTCGCGGACCAGGGGCGTCGGCTCCACCGTCACGCCATAGGTGGTGTAGCCGGTGCCGTCGTATTCGTGGGTGCGCGCCGCCTTGATCTCGACGGCGCCCAGCAGCCGCCCGCGATCGGCGCTGAAGATGACGCTGTGGCGCGGGCCGGTGAGGTATTGCTGGACGATCAGTTCGGGGTGGATGTCCGGCCAGTGCGGCATGGCGGCGGACAACTGCGCCCGGTCCGCGATGATCAGCGCCTTGCGCTCGAACAGTTCAGCGTCGACCACGGCGGGCTTGACGATCAGGGGGTAGCCGATGGCCTCCGCGGCGGCGAACAGGCCCTCCATGTCGCGCACCCGCCGATAGGGCGCCAGGGCGACGCCCAGGGTCTCGCACAGTTCGAACATCGTCGTCTTGTTCATGCAGGTCTCGACCGTCGCGGCCTCGGGCATGATCAGCCGCCCGCGCGCCTCGAACGCCGCCCGGTGGCGCGTCATGAAGCGCGACCCGGCCTCGCTGACCGGCTGAATGACATCGACGGGGCTGCGGTCCAGCCAGTCCAGAATGACCGGCAGGGCCTCGTCCGTTCCCGGCTCCAGCGGCGAATGGCGGAAGGATCCGCTCACATGGCGCGACCATTCCAGATAGTTGCTGGAGGTCGACACCCCGGCGAAGACCCTGTGTCCAGCCTGATCCAGGGCCTTGGCGACGGGGAAGGCCATGCGGGCGTCGCCAACCAGCAAGACGCGCAAGGAAGATGTTTGAGAACGACGTTCCGTGATCATTGCGGCTGACTAGGCCGGACAAGCGCTGCCGTAAATCGGATACGCCTGTGGCGTGATGTCGCTGAACCGCGCTTGACCGCGGCCACGCCCGGCGTCCACCCTGATCGCCGTTCAGATTCAAGGGGAGGCGCGGATGCGCGGCGTGGGTTTCACTATCGGTTCGGTCATCGCCATCGGCATACTGATCGCCGTCGTCCTGGTCGGCTTCCCGACCTACAACGTCTATTCCAAGCAGATGGCGGGCAAGGCGGCCTATGAGGAGGCGGTTCAGAACCGTCGCATCCGCGTGCTGGAGGCTCAGGCCGCCCTGGATTCAGCCAAGCTGACCGCCGCCGCCGAGATCGAGCGCGCCAAGGGCGCCAACGAGGCCAACCGCATCATGGCTGAGGCCCTCGGCGGTCCCGAGGCCTATCTGCGCTGGTCCTACATCAACATGCTGCAGGAAACCGCCGGCAAGGAAGGCCGCCAGACCATCTACATTCCCACCGAGGCGGGCATGCCCATCCTCGAGGCCGGCCAGCGCCCGTCGGGACGCTGAGGCGTCAGACCGGGGCCGCATGCAGCCTGAGATAGGTCGGATCGAATTCGGCGATCCGGGCCAGGCGAGGCCAGTCCAGAATATCCACGCGAGGGTTGCTCCATCGGACCAGACCCTCGCGACGGAGTTCGGCGATCAGGCGGTTGACGTGCACCGTCGAGAGGCCGAGCGCGTCACCCAGAACCGTCTGGGTCAGCGGCATGTTGAAACTCTGGCCGTCGGTCAGGCCGACCGCGCTGAGGCGGGTGAACAGTTCGCAGACCAGATGGGACAGATGCCCCAGTCCGCTGCGCCGGCCCATGGCCACCAGCCACTGACGATGGATGGCGGCGTCAATGATGGTGTCGAGCCAGAGCAGTCGAGTCAGGTGTCCATGCTGTTCGGTCAACCGCTGCAGTCGGCTGTGCGGGGCGTGGGCGATGACGCAGGGGCTCAGGGTGACCACGCCGTGATCCATCTGCTTCATCAGCAGGCTGTGCAGATCGACGAAGTCGCCCGCTACGTTGATCTCGGTAATCTGGCGCCGCCCGTCGGAGAGGGTGGAATACCGGGCGGTGAACCCGGCCAGAAGCAGGATGCTGTGGTCGGTGAGGGCGTGTTCCAGCACGATGTCGACGTTGGCGTCGACCTTGCGCGGCGGCTCAAGCACCTCTGCAAGCGCTGCGATCTCGTCGGGCGACACGGTATCGCGGCGCGACAGTTTATCGATAAGGGCATTGGTCATGACGTGGGGCCCATGGCTGCGAAGAAGCGAACGCCCGATCAAGCCAAGCGTTGCCGTACCCGATGACGAACTTCGCCGGTTTGCGAACTTACATATGTGAATGCGGCCGGTTCTGAACGGCCTAGGTTCCCGCAGCGCGGCCTTCGCGCGGGGGCGGCCGTATGAAAACCTATCTTTGTCTGATCACCGTCCGCGAGGGCGAGGTGCCGCATCTTCGGCATATGGACAGTCCGCACGACGACGGGATTTCGGCCTCACTGGCCCCCGTTCTGGCCGAATGGCATCAGGTTCATCGGGTTGAGGTTCTGGACGGTGATCGTCTCGTCTTCGTCGCCGATCGGCCGAAGGTCTAGGGAGGCGGAGGACTGGCGCAGGTCGTCAGCCTGACGACTTCGTCCTGCTTGTCGTCCGTGACAATGACCCGGAACTGTCGGGTAGTCCAGAAGGCGCGCCCCTGATCATCAGGAATCAGATGGCCGTTTTCGGTGTGAAAGAAATATCGCGGCAAGCGGGGGCTCCCTTCTGATTGTCCCTTAAAGGGGCCCTCGCCGCCATTTGTTCATTTGGTTGTCAGACGCGCGTCAGCCGCAGGTCCTGATAGTCGTAGCTGAAGTCGATGTCGGGCGAGACGCCCTTGAGCGTCGCCGTCGCCGGCTTGGCGGTGGCGATGTTGAAGGTGATGAAGGCGTCTTCCTCGCGCTTGTCGGGGAAGCGGGTGCGGAAGGTCTCGCCGTCATAGGGCTCCAGCCAGCCCTGCAGCGCCGGGGTATGGGTGAAGGCCAGCCACAGGCCGGTCTTCCTGTTGCGGCCACGCCCCTCGGTCTTCTGCTCGATGGTGATGTCGCCGTACCAGGGGTCGCGCCAGGTGCCGACATAGGCGTCCAGCGGCATGGAGGGGGGGGCGCCCGCCGCCTGCTTGGCGTCGATCTCGACGGCGGCCTTCAGCGACTTCTCGGTCCCCTCGGCCTCCCGCTTCTTGGAGTCGGCGATCCAGTCGACGTCGACCTGATTCATGGCGATGTCCGACAGGCCAGAGCGCAGGGCGCGCAGCAGGAAGCTCTCCTCGGCGTTGGTGAAGACTGAGAAGCCGATCTTGCGGCCGGGGATCAGCACGGTTGAGGAGATGCCGCCCGGCGAGCCGCCGCCGTGGGTGGCCAGCCGCTCGCCGCGATAGTCCTGCACCTGCAAGCCCATGGCGTAGGTCGAGGCCACGGCACGGTTGGGCAGTTCCGCCGTCGGCCCGTTCGACGACGAGACGATGATGTTGGGCTTGTACATCTCGCGCGCGGCGGCTTCCGAGAAGAGGCGCGAGCCGTCGGCCAGCCGGCCCTCGTTCAGGCGCACGGCGATCCACTTGGCCCAGTCGGCCGCGCTGGCGCAGATGCCGCCCGCCGCCGCGGCCGAGTCCCAGTTCCACACCTCGGCGATGGAGGCCGCGATCTGGGTCATCGGCCCCTGAAGGCGCAGCGGCGGCCCGACGCGGGCGTGGGGCAGGGCGGACTTCTTGGGATCAGCCAGACGGGCCAGAGGCACGCTCTCGCTCATGCCCAGCTTGTCGAAGATGCGGGTCTGGACGAAGTCCTCCCACGACAGGCCGGACACCCTCTCGATCACCGCGCCCGCCACCACGAACATCAGGTTGCAGTAGTGGTAGTCCTCGCGGAACCCGTCCTCGATCGGCACGAAGGCGGCCTGGGCCAGCACCTCGGCGCGCGTCCGGTCGCTGTTGGGCCAGAACAGCAGGTCGCCCGCGCCCAGACCGAAGCCGGCGCGGTGGCTCAGGGTGTCGCGCACGGTGATGCGCTCTCCCACCATCGGGTCCGACAGGGTGAAACCGGGCAGATAGGTGCGGATCGGCTCGTCCCACTTCACCTTGCCCTCGTCGACCAGAATGGCGAGGCAGGCGGCGGTGACGTTCTTGGAGTTGGAGGCGATGGCGAACAGGGTGTGTTCGTCGGCCGGTTCGGCCTTGCCCTGACGGCGCACGCCGTAACCCTTGGCCAGCACCGTCTTGCCGTCACGCACCAAGGCCAGCGACACCGCCGGCTGCTCCGGCCAGGCGGCCATGCAGCGTTGCACCCAGGCGTCGGCGGCGGCGGCGATCTCTTCGTCTGTGCGGGTGTCGGCGCGGGTCTGGGCCAAGGCCAGGCCCGGCAGGGCGGCGCTCGACGCGGCGACGGCGGAGGAAAACAGGGCCGCACGGCGCGACAGGCGGATGGACATAGGCGAAGCTCCCGACATGAGCGGCGACGCTAGCGCCGCCGGTCCGTCGGGCCAAGGGCTCAGGCCGCCAGTCGCCACCTTTGCAGATGCTCCAGCACGTCGGCGACGATCTGGGCGCGGGTGAAGCCGGTGATGTCGCGGGGCCTTGTCCCATCGCCGGTCTGTGCCGTCATCCGCCATTCCAGCGCGCGCCGGGCCTCTGGGGCTTCCAGCGCGGTCAGGGCCGGCAAGGGGCGCGAGCGCGCGCCGATGCGATAGAGGAAGTCGCGGCCGTTGGCGTGTTCGACCACCAGCCAGACCCCGCTCTCGTCCATCTCGACCCGGCTGTGCTCCAGCCCGCCCTCGACCAGGGCTTCACGCACCTCGACCAGGGCCGGCGCGCCCTGCCGCTCGATCTGGCGGGCGATGTCCTTGCGGCTGGCGGGCGAGAAGATGCGCTTCAGCCGCTCACGGATCGGCGGGGCCTCGGTCTCGACCTGCTCGCCCTTGAGGTCGGCGTTCATCTGCCGCGCCAGACCCAGGGCCAGCAAGATCATGATGATCGCGAACGGCAGGGCCGCCACCAGGGTCGCGGCCTGCAGGGCCCCCAGCCCTCCGGCCAGCAGCAGCAGGGCCGCCGCAAGGCCCTGCATCACGCACCAGTAGATGCGCTGCCAGCGCGGCGTATCCTCGGCTCCGCCCGAGGCCAGGGTGTCGATCACCAGCGATCCCGAATCCGCCGAGGTGACGAAAAAGACCGCCACCAGAGCCACCGCCAGGGTCGAGGTGACGGCCGTGCCCGGCAGGTATTCGAGGAAATGGAAGAGGGCCGTCGACAGGTCGGCCTGCACGGCCTCGGATATCGCGCCGCCCGCAGCGCCGAGATCAAGGCTCATGGCCGAGTTGCCGAAGACCGTCATCCACAGGAAGGTGAAGGCGCTGGGCACCAGCAGGACGCCGATGATGAACTCGCGCACCGTCCGCCCGCGCGAAATGCGGGCGATGAACATGCCGACGAACGGCGACCAGGCGATCCACCAGGCCCAGTAGAACAGGGTCCAGTCGGCCATCCACGCCCTCGGCTCGTAGGCGTAGAGGGTAAAGGTGCGCACGAAGAAGTGGTCCAGATAGAGCCCGAAATTCTGCACATAGGCCCGCAGCAGGAAGAGGGTCGGCCCCACCGCCAGCACGAACAGCATCAGGCAGACGGCCAGGATCAGGTTCAGTTCCGATAGCCGCCGCACCCCCTTGTCGACGCCCGACAGCACCGACAGGGTCGCCACTCCCATGACGACGACGATCAGGCCCACCTGCATGATGACGCTGCTGGGGATGCCGAAGACGTAGTTCAGACCCGAGTTCATCTGGGCCACGCCCAGCCCCAGCGAAGTAGCGATGCCGAACAGGGTGCCGCAGATGGCGAAGATGTCGACCGCGTCGCCGATCGGTCCGTTGATGCGCTTGCCCAACAGCGGATAGAGGCCGGACCGCATGGTCAGCGGCAGGCCCTTGCGGTGGGCGAAATAGGCCAGGCTCAGCCCCACCACGGCATAGATGGCCCAGGCGTGGACGCCCCAGTGGGTATAGGTGATGACCATGGCCTCGCGCGCGGCGTCGATGGTGCCGGGCGCGGCCTCGGGCGGGGCGATATAGTGCTGCACCGGCTCGGCCACGGCGAAATACATCAGGCCGATGCCCATGCCCGCGGCGAACAGCATGGCCAGCCATGAGACATAGGGAAAGTCCGGCTCGGCGTCGTCGGGCCCCAGCTTCAGCCGTCCGGTCGGCCCCACGGCCAGGACCGTGACGAACAGCAGAAAACCCGCCACCGCCGCCACATAGAACCAGCCGAAGGTTTCGATCACCCAGGCCTGGGCGGCGCTGAAAATCAGGTCGGACGTCGAGGGCGCGATCAGGGCGAGGAGAAGCAGGGCGCCTGCGATGGCGCTGGCCCCCCAGAAGACACGGGGGTTCATCTTGGTCGTCAGCATGGGGGCCTAGCGCACAGCGACGCTTCAGGTTCCCTGGGTGCGCCACAGAGTGGCCACAGACCCGCCATTCGGGTGAAAAAGATGTAACTGTGGTGCGTGAACAGCGACTGGTACGCGCAACGGTTGAAGGGCGTTGAGGGACGTCCACACCGGGGACGGACCATGTCGAAACACAAGCTCGCGCCGCTGCTCGGCGCTGTTCTGGCTCTGCCTGCGGGCGTCGCCCTGGCTCAGGCCGCCCCCGCCTCGCCGCCCGCGCAGCAGCAGAGCCAGACGCCGCCGACCCAGCCTGCCCCTGATGACAAGGACCAGCCCGCCACCGTCGGCGACGTGGTGGTCACCGCCCGCGCCAACGACGTGCGGACCTCCATCGATTCCACCAGCTACAGCCTGGCCGACGACCTTCAGGCCGCGAACGGCACCCTGGCCGAAGCCCTGCGCAACGTCCCGTCCGTCGATGTCGACCCCCAGGGCAATGTCTCCCTGCGTGGCGACGGCAATGTCACCATCCTGGTCGACGGCCGCCCCTCGGCCATCCTGTCGGGGCCCAATCGCGCTGACGCCGTGCTCCAACTTCCGGCCGACCGCTACGCGCGGATCGAGGTCATGACCAACCCCTCGGCGGCCTACAGTCCCGAGGGCTCGGGCGGGGTCATCAACCTCATCACCAAGCCTGTCCCCGCCGCCGCGCGGGGCGCCGCAGCCGCCGCGCCGGACGCGACCGTCACGACCGGTTCGCTGCGGGTCAATGTCGGCGACCACGGCCGCTGGAATGTCGGCGCCAGCGGCTCGCGCCAACGCGGCAAGCTGACCCTGACCGGCGACGTCAGCTATCGCTACGACGATCAGACCTTCGCCTTCGACCGGCTGCGCGAGCAATTGGACTCGACCGGCGTCGTGACCTCGACCACGACCACGCATCAGGAAAGCGATTCTGTTCAGCAGGGCGCGTTCGGGCGGATCGCCGCCGAATACCGCCTCACCGACAAGACGATGCTGACGGGAGAGCTGCGCGCCAACCGCTTTGACGTCGAAGGCGAGGGGCGGGGCCTGTTCGAGACACGCGACGCTTCAGGTCAGATCACCAACGCCTTCACGCGCAATGGCGACAGCGCCTTCGCCATGGACGGTTGGGGCGCCACCGCCCGGCTGCTGCATCAGTTCGATACCTCGGGCCATGAATGGTCCAACGAGCTGCGCTACGACCGCAGCGACCATGAGAACACCTCCCTGGGCGCCAATGTTTTCCTGACACCGGCCGCGCCGGCGCTGTATGAGCAGCAGAGGAACCTCAACGCTCAGGAGACGATCGGCTTCACCAGCGCCTACACCCGGCCGATGGACGACGGCTCGAAACTGCGGGCGGGTTATGAACTGGGCTTCAGTCGTCCGGATCAGGACACCCTGCTTCGACGCGGCCCATCGGAGGTCGCCCTGGCCCCCGTGCCGAGCCTGAGCAACCGGTTCGAGGCCGAACAGACCGTCCACGCTCTCTACGCCACCTATGAGCGCCCCTTCGGCGAGAAGCTGTCGGCCCAGTTCGGCCTGCGGCTGGAGCAGGCAGACATCGAGGTCGAGGACATCACCAACGGGGTGCGCGCCTCGCAGGACTATTTCCGCGCCTATCCCACCGGCCACCTGCAGTATCAGCTCACCGACACGCAAACCCTGCGCGCCAGCTATTCGCGTCGCATTCAGCGGCCCCAGCCGACCCAGCTGAATCCCTTCGTCTCCTATGGCGATCCGCTGAACCTGCGCTCGGGCAACCCGGACCTGGAGCCCCAGGAGACCGACAGCTTCGAGGCCATGTGGCAGATGCGGCGCGGCCAGAGCTTCTATCAGGCCACGGCCTATTTCCGCGACACGACCAAGGCCTTCACCGATGTCGCGACCGACGTTGGTGGTGGGGTTTTGCTGACCCGGCCCGAGAATCTCGGCGCCCGTCGCGACCTGGGCGTCGAGCTGACCGCCAGCGGCCGCCTGCATCCCACCTTGCGCTACAACGCCAGCGTCAACGCTTTCCGCCAGGAGATCGACGCCGCCGGCATTCCGGGCGGCCGCGATCGCGAGGGCGAGATGCTGACCGGCCGACTCAGCCTCAACTGGCAGGCCACGCCCAAGGACTTCATCCAGGTCATGGGCTTCTGGCAGGGCGACCAACTGCTGGCCCAGGGCACGCGTGAAAGCGGCGGGATGGTGAACCTCGGCTATCGTCGCAAGCTCAACGATACGCTGTCGCTGCAGTTCACGGCCCGCGACATCCTCAACTCCTTCGGCGGCGCCACTACCTATGACACGCCCCTGTTCCGTGAACGGGTCGAGCAAGAAATCAATTTGCGCGCCTTCTACCTGGGTCTGACCTGGTCGTTCGGCGGCGGCCCGCGCAAGCCAGAGCCGCAGTTCGACTTCTCGACCGGTCCTACCGGGGGCTGACGCTCGGCGGCTCCCATCCGCCGGATTCTGCCCGACACTGCATGACGAAGATGTAACTGGGGCTGCGTGCCTATGGCTGATAGGCGCGCGGCCTTCAGGCCGTGCTCGTGGGCCTGGCCTGGGAGGGCGTCATGTCGAAATTGAAACTCTCGCCGCTGGTCGGCTTGGTCCTGGCCCTGCCGGCGGGCGCAGCCCTCGCGCAAGCGCAGCCCTCCGCCCCGCCCCCCGCCCCCGCCCCGCCGACTTCGCCGCCCGCCAAGGACCAGGATCAGCCCGCCGCCGTCGCGGACGTGGTGGTGCGCGGGCGCGCCAACGACGTGCGGACATCGATCGACGCTGTCAGCTACAGTCTTGCCGATGATCTGCAGGCCACGACCGGAACCCTGGCCGACGCCCTGCGCAACCTGCCTTCGGTGGACGTCGATCCCAACGGCAATGTCAGTCTGCGCGGCGACACCGGCGTGACCATTCTGGTCGACGGCCGCCCCTCGGCCCTGCTGTCGGGCGAGAGCCGCGCCCAGGCCGTGCTCAGCCTGCCCGCGAGCCCCTACAGCCGCATCGAGGTCATGACCAATCCCTCGGCGGCCTATAGCCCCGAAGGGTCCGGCGGGGTCATCAACCTCATCACCAAACCCGTCCCGCAGCAGGCGGGGGGCGCGGGCGCCACCACGACCGGCTCGGTCCGCGCCAATATCGGCGATGACGGGCGCTACAACCTGGGCGTTAACGTCGCGCGGACGCAGGACCGCCTGACCCTGACGGCGGACGCCGGTCTGCGCCATGACGCCTTCGTGCAGCAGGTGGATCGCCTGCGCGAACGCTTCGACGCGGCGTCCGACCGCTTCCTGCAGGCGCGTCAGCGCCAGGACGTCGACGGCGCCTTCGACCACGCCAATGTCCGCCTGGGCGCCGAATACCGCCTCAGCGACAAGACTCAGCTGACCGGCGAGGTGCGCTACACCGAAATGGGCAGCGAGAACGACAGCCAGGATGTCTATGAGGCCGAGACGGCCGCGGGCGGCGTCGGCTCGGCCTGGCGCCGCCGGACGCGCGGCGGTTACGATGGCGAGTTCGTCGGCGCGACGGGCCGGGTGCTGCGCCGCTTCGACGATCAGGGCCACGAGTGGTCGAATGAACTGCGCCTCGACCGCGTGCGCGCCGGCTTCGACAATGAGGCCGTCACCGAGACGCGGATCCCGGTCATCCCGCCGGTCTATGAGACGATCGAGCTGGTCAACAATGTCGACCAACTGGGCCTGACCAGCGCCTATGTCCGCCCCCTGAAGGACGGCGGCAAGCTGCGCGCCGGCTACGACCTGCGTCTGGTGTCGCTGGAACTGGACAACCGGGTGCGGCGGGGAGGCTCGCCTTCGGGGCAGGTGCTCGATCCCCTGGTGTCCAACGACTTCCACGTCGATGAAGCGGTCCACGCCCTCTACGCCACCTGGGAGCGTCCGTTCGGCGACAAACTGTCGGGTCAGGCCGGGCTGCGGCTGGAGCAGGTGGACCGTGAGCTGAACCAGGCGACCTCGGGCGACAAGCGCTCGACCAGCGACTTCAACGCCTATCCGACCATGCATCTGTCCTACGCCCTGTCGGACACCCAGACGCTGCGCGCCAGCTACGGCAAGCGGGTGCAGCGCCCGCGACCGTCAGAGCTGAACCCCTTCCTGACCTATCAGGACCCCCTCAACTTCACCTCGGGCAACCCGGACCTGAAGCAGCAGGAAACCGACGCCTTCGAGCTGATGTGGCAGCGCCGCGTCCAGCAGACCTTCTATCAGGCCACCCTCTACTACCGGGACACCTCCGGGGCCTTCACCCCGGTGACGACCGATCTCGGCGGCGGCGTCCTGCTGACCCGGCCCGAGAACCTGGGCGCGCGCACCGATCTGGGGCTGGAGCTGAACGCCAACGGGCGGCTGCACCCAAGCCTGCGCTACAGCGCCACCCTCAACCTTTTCCGTCAGGAGATCGACGCCTCGAACATTCCCGGCGGGACCGACCGGTCGAGCGAGGTGGTCAGCGGTCGCCTGAACCTGAACTGGCAGCCGACGACGGCCGATTTCGTCCAGCTGTCGACGGTCTGGACCGGCGAGCAGTTGCTGGCCCAGGGCGTGCGGGACTCCACCACCCTGGTCAACCTGGGCTACCGCCGCAAGCTGAACGAGACCCTTTCGCTCCAGGTTACGGTGCGCGACCTGTTCGACAATTTCCGCGACGTGGTGGCGCTGGACACGCCCGAGTTCCGCGACCGCACCGAGCGCTGGATGGGCGGTCGCACCGGCCTGATCGGCCTGACCTGGACCTTCGGCAAGACCCAGCGGCCGCAGGAGCCGCAGTTCGACTTCTCGGCCCCGCAGACCGGGGGGTGAACCGGGGGCTGATCAGACCTTCGTCTCCCAGGCGGTCCAGACGGCGATGGCGACCAGGCCCAGGGCCATGGCGGCGCGCATCGCCGGCCCCTGCGCCCGGGTCAGCAGGGCGCCGCCCGCCCGCGCCGCCGTCAGCACGATGATCGCGTGGACCACGACGCTGACGACGACGTGCAGGCTCCCCAGCGTCAGGGCCTGGGTCAGCGTCGAGCCGTGGGTCGGGCGGATGAAGCCGGGCAGCAGGACCACATAGAGCAGGGCCGCCTTGGGGTTCAGCAGATTGCCGATCAGGCCGCGCCGGAACAGGGCGCGCCGCCGCATCTCGACCGGCGCCGCCCCCGCGCCGTCGCCCGTGCTGCGCCAGGCGTCCCAGGCCAGCCACAGCAGGAAGCCCACCCCCGCCCAGCGGATGGTCTGGTAGAGGGCGGGCCACAGCATAACCACCTCGGTCAGGCCGAAGGCGGCGGCGACCATCCACAGCGTCAGGCCGAGCGTGATCCCCGCCACCGCCGCCAGCCCCGCCGTCCGTCCTTGCGACAGCGACACCAGGGCCAGCCAGCCCATGTTCGGCCCCGGCGTCAGCTCCATCAGCGCCACCGCCGCCAGGAAGGGCAGGATGACCGTGGGGTCGACCGGTCCGTGCGTCAGAAAATCCATGAGGGCCTCCTGCGGCCACGCTAGGCCGGGACCGCGGCCCGCATCAATCGCGGCGACCGGGTCTTGCGTGTCCGATAGGTCACACCCACCTCGGTTTGACACAACTCAAGGCGTCGCTTCGCAGAAGGGCGCGTTGTTGGTTTTCCGCCTTCCGAGGGGACTGCACCGAAATGAATCTCGACCTCTATTCCGACCGCGCCAAACAGGCCGTCCAATCCGCCCAGTCGCTGGCCCTTGCCCGGCGGCACCAGCAGTTCGCGCCCGAGCACCTGCTGAAGGTGCTGCTGGAGGAACGCGACGGCCTCGCCCGCAAGCTGATCGATCAGGCCGGCGGCGATCCGTCCGCCGTCGAACTGGTGACCGAAGGCCTGCTGAAGAAGCGGCCCCAGGTCGAGGGCGGCTCGGGCCAGATCTATCTGGACGGCGACACCGCCCGCGTCTTCAACGCCGCCGAGGACGCCGCCAAGAAGGCCGGCGACGCCTTCGTCACGACCGAGCGCCTGCTGGCCGCCATCGCGAAAGAAGGCGGGGCCGCCGCCGAGGCGCTGAAATCCGCCGGCGTCACGCCGAAGAAACTCGATGAAGCCGTCGCCGAAATGCGCAAGGGCAAGACCGCCGACAACGCCTCGGCCGAGGACAGCTACGACGCCCTGAAACGCTACGCCCGCGACCTGACCGAGGCCGCGCGCGACGGCAAGGTCGACCCGGTCATCGGCCGCGACGAGGAGATCCGCCGCACCATCCAGGTCCTGGCCCGTCGCACCAAGAACAACCCCGTCCTGATCGGCGAGCCCGGGGTCGGCAAGACCGCCATCGTCGAAGGACTCGCATTGAGGATCGTCAACGGCGACGTGCCCGAAAGCCTGAAGGACAAGAAGGTCCTGTCGCTGGACATGGGCGCGCTGATCGCCGGGGCCAAATACCGCGGCGAGTTCGAGGAACGCCTGAAAGCCGTGCTCAATGAGGTGGCCCAGGCCGAGGGCGGCATTGTCCTGTTCATTGACGAGATGCACACCCTGGTCGGCGCCGGCAAGGGCGACGGGGCCATGGACGCGTCCAACCTGCTGAAGCCGGCGCTGGCGCGCGGCGAGCTGCACTGCGTCGGCGCCACCACGCTCGATGAATACCGCAAGCACGTCGAGAAGGACGCGGCCTTGGCCCGTCGCTTCCAGCCGGTCTTCGTCTCCGAGCCCACCGTCGAGGACACGGTGTCGATCCTGCGCGGCCTCAAGGAGAAGTACGAGGTCCACCACGGGGTGCGCATCTCGGACAGCGCCATCGTCGCCGCCGCCACCCTGTCGAACCGCTACATCACCGACCGCTTCCTGCCGGACAAGGCCATCGACCTGATCGACGAGGCCGCCTCGCGCGTCCGCATGGCCGTCGATTCAAAGCCCGAGGCGCTCGACGAAATCGACCGCCGTCTGGTCCAGCTCAAGATCGAGCGCGAGGCCCTGAAGAAGGAAAGCGACCACGCCTCGCAGCAGCGTCTGGAGAAGCTGGAGGACGAGATCGCCGATCTGGAAGGCCAGTCGGACGACATGACCGCCCGCTGGAAGTCCGAGAAGGACAAGGTGGGGCAGAGCGCCCAGCTGCGCGAAACCCTGGATCGTCTGCGCGCCGAACTGGCCGCGGCCCAGCGCGCCGGCGATCTCGGCCGCGCCTCAGAGATCGCCTACGGCCAGATCCCCCAACTGGAACGTCAGTTGGACGAGGCCGCCGCCGCCGAGCAACCGGCGGAAGGCCCTCTGACGCCGGAAGTCGTCGACGCCGAGCAGATCGCCGCCGTCGTCAGCCGCTGGACCGGCGTGCCCGTCGACAAGATGCTGGAAGGCGAGCGCGAGAAGCTGCTCAAGATGGAGGAGGAGCTGGGCCGCCGCGTCGTGGGTCAGGACGAGGCGCTGGAGGCCGTCTCCGACGCCGTCCGCCGCGCCCGCGCCGGCCTGAACGACCCCAACAAGCCGCTGGGCAGCTTCCTCTTCCTTGGGCCCACGGGCGTGGGCAAGACCGAGCTGACCAAGGCCTTGGCAGGCTATCTGTTCGACGACGACAACGCCATCACCCGCATCGACATGTCCGAGTATATGGAAAAACACTCGGTCAGCCGCCTGATCGGCGCCCCTCCGGGCTATGTCGGCTACGACGAGGGCGGCGCCCTGACCGAGGCGGTGCGTCGTCGCCCCTATCAGGTCGTCCTGTTCGACGAGGTCGAGAAGGCCCACCCCGACGTCTTCAACGTCCTGTTGCAGGTGCTGGACGACGGTCGCCTGACCGACGGTCAGGGCCGCACCATCGACTTCAAGAACACCCTGATCATCATGACCTCCAACCTGGGCAGCCAGTATCTGGCCGACCAGCCCGAGGGCGAAGACGTCGAGGCGGTTCGTCCTCTCGTCATGGAACAGGTCCGCGCCCACTTCCGGCCCGAGTTCCTGAACCGCATCGACGAGATCATCCTGTTCCACCGCCTCGGCCGCGAACAGATGGGCGGCATCGTCCGCATCCAGCTGGCGCGCCTCGAAAAGCTGATGGCCGACCGCCGCCTGACGCTCGCCCTGGACGACAGCGCCCTGACCTGGCTCGCCGACAAGGGCTACGACCCCGTCTACGGCGCCCGCCCCCTGAAACGCGTCATCCAGAAGGAACTGGTCGACCCCATGGCCAGGAAGCTGTTGGCCGGCGAGATCGAGGACGGCAGCGTGGTGGCCGTGTCAGCAGGAACGGAAGGGCTGGAGATCGGCAAAGCGAGGGTGCATTAAGAGTGATCTCCTACTCCTCCGGTTCGGACTAAAGAATGGCCAAAGCTCAATCTGAAATCGGTTTCGAGCAGCTCGGCCTAGGTGCCGTGCTTAAGAGGTATCGCCTGCTCGTTCCCCCGAACCAGCGTGATTATGCTTGGGAGAAGAAGGAAGTGCAAAACCTTCTTGAAGATCTCGTTGCTGCTATCAATGACGACGAACCTCAGCATTTTTTGGGAACTCTTGTCACAATTCCGCGCGCTAACGGCGTGTTGGAAGTTGTCGATGGTCAGCAGCGCTTGGCTACTACCGCGCTAATCCTAGCCTCCATGCGTCAGATCTCGCTTTCTGGCTCTGACAAACTTCCTCAGGCTCTGGCCACCTTCCTGACGGACGTTGATACCGAAACGCTGGAAGACTCTCCTAAGATGACGTTGAACGCTGCGGATTCCGCCGTTTTCCACGAGCTTCTTCTGAATGGAAAGAGCCACAGCGCACTCCCCAACAGGGACTCCCATGCGCGTCTGATAGCAGCTTACGGGATGGCAAAAGCTCAGATGCTCGCCGTTGCGAAGCCGTTCAGTGAGGCAGACCGGACAAAAGCGTTTCTGCGCTGGATGAAGTACATTGAGTTCAACGCACGAGTGATACTACTCAAAGTTCCGGACGACGTGAATGCGTTCAAAATGTTCGAAACCCTGAACGACAGAGGCTTGAAGGTTTCACAATCTGATCTGGTCAAAAATTATATTTTCGGCCAGTCAGGCGCTCGCCTACCGGAGGTTCAGCAACTTTGGTCTTACGTAAAGGGCGCGCTTGAAACACTGGAGGAGGATGACATAACAATGACTTTCCTTCGCCAGTCTTTGATTGCCATGAACGGTTACCTCAAAGAAACCGACGTGTATGAGCGCGTCCAGAAGTCGGTTAAAGGCTCGCAGTCGTCCGTCAACTTCGTCACGGAACTCGAATCTTTGGCGAACGACTACGTGGCGATGGCCAGCCCGCAGAGCGAAAAATGGAACGTTTACCCGTCAAAGGTAAGGGCGTCGCTCAGAGTGCTGCAACTGTTTGATCTCAAGCCATTTCGCCCTCTGATGCTCGCAATCGCTAGACGTTTCTCGACCAAGGAAACGTCACTGGCCTACGAGCGACTGGTCGCGTTCGGTGTCCGATTGATCATCGCGTCCAGCACACGCTCCGGCTCAGTTGAACAACCGCTCGCTCGAGCCGCTAAACAGGTCTTCGACCAAGAAATCGTGGATGCCGCTGGGCTTGCTGCTGCCCTAGGCCCGATTATTCCAACTGACGATGCATTCCGCCAAGCTTTCGAGACTGCCACGGTCGGGCAGGCTAAATTCGCACGGTACTACCTGCGTTCTATTGAGATGGCAGACTCCGGAAGTGAAGATGCTTGGATGATTCCGAACGACGATGCCGATGCGATCAACCTTGAACACGTATTGCCCCAGAAGCCGCTTGAACACTGGCCCGCGTATGATGAGGAAACCGTTCGCACATATGTGAAGCGGATCGGAAATCTGGCGTTGATGATCGCCAAAGACAACTCGGAGCTGAAAAGCGGCCCATTCTCCGAGAAGAGGCCGGCGTTCGCTAAATCGCCCTATAAAACTACATCGATGATCGCGAGCGTTGCGGATTGGACGCCTGAGGCAATTATCGAGCGACAATCAGCGCTCGCCGAAATCGCCGTTAAGACATGGCCGTTGAAATAGCTGGATAGGACTAATCCCCCAGCACCGGCATCACCTCCACCCCGTCGCAGACGAAGATGGACATGTGCGGGTGATCTTTGAACAGGCGGGCCGCCGCCTCGTGGCTGTCGGCGCGCACGACCATGAAGACGGTCAGCAGGTTGACCATGTCCGTCACGGCGCCGTCGTCGCCGATGCGTTTGGTCGGGCCCAGCGGGCCGCCCTGAAAGACGATGGAGTCGCGGTGGGCCGCCTCCCAGGCGGCGACGGCGGCGACGCCGAGGCGGGCGGTCTCGGCTTGCTGAGCCTCGCTCATGGCGCGCCAGGCTCGCCACTTGGGTCCGGTCTTGTCGCTGGTGAAGACGGCCAGGTAATGGGTCTCGGCGCGCATCGAAGCCTCCCGTTTGCGGGAGGGTCGGGCTTTCGTTCGACGAGGGCAAGCGGGACCGGCTCCTTCTCCCCTTGTGGGAGAAGGTGGGCGCCGGAGGCGCTCGGATGCGGGGTGTCAGCGCTGAGGGTTCAGGAAGAAGAACGGCGCCGCCTGAGCGACCAAGCGGCGCCGCCGTCACCCCTCATCCGTCATGCTCCGCACGACACCTTCTCCCTCAAGGGGAGAAGGAAGAACGCGCTCAAGTCGCCAGGGTCCGCGACCCGAGCATAGCGCCCTCAAATATGAATCGCGTGGCCCAATGCCCGCAAGCTGGCCTCGTGGAAGGCTTCGCCGAGGGTCGGGTGGACGTGGATGACGCCGGCCACGTCTTCCAGCACGGCGCCCATTTCCAGCATCTGGGCGAAGCTGTTGGACATCTCGGAGACGTGCTGGCCGACGGCCTGGATGCCGAGAATGCGGTGGTCGGCCTTGGAGGCGATGACGCGGACGAAGCCGCCGTCCTCGCCGGCCTCGATGGCCAGGGCGCGGCCGATGGCGGCGAAGGGGAAGACGGATTGGATCACGTCGTCGCGGCCCTTGACGTCGTCGACGCCGAGGCCTGCCGAGACGATTTCCGGCTCGGTGAAGCAGACGGCGGCGATGGTGACGGGATCGAACACGCGGTCATGGCCCGCGATGATCTCGGCCACGACCTCGCCCTGGGCCGAGCCCTTGTGCGCCAGCATGGGTTCGCCGGTCAGGTCGCCGACGGCCCAGACGTTCTTCATGCTGGTGGCGCAGCGGTTGTCGATCTTCACGAACGGGCCGTCCATGGCGACGCCCATGGTCTCCAGACCCCAGCCTTTCGTGCGCGGACGACGGCCAACGGTGACCAGCACCTTGTCGGCGTCCAGCTGCATCGGGTTTCCGTCCTTGTCGGTGACGTTCAGCTTGCCGTCCCCGAACCCGCCGGCGCGGGCGCCGAGGAAGAGCTCGACGCCGTGCTTCTCGAGCCATTTCTGAACCGGGTCGGTCAGGGCCTTGTCGTAGAGCGGCAGCAGGCGGTCGGCCATCTCGACGATGGCGACTTCGGCGCCCAGCTTGCGGAAGGCGATGCCCAGTTCCAGGCCGATATAGCCGCCGCCGACGACGACCAGCTTCTTGGGCACCTCGGGCAAGGACAGGGCCTCGGTCGAGGAGATGACGTCGCCGCCGAACGGCAGGAAGGGCAGTTCGACCGGCTCGGACCCCGTGGCCAGGATGACGTGTTCGGCGGTGATGAGGATGGGGCCGTCGGCGGTCTCGACGCGGCAGGTCTTGGCGTCGGTGAACTCGGCCCAGCCCTTGATGACCTTGACCTTGGCCTTCTTCAGCAGGGCGGCGACGCCGGCGTTCAGCTTCCTGACGATGCCGTCCTTCCACGCGACCGTCTTCGACAGGTCGATGGCCGGGGCCGAGGCGGTGATGCCCAAGGTGCCGTCGCCGGCGGCTTTCAGCACCGTCTCATACTTGCCCGCGGCGTGGATGATGGCCTTGGACGGAATGCAGCCGACGTTCAGGCAGGTCCCGCCCAGGCCGTCGCCGCCGTCCACCAGCACGGTGTCCAGCCCCAGCTGGCCGCAACGGATGCCCGCGACATAGCCGCCGGTGCCGGCGCCGATGATCAGGACTTTGGTTTTGAGGGTCTGGGTCATTTAGTGTCTCGATAGAGGTTGATCGGCTCTTGCCGCTCGCCAATCGCTCATGAAGCTGTCGATGTAGTCTGCGTCAGCCCTTAAAATGTAGAGCCAACGATGGTCTGCCAGACCGTCGGGGTTCGCCATAACGATGACCTTCAATCCGTTGCGAGGCGGACTATCGGACTGATCGTCCATGAGGAAGAACCAGTTGGTGCAAGCCCCTGCCTCAAACGACAGTCGGAAAGGCTCAGGAGGTTTAGGGCCCCAGATCGCCGTGGTAGGTTTGATGGTGAAGTCGAGATTGTCCCCGTACTGATCGTGCAGCACGACGTTCTCGACCAGCGCTTCATATACGCTAGTGACCGCGCGAAGGTCCCGCGTCCGCGCCGCTACCTGATCCCCTGGCGCTGGAGTGCAGGCGAGAGCAGGCGCGGCACTGAGTGTCGCGAGCATGGCGGCGATGATCAAAGCGCCGGTCTTCATCCGCTTCCTCCTCCGCTCATCCCGGCGGACGCCGGGATCCAGTGCTTTGGCCCAAAAGCGCGGGCCGATTAATGGCCGCTTGCCCGCTTCAAGAACTGGGCCCCGGCGTCTGCCGGGGGAAGCGGGAAGGGGAAGTGCTGCTTCCCCCTAGTTCATCCAGAGCGTGGCCGGGTTCTCCAGCAGGTTCTTGATCTTCTGCACGAAGACCGCCGCGTCATGGCCGTCGACGATGCGGTGATCGAAGGACGAGGACAGGTTCATCATCTTGCGCACGACCATCTGGCCGTCCTTGACCACCACGCGTTCGGCGATCTTGTTCGGGCCGACGATGGCGACCTCGGGGTGGTTGATGATCGGCGTGTGAACCACGCCGCCCAGGGTCCCCAGCGAGGTGATGGTGATGGTCGAGCCGGACAGTTCCTCGCGCTTGGCCGAGCCGTCCTTGGCGGCGCCCGAGACGCGGGCGATTTCCAGGGCGGTGGCGTAGGGGTCCATCGCCTCGGCGTGGCGGACGACCGGCACCATCAGGCCGTTCGGCGTCTGGGCGGCGATGCCCAGGTGGACCGGGGCGTGCGTCGTCAGCACGCCGGCCTCGTCGTCATAGTGGCTGTTGATCGTCGGCTGGTCGCGCAGGGCCACGACGATGGCGCGGGCGATGAAGGGCAGGACGTTCAGCTTGGGCTGGTCCTTGGCCTTGGTCGCGTTCAGGTGGGCGCGCAGCTCCTCCACCGCCGTCATGTCGATTTCCTCGACATAGGTGATGTGCGGGATGCGGCGCACGCTCTCGGCCATCTTCTCCGCGATCTTGCGGCGCAGGCCGATGATCTTGGTCTCGGTGGCGCCCTCGGCGCGGGCGTAGGTCGAGGCGGTCGATCCGCCGGTCGCGGCGGGCAGCGAACCGCCGCGCGCGACGAAGGCGTCCAGGTCGGCGTGTTCGATGCGACCGGCCGGGCCACTGCCCGGCACGAAGACCAGGTCGACGCCCAGGTCGCGGGCGCGGTTGCGCACGGCGGGCGAGGCCAGCGGGCGTTCGCCCGGCTGGCGGCCGGTCAGGGCCGGAACGGGTTTGGCGTCGGCCTTGGGCGCGGCCGGAGCGGCTTTCGCGACCGGCGCGGGCGCGGCCTTCTCGGCCTTGGCGACAGGGGCGGCGACCGGGGTAGCAGCCGGGGCGGCGGCGACATTGCCCGCGCCCTCGACCTTGAAGCTGACCAGGGGGCCGCCGACGGCGATCTGCTGGCCGGCCTCGCCGTGCAGGGCGACGACCACGCCGTTGATCGGGCTGGTGATCTCGACGGTGGCCTTGTCGGTCATGATGTCGGCGAGGATTTGATCTTCCTCGACCGTGTCGCCGACCTTGACGTGCCAGCCGACCAGCTCGGCCTCGGCCGTGCCTTCGCCCACGTCGGGAAGCTTGAAGACATAGTTGGCGCCGGCGGCAGCCGCCGGGGCGCTGACCGGCGCGGCCTCGACCTTCGGCGCCTCGACGGCGACCGGGGCGGGCTCGGCTTTGGCGACCGGCGTGGGCATCGTCTCGGCGTCGGAGGCGTTCCCCGCGCCCTCGACCTCGAACTCGACCAGGGGGCCGCGCACCGGCACCATCTCGCCGGCTTGACCGTGGATGGCGAGAACCTTGCCGCTGACGGGGGCGGTGATTTCCACCGTCGCCTTGTCGGTCATGACGTCGGCGACGATCTGGTCTTCCTCGACCATGTCGCCGACCGCGACGTGCCAGGCGACCAGTTCGGCCTCGGCGGTGCCTTCGCCCACGTCGGGCAGCTTGAAGACGAAACGACCCATATCAACGGCCTCCCGACATGACGGCTTTCAGGGCGTCGGCCACGCGTTGCGGGCCGGGGAAGTATTCCCACTCGAAGGCGTGCGGGTAGGGGGTGTCCCAGCCGGTCACGCGCGCGATGGGCGCCTCCAGATGATAGAAGCAGCGTTCCTGAACCAGGGCCGACAGCTCGCCGCCGAAGCCCGAGGTCTTGGGCGCCTCGTGCACGATGACGCAGCGACCGGTCTTCTTGACCGAGGCCTCGATGGTCTCGATGTCCAGCGGCACGAGGGTGCGCAGGTCGATGACCTCGGCGTCCACGCCCGCATGCTCGGCGCCGGCCAGGGCGACCCAGACCATGGTGCCGTAGGCCAGGATGGTGACGTCATTGCCTTCGCGCATGACGCGGGCCTCGCCGATCGGCAAGGCGTATTTCTCGGTCGGGACCTGGGCCAGCTCCTGGGTCTTCCACGGCGAAACCGGCTTTTCGTGCCAGCCGTCGAAGGGGCCGTTGTAGAGGCGCTTGGGCTCGAAGAAGATGACCGGATCGTCGTCTTCGATGGCCGCGGTCAGCAGGCCCTTGGCGTCATAGGGGTTCGACGGAATGACGACCTTCAGACCCGCGATGTGGGTGAACAGGCTTTCCGGCGACTGGCTATGCGTCTGGCCGCCGAAGATGCCGCCGCCGTAGGGGCTGCGGATGGTGAGCGGCGAGGTGAACTGACCGCCCGAGCGGTAGCGCATCTTGGCCGCTTCCGAGACGATCTGGTCGTAGGCCGGATAGATGTAGTCGGCGAACTGGATCTCGACGACCGGGCGCAGGCCGTAGGCGGCCATGCCAATGGCGGTGCCGACGATGCCGGTTTCCGAGATAGGGGCGTCGAAGCTGCGGGTCAGGCCGTGCTTCTGCTGCAGCTGGTCGGTGACGCGGAAGACGCCGCCGAAATAGCCGGCGTCCTCGCCGAACGACAGGACGTTGGGGTCCTCCGCCATCTTGGTGTCGATGGCCGAGTTGAGGGCCTGAATCATGTTCATGGGGGCAGTGGTCATGTTCAGACTCCGACCTCGCGACGCTGCTCGACCAGGCGCCAGTCTTCGGTGGCGAAGACCTCCTCGAACATGGTCTTCACGCTGGGGCGCGACTGACCCAGGGTGCCGATGGCTTCGGATTCCTTGGCGGCGGCGCGGACCTGTTCGACCGCGTCCTTTTCCGCTTCTTCCTGCTGGGCGTCCGACCATTCGCCGATGACGATCAGGTGCTGCTTCAGGCGTTCGAGCGGGTCGCCCAGCGGCCACTTTTCGTGCTCGTCGCCGGGGCGATAGCGGCTGGGGTCGTCCGAGGTCGAGTGCGGGGCGCCGCGATAGGTGAACAGCTCAATCACCGTCGCGCCCTGGTTGGTGCGCGCGCGCTCCTCGGCCCACTGGGTCGCGGCCCAGACGGCCAGGAAGTCGTTGCCGTCGACGCGCAGGGCTGGCAGGCCGTAGCCGATGGCCTTGGAGGCGAAGGTGGTCTCAAGCCCGCCGGCGATGCCCTGGAAGGAGCTGATGGCCCACTGGTTGTTGACGATGTTGAGGATGACCGGCGCGCGATAGACGGAAGCGAAGGTCAGGGCCGAGTGGAAGTCGCTCTCGGCGGTCGAGCCGTCGCCGATCCAGGTGATGGCGATCTTGTCGTCGCCCTTGGCGGCGCTGGCCATGGCCCAGCCGACGGCCTGGACATACTGGGTGCCCAGGTTACCCGAGATGGTGAAGAAGCCGTAGTCCTTGGCCGAATACATGATCGGCAGTTGGCGGCCTTTGATCGGGTCTGCGGCGTTGGAATAGATCTGGTTCATCATCGACGCGAGCGGGTAGCCGCGCGAGATCAGCAGGCCCTGCTGGCGATAGGTGGGGAAGCCCATGTCTTCGCGGCTCAGGATCATCCCCTGGGCCACCGCAATGGCCTCTTCGCCGGTGCACTTCATGTAGAAGCTGGTCTTGCCCTGGCGGTGGGCGCGGTGCATCCGGTCGTCGAAGGCGCGCGTCAGGATCATGGCCTTCAGGCCGCGACGCAGAATCTCGGGATCCAGCTTCGGATTCCAGGGCCCCACGGCCTGGCCTTCGTCGTCCAGGACGCGCACCAGCTGGAAGGCATGGTCGCGCATGTCATAGGGCGCGCTCGACACCTCGGGCCGGGTCACGGCGCCGGCGGCGTCGAGCTTCAGGTGGCTGAAATCAGGCGCATCGCCCGGCCGGCCCGAGGGCTCCGGCACGCGCAGCGACAGGGTGGGGGTGTTCTTCATCATGCGTCCCGTCCGGTTGATCCGTCCGCGTTTCCTCTATGAAGAGGGCATAGCATGGCGCGTGTCTGTTGGCCTTCCTAAAAATACCCTTGCCAAATGCTGATTTGGGGTATTTTATTGCGTGAAATCCCCTTTTGGAGAAACGCCTTTGGCCGACGAACTTGATCCTATCGACGCCCGCATCCTCGACATCCTGCAGCAGGACGCCGGCCTGTCGGTCGCCGAGGTTGCCGATCGCGTCGGCCTGTCGGCCTCGCCGTGCTGGCGCCGGATCAAGAGACTGGAGGATAGCGGCCTGATACGCAAGCGGGTCACGCTGCTGGACGCGGGCCTGCTGGGCCTGGACTTCGAAGTCTACGCCATCGTCAAGCTGAGCCTGCCTTCGCGCGAGAACCTCGACATCTTCGAATCCGCCGTCGCCAACTGGCCGGAAGTGGTGCAGTGCGCCACCATCACCGGCCGCGAGGACTATGTCCTGCGCATCATCACCTCGGACATGCACGCCTTCGACCAGTTCCTGCGCGACAAGCTGCTGACCCTGGGCATCGTCTCCGACTGCGCCTCGCACATCGTCACGCGCGGCGTGAAGAACGTGACCACCCTGCCGCTGGGCATCATCACCCCCCACGTCAGCTAAGCGACAAGAGACAAGTTAGGAGGCCGGCATGATCGAACTGGTGATCGATGCGCGCAGAAAAGACCTCGGCGGATTCGAGGTCGGGCGCGTCCTGCCCTTCCATTCGCACCGGATGGTCGGCCCCTTTATCTTCCTGGACCAGATGGGCCCGGCCGAGTTCGCGCCCGGCGCCGACGCCATCAATGTGCGGCCTCATCCGCACATCGGCCTGTCGACCCTGACCTATCTGTTCGAGGGCGAGATCATGCACCGGGACAACCTGGGCTACACCCAGCCCATCCGTCCCGGCGAGGTGAACTGGATGACCGCCGGGTCCGGCATCGTCCACTCCGAACGCACCGACCCGCTGAAGAAGGCGCAGGGCGGCAAGATGCACGGCATGCAGGCCTGGGTCGCCCTGCCGCTGGAAAAGGAAGAGATCGCCCCCTCCTTCACCCACCTGGGCGAGGACGCCCAGCCGACCTATGAGAACAACGGCCTGTTCGCGCGTCTGGTGGCGGGCGAGGCCTTCGGCGCCAAGGCCGGGACGCCGGTCGAATCCCCGCTCTTCTACGTCCACTGGGAAATGGCCGAAGGCGTGCGGGCCGCGCCGCCGCCGCCGAAAGCCAAGGGCGGCTACAGCGAACGCTCGCTCTTCGTGGCCAAGGGCGCGATCGAGGTCGACGGCCGCACCTTCCATGAGGGCCAGATGGTGATCCTGTCGGCCAACGCCGAACCCACCGTCACGGCCTTGCAGCCGTCCAGCGTCATGGCCCTGGGCGGCGAGCCGGTGGGGGAACGCCTGATCTGGTGGAACTTCGTCGCCTCGACCCAGGACCGTCTGGATCAGGCCAAGGCCGACTGGAAAGCGGGCCGTATGAGCCTGCCGGCCGAGGACGCGCTGGAGTTCATCCCGCTGCCGGACGAGCCCGTCCAGGCCACCCGCGCGCCGGACCCCGTCGAGCCCAAGCCGACCGATCCGGTCTAGTCGAGGTCGAACCCTCGGCGGCGTCGGATATAGAGGGCGGCGCCGGCAAAGGCGGCGCCGACCGCGATCATGGCCCAGTGGATCGGACTCGGAAACGTTTCCGGGCTTGCAGCCTCATCGTTTGGCGAGGGCGGGCCGAGGTCGGCGGACGTTGACGATGTGAGGCGGGCGTCGATCAGGGCTGCTGCGCTAGAGGCCGGCGGCGTGAGGATGATCGCCGTCGCCAGCAAGGCGACCCGCAAACGTCTGGTCATGATGGCCTCCGTGCGCGGAATGCGTCCGATGCGCCTCCAAACGCGCCGTGACTGGGTAGGGCTCAGGCTTCAGGCTGGGAATGTCTGGAAATCTCTGAATTTGGGACGCTGGGGCAAGAGCGGGCCGGGGCCCATTTGGTTTTTCGCCAAGTTGTGAATATCGGCTAGGGTCGGCGCTCTGTTGTTCCGCCTGGGGATAGGGCGCCATGGCCTCACGTTCGATTGCCTGGGAGATTTCAGCCCAGACCGTGCCTGACGCTTTTGAGCGCTATGTCTATGGAATGGCGGACTTCTATGAGGTCTCCGGCGTCAGCGACCATGACCGGCGGCACTTCTTCAACAAGACCCGCACGACCGCCACCGACAGCGGCGCCATCGGCTATGGGCTGTCGGTTCGCCAGACCTTGTCGCGAAGCCCTGCGACATTGCGCCGCTCGGACGTGGACGGCCTCAACCTTTCGGTCAGTCGGGCGGCGATGGTCGGCGACGCCGATGGTCGGTCGGTCCGCGCCGCCCCCGGCGCCGTCCAGCTGCGCGATCTGTCGCTCCCGGCGTCGTCCCGGATTGAGAGGATCGACCTCACCGCCCTGATCGCGCCGCGAGCGGTGGTGCCGGCCTGTCTGCTGGGGCGAGAAGCCCATGGCGCGGTCATCGCGCCGGACGCCCCCGGCGCGCGCCTGCTGACCGCCCACCTGACCAGTCTGGACGAACTGGCCGCCAGCCTGACGGACGACGAGGTCGAGGCCGCGATGCAGGCCCTCCTGCTGGTCGCCGCGCGGATGACGGGGTTCGAGGTGAGGCTGGCGCCGTCCGAGGTCGCGGCCCTGCAGCGCTCGGTCCGGCGTCAGGCCAAGGGCTTCATCGAAACCCGTCTGGCGGCGGGCGAGGCCACGATCACCAACGACGACGTGGCCAAGGCGGCGGGCGTGTCGCGCACTTCCCTCTATCGCGCCTTTGACGAGGAGGGCGGGGTCAATCGCTATATTCAGGACCGACGCCTGCATCATGCGCGGCGCGCCTTGCGGCAGAGAAGCGGAGCGGCGCCCACCATCGCCGACATCGCCTATGCCTACGGCTTCGCCTCGCCCTCCCATTTCAGCCGCCAGTTCCGGGCGCACTTCGGCTATTCGCCGTCCGAGGTCGAGCCGCTGTCGCCGCCGCGCGACGTCTCCATGTCGGACGGACCCATTCGCCACGAAGTTCTGGTGCAGTGGCTCAAGTCCCTGCCGGATGCGGCGGACGTGGCCTAGGCGACCTGCGTCTACCCTTGGTCGGGCGGCGCTGTTAGCGTTACAGCATGGAAAAGATTCGCGCCCTGATCATCGCCAATTTCCTCTGGCGTGGACGCTTGAACCGTTCCGGGCTCTACATCTCCATTGGCCTCTTCTATGCCTTTGGTCTGCTGGCTCTGCCGTTTCAGATCGTGCTGGCCGTCGCGACATCCCTTGAAGCCGCCTGGTTGGCGGTCGGCCTGAATGGGCTGCTGCTCATCTTCGGCGTGGCGATGGCTTGGAACCTGCTCGGGGCGGTCGTCCGGCGTCTGCATGATCGTAGCAAGAGCGGGCTGTGGCTGTTGCTCTTCTTCGGTCCTCACGCTGCAGTCGTGGCTCTAGTCTCCCGAATTCCATTCAGCGAACAGAAGATGATCACGCTGGCTATGATCCTGGGCATGGTCGTTGCTGCGCCGTTCCTCGTGTGGGGGATGGTGGAAATTTTCTGCCTGCGTGGCCGTGAGGAGACCAATCACTATGGTCCTGATCCGCTGGCGACGATGGCGGGCGAGCCTGCTGCGTCTCTGCCCTAGCGCCCGCCGAGACCACTTAGAAACGCCACCAGCGCCGCGCTGACCTCAGCCGCCCGTTCCTGCTGCAGCCAGTGCCCCGCGCCGAACAGGACGATCTGGCCGCGCAGGTCGGTCAGCCAGTCCTTCTGCGCCGCCTCATGCGGACCGGCGTAGTGGCGGACGGGGTCGCGGTCGCCGACCATGAAGAGGGCGGGCTGGGCAATTTTCTGGCCTTGCAGGAAGGCGGTCAGACTCCAGTTGCGGTCGAGGCAGCGGTACCAGTCCAGCGGCCCCTTGAAGCCCGAGGCGGTGAAGGCGGCGACGTATTCATCGAGATGCGCGGGGCGCATCCACGGCGGCAGGGCGGCCTGGTCGGAGATGCTTTCCAGCAGAGACACGCCCGAGGGCATGAAGCCGGTCGACTGGTCCGCTGGGGCGGTGGCACCGTCATAGGCCCAGAACATCTTTCTCAGCGCGGTGGCCGGATCGGCGTCCAGTTCGACATGGGCTTCGGGCGACTGGAAGCGGTTGATGTAGAGGTCGCCCAATCCCGCTCGCTTGGTGATAGCGGCCATCGCGGCGGTCGGCGGTCCCTTGGGCCGACGCGGCTGGAATGGCACGGACAGGCCGGCCACGGCGCGGAAGACGTCAGGCCGCATCAGGGCGCAGTGCCAGGCCACCGCCGAGCCCCAGTCGTGGCCGACAACCACGGCCTCCGTCTCGCCCAGCGCCCGCACCAGATCGACCATGTCGCCGACCAGATGCAGGAGGGTATGGTCCTCCTGATCGGCGGGTTTGTCGCTCCCGCCATAGCCGCGCATGTCGGGGGCGACGGCGTGGAAACCGGCCTCGGCCAGAGCCTCAACCTGCGCCCGCCAGCTGATCCCCAGTTCGGGAAAGCCGTGCAGCAGCAGGACCAGCGGGCCTTCACCCGCCTCAATCACCTGTTGCGTCAGGCCGTCAGTGGCGATGCGGCGGGTCTGCATGGGCGGTCCTCCCTTTGAAGCGAGCCTATCGCGTTTTCGGCCTCTGGCGAGAGCGTTCCCGTTCCGTTTCGCGGCGGGGAGCGCTATGGATCGGGCGTGACCGACGTCTCCGCCCCTTCCATCGTCCAGTCTGCGGCTCCGGTCTGGGCCGAGCTGCCGCCCGCCCTGGCCACCCCGCCGGGCGCTGGCGCGGTGTGCGACGCAGCGGGCGCCAGGAAGATCGGGCGTGGTGCGGCGGAGGGGGTCTTTCTGGGCGGCGCCGTTCTGGTCGCCCACGCCAGCCTGACCGCGCGCCGTCTGGGCCTCAGCCCGCCGCCGCGCTCCGCCGACATGATGGACGTGCTGGAGCTCTACGCCTTCGTGCGGCCCGCCAGGTTCTGCGCCCCGTCGCCGTCGGGACTGGCCCTGGCTCTCGTCCGGTCCGAGCCCAAGGGGGCCGAGGCCCAGGCCCAGGCCCTGCGTGACGCCGCCGCCGACCTGCTGAACGAACTGACCGATCCGGCCTATCCGGGCCGCGAGGACGCCTACACCCTGGCCGGGACGCTGGATCGGGCGGGCTGGTCCTGGGGTTCGCGCGTGCTGGCCGCGCTTCAGGCGGGGCCCCTGCGCGACCGTCGCGAGCGCGGCACGGGTCTGGACGTCTGGTCCCGCCTCGCCGAATGGGAGGACGAGGCCCCGCGCGGCGAGGCCGGGTCCGCGCCCGTCGATAGCGAGAGCGCCCGCATCCGTCTCGACAAGCTGCTGCAGGCCTCGGGTCTGGACGAGAGCCGCCCGGCCCAGTCCGACTACGCCGCCGAGGCCGCCTACGCCTTTTCGCCCCGCAACGAGGAGGGTCGTCCCCGCGTCCTGCTGGCCGAGGCGGGGACCGGCACCGGCAAGACCCTGGGCTATCTGGCCCCGGCCAGCCTGTGGGCCGAGCGTAATTCGGGGGCGGCCTGGGTCTCGACCTACACCCGCGCCCTGCAACGCCAGATCGACCGCGAAAGCCGCGCCCTGTGGCCCGACGAGGCCGAGCGCCGCAAGAAGACGGTGGTGCGCAAGGGGCGCGAAAACTACCTCTGCCTGCTGAATCTGCAGGACATGATGCAGGCCGCCCAACTGGGCAATGGCGACCTGATCGGCATGGGACTGGTCGCGCGCTGGGCCGCGCACAGCCGCGACGGCGACATGACCGGCGGCGACTATCCGGGCTGGCTGCCCGGCCTTTATGCGACGGCGCCCAGCCATCAGGCCAGTCCGGCCAATCTGGTCGACCGGCGCGGCGAATGCGTCCACGCGGCCTGTCCCCACTACCGCCTCTGCTTCGTCGAGAAGACCATCCGCGCCAGCCGCCGGGCCGATCTGGTCGTGGCCAACCACGCCCTGGTCATGACCCAGGCCGCCTTCGACGGCGCCCGCTCGGCGCGCG
The DNA here is from genome assembly GCF_044772165.1 of Brevundimonas sp. NPDC090276. Lineage (NCBI taxonomy): Bacteria > Pseudomonadati > Pseudomonadota > Alphaproteobacteria > Caulobacterales > Caulobacteraceae > Brevundimonas > Brevundimonas sp. NPDC090276. The sequence continues at coordinate 482,814 of NZ_JBIVYK010000003.1, read as the reverse complement.
GTCTGAAGCAGGACGGAGAGACGGCGGCGCTGAAGCGCATCGTCTTCGACGAGGGCCACCACCTGTTCGACGCCGCCGACAGCGCCTTCTCCGCCGCCCTGTCGGGTCAGGAAGCCGCCGAGTTGCGCCGCTGGATCCGCGGTCCCGAGGGCCGCGGGCGTCGCGGACGCGGGCTGGAGCAGAGGCTGGGCGACCTGTGCGCCGACAACGAGGCCGCCGCCAAGGCCCTGAAGGACGCCATGATCGCCGCCGCCGCCCTGCCGGGCGAGGGCGTGTCCGGCCGCATCGCGCCGGCGTCCGGCGAGATCAATCCCATCGGCCCGATCGAGGCCTTCCTCGTCGCCGCCCTGGAACAACTTCGCGCCCGCAGTCAGGAGACGGGCGGGACCGAGTTCGGCATGGAGTGCGCCCTGCGCCCCGCCACCGAGCCGGTGCTGGAGGCTGCCCGCGCCGCCGCCCGCGCCATCGCCGCCGTCGAGGCGCCGTTGCTGGCCCTGTCGCGCCACCTCGAGGACATTCTGGACGAGGAGGCCGCCGAGCTGGACGGCGCCGCCCGCGCCCGCATCGAGGGCGCCCTGCGCGGCATGGACCGACGCGCGCGCATGACCCTGCCGGGCTGGCGCTCCATGCTGGCGGCGCTGGAGGAAGGCGGGGATGAGCCGGATCCCGACTTTGTCGACTGGCTCAGCGCCGAGGCCGCCTTCGGCCGTATCCACGACGTGGCCCTGCGCCGCCACTGGATCGATCCGACCGTGCCGCTGGAAGCCGCCGTCGTCATGCCCGCCCACGGCGTGCTGGTGACCAGCGCCACCCTGTCCGACCCGGCCGCCGAGGACCCGTTCCAGCTGGCCCGGATGCGCACCGGCGCGGCGCGCCTGATCGAACCGGCGCGGACGCTGAAGGTGGACAGCCCCTTCGACTACGCCGCCAACAGCCGCATCATCGTCGTCAACGATCTGATGAAGGACGACCCGCGCCAGGTCGCGGCGGCCATGCGCGAGCTGTTTCTGGCGGCGGGCGGCGGGGGGCTGGGCCTGTTCACCGCCATCCGTCGGCTGAAGACCGTCTATGAGCGGCTGGGGCCGGATCTGGCCAAGGCGGGCGTCCCCCTCTACGCCCAGCACGTCGATCCGCTGGAAGTCGGGGCTCTGGTGGACGTCTTCCGCGCCGAACAGGACAGTTGCCTGCTGGGCACCGACGCCGTGAGGGACGGGGTGGACGTGCCGGGGCGCAGCTTGCGCGTCCTCGCCTTCGATCGCGTCCCCTGGCCGCGTCCCGACCTGCTGCACAAGGCCCGCCGCGAACGCTTCGGCGGCAAGACCTATGACGACGCCCTGGCGCGCGGCCGCATCGCCCAGGCCTTTGGCCGCCTGATCCGCCGCGCCGACGATAGGGGGGTCTTCCTGATGCTGGACGCCGCCTGTCCGACCCGCCTGTTCGCCGGTCTGCCGCCGGGCACCGAAGTCCAGCGCATGGGCCTGGCCGAGGCGGTGGAGCTGACCAAGAGCTTCCTCAATCCAGAGACGACCTGATGTCGAAGACCACCCCCGCGACCGTGGCCCTGACCAAGGCCGGGGTCGCGTTCGAACTCTTCCCCTACGACTATGACCCCGATGCGCCGCGCGTGGGTCTGCAGGCGGCCGAGGCTTTGGGCTGGGCGCCGGAACAGGTGTTCAAGACCCTGATGACCCTGGTGGACGCCAGGCCCGCCTGCGTCATCGTCCCGTCCGACTGCGAGGTCAGCATGAAGAAGCTGGCGGCGGTCCTCGGGGCTAAGTCGGCCCAGATGATGAAGCCCGCCGACGCCGAGCGCCTGACGGGCTACAAGGTCGGCGGCGTCAGCCCCTTCGGCCAGAGGAAGGCCGTGCCGACCGTGATGGACGAGACGTCCATCCTGTTCGACCGCATCCTGATCAACGGCGGTCAGCGCGGCCTGCTGCTGGGCCTGACGCCGGACGAGGCGGCGCGGGCGGCGGGGGCCAAGCTGGCCGATCTGACGGCCTAGCCTGAGCCCTCACCCTTCGAAGGTCACCACCACGCTGTCGGCCGAGCGCTTGGCCTCGCCGTGGAAGACCGCCTCGATGTTGTTGCCGTCCGGGTCCAGCAGGAAGGCGGCGTAGTAGCCAGGGTGATAGGGCCGCTCGCCCGGCGCGCCGTTGTCGGTTCCGCCCGCCGTCAGCCCCGCCTTGTGGAAGGCCTCGACCATGGCCCGGTCACGCGCCTGAAAGGCCAGATGGCAGCGGCCCGTCGGGTGGCCCGCCGAGGCCACGCTGTCCACCGCCGAGACGAACAGCTCGTCGGCCCAGAAGAAGCGTTCCGCCTCGCCGCCGATCGGCACGCCTAGGGCTTCCAGCACCGCGCCGTAGAAGCGGCGGCTGGCCTCCAGGTCGGGCGTCACCAGTTGCAGGTGGTCGATCAGCCGGCCGCGGTGCAGCTGTTGGGTTTCCATGGGCCTTATCTCCTGTCGGGATGCGATTCGAACGGACAGCAGGGTGGCCCGTTCCTGCTGACAGGGCGTGTCAGCAGCCGCGCGGCCTGCTAAACCGCGCCCATGACCGACGCCCACGCCGCACCTGTCCGCCACAGCCGCAAGGGGCTGATCATTCCCTTCGCCATCGTCTTCGTCGGCCTGGCCTTGTGGACTGGCTGGTGGTTCGTCCTGACACAGCAGATCGAGAAGAAGCTGGAGGGCCGCATCGCCCGGCTGGAGCAGTCGGGTTGGACCGTGAAGCATGCGGGCGTCAGCACGACCGGCTGGCCGCTGCGGGCGCGGGTGGCGATGCAGCACGTCGATGTCGTCGCCCCCTCGGGCCATGCGGTCGCAGCGCCTGAGATCGTGGCCGAGGCCAATGCCTACAACCCGACCAAGTGGGTCATCGCCGCGCCAGACGGTCTGGTCCTGACGCGCGGCGCCAAGGGCAAGGTGGCGATCCGGGCCGAGATGATCCGCATGAGCCTGCACGGCCTGACCCAGCGCTGGCCCAATGTCGTGGTCGAGCTGGCCAAGCCGGTCTTCACCGCCCTGCCGGACGCTGAACCCTTCCCCCTGGCCAAGGCCGGGCTGGTCCAGTTCTACATGCGGCCGCACGTGGCCGGGTCGAACACGCCGACCGACGACGTCGATGTCCTGTTCCGTCTGGTCGATGGCGAGGGCCGTCCCAACGGGCCGGTTGAGGGCCTGACCCAGTCGGGCAAGCTGAACGCCCAGGTCGAGGCCGTGATCGAAAAGGCCAGCGCCCTGAAGGGGGGCGACGCGCAAGGTCTGCTGTCCGCCTGGACCGCCGCCGGCGGCCGCTTCATCGCGGTCAAGGGACAGCTGGAGGCGGGCGAGAGCCGCACCTTCCTGTCCAGCCCGGCACTGTCGGCCGACGACAAGGGCCGTCTGGAGGGCGAGGTCTTCCTGCGCGCCGAGAAGCCGCTGGCCGCCATCGTCGGTTTGGCAGGCGCTACTCAGGGCGGGGCGCTGGACCGCGCCGCCGCTGCCCGCGCCGCCGCCGCCACGCCTCAGGGCGGGACGGGGGATCAGGGGCAGGGCGTCGATCTGGTGCTGAACTTCAAGGGCGGGCGCGCCTATCTGGGGCCCTTCGCCCTGGCCCCGGCACCCCAGCTATTCTGATGCTGGTCGAACCGCCCGAGGATATTGAACGTCTGGCGCTGGACCGCGCCCTGATCGCGGCGGCGCGGGCGCGCATCGTCGCTGGACCGCGCGGTTCCGCCGATGCTGACGCCATCGCACTGCGCGAGCTTCTGCGCAGCATCCCTGCGGCGGAACGTCCGGCCCTGCGCGCCGTCCTCGGCCGGATCGAGGCGGCGACCGGCCCGGCTCTGGCCACCTGCGGGCCGTTGTCACAAGCCCTGGCCGCCGACCGCTGGGGTCTGATCGGACGTCCGATGGCCGAGCCGGATCAGGCGCTGGCCACCGCGCGGCAAGGCGGGCGCGCCCTGATCGATCTCGGCGCCCGGCCCTGGTGGGGACGGCTGCTGGCCCTGCCCATGCTCAAGATCATCGCCGCCCTGCCGGACGATGCGGCGGGCGCGCCGCGCGCCCTTCTGATCTCGACCGAGGCCCCCGGTCCTACCGGCGACGACCGCACCTTCTGGGTCACCGACAGCCCGGCTTCCGACGCCCGCATCGTCGCGGCCTTGGGCGAGGCGGGGCTGATCGCCGCGCCCCTGACGGCGGGCGGCGGCTTGAAGCTGTTCGTTCTGACAGGTTATGTGCAGGCCGAGGACGGGCGGTTGAGCAACGCCCCCGGCCAGATGAGCGGCGTCATCGGCGCCGCCCCCGTTTACTGACCACAGATTTCTCGAGGATGACGCCCATGACCGACGCGCCGAACGCTGCGCCCGCCCCCAAGCCCGGCATCCTCGACATCGCCCCCTATGTCGGCGGCAAGGGCGCCATCGCCGGCTTCGCCGAGCCGATGAAGCTGTCGTCGAACGAGAACGCCCTGGGCGCCGGCGAGAAGGCGCGCGAGGCCTACGCCGCCGCGCTGAAGAACATCCACGTCTATCCCGACGGTCGCGCAACCAAGCTGCGCGAGGCCGTGGCCGCCCATCACGGTCTGGAGCCCGAGCGCCTGATTTTCGGCAACGGCTCGGACGAGGTCTTCGCCCTGCTGAACCAGACCTATCTGCAACCGGGCGACAATATCGTCGCCGGCCAGTACGGCTTCCTCGCCTACCGCATCTCGGCCAAGGCCTGCGGCGCCGAGGTCAAGCTGGCGGCCGAGCCGAACATGAAGCTCGAGGTCGAGGCCATCCTCGAACAGGTCGATGAGCGGACGAAGATCGTCTACGTCTCCAACCCGTCGAACCCGACCGGCAGCTGGAACTCGGGCGAGGAAATCCGCTGCCTGCACGCCGCCCTGCCGTCGCACATCATCCTGGTGGTGGACGAGGCCTACGCCGAGTTCGTGGTCGAGCCGGAGTGGGAGACCAGCTTGGGTCTGGCCCGCGAGGCGTCGAACATCGTCGTCACCCGCACCTTCTCCAAGATTCACGGCCTGGGCGGCCTGCGCATCGGCTTCGGCTACGCGCCGCTGGCCATCGAGCAGGCGGTGGATCGCATCCGCCTGCCGTTCAACGTCTCGGTTCCGGGCCTCGACGCCGCCACCGCCGCCCTGTCGGACGAGGCGCACCAGAAGGCCTCGCGCGATCTGGTGCTGGACTGGCGTCCGCGCATGACCCAGGCCATTCGCGGCTTCGGCTTCGAGGTCTTCCCGTCGGCGGGCAACTTCATCCTGATCCGCTTCGCCGATGAAAAGCGCAACGCCGCCGCCGCCAGCGACTATCTGAACTCCAAGGGCATCATCGTGCGCCCTGTCGGCGGCTACGGCCTGCCCGACTGCCTGCGCGTCACCATCGGCACCGAAGACCAGAACCGCGCCGTGATCGACGCCCTCAGCGAGTTCGCCGCCAGCTGATCGGGCTTACCGGCCGCTGTTGAACCGGACGACCCCGATCAGGCCCGCGCGCCAGACGTGGTCGTCCTCGACCAGCGGGCTGTCCTTCAGGTCGCCCAGACGCTGCTCATAGTTGATGAAGCCGCCCATGCCGAAGCGGTCGCCGATCGGCACGGCCAGCAGGGCCACGGCCCCAACGCCGGACAGGCCGCCGGACGGGGCGAAGGCGTCAAAGCCGCTGCCCGGCGCCTCGGCGGCCGAGACGCCATAGAAGCGCTGGGCCCGCGCGTCGTCGCCGCCGCGCACATAGGCCGAGGTCTGCAGCAGGCCGACGCGGGTGATGCGCTGATGGCCGACCGAGGCGTGGTATTCCATCCCGGCGTCGTCGCCGCTGACGTCGTGCTGGATGCGGCCGCCGACGACGATGTTCCCCGGCAGGCGCTTGTAGGCGTAGAGCGCCGCGTCGGCGCCCAGATCGGGTCGATCCATGCCCTCGATGTCCCCGGCGGCGAAGCGCGGGCGCAGTTGCACGCCCATGCGCAGATCGTCGCGCTTGACGGCGTTCCAGCCCAGACCGTCCAGACCGTTGGCGTAGACCACATCGCGCCAGGAGGCCGAGCCCCAGGCGGTGACGTTGAACTCGTCGCTGGTGTTGCCGGTGGCGCTGAAGCCGCGCACCACGCCGCCGCCGATGTCGACCTTCCACGTCGTCGGCGCCTCGACCGCCTCATAGGGCATGGACTGGGCGAGGGCGGAGGCAGCGGGCAGGGTGAACAGGGCGGCGGCCAGAACGGCGAGCGCGACGCGTGAGGGCATAGGAAAATCGCAGGTCAACGGCTGATGATATAGCCGTCCTGCAAAGCCGGTGTTTAGGGCCTCAACAAGGCGGTGGAGGCCGTTTCGATCCGGCTCTCCAGTTCCGCCATGAACTCGGCGCGTTTCAGACCCGCCGGGATGGGCGGCAGGAACTCGAAAACGATGGTCCCCGGATAGCGCTTGAAGCCGTGGGCGGGCCAGTGGACCCCGGAGTTGGTGGCGATGGGCCAGCAGGGGCTGTTCAGGTCGCGGTACAGGGCGGCGATGCCGGGCTTGTAGTCGGGGGCGGCGCCGATCTCACCGCGCGTGCCCTCGGGGAAGATCAGAATTTGGCGGCCGTCGGCGTGACGGGCGCGGGCCTGACGCACCATGTCCTTCAGCGCCTTGGAATGGGCCGAACGGTCCACGGCGATCATCTTGGTCTTCCAGGCGAACCAACCGAAGAAGGGCAGGGGCATCAGCTCCTTCTTCATGACGAAGCAGGCGTCGTCGAGGAAGGCGAAGGGGGCGATGACGTCCAGCATCCCCTGATGCTTGGCGGCGATCAGGGCCGGGCCGGTCGGGCGATGCTCAAGGCCGCGCACCTCGACCTTCACCCCGGCGATCCAGCGCAGGCCGAACAGGACGAATTTCGACCAGGACTTGATGACCCAGACGGCGGCGCCGTGGGGCATCAACAGGGCCGGCGACAGGCCGACGGCGAAGATCACCATCGACAGATAGAGCCAGACGACAAAGATCAGGGAGCGGATGGTGGTCATTCAGAGACAGCCTCGGGCTGGGGCGGCGGCGCGGCGCGTTCGGGGTGGTCGCCGGTCAGCCGGTGCATCCCTTCGCGGCCCAGCACGGCCAGGTATTTCATGTATTCCAGCGTCATCCGCCGGGCGGTGACGGCGGCCCGCCACCAGCGCGAATTGTCCAGCGACGGCGTCGAGACGGCATAGGGCGTCAGCTTGACCCCCGGGGCGGCGCCGCGGATCTCCAGCAGACTGCGCGGCATGTGATAGTCGGAGGTGACGACAATCAGGCTGTCATAGTGCTTGGAGCGTGCCCAGGCGGCGATTTCCTGGGCGTTGCCGACCGTGTTCTCGGCCTCGAAGCCCAGGTCGACGCAGCAGTTGAACAGCTTGCTGGAACCCGGCGTCAGGGCGCGCAGCTCCTGGCGGCGGACGTCGCGATTGACGCCCGAGATCAGCACCCGGCGGCCCTTGTCCTGTTCCAGCAGGCGGATGGCCGCGTTGACGCGTTCGGCCGAGGGGCCGGTCAGGGCGACGATAGCGTCGGCGCGCGCGGGCTCCGGCGCCGGCGTCAGGCCGCGCACGCGCTCGGCAAAGGCGAACAGCCCCACCAGCCACATCAGCGCCACCACGGCGATCAGCGTCATGAACTTCATGATGCTTAACTAGCCACGACCGCCCAGCTTCGCCAGCGCCGTGAAGCGGGCGGCCAGCAGGGCGACGCCGAAGGCCAGCACGGGACAGGCGATCAGGATAAGAAGGTCGCTGAAGGCCAGAGGCAACGCCGGGGTCAGGCCGCCCTCGCCGCCGATCAGCCGCAGCAGGGCCAGCAGCAGGGCGGCGACCCCCGCGCCCAGCGCCCCCGCCTGGGCCGCCAGCCCGCCGAACCGCCGCTGGAACAGGCCGGCGATGTACCCGTCAGCAGCGCCGTTCAGGCTCAAGGTTTCGATCACGCTCGCCTGCGCCGCCATGCCCGCGCGGGTGGCGTAGGCGATGACCGCCGCCGTGGCCGCCGCGATCAACAGGAAGGCGGCGCCGGCCAGGGCGGTGATGACCCCGGCTGAACGCTCGACCTCGCCGCGCCACAGGCTGTGGTCATCGACAGAGGCGTCGAGCCCGGCCTCGGCCAGAGCGCGGCTCAGGGTCGGGGCGCTGGCCGGGGCCTTGGGGTCCAGACGGACCGTGACCAGATAGGGCAGGGGCAGATCGGGCAGAGCCGCCTCGCCGACCCAGGGCCGCAGCAGGCTCTCCGCCGCCTTGCGGTCCATGGCCTCGGCCTCGGCCACGCCCGCAACCCCGGCCAGGGTCTCGGCGGCGCGGGCGGCGGCGGTGGGACCGGTCTCGTCTACGCGCGGCCGCACCTGCACCGTGGCCTCGGCCCGCAGTTGGCGCGCCCAGCCGTGGGCGGCCCGGTCGGCGGCCACGGCTCCGACGGCGGTGATGGAGGCCAGGAAGCACAGGACGGCGACCACCACCATCAGCCAGCGCTCGCCGCCCGCCTCACGCGACAGCAGGGCGGGCCCGCGAGTGAACAGGGCGCGGATCATGCGGCGTCTCCGCGCGCTTCCATCAGGCGCAGTTCGCCGTTCTCCAGCCGCAGCACGGCGGCGCCGACGCGTTCGGCCAGGGCTTCGTCGTGGCTGGCGATCAGGACGGTGGCGCCCAGCTTGTTCAGTGACTGGAACAGCCGCATCAGCTTCTCGCCCATGGCCCGGTCGACGCTGCCGGTCGGCTCGTCGGCCAGGATCAGGCGCGGGCGGGTGATGACGGCGCGGGCGATGGCCAGCCTCTGTTTCTCGCCGCCCGACAGGGCCGGAGGCAGGGCGTCCATCCTCTGACCCAGGCCGACCCAGCGCAGCATTTCGGCCACGTCGGCGGCGTGATCAGCAGGCTTGCCGCCCCCCAGGGTCAGGGGCAGGGCCGCGTTTTCAAAGGCGGTCAGGTGGTCCAGCAGGCGGAAATCCTGAAACACGACCCCCATCCGCCGTCGAAAGGCGGGCACGCCGCCGCGCGGCAGATCGGTGACGTTGCGGCCGAACAGACTGATTCGCCCGGTCTGTGGCCTTTCAGCCAGGGTCAGCAGCCGCAAAAGCGAAGACTTGCCCGCGCCGGAGGGTCCGGTAAGGAAGTGGAAAGAGCCCTGCGGCAGACTAAGGTTAACGTCGCGCAGGACGTCGGGCCTGTCCGCATAGCCGAAACCCACGCCCCGCAGGCGGACGGTGTCGGGCGCGGAATCAGGGTCGGCGGCGCGTCGGGTCGAGTTTGGCATCAGGTTTCGTATTTGGACCGGGGCGTTGCGGGCGCCTCGACAGGAGGGGGCGTCGAGCCTCGCAGTCAGCTGACATGATACTGACCTGCCCCGCCTGCGCCACCAGCTATTTTGTTCCCGACGAGGCGATCGGTCCGAACGGGCGTCGCGTGCGCTGCAAGTCCTGTGGCCATGACTGGCGCGCTACGCTGGAGGACGAGCCTCTGGAGTTGTCCGCCGCCGAGGAACCCGTGGTTGAGGCGGGCTTCGGCAAGCGCGAGGAACCCCCTGAAAGCCTGGCCGAGACCCCCGCGCCCGAACTGCCGCGCGCCTTCCGCGCCAAGGCCGAGCAGCAGCGCAAGATGCGCCGCGCGGCGACGCAGGGTGCGGTCTGGGCCGGTCTGGCCGTGGTCGTCCTGGCTCTGCTGGGGGCGGCCTTCGCCTTCCGCCTGCCGATCGTCCAGGCCTGGCCCCAGGCCGCCGCCGTCTACAATCTGGTCGGCGCGCCGGTAAACCTGGCCGGGCTGGAGTTCGAAGCCGTCGGCGCCCGGACCGCCCCCCATGATCCGGGCAAGGTCGTTGTTTCGGGCGCTCTGAGAAACATCCGCGACAACGAGGTCGTCGTCCCGCCGGTGCGCGTGGCCCTGCTGGACGCCAAGGGGGGCGAGGTCGCCCATCGCATCATCCGTCTGGAGACCGCGCCCGTCCTCCCGGGCAAGGTCCAGGGCTTCGCCGTCGTCATTCTTGACCCGGATCACAAGGCGTCCGGCGTCGGCGTCGATTTCGTCATGGAGCCGAAGGCGCCTGAGGCTCGCGACGCGGTTCCGGCCAAGCCCGCCGTCAAACAACCGACGCGTCGCGCTCCGCCCGCCGCCGAAGAAGGCCTGCGCCGCGCCACGGGCGCCGATATGACGCCGACGGACGCGCAGCCCCTCGACAGCCGCCCCGCCTAGAGGGTATCCGCCGGGCATGGCTGATCACGACCCGACGCCCGCTCCCACGGTTCTCCTGCCGCAATCCGAGATCGAGACGATCGTCGCCGACCTCGCGCGGCGCATAGCCCCCGTGATTGATGACGAGACGGTGGCCGCCGTCCTGCTGACTGGCGGGCTGTGGTTCGGGGCCGACCTGACCCGCGCCCTGTCGCGTGAGGGCCGCAACGTCCGCTTCGACGCCCTATGGCTGGCCTCCTACGGCGACGAGACGACCAGCCGAGGCAAGATCGACGTCTATGCGCCCTACCAGCGCCCGATCGCGGGCAAGCGCGTCCTGATCCTTGACGACGTCTTCGACACCGGCCTGTCGCTGGCCGAGGCGGTGCGCATCACGAAAGAAGCCGGGGCCTCCGAAGTCCTGACCTGCGTCTTCGCCCGCAAGCCCTGGCCCAAGCCGCGCGCGCCCGAGCCCGACTTCGTCGGCTGGGAAGCCCCGAACCGCTTCCTCGTCGGCTACGGCCTGGACCACAAGGGCGGAATGCGCGGCCTGCCGGATATCTGCGCCCTGGATTAGGCCTTCAGCCAGTCCGCCATTGGTTCGCGGGCGAACATCTGCTCATAGGTCGGGCGCGGGCGGATCACCGCCTGGCGCTCGCCGTCGACCAGAACCTCGGCAGCCAGGGGGCGGGTGTTGTATTCGCCGCTCATGACGGCCCCGTAGGCGCCCGCGCTCATGAAGACGACCAGATCCCCCGCTTCGAGCGGCGGCAGGTCGCGGTCGCGGGCGAAGGTGTCGCCGGTCTCGCAGACCGGGCCGACCACGTCGTAGGGGCGCATCTCGCCTTCGCGCGGCCGCACCGGTTTCAGGTCGTGGAAGGCGTCGTAGAGGGCCGGACGCATCAGGTCGTTCATCGCGGCGTCCAGCACCAGGAAGCGTCGGCCGTCGGTGCGTTCATTGACCTGGATGACCCGGCTCAGCAGCACGCCGGCGTTGGCGGCCATCAGACGGCCCGGCTCGAAGGCCGCCTCGACGTTCAGTCCGTCCAGCACGCGCGCTGCCATGGCGACATAGTCGGCGGGCGAAGCGGTTTCGGCGTCGCCGTAGTAGGGCACGCCCAGACCGCCGCCGAGATCGAGACGGGTGACGCTGTGGCCCTGCGCCCGCAGGGTCGCGGTCATCTGGCGCAGGACGCGGAAGGCGTTTTCCAGCGGGGTCAGGTCGGTGATCTGGCTGCCGATGTGACAGGCCAGACCCACGGGGGTGACGTGCGGCGAGGCGGAGGCGCGGGCGTAGAGGCTCAGCGCCTCCTCGACCGGCACGCCGAACTTGTCGCCCGCGCCGCCGGTGGTGATCTTGGCGTGGCCGCCGGCGCCGATCTTGGGATTGACGCGGATGGCGATAGCCGGAGAGGCCGACTTCTCAGCCGCCACGACGATCAGCCGCTCCAGTTCCGCCGAGGACTCGACGTTGATCTGGCGCACCCCGACGTCGATGGCGAAAGCCAGTTCGGCGTCGGTTTTGCCCACGCCCGAGAAGATGATGCGCTCGCCCGGAACGCGCGCCGCCAAGGCGCGACGGATCTCGCCCTCGGACACGGTGTCGGCGCCGCAGCCGAGCTTGGCCAGCGTGGCCAGCACCGACAGGTTGGAGTTGGCCTTGACCGCAAAGGCGATCAGGGCGTCGCCCAGCGCGCCCTTGTGCGCGTCGCAGGCGTCGCGCAGCAGGCCGTAGTGACGGCGTAGCGTGGCTGAGGAATAGACATAGGTCGGCGTCCCGACCTCCGCCGCCAGCGCCTCCAGTGAGACGCCCTCGGCGTGCAGAACGCCGTCCTTCAGGTCGAAATAATGCACGGCGGGGAGTCCGGTCTGGAGAGTGAGGGCCGATCAGCGCTGCGGCGGGCGGCCGAACGGGTCCGAGGCGCCGCTGTCGATGGGCAGGTGGCTGGGCGCGCGGTTGACCGTCGCCGGTTCGGGCAGGGTCTTGGCGTTCCTGTCGCGCGGGGCGCGCTCGGTCTGGACGGCGCCGGGCGCTTCCAGATCGGCCATGCGACCGCATCCAGCCAGCAGCAGGGTGGCGGCGCTCGCCAGCATCAGGGTCTTCTTCACAGGCGGTTTCTCCAGTCGGCGATGCGGGCGCGGACCTGTTCCGGCGCCGTGCCGCCGAAGCTCTGGCGGCTGGCGCAGGAGGCTTCGGGCGTCAGGACTTCATACACGCCTTCGGTGATCCGGCCATCCAGAGCCTGCAGCTCGGTCAGCGGCAATTCGCCCAGACCGATCCCGAGGGCCTCGGCCCGCTTCACGGCGGCGCCGGTGACGTGGTGCGCCTGACGGAAGGGCAGGTTCAGTTCGCGCACCAGCCAGTCGGCCAGATCGGTGGCGGTCGAGAAGCCGGCGCCGGCGGCGGCGGCCATGCGTGGGGTGTTGGGGATGATGGCGGCGACCATGGCGGTCATGGCCGTAAGCGCCAGATCCAGCGCGTCGAAGGCCTCGAACACCGGCGGCTTGTCCTCCTGCATATCCTTGGAATAGGCCAGCGGCAGGCTCTTCATCACCGTGGTCAGGGCGATCAGGGCGCCGTTGATGCGGCCCGTCTTGGCGCGGACCAGTTCGGCGGCGTCGGGGTTGCGCTTCTGCGGCATGATGGACGAGCCGGTGGTCAGGTCGTCGGGCAGGGAGGCGAAGCCGAACATCGGCGTCATCCAGACCACGATCTCTTCGGCCAGACGCGACAGGTGGCCCGCCGCGATGGAGGCGGCGGCCAGGCTTTCCAGCGCGAAGTCGCGGTCCGAGACGGCGTCGAGGCTGTTGGCCATCGGGCGGTCGAAACCGAGCGCCGCCGCCGTCATGTGGCGGTCGATGGGGAAGGGCGACCCGGCCAGGGCCGCGGCGCCCAGCGGGTTCTCGTTCATGCGGGCGCGGGCGTCGGCGAAACGGCCGGCGTCGCGGCCGAACATCTCGACATAGGCCATCAGGTGGTGGCCGAAGGTCACCGGCTGGGCTGTCTGCAGATGGGTAAAGCCGGGCATCAGGTCGCCCGCGTGCTGTTCCGCCCGGTCCAGCAGGGCGGCCTGCAGGTCCTTCAGTTGCGCCACGGTGCGGTCGCAGGCGTCGCGCACCCACAGGCGGAAGTCCGTCGCCACCTGATCATTGCGGCTGCGCGCCGTGTGCAGACGCCCCGACGGCTCGCCGATCAGCTCCGACAGGCGGGCCTCAACGTTCATGTGGATGTCTTCATAGGCGTCGCGGAAGGGGAAGGTCCCACCCGTGATCTCGCCCTCGATGACGTCCAGTCCGTTCAGGATGGCTTCGGCGTCGGCCTGCTGGATGATGCCCTGCTGGGCCAGCATGCGACAATGGGCCCGCGAGCCGGCCAGGTCTTGCGCCCACAGGCGTTTGTCGACGCCGATGGAGACGTTGATGGCCTGCATGATGTCTGCGGGCTTGGCGCTGAAGCGTCCGCCCCATAGAGACTGACCCTGAGGGGTGTTGGAAGGCGTGTCGGACATGAGCGGCTCTAAACGGACTTTGGCGGGCGTGACGACGGCTGTGCTGCTGATCGGCGCGATCGGCGGCGCGGCGATGCTATACGCCAATCGCGACGGCGGGGGCAAAGAGTCCGCGTCATCGGCCCTGTCGGTTTACGCCAAGGGCTCGCTGGCCAAGCTGCTGACGCCCGCCCCGACGCCCGCGCCTGACTATGTGTTCAAGGACGCCGGGGGCCGCGATGTCCGCTTTGCCGACTTCAAAGGCAAGGTGGCGGTGGTCAACCTGTGGGCCACCTGGTGCGCGCCCTGCAAGATCGAGATGCCGACCCTGGCGGCCCTGGCCGAGCACTACAAGGACAGGGACGACGTGGCCGTCGTCACCATCAGCATGGATGTCGACAAGGCCGTGCCCGAGGCCCGCGCCTTCATCGCCGACCATGCGCCGTTGACCTACTACGCCGATCCCAAGTTTCAGCTGCCGTTCGAGTTCCCCGGCAAGGGGGCCATGCCCCAGACCATCCTGCTGGATCGCCAGGGGAATGTCCGCGCCGTCCTGACCGGCGAGGCCGACTGGGCCAGCGCCGAGGCGAAGGCCTTGGTGGACGCTCTTCTGGCGGAAAAAGGCCGCTAACGGCCGCGACGCGGTTGCGGCCTGCTTGAGCGGGAAGGCGGTCCTCCGCTCAAGCAGGGCTTGGTCAGTTCTTCGCCGGAACCCGCGTGTCCGTGGCCGGGTCGACGGCGCCGGGGCGGCCCTCGGCGGCGGCCTGGGCCTGATTGTCTTCCAGCTTGTCGGCGACCTTGCCGGCGCCGCTCTCGACGGCCTGAGCCGCCTTCATGGCGCCGGATTCGACCACTTCGCCGGTCTGCGCCGCGACGTCAGCCGCCTTGTCGCCCGCGGCTTCGGCGTTGACCTCGGCCTTCTTCTGCTCGGCCTGGGTGCAGGCGGCGGCACCGAGCGCCAGAACCGAGGCGGCGGCGATCGTCAGGATACGGATGCGCATGGGATGTCCCCCTTCTTGCGTTGAACCTTGGCGGTGAACGCGGCTGGACCGAAGGGGGTTGCGTCGCGCCTCTAGTCCAGGTCGACCGGCAGGGTCTGGCTGGCCAGCAGCTTCTCGGTCGTGGCCCAGTGATCCGGCCCCTGACGCTCAACCCATGTCTGCACCATGTCGCGGCCCAGGCCGTAGTTGATCACGTAGCTGCGGTAGGTCTCGATGAAGGTGAGGCGCTGGTTCGCCCGGTCGCGCGCCACCAGATTATATTTCTGCAGCTGGTCCAGCGCCGTCTCGCGGTCGATGCGCCCGGCCAGATAGGCGTCGGCGATGGTGTATTCCGCCCGGCCCAGCTCGCGGGTCAGGGCCAGAAGCTGCGTCTGGGCCTCGGCTGTCGCCGGGTCCAGACCGGCCAGGGGATAGAGAATGCGCTTCTCGAAATCGGTGCGTTCGTGGCCGGGGAAGGCCAGGTCGATGCCGTAGTTGGCGCTGCCCTCGGCGATGAAGGACATGGGGCTGAACAGGGGATAGACGCTCATCTCGACCCAGCCCTTCTGCTTCACAAAGGTCTGTTCCAGCAGGGCGTTGTAGACGTGGTGGCCCGGATAGCCCTCGTGGCAGCCCAGATCGACGGCGCGGTCGATGAAGATGGGCAGGTCGGTGTTGACCTGGATCAGGCTGAAGGCGTTCCCCTTGTACCAGTTGTAGCCCGACCACGGCTTGTTGGTGACAAACTCCAGGGTGAAGGTTTCGCCGGCGGGCAGGGTCATGCGCCGCTCGGTGCGCGCCTTGCACTCGTTGATGGCGGCCCGCATCACCGGCTCCAGCCGATCCTTGGGAATGACGTAGCGGGCGCGGAAGGCGGCGACCCGGTCGGCCAGAGGCCCCTCGCCGGGGATCAGGGCGTCGATGCGCGCCAGCACCGGATCATAGGACGACAGCGGGCGCAGTTCCGGCCGCACGCCGAACTGGGCCTCGGCCTCGTCGGCGAAGCTCATTTTTTCGCCCTGCAGCATCCGCAGACGGGCCGAGGCGGCCGAGACATGGGCCGACAGATAGGCGCGGCGCTGAAGGCTCTGGGCGTCGAGGCCGGTGGTCGGCAGGGCGTCCAGTCGCTTCGTCAGTGCGGCGGCGCCCTCGGCCAACTGGGGCAGGGCGCGCGGACGGGCCTTGGCCGCCTCGGCCCACTCGGCCGGGCCGTAATAGGCGTCGACATAGCCAGGCTCGCGCTCGCCGATCTCCAGCGTCAGGGCGACGTAGTCGCGGGCCACCGCATCCAGGCTGTCGGGCGCCGTTTTCGGCGTCGCGGCGCAGGCGGCCAGCAGGGCGGTCGCAGCCGTCAGAGCGGCGATGGTGGCGATACGCATGGAAACTCCCTCTCTCCCGGGCGCGACGCTAGGCGTTCGCAGGCGCGCCGCCAAGACCGGGCGCGGATCAGGGTTTCGGCTTGATGTTTTGCGGCCCCCAATAGGCGCGCATCTCGATGATGTGGCCCTCGGGGTCGAAACGGAAGATGTCGATCACCTCGATGATCTCGTCCTGCCCTCCGTGTCGGCGATGGACGTGGAAGGGAAAGGCGACGCTGTCGCCCGCCGTGCGCGGTTCCCCGGACAATTCCAGCCTGATGCCGCGGGCGACGGCGGCGCGATAGAAGGCCTGGATGGCCGTGCGGCCCTTGATGGGCGCTGTCCCGACCGGATCCTCGACGGTTGCATGCTCGGCGTAGAGGTCCGCCAGAGCTTCGGCGTCGCCCCGGCCGAACCCGTCCACATAGGCGGCGACGACGCCGCGCTTGAAATCATGATCCGTCATCATCTGCGGCCCTGCCTGCTTCTGGCCCTGAGGTGTGCCGTCTCGCGGGGTCTTGATCCAGACGCCCCGCGGGAACAGAGCGTTGCCGGGCGGACGTCAAATGGCGACGCTTTCTGCGCGGGCTTTTGCGGCCCCGGCGCACAAATCCCTTTGCTCGGCCCCTCAAACGCTGCTAACCGGACGCCCTTCCGCACCCGTAGCTCAGCTGGATAGAGTGCTGCCCTCCGAAGGCAGAGGTCAGAGGTTCGAATCCTCTCGGGTGCGCCATCTCCTCATCATCGTGTCATTGTAGCGCATTGGCAGCAGCATGATCGCGCGACGCTGTGATCGGCGGCCGGGATCATGTGGACCTCGGGCTTCACCTCGACGGCGCCGCCAATGACCCGCTGTTGGGCCAAACCAGTCGCAAAGCGGTGATTGGGAACGTCGGCTTGCCGGGGTGAACTCCGGGGGAGCGAGTTCAGCGTAGCGAGCTCGCCCCCGGCGTGCATACTGCCGCTCCTGCAGCGTTTGTGATTGCGGGGATGGAGGGTGTGATGAAGGGGACTATCGTTTGCTTGATCGGGGGCGTGGTCTTGGCTGGAGGGCTGGGCGCCATGACGAGGACGCCGCCGCAGGAGGCGCCGCCGACTGCCGTCGCCGCGCCGAGCGCTCTGCCGGATGGAGCGGGCCGCGAGATGACGCAACGCGTGTGCGGCCAGTGTCACTCGGTGGGCATGTTCGCGACGCAGCGACACACCCAGGATGAGTGGAACGGGGTCATTTCGCGCATGATCGCCAAGGGCATGACCGCGCCCGAGGACGATCTCTACGAGATCTCCGATTATCTCGCTGAAAATCTCGGGAAGGCAGGCGTCGCTCAGGACGGCTGATCAGGTGTTGTCGCGGGCGATTCCGTAGCCGTTGGCGAAGGCGTCGCGGATGGCGCGCACACGCCGGTTGTCGGCGTCGCCGCTACGGCAGACGAAGGCGATCTGACGCGTCGGCGTGCTGACGCCCAGCGGGATCTGGCGCACGGGCGCGCGCGCTGTCGGGGCGACCGGCAGGCGTGGGATGATCGACACGCCCAGACCGGCTGACACCATGGCTAGCACCGCCTCGATGGACTCCAGCTCAAAACGCGGCCGCGTGCCGGGCGAGAGGCGGTGCAGGTGGCTGGCGGCGGTGCGTCCGCTGGTCAGAGAGGTGTCGAACTGGATCCAGTCGTAGCGCGCGATCAGGGCCTCGGCCGTGGATTCCGTGCTGTCGGGCGGCGCCACGAAGACGAAGGGCTGACGTTCCAGATCCTGCCAGTCGAGACGGCTTGAGCCGCCCGAGGTGGGCCGGATCAGGGCTGCGCCGTCTAGACGCCCGGCCTTCAGGTGATCCAGCAGTTCACCGGAATCGCCCTGGATCACGCGCACGGCCAGCCCGGGATGGCGACCGCCGATCTCCTGCAGAACAAGAGGGATCATGGTGGGTTGGAGCGAACGGATCGCACCGATGACGACGCGGCCTGACAAGGCGGCGGAGTGGCGCGTGCGCGCCTCTTCCACGGCGTCCAGGGCGGTGCGGACGCTCTCGGCCAGGTCGCTGGCGAGCGGGGTAGGGCGCACGGTGCGGCCTGAGCGGTCGAACAGGGGCTGGCCCACATACTCCTCCAGCCGTTTCATCTGCAGGCTCACGGCGCTGGCGGTCAGACCCATGTCGTCGGCGGCGCTGGCGAAGCTGCCGTGTCGCAGGACGGAGTTCAGGGTCATCAGGAACTCGAACTTCAAGACGCTCTCCCGTTCAGGGCCGGCGCCGTGAGGGGCGCAGTCCGATCAATACATAACAAAACGTCACCTATCGATCCAGCAAACGTCACTATTTCTTGAGTTTGGCGGTCGTTACCAATGGTCTCGACCGAGCGATGGGGCCACCCGCCGACCGGCAAGGTCTCATCGCTCGAAGAGGCGAGGGACAGGGAAGAGGCAATGAAACAAGAACACCAGATCAGAATGCTGATCGACGGTCAGTGGACGGATGGCGAAGGCGCGGCCGTCGCGGTCGTCGACAAGTTCACCGGGGCCGAGCTGGGCCGCCTGCGCTCGGCGTCGCCGGCCCAGGTAGAGGCGGCGGTGGCCGCTGCCCGTGCAGCGTTCAACACCATTCGCCTCGAAGCCTATGAGCGCAGCCGCCTGCTGAACCGGGTCGCCGACCTGATCCTGGCCGAGCGTGAAGCCCTGGCCGCCATGATCGTCGCCGAGTCCGGCGTGCCGTGGAAGGATTCCAGCAACGAGGTGGTTCGCACCGCCGAGACCTTCCGCGTGTCGGCCGAGGAAGGCCGTCGTCTGGCGGGCGAAATCGTGCCGATCCAGGGGGCGTCTGGCCAGTCGGGCCGCATGGCCTATACCCTGCGCGTGCCGCGTGGCGTGGTCGGCGGCATCAGTTCTTTCAACTCGCCGCTGAACATGGTGGCGCACAAGGTGGCGCCGGCCTTGGCTTCGGGCAATGCGGTGGTGTTCAAGCCGCCGGTCGCCACGCCCCTGTCGGCGACGCGCCTGTTTGAACTGATGCTGGAAGCCGGCGTGCCGGGCGGCCTGATCAACCTGATCCACGGCGGCGGGGCCGAGGTCGGCGCGCCCCTGGCGGCCCATCCGGGCGTGGACTTCTTCACCTTCACCGGCAGCACCCCGGTGGGCAAGGCGATCAGCGCCAGCCGCGGCATGCGCGCCACAGCGCTGGAGCTGGGCAGCATCGCGGCCACCATCGTCTGCGCCGACGGCGATCTGGAACGGGCGGCGGTGCGGTGCGCCCAGTCCGGCTTCCGCCGTCAGGGACAGGCCTGCACCTCGACCCAGCGACTGTTTGTCGAGCGCGCGGTCATGGACCGCTTCCTGCCCATGCTGCTGGAACAGGTCGAGGCGCTGAAGGTCGGCGATCCGCGCGACCACGCCACCGACGTCGGCCCCATGATCAGCGAGGCCGAGGCGGTCCGCGCCGAGACCTGGGTGCGCGAGGCGACGGATCGCGGCGCACGGGTTCTGACCGGCGGCGAACGGCGCGGCGCCATCCTGACGCCCACGGTCCTGGCCGACGCCGACCCCGCCTCGAAGGTGCTGTGCGAAGAGATCTTCGCCCCCGTCCTGACGGTCCTGCCGTTCGACACGCTGGACGAGGCGATCGACCGCGTGAACGCCACGCCCTTCGGTCTGGCGGCAGGCCTGTTCACCCGCGACCTCAGCCGCGCCCTGAAGGCGGCCGAGCGGCTGCACGTCGGCGTGGTGCACCTGAACGAAGCCTCCAGCAGCCGCGTCGACCTGATGCCGTTCGGCGGCGTCAAGGACAGCGGCGTGGGGGTCGAAGGCCCCCGCTACGCCATGCGCGAGATGACGCAAGAGCGTCTCGTCACGATCACCCTGTGATGGATTTGAATATGTCAGCAGACAGCGTAACCGGCGCCATCTTCATGGCCCAATGCCTGAAGAACGAGGGGGTAGAGAAGGTCTTTGGCCAGTGCGGCCACACCAACTACGCCCTGATCGACGCCTGCGACCGACTGGGTATCGAATACGTTTCCTTCCGCCATGAGCAGCAGGCGGTTCACGCCGCCGACGCCTACTACCGCGTGTCGCGCAAGCTGGCGGTCATCAACGTCCACCTGTCGCCCGGCCTGACCAATACGGTGACCGGCGTGGCCTCGGCGGCGATGGACGGGACGCCGATGCTGGTCATCACCGGCAACACGCCGACCTATCACCACCCGCGCGAGGCGCATCAGAGCATGCGCCTGCACGCTGACGCGTCGCAGGGCGACATCTTCAAGCCGATCTGCAAGCGGGTCTGGCGCGTGGATGATGCCCGCCACCTGCCTGACGTCATGCATCGGGCCCTGAATATCGCCCAGACCGGACGCCCCGGCGCCGTGCTGCTGGACATTCCGATGGATGTCTTCGCCCAGAAGATTTCAGCTGAAGCCCAGACCCGCTCGCGGCGTCCCAACTTTGCCCGTCCGATGGGCGACGCCGAGGGCGTGGCCGAGGCCGTCGCCATGCTGAAGGCCGCGACCAATCCGGTCATCTTCGCCGGCAACGGCGTGGCCCTGTCCGGCGCCTATGAGGCGCTGAAGGCGCTGGCCGAGCAAATGGGCGCGCCGGTGGCCACCACCCTGGTGGGCAAGGGCGTCTTCCCCGAAAACCACCCCCTGTCGCTGGGCACGACGGGCATCTGGGGCGCGCGCGTCGCCAATGACACGACGCGCACCGCCGACGTCATCCTGGCCGTCGGCACCGCCTTCGGCGAGGCGGATTGCAGCTCCTGGCGGCCCGAGCACACCTTCAATATTCCCGGCACGAAACTGATCCAGATCGACCTGGACCCGCAGGAGATCGGCAAGAGCTATCCGGTTGATATCGGCATCGTCGGCGACGCCCGCGCGACCCTCGCCCAGCTGTCGGCGGCCCTGGGCGAGCAGCCGCGGCCTCAGGCGGTGGTCGAGACCCAGCGGGCGCTGCTCGACGAACGCAAGGCCGCCTGGCGCGAGGAACTGAAGGAAACCCAGGAGATCGACACCAAGCCGATCCACCCGGCGCGCCTGCTGAAGGTCCTGTCCGACGCCGCCCCCGCCGACGCCATCTTCGTCACGGATGTGGGCTGGAACAAGAACGGCGCCGGCCAGCAGCTGGAGATTCAGGGGCGCAACGGCTTCCTGACCAGCGGCGGCATGGCGACCATGGGCTATTCCCCCGCCGCCGCCGTCGGCGCCGCCATGGGGGCGCCGGATCGCAAGGTCCTGGGCTTGGTCGGCGACGGCGGGCTGATGTCGGTTCTGGGCGCGCTGACGACGGCGGTCGAGCTGGACATTCCGGTGCTTTGGGTCCTGTTCAACAACTTCTGCTACTCGACCATCCGCACGGTCGGCACGACCTATTTCAACAACCGTCAGGGCACGGAATTCCGCTCGCCGGACGGTGAGCTCTACAACCCCGACTTCCAGCTTTTGGCCAGGTCGTTCGGCATCCAGTCGGCCCTGATCGAGGAGCCGTCCGATCTGGAGGCGGGCGTTCGCGCCGCGATGGCCGAGCGGGGCCCCTTCCTGCTGGAAGTGCGCACGCGCGGCGACGTGCCGATGCCGCGCACCGGCTACTGGGACATCGCTGACTTCCTGGCGACCGGCAATGACTGACGGCCCGCCGCTTCATCAGGGTCTCCACCGACGGGACTATCAGCCGGACGCCGTCGGCCCGCTGGACGGGGTGCGGGTGCTGGACATGTCGCGCCTGTTCGCGGGCAATGTCCTGACCCAGATCCTGGGCGACTTCGGCGCCGAGGTGATCAAGGTCGAGCCGCCCGCCGGCGACACCCTGCGCGGCTGGAAGACCAGGGGCGTTTCGACACACTGGAAGATCTACGCCCGCAACAAGAAGAGCCTGGGTCTGGACCTGCGCAATCCGCAGGCGAAGGACATCTTTCTGAAGTTGGTCCCGACGGCGGCCATCCTGGTCGAGAGCTTCCGTCCCGGCGTGCTGGAAAAGATGGGCTTCAGCCCCGAGACCTTGCTGGCGATCAACCCCAGGCTGGTGATCGTGCGCGTCTCGGGCTGGGGGCAGGACGGTCCCTATGGTCAACGGCCCGGGTTCGGCACCGTGATCGAGGGCATGTCGGGTTTCGCCGCCATCAATGGTTTCGACGACCGGGAGCCGGTGCTGCCGCCCATGTATCTGGCGGACGGCGTGGCCGGCTCCTACGGAGCTTCGGCGGCGCTGCTGGCCCTGCGCGAGGCCGAACGGCCGGGCGGCAAGGGTCAGGTGATCGACCTGCCGCTTTATGATCCCCTGTTCGCCCTGCTGGGGCCGCAGGCCGCCAACTATCGACTGTCCGGTCAGGGGCGCAGACGCGAAGGCAGCCGATCCGGCAACTCGGCGCCGCGCAATGTCTATCGCTGCCGGGACGGCAAATATGTCGGCCTGTCTGGTTCGACCCAGACCATGGCCATGCGCATTCTCAAGGCGATCGGCCGCGACGATCTGGTCACGGATCCGCGCTTCTGCACCAACGCCGACCGGCTGGCGAACGTGATCGCGCTGGATGAAGCCATCGGCGACTTCATCGGGCGTCACGATCAGGCGGAGCTGGTCGCCCTGATGGAAGCCGCCGAGGTCACAGTCGGACCCATCTACGACATCGCCCAGATCATGCAGGACTCGCACGTCATCGAGCGCGAGATTCTGGCCGACTATCCCGACCCCGAGCTCGATCTGCTTCCCATGCATCACGTGGTGCCGCGCCTTTCGGACACGCCGGGATCGATCCGGGCGGCGGCGCCGGCTCTGGGCGAGCACAACGCGGAACTGCTGGCGGAACTGGGTCTGGACGAGGCGCAGGTCGCCAGCCTGATCACCGAGGGCGTCGTCGCCGGCGCCGTGCCGCCTCAGGCGGAGGATGCGGCATGACCCCGGTCTGGCGTTCGCTCCAGTATGTCCCGGCCCATCGCGACAAGCATGTGACCTCGTCGCGGCTGGCCCAGGCGGACGCCGTCATTCTCGATCTCGAGGACGCGGTGCCGACCGAGGACAAGGCCGCCGCGCGCCAGTCCCTGAAGGCGGCGGTCAAGGCCGTCGGGCGTTGGGGCGCCGACGTGCTGGTGCGGATCAACGCCGAGCCGGAACTGGCCGACGCCGACATCGCCGCCGCCGTTGCTGCGGGCGCCGTCGCCCTGGTCGTGCCCAAGGTTGAAGGCGCGGCGGACATCCTGCGGCTGGAGCCAGTCATCGCGTCGGCTGAATGGACGGCGGGGCGAGAGATCGGCGCGACGCGTCTGGTGGTTCTGATCGAGACGGCCCGCGGCTTCCTGTCGATGTCGGCGAGCCTGGAGGCCAGCGCGCGGGTCGCTGCGGTCAATCTGGGCAATGAGGATTTCGCGCGCGACCTGGGGGTCGAGCCTTCGGAGGAGCTGCTGACCTATCCGCGTCAGCAGATGATTATCGTCGCCGTAGCGGCCGGGGTGCTGCCCCTGGGTCTGGCGGGACCGGCCACGCGCTTTGACGATCTGGAAGCCTATCGCCGCCTGGCCGAGCGCTCGCGGCGGCTGGGCCATGTCGGCGCCACCTGCATCCATCCCGATCAGATCGCCGTGCTGAACCAGGTCTTTGCGCCGAGCGAGGCCGAGGTGTCCGAGGCCCTGGCGATCGTGGACGCCGCCCGGATGGCTGGGCAGGGCGCCTTCGCAGTCAACGGCAGGATGATCGACAAGCCTGTTCTGAGTAGGGCGGTCAGCGTGCTTGATCGCAAGAGTTCAATAGAGAGTAAATTCAAATCTAGTTCCAAGAAATAAAACAAAAATGGCGGCTCAAGAAGAAGTCGTCAGTATGGGGAATGTGAAATGCGTAAGGAAGATCGGAGCTCGCTGTCTGTCAGCGAGGGGGGGAACATCCGTCGTATTCTGATGGGAACGGCAGCCGTGGTCGGGCTTCTCTCGGCCAGTTCGGTTCTGGCTCAGGAGCAGGAAGCCGGGTCGGAACCGGAGCAGACGGTTCAGGTCGAGGACATCGTCGTCACCGGCACGGCCATCCGGGGCGTGGCGCCCGTCGGGTCGGCCACCGTCGGCATGACGCGTGAAGACCTGGTCCAGGCCCCGGCGCGCGACGCCAGCGCCCTGGTCGCCAGCCTGCCGCAGGCCTCCAGCCAGGGCACAACCCTGGCCTCGTCGGGCGGCCGCGCCGCCGGCGTCAACCTGCGTGGTCTCGGCAACAACGCCACCCTGGTCCTGTTCGACAGCCGTCGCGTCGTGCCCCAGGGCGGCAACGCCCAGGTGTCCGACCCCAACCTCATTCCCTTTTCCGCGATCGAGCGGGTCGAGGTCGTCACCGACGGCGCCTCGGCCATCTATGGCTCGGACGCGGTGGCCGGTGTGGTCAACTACATCACCCGTCGCAACTATGACGGGGCCGAGGTCACGACCCGCTACACCAACTCACTGTATAATCAGTATGTTGTCGATGGCGTGATCGGCAAGTCCTGGGGCAGCGGCAGCGCAATGTTTGCCGGTTCGTGGGACAAGAACGACAGCGTTCCGCGCAGCGAGCGCGACTATATGATGCTGGACCTGCGGCCCTTTGGCGGGAACGACAACCGCCTGGTCGGCACGACCGTCTATCCCGACGCGCCCGGGGCTCTGATCATCGGCAACACCGTCTACGGCCTGCCGAACACCAATGGCGCAGTGCCGACGGCGGCGGACGTGATCGCGCTGAGCGGCGACCCGGACCTGTATGATTCCTCGTATCTGTATGATTTCTACACGGCCCGCGAACGCCATGCGGCCATGTTCAAACTGCGCCAGGAAATCGCTCCCGGTTTCGAGCTTGGCTACACCGGCATCTACAATCTGCGGACCAATGAATCGCGCTCCGGCGACGGCTTCGAGCGGGTGGCCATCCGCCTGACGCCCGGCAGCCCCTACTATATTCCGGGCATGCCCAATCCGACGGCGAACCAGACCGTCGTCTATAACTACTCGCTCAACAATCCCGACACCTCGCGCGATCAGAAGAACCGCGAGGAGACGATCAATCACTCGATCGACATGACGCTGGAGCTGCCGAAGGACTATCGGTTCTCCGGCCTGCTGACCTACGGCAAGACCGACTCGTGCAATGTTTGTCAGCCGCAGGTGAACACGACCGTCGCCAACGTCATCGCCAACAACGCCTCGTGGGGCTTCAACCCCTTCCTGCAAGGTCCGCAGGCGGGCGCCGACGCCCTGGTCGGCGGCTTCATCCAGCAATACGACACCGTTCTGTTCGACGCGGTGGGCAAGGTGGACGGGGTTCTGTTCGACCTGCCGGCCGGCGCGGTTCGTCTGGCGGCGGGCGCGGAATACTCGCGCTACAAACTCTATCTGAAGGCGCAGAACACCCTGAACCTGGCTGGCGACTATCAGGTCTCGCGTTTCACCAAGAGCGCGCGCGATGTGAAGTCGGCCTTCGGCGAAGTCTTCGTGCCGATCGTCTCGAACGACATGGGCGTGCCCTTCGTGCAGTCGCTCGATCTGAGCGCGGCTCTGCGGTACGATAGCTATTCGGATGCGGGCGACACCACCAATCCCAAGATCGGCCTGACCTGGCGTCCGACGGATGAGCTTCTGATCCGCGGCAGCTGGGGCACCTCCTTCCGGGCGCCGACCCTGATTGAGGCCAACCCGGCCACGGTGGGCCAGACCAACCGGGTCTATGTCAGCAACGGCCTGAACGATCCGACCATCCCGATCACCAATATCGCTTCCGGCCAGAGCGCGGTCCTGTCGCGAACCGGCAATACCGAGGGGCTGCGACCGGAATCGGCGACCATCTGGTCGCTGGGCGGGGACTATCGCCCCAACTACCTGCCGTCGCTGAAGCTGAGCCTCACCTATTACAACGTCAGCTACGAAGACCGGATCGAGAACCTTCCGAACCAGACGCTGATCCTGTCCAGCCCGGCCAACCTGGAACTGTACAAGGACTTCTTCATCAAGGCCCCGCAGCCGACGACCTGCGTCAACGGCGACTACTCGACCTATAATCCGGCCTACCTGCCCTGGCTGACTGACAAGAATGCGGTCTTCTCGCCCTCGACCATCAACGACTGCTCCATGGTCGGGATCATCGCCGGCGGGCGCCTGAACCTGGGCCAGGTGAAGCAGAGCGGGCTCGATTTCGGCGCCAACTATCTGCACGAGACCGCGTTCGGCGACTTCACCTTCAACGCCAGCTTCTCCAAGGTTCTTAACCTTGAAAAGAGCGTGGTCGCAGGCGGCCCCCTGTTCGACGCCCTGGACACCTATGGCTTCCAGGTGTCCGAACGCGGGCGCTTCAACGTCAACTATCGTCGCGGCGGTCTCAGCGCCAACCTGAGCGCCAACTACGTCGGATCCTACCTGAACAACGCCACCATCACCGTGAACGGGGTCAAGCTGCCCGACACGGAAATCCCGGCCTGGACGACCTGGGATGCGGGCGTGGCCTACTCATTCGAGGACGGACGTTTCGGCGGCGCGCTCGACGGGGTTCGCCTGGCGGTGAACGTCCAGAACCTGTCCGACGAACAACCGCCCATCGTGCTCAGCGGCACGACGGCGGTGGACCTGGGCAACCACAACCCGTTCGGTCGGGTCTGGTCGCTGGAGCTGACCAAGGCGTTCTGAGCCGGCTTTGACCGGAGGCGGCGAGGGGCCGCCTCCGGTCGAGGTGTTTTCAAAGGAGGGACCAAGTTGATCAAGCTGAAGATGATGCTGGCGGCGCTGATGACGGCGACAGCCGTCTGGGCGGGCGCAGGCTTGGCCGCTGCCCAGGCGCCCGCGCCGGGCCAGGCCATGGCCGACCCCTACGCCGGACAGAAGAAGCTGCTGGTCATCGCCGACGTCCAGACCGGCTTCCATCACGACTCGATCAACCACGCCATGGCGGTGATCGAGCAGATGGGGCGCGAAAGCGGGGCCTATGTCGCCTTCCTCCGCACCGACTCCCAGTTGATCACCCGCGAGCCCATCCTCGGGACCGGGACACGCTATCAGGGGCGGCCCGTCAACGCCCGCAACCTCAACTATTTCGACGCTGTATTCCTGCTGAGCAGCGGCTCGGGGAACCTGTCCGACCAGCAGAAAGCCGACCTGCTGGCCTTCGTGAAGGAAGACGGCAAGGGCTTCATCGGCGGCCACGCCGCAACGATCGCCTTCTATGACTGGCCTGACTATGGCGAGATGATCGGCGGCTTCATGGCCGGCGAGTATCGGGTAGAGCCGACGGGCGTCATCGTGTCCGACCCGACCTTCCCCGGCGCGGCCGGCCTGCCGACCACCATCACCGATCAATTTCCCTATATGGGCGCGCCCTATGTGAGGGGCGGCGTCCACACCATCCTGCGCCTTGATCCGTCGCGGCTGACGCCCGAGCAACTGGCGCGTCGTCCTGACGGCGACTTCCCGGTCGCCTGGGCCAAGACCTACGGCAAGGGCCGGGTCTTCGTCAGCTCGCTCGGTCACGTCGAGCAGATCTGGGACGACCCCGCCGTCCGCACCTTCCACCTCGAAGGCATCAAATGGGCCCTGGGCCTGACCGAAGCCGATGTCACGCCCGACGCGCCCCAACAATGAAAATCGCAAAGGAACGCCCCATGACCAGACGCGCCCTGAAAGGCGTCGGCGCCTGCCTGTCGCTGATCCTCATGGCCGGAACCCCGGCTCTGGCCCAGACCGTCGGCGCCCGGACTGACGACGGCAGGACCTGGCGCAGCTATGGCCAGAACCCCGGCGCGACCAACTTCTCGCCCCTGACCCAGATCACGCCTGACAACGTCGGCCAGCTGAAGCGCGCCTGGACCTTCCGCTACGGCGGCGGCACGGACGAGGAGGGCGACCGCGGCCTGGATCACCGCTGGGAGGTGACGCCCCTGGTGATCGACGGGGTCATGTATGTCTCGACCCCGACCAATCCCAACCTGCCCGACCTCAAGTCCACCATCACCGCCATCTCGCCCGAGACCGGCGAGGTGCTGTGGAAATGGGAATCGGACCGCAACATCCACGGTCGCGGCATCGCCTGGTGGCCGGGCGACGAGACGCACGGCCCGCGTATTATCTTCGCCACCGACAAGGGCTATCTGGCGGCGCTGGACGTGCGCACGCGTCAACTGGCGACGGACTTCGGCCAGAACGGCCAGGTCGACGCCTACGTGGGCGTAGCGTCCGAGGTCGTGGGCGAAAGCCGCCGTGACACCTTCACCATTCCCAACCCGGTCGCCATCTACAAGAACCTGATGATCACCGGCGCTCGCCCCGGCGAGATGGGCCCGCCCGGCCCGCGCGGGGACGTGCGCGCCTGGGATGTCCGCACCGGTGAACTGGTCTGGGCCTTCCACACCGTGCCCCAACCCGGCGAGGCCAATCATGAAGGTTATGTCGGCGATGAATGGAAGGACCGCAGCGGCGCCAACGTCTGGTCGACCATCACCATCGACGAGGAAAACGGCATCGTTTTCGCCCCCGT
The DNA here is from genome assembly GCF_044772165.1 of Brevundimonas sp. NPDC090276. NCBI lineage: Bacteria > Pseudomonadati > Pseudomonadota > Alphaproteobacteria > Caulobacterales > Caulobacteraceae > Brevundimonas > Brevundimonas sp. NPDC090276. The sequence continues at coordinate 454,400 of NZ_JBIVYK010000003.1, read as the reverse complement.
CGGCGACCTGAATGGCCGGGCCCAGGGGTCTGAGCTCTACGCCAACAGCATCATCGCCCTCGACGCCCGGACCGGTGCGCTGAAATGGCACCATCAGGTCACGCACAAGGACCTGTGGGACTGGGACATGCCGACCCCGCCGATCCTGGTGAACTTCCGCGAGGGCGATCGGACCATCCCGGCTGTGGCCCTGACCGGCAAGCAGAGCCTGCTGTTCGTCTATGACCGCCAGACCGGCCGTCCCCTGCATCAGATCGAGGAGCGTCCGACCCCGCGAAGCGATGATCCGGCCGACGAGGCCTGGGCGACCCAGCCCTTCCCGGTGCGGCCCGGCCCTCTGGCGCGCGTGACCATGACGCGCGATGAAATCCCCAACATCACGCCAGAGCAGCACGCCTACTGCACGGCCTTCTGGGATGAGAACAATATCCAGGTGGCGGGCCTTTACGGGCGTCCGCTGATGACGCGCGGCACCCTCAGCTTCCCCTCGACCCTGGGCGGGCCGAACTGGGGCGGGCCGTCCTACAACCCGACGTCCGACGTCTTCATCGTCAATGTTCAGAACATGGGTCAATTCCGCGCCGCCGGCCCGGTGACGCCGATCTTCGGCGGACCGCGTCCGCCGCGTCGTCGCGGCCCGGTTGATCCGAATGCGCCGATCACCCAGTCGGGCTTCAGCTATCGGATCGACGCCGACACCATGCTGCCGTGCACGCCCACGCCCTGGGGCGAACTGGTCGCGGTCGACATCAGCAAGGGCGAGATTCTGTGGCGCGCGCCTTTGGGCGCCATTCCGGGACTGAAGACCGATGTGGCCACCGGGGCGCGCAATCTGGGCGGCAACATCCAGACCGCCGGCGGCCTGGTCTTCATCGGCGCGACCAACGACCAGACCTTCCGGGCCTTCGACGCCCGGACCGGCGAGGTGAAGTGGTCGGTCGAACTGGACGCCAGCGCCCACTCCACACCTGTCACCTACCTCGGCAAGGACGGCAAACAGTATGTCGTCGTGACCGGGGCAGGCGGCACAGCCGTCGCCGCCAGACGAATGTCGGACACCCTCAACGCCTTCGTCCTCCCCTAGCGCCGACCGTCCCGCGAGGCCTGAGGGTTTCGCGGGGCGCCTCCCGATCCGACGCCGGTCGGACCGAACTAATAGTCAGTGGATTATCCCAATGGATGCAGCCCTGCCCGTCACGCCGCCGAACAGGACCCACGTGCGATACGTCGTGCTGGCCCTGATCGCCGTCGGCACCATGATCAACTATCTGGACCGCTCGCTTCTGGCGGTCGCGGCCCCCCGGATGGCCGAGGATCTCGCGCTCGGCGCGGCCACCATGGGCATCCTCTTCTCGGCCTTCTCATGGAGCTACGCCCTGGCGCAGATTCCGGGCGGCATGTTCCTGGACCGTTTCGGCGTCCGCCTGACCTATGCCCTGTCCGTCGGGGTGTGGTCGATCTTCACCGGTTTGCAGGGGGCGGCCACCGGCCTGACTTCCCTGATCATCTATCGCCTCGGGCTCGGCGCCGCCGAGGCGCCCTGTTTCCCGGCCAACAGCCGCATCCTGGTCGCCTGGTTCCCGCAGGGCGAGCGCGCCCGTGCTCAGAGCGTCTATTCCGTCGGCATGTATTTCGGCATCGCCTTCCTCAGCCCGGTTCTCTTCTGGGTGACGGGGACCTTCGGCTGGCGTGCCCTGTTCATCATCGCCGGCGTGATCGGCGTGCTGTTCGCAGGTCTGTGGTGGTGGGTCTATCGTGATCCCGAGCACAGCCGCATCGTCAATCAGGCCGAGCTGGATCACATAGCGGCGGGCGGCGGCGGTCTGTCGGCGGCGACGGGCAAGACGCCCTTTTCGTGGAAACAGATCGGCTGGCTGCTGGGCAAGCGCCAGATTCTCGGCGCCTCGATCGGCCAGTTCGCGACCAACGCCACGCTCGTCTTCTTCCTGACCTGGTTCCCGACCTATCTGGTGGTCGAGCGAGACATGCCCTGGCTGAAGGTCGGCTGGATGGCGGTCCTGCCCTTCATCGCCGCCTCGGTCGGCGTGGTGTTCGGCGGTCAGCTGTCGGACGCCCTGGTCAAGCGCAGCGGCTCGGCCACCTTTGGCCGCAAGCTGCCGATCGTCGCCGGTCTGCTGCTGTCCTCGACCATCATTTCGGCGGCCTTCCTGAAGTCCGATGTCCTGGTGATCGCGGTCATGTCGGTCGCCTTCTTCGGCCAGGGCATGTCCAACCTCGGCTGGACCCTGATCTCGGACGTGGCGCCCAAGAGCCTGATCGGACTGACGGCGGGGGTCTTCAACTTCTGCACCAACCTCGCCGGGATCGTGACGCCGATGATGATCGGCTTCATCGTCGCGGCCACCGGCTCCTTCTTCGGCGGCCTGGCGATGATCGGCGTCCTCGCCCTGATCGGCGCCTTCTCCTACACCTTCCTGGTCGGGAGGGTCGAACGCATCGCGGAGCCGACCGCGGTGGAGGCGGCGTGATGGCGAAGACTTATCCCGTCTCCATCCCGCGACTGGGCGCGGGCGTCGCGCTGATCCTGGCCGTGGGTCTGTCCGCCTGCGAGCCGTCCAATCCGGCGGACGGATCGCACAAGGTCGTCTTGGCGGAGGTTGCTCCGGCGGCGCCCCCGGCCTTCGGCGCAAGTGAAGCACCGGCACCCCCGCCTGAGGTCGCGCCGCCGGTCGAGCCCGCTGCTGAGCCCGAGGCGGTTGGGCCGACTGCTCCCCCGGCCAAGGCCCCGCCGACCGTTCAGGTGGTCGCCCCGCCCGCCCCGGCGGCCCAGCCGGTCAAGGCGCTGGTTCAGCCGGGCGTCCTGCCTCAGGGGCCGGGCCGCAACGTCGCCCAGCGTCTGTGCGGGACCTGCCATTCCCTAGTCCTGGTCACGGCCAACGGACACACGGAGGCGGAGTGGGATTCCATCGTCGCTCGTATGGAGTCGAACGGCATGCAGGCCTCGGCGGACGACATCAACACGGTCATCGACTATCTGTCGAAGGCCTTGCCGCCGCGCTAGGCGATCGACAAGGACGTCCGGGTGATAGAGTTCCAGCCGCAGACCACGACTGTTGACGACGTCATCGTCACCGCCGCCCGTCTTCCTCCGGCGGCGGGGGAGGCGGCCTTCTCGGTGATCCGCCTGGGCGAGGAGGCGCTGTCGACCTCGACCCGGCTCGATGAAGCCCTGGCGACGGTTCCCGCGGTGTCCCTGTTCCGGCGGACCTCCAGTCTGGCGGCCAACCCGACGACGCAGGGCATGTCCCTGCGCGCCATCGCTCCCTCGGGGGCGGGACGGACGCTGGTGACGCTGGACGGCGTGCCGCTGAACGATCCCTTCGGCGGCTGGGTGATCTGGTCGCAACTGCCGACCGAAAGCATCGAAAGCCTGGACATCGTGCGCGGCGCCGGGGCCGGTCCCTATGGCGCGGGCGCCCTGACCGGGGTGATCCAACTGAGGGAACGCGAGCGTGGCGGGGTGCTGGACGCCTCCATCGCCGAGCGCAGCGGGGCGCGGCTGGCGGGATCGAGCGGCGTCGATGCCGGGCCGGCGCGCCTGACCGGGTCGGTCCTCTATGAGACCAGCGACGGCTATGTCCCCGTGCGCGGGACGGCGGCGGGGGCGGCCGATACGCCGCTTGATCTGGAGGCGAGAAGCGCGTCCCTGCGTGCCGATATCCCGTTGAGCGACGTCGCCCTGTCGCTGAGGGCAGCGGCCTATGAAGAGGATCGCGGTTCGGGCCTGGCGGGTGCGCGCTCGACCGCCAGCGGCCATGTGTTGTCAGCCGCCGTCGCGCGTCAGGCGACCGCCGGGCAGACGGGGTGGCGGCTCCAGGCCTGGCGCCGCGAAAGCGACTTCGCCAACACCTCGGTAGCCGTGGCGGCGGATCGGGCGACGACCACGCCCGCCAACAACCAGTATGAGACCCCCGCGACCGGCTGGGGCCTGAACGCCGCCCTGCGCGGTCGTCGCGACGGTCTCGGGGGGCGTCTGGAATGGGAGGTCGGCGGCGACGCCCGTTTCAACGAGGGCGAAACCCACGAACTGTTCCGCTACATGGGCGGGAACTACACGCGCGACCGGATCGCCGGGGGGGAGACCTCGGTGGCGGGACTTTACGGTGAGGGCTCGCTGGAAACCGGACCCTGGCTGTTCGCCGGCGGTCTGCGGCTGGACGGCTGGAAAAACCGGAACGGGCGGCGGCTGGAGCGTGACCTCGCCACTGATGCGCTGACGTTGGACGAGCTCGATCCTGAACGCTCGGGCGAGGTGGTCAGCGCGCGTCTGGCGGCGCGGCGGATGATCGGCGGCGGCTGGGCGGCGCGGGCCGCGGCCTATTCCGGCTTCCGGCCCGCAACGCTGAACGAATTGCATCGGCCCTTCCGCGTCGGCAACGACCTGACCGAGGCCAACGCCGGTCTGGTCCCTGAAACCCTGCAAGGCATTGAGGCGGGGCTGGCCTTCGAGGGGCCGATCTCTGCGCTGGGCGTCACCCTGTTCTGGAACCGGATCGAGGACGCCATCGTCAACGTCACCATCGGCGAGGGACCGGGAACCTTCCCCCGCGCGGGCTTCGTGCCCGCCGGCGGCGTGCTGCGCCAGCGCCAGAACGCCGGGACCATAGAGGCGACCGGCGTCGAGATCAGCGCCCGCCAGACCCTGCGCGGCGGCCTGGACCTGACCGGCGCCGTGTCGATCACCGACGCTCGTGTGGACGGCGGGACGTCCGCGCCGCAACTGACCGGCCTGCGCCCGGCCCAGGCCCCGATCTGGAGCGCCTCGGCCGGGATCGACTGGCGCGCCAGCGACCGTCTGACGCTCACCGCTCGCGCTCGCTATGAGAGCCAGCGGTTTGAGGACGACCTGAACAGCAGGGTGCTGGGTTCGGCGGTGACGGTGGACGTGCGCGCTGACTGGCGGGTCAACGACACTGCATCGCTGTGGCTGGCCGCCGACAATCTGTTCGACGTCGAGGTCGAGGTGTCGGAGACCGGGACCGGCGTTGAAGGCTTTGGGCCGCCGCGCACCCTCAGCGTCGGGATGCGGCTGAACTACTGAAGCTGAAGGTCCGAAGCTCGGCTGTGTTTCAACGTCCGTTGTTGGCGCTTCCGGGCTCTTCACATCTGCACAGCTTCTGGATGCTTCCTGCTCTGAAACTCGACGGTTCAGCTATCGCGGCTTGATGCGGGCTGGCGACAAGCGGCGCTTCCGAAAAGGAGGCGTCGTCCGCTCGTGTCCAACTCATCCCTTCGATCCTTATTCTGGCTGAAGGCCGGCGCCGCGCTCCTGCTCGTCGCGGCGGCTGATGGCCTGTTCTTCATGCAGCGACCCGGCGCGACCCTGGGCCTGTTCGCCCTGCTGTGGCTGGGGGTGGCGGCCCTGTTTCGGAAGGGCTGGGTCAGGGACCGGCGGGGCCTGGCGGCGGCGGGTGGGGCGGTGGCTCTGGCCATGGTGATGATCGACCGGCCTGGCTTTCTGGCCTGGGTGCTGTTCGGCCTCGCCCTGACGATCGCGGTGCAGTCGGTGCGGGTCCGGAGCGGCGAGGAGGCCTGGCGCTGGGCGCAGAGGCTGGTCGTCCACGCCGCCGTCGCTGCGGTCGGGCCATGGATCGACCTGTTCCGCATGAACCGGAACAACCGGAAGCGCGGGCGCAGGCTGAAACTGTCTGGGGCGGTTCGTCTGCTGCTGCTGCCGATTCTGGGCGGGGCTGTGTTCCTGGGCCTGTTCGCCAGCGCCAATCCGTTGATCGGCGAACTCCTGGCGCGGCTGCGGCTGCCGCCGCTGACGGATGAGACGGTGGCGCGCGTCGTCTTCTGGCTGGCGACCCTGATCGCGATCTGGAGCGTTCTGCGTCCGCGCTGGCGGCGGCGGCTGATCGCCTTGCCGTCGCGGCAGGGGCGGACCATCCCTGACGGCGCCGCAGCCTCGGTCACCCTGTCGCTGGTCGTGTTCAACCTGCTGTTCGCGGTGCAGAACGGGCTGGATCTGGCCTTTCTGTGGAGCGGCGCGCCTCTGCCCGAGGGTGTGACCTTGGCCGAATACGCCCATCGCGGCGCCTATCCCCTGATCGTCACGGCCCTGCTGGCGGGCCTGTTCGTTCTGGTCTTCCTGCGGCCGGGTTCCGAGACGGCGACGCGGCCGCTGGTCCGCGGCCTGGTCATGCTCTGGGTCGGGCAGAACCTGCTGCTGGTGGCCTCCAGCCTGCTGCGGACGGCGGACTATATCGAGGTCTATTCCCTGACCCGGTTCCGCATCGCGGCCATGATCTGGATGGTGCTGGTCGGCGTCGGTCTGGCCCTGATCTGCTGGCGTCTGCTGAGGAACAGAAGCGCGCATTGGTTGATCAACGCCAATGTCGGCGCGGCCCTGGCGGTGCTGGCGGCGGTCAGCGTGGTGGACCTGGGCGCGGTGGCGGCGTCCTGGAACGTGCGCCATGCGCGGGAAATCGCCGGTCAGGGCGCGCGACTGGATCTCTGCTATCTCGACAGCCTGAATGGCGCGGCACTGGTCTCTCTGGTCGAGTTGGAGCAGCGCGCCTCGGACCCGGCATTCAAGGATCGCGTCGCCGCCGTCCGCGCCCGCCAGATGGCGACGATGCAGGCGCATCAGGCCGAATGGCGGGGCTGGCGCTGGCGGGACGCACGAAGGCTGGATCGCGTGGCGCGCCTGACCGCCGGTCGTCTCATGCAGACACCGCTGCCGGGTCTGCGCGACTGCGACGGAGCGATCATTCCGCAGTCCGTAACCGCCCCGATTACGGCCCCGGCGACAACGGCGCCGCCCGCGCCGGTCGCTGCCCCGTTGACCTCTGAAGCCGGAGTCTGAACATGGCGATCATGCAGCGCACCGTTCTGGTCGTCGATGACGACCCGCATATCCGCGACCTTCTGACCTTCGCCCTCGGCAAGGCCGGACTGGCGACGCGCGAGGCCGGGGACGGCGAGGCGGCCCTGGCGTCCATCGCCGCTCAGACGCCTGACCTGGTCATCCTGGACATCAATATGCCGCGCATGGACGGGATCGAGGTCTGCCGCCGCATCCGCGCCCAGGGCCAGTTGCCGGTCCTTTTCCTGTCGTCGCGCGACGACGAGATCGACCGCATCCTCGGCATCGAACTGGGCGCTGACGACTATGTGGTCAAGCCGTTCAGCCCGCGCGAGGTGGTGGCCCGCGTCGCCGCCATCCTGCGCCGGGTGAACCTGTCGCCGCCGCCCCCGCCGCCGGGCGCGGTGCGCATCGGTCGCTTGTCGCTGGACACGGACGGCTGGCGCTCGCGCTGGGATGATCGGGAGGTGGCGCTGACCACGACCGAGTTCGGCATCCTCAAGGCCCTGGCCGCGACGCCGCAGATGGTCTTCACCCGCGACGCCATCATCGACCGCATTCATGGGCCGGGCTTCGCCCTGACCGACCGGACCATTGACAGCCATGTGCGCAACCTGCGCGCCAAGTTCGCCGCGCTCGGGGCCTCCGACGTGATCGAGACCCGCGCGGGCGTCGGCTATCAGATGGGGCCGTGCCGAGGCGACATGGCGTGATCGGCGGCCTTGTCCAAAGGGCGCGGGCCTTTGTGCGGGCGCACTGGCCTGCCTTGCGTCTGCGCACCATCCTGCTGTCGGTGCTGGTCTTCGCGGCGGTCCTGCCGGGGGCAGGGGCTATCTTCCTTCGGGTCTATGAGAATACCCTAGTCCGCCAGACCGAGGCCGAACTGATCGCCCAGACGGCGGCCCTGTCGGCGGCGGCGGAGACCCTGTGGCCGGGCGCGCGAAGCCTGCCCGCGACCGACGCCCAGCGGGCGGCGCCAGGTTATTTCCGCCCCGAGCCGGCCCGCATCGACCTGCGCACCGATCCCGTCCTGGCGCCGCGACCGCCGGTTCGCGCAGCCGCCATGCCGCTCGAACAGTCCGCCGTCGTCGCGGCGGAACGTCTGGGGCCGATCATGGACGAGACCAGCCGCACCACCCTGGCCTCCCTGGTGCTGATGGACCGCAACGGCGCCGTGGTGCGCGGCCTGGGGCGGGGCGGGAGCTGGCGCGACCTGCCCGAGGTCGAGGCCGCCCTGTCCGGCGCGTCCGCCACGGTCCTGCGTCGCAATGCCGCCTATCAGCCGCGTTACGACATGGAGTGGCTCAGCCGGGCCTCGGGCCTGCGCATCCATCACGCCCGGCCGGTGGTGGTGAACGGCCGGGTCGAGGGCGTGATCCTGGCCTCGCGGTCGCCGCGCGCCCTGTTCAAGGGCATCTATCAGGACAGGGGCAAGATCCTGTTCGGAATCGTCGCCGTCCTCGGCCTGCTCTCCGTCCTGGCGGTCGTGGTCTCGCGCGGCATCGCCCGACCGATCGAGGCCCTGCGCCGGGTCGCCCGCGACGTCACCCATGGCGGCGGGGCGGTGCCGCCCCCGCCGGCGACGGCGGCGGTCGAGATCCGCGACCTCTATGAGGACTTCGGGCGGATGGCCGAAGCGGTCGACCGCCGCTCCCGCTATCTGCGCGACTTCGCCGCCGCCGTTAGCCACGAGTTCAAGACGCCCCTGGCCGGCATCCAGGGCGCGGTCGAACTGCTTCAGGATCACGCCGACGACATGGAGGCGGTCCAGCGTCGCCGCTTTCTCGGCAATATCGCGTCTGACGCGCGACGCCTGTCCGATCTGGTGACGCGGCTGCTGGACCTGGCGCGGGCCGACATGGCGCGACCAGAGGTCGGCGCTGCGGTCGATGTTCGACGGGTCGTGGCCCGAATCGCCGACGCCCTGAAAGGCGGCCTGACGATCAGGATCGACCTGCCGACCGACCTGCCCCGGGTCGCCGTTCCTGAGGCCACCCTCGAGATGGCCCTGACCATCCTGCTGGAGAACAGTCGCCAGGTGGGCGCCGCCGAGGTCCGGATCACGGCCCGCGTCGAGGCTGATCAGGTCCGCCTTGGCGTGGCCGACGACGGTCCGGGAATCGCACAGGGCGACAGGGGGCGAATCTTCGAGCCCTTCTTCACCACCCGCCGCAGCGAAGGCGGCGCCGGCCTGGGCCTGTCGATCGCCCAGTCGCTCCTGCGGGCCAATCATGCGGAACTGGTGCTGGCGTCGGCGACGACCGGGGCCGTGTTCGAGATCGCCTTGCCGTGCGCGCAGGCTGGGCGCGGCTCTTCCTGAGGGGGCTCAGAGGTACTTCATCCACCATTGTGAGCTGCGGCGTTTGAGCCCGGCGAACCAGCGGCAGGCGAACCAACTGGGGACGGCGACAGCGACCGCCAGCAGCCAGATCCAGCCCACGTCCGGCACGCTGAAGACCTCGCCCTGATTGGCGCCGAACAGCGCCAGAGCCGTCAGATTGAGCAGGTGCAGGCCGTAGAGGTGGATCAGGTAGAAGAACAGCGGCGCGCCGCCGAACACGGCGAGAAGGCCGACCAGCCGGCGCGGCGCCCGTTCAAGCCCGGCCAGCAACAGGGCGCCGATGCCCAGCGTCGCCAACAGGAAATCGGCCGAGGGCGGATACTTGGTCAGGTTCAGCACGCTCATCACCGTGTGCAGCAGGTCGGGCTGCATCGCCCAGGGCTGATCGCCATAGACGTTGAGCGTTCGCAGGCCGACGAACAGCGCCAGCATGGCGAGGCCCAGGGCGACCAGCCGACGGCGGCGTGTCGCGCCTTCAGCCGCGAACCAGGGGCCAATCCCGTAGCCCAGGGCGATCACGCCGATCCACGGCAGCAGGGGATAGGAGGTCCGCGCCTGTTCGCCCCAGGGCAGGTCGATATAGCCGCGATCATGCAGCACGGCCCAGACGGCGTGGCCCGGCGCGCCCTCGGCCACGGTGATCGGGTCCAGAAGATTGTGGCCCAGGACGATGACCAGCCCCAGGGCGATCAGCAGGCCGCGCGGCAGATGGACCAGGGCCGCCAGCGCGATCATCGACAGGCCGATGACCCAGATGACCTGCAGGAAGATGGTGGTCGGCGTCAGGGAGAAGGTCCAGGCGAAGCTGACCAGGGTCAGCTCCAGCACGATCAGGAAAAGACCGCGCTTGAACAGGAAGGCCGAGGCCGCTGGCGCGCCGCCCTTCTTCGAGGCGTAGAGCCAGGCGCTCAGCCCGGTCAGGGCCACGAAGACCGGCGCGCACAGGTGCGCCGTCAGCCGCGTGAAGAAGAGGGCCGGAGAGGTCGCCGTGACATCCATCGGGTCCGAGACCTGGGCGTGGATGAAGAAGAACTCCCGCGCGTGGTCCACCAGCATCAACAGGATGACCAGACCCCGCAGGGCGTCGATGGACGGGATGCGGGCCGAGGGTATGGCGGTGGAGGAGGCGGCTGGAGGCGTCATTCGATCAAGCGTAAGTGATACGAAATAACATTACAAATTATCGACAGGATCATTTGACGACCGTCGCGCCGCGTCCGATGAAAGCTGTGTGAGCGAACCCATCCTTCCCGTCCGACGCCTGCCCCGGGGCAGACTGCCTGCGCCGCCACCGGGTCAGGGGCGGATCGCAGGCTTTTCCGACATTCGGTTGAGCGTCGAACAGGCCGAGGTCTCGCTCGAGGCGGCGGCGGATCGTCTGTCGCTGCCGCGTTCGGGCTGGGCGTCGGGGCGGTTCGACATGCTGGCCATTTCCGGCGGCGCGGCGGGCGGGGCCTATGGGGCAGGGGCCCTGGTCGGTCTGACCGAGGCGGGGGCGCGGCCCGAGTTCGCCCTGGTCACCGGGGTCAGCACCGGCGCCCTGATCGCCCCCTTCGCCTTTTTGGGGCCGGCCTGGGACGAGCGTCTGGCCGACGCCTATGTCGGGGGGCACGCCGCCGACCTGCTGAGCCTGCGTCGCCTGGCCTCGACCTTCACCGGCGGCCTGTTTCAGGGCGAGGCCCTGGACGCCCTGATCCATCCCTTCGTCGACGAGGCCCTGATCGACGCTGTAGCAACCGAACACGCGCGCGGGCGGCGGCTGCTGGTGGCGACGACCGATCTGGACAGCCAGCGCGCCTGCATCTGGGACATGGGGGCCGTCGCCGCACACGGCGGGGACAAGGCGGTGGCCCTGTTCCGCGAGGTCCTGGCCGCCTCGGCCAGCCTGCCGGGGCTGTTCCCGCCGCGTCGCATTCCCTGCGAGGTCGACGGCGACAAGTTCGAGGAGATGCACGTGGACGGCGGGGTCGCCGCGCCGCTGTTCCTGATGCCCGAGGGACTGCTGCGCTGGAACCGGCTGGGACGACGGCTGCATGGCGGGCGGGCCTATGTTCTGGTCAATACGGTGCTGGAGCCCGCACCGCGCACCACGGCGCCGAACATGGCCGCCATCCTGACCCGCAGCTTCGACGCCATGCTGCGTTTTTCCTATCGCCAGGCCCTGGGGACGGCGACGACCTTCTGCGCGGCTCAGGGCTTGCCGATCAGCGTCGCCTCCATCCCGGACGCGCCCGAAATGGGCGGCATGCTCAGCTTCGACACGGCGACGATGAAGCGTCTGTTCGACGCCGCGCGCGAGCGGGCGCGGGCGGGCGAGCTGTGGCGCTCGCCGGTGGCCGAGCGGCATGGCCTGCAGGGGCTGCTGGATCGGCTGCGACCGCGCGGATAGAGGCCTTGATGCGGTCCAACGCGAGGCGCATGGAGAAGCCCTTCTCCCCAAGACTTTCAAGGCTCCGATCGTGACCGACGCCGAACAGACCCCCGCCCAGCTTCCCGAAGGCCAGCCTGTCGGCCGCGTCATCGCCATGCCCGCCGACACCAACCCCGAGGGCGACATCTTCGGCGGCTGGCTGCTGGCCCAGATGGACCTGGCCGGTGCCACCCCGGCCTTCGAGCGCGCCAATGGTCGCTGCGCCACCGTGGCCCTGGACGGCATGGTCTTCCACCAGCCGGTCTCGGTCGGCGACGAGGTCTCGACCTACGCCAAGGTGATCCACACGGGTCGCACCTCGATCCGTGTCCATGTCGAGGCGTGGAAGCGCTCGCGCGGCGAGCCCGAGGCCCGTTCGGTCCGCGTGACCGAAGGCGTCTTCACCTATGTCGCCATCGATTCCGACCGCAAGCCGCGCGCCCTGCCGCCGGTTATGGACAGCCAAGCTTAAACCAATCAATGTTCGCTCGGCGCCTCGGGGGAGGCTTGGGGGCTGAGCGACGTTATGTGGTTTGCGATTTTTGCTGGGCTGTTCCTGATCATGCGGGAGTTGGTCCCTCTGCTCAGAGCGCGTAGCAGCGGCGTCGTTTACACCAAGGGTCATGCGCGGCGGCGGGTGGCGCGGGCTGACGATCCCGAACGGTTCGAGGCCCTGTGCCGCACTCGTTTCAAGGCCATGGGACTCGGCGCCATCGTCATCGCCGTTGGCTTGGGCTGGCTGGTCGTGAATCTGGTGCTGATGGCCGCCGATACGGCCATGCCCGCCGCCTGACGGCCAGGCCAAGACCAAGCGCCGCACTCGGAAATTCTTGACGTTGGGCCGCCCGCACCCTACCTGCGGGGCATGGCTATTCGTCGCATCCTGACCATCGATAACGCCGCCGATCTGGCGATCCTCAAGGCCGTCTCCCCGCCCGTGGAGGGCGGCGTGACCGATGAGCTGCGCGCCCTCATGGACGACATGCTGGAGACGATGTACGCGGCGCCGGGCATCGGCCTGGCCGCCGCCCAGATCGGCGAGCTGAAGCGCGTCGTGGTCATGGATCTGGGCGACAAGGTCGTCGAGGGCCAGCCGGACGAACCGGAAACCGAGGAAGACGCCCTGGCGCGCCGCAACCCGCGCTACTTCGTCAACCCGGAAGTGATCTGGGCCTCGGATGAGATGTTCTCCTACGAGGAGGGCTGCCTGTCGGTGCCGGAATATTTCGACGCCGTCGAACGCCCTGCCCGCGTCCGCGTCCGCTACCTCAACTATACCGGCGAGCAGATCGAGGAAGAGATCGAAGGTCTCTACGCCGTCTGCTTCCAGCACGAACTGGATCACCTGAACGGCGTCCTGTTCATCGACCACCTGTCGCGTCTGCGCCGCGAACGGGCCGTCGCCAAGGTCAAGAAGAACGCAAGGCTCGCCGCCTGATGGCCCGCAAGACCACGATCATCGACCCGCGCGGTCGTCGCCGCCTGACCCGCAATCAGAAGGTCGGCGCCGCCAGCCTGGCCACCATCGTCGCCGTCGCCGCGGTCGGCGTGGTGGCGGGTCTGCTGCTGGACCGCCTGCTTGATTTCGACGACGCGCTCGACGCGGGCGGCGAGTGGGACGAGGGCGGCGGCGTCTATACGCGCTGGATGTAATCCGCCCCACGGTCTAAAGGCGTGGCCATGCGCCTAGCCTTCATGGGAACCCCCGACTTCGCCGTGCCGTCGCTGGCCGAGCTGATCGCCTCGGGACACGAGATCGTCGCCGTCTATTCGCAGCCGCCGCGCCCCAAGGGCCGGGGCCAGAAGCTGACGCCGTCGCCGGTTCACGCCTTCGCCGAGGCCATGGGCCTGCCCGTCTTTACGCCCGAGAGCATGAAGTCGCCGGAGGCCATCGACACTTTCCGTGGCCTGGACCTCGACGCCGCCTGCGTCGTCGCCTACGGTCAGATCCTCAAGCCTGAAGTGCTGGAAGCGCCGCGTCTGGGCTGCTTCAATTTGCACGGCTCGCTGTTGCCGCGCTGGCGCGGCGCCGCCCCGATCCAGCGCGCCATCATGGCCGGCGACCGCCAGACCGGCGCCCAGATCATGCGGATGAGCGAGGGCCTCGACGAAGGCGCCATCATCCTGTCCGAGGTCATGGACATTTATCCCGACGACACGGCCGCCAGCCTGACCGAGCGCATGGCGCATCTGGGCGCCGCCCTGTGGCCCCGCGCCCTGGCCGCCATCGAGCGCGGCGGCTTTACCGAGACCGAACAGACGGGCGAAGCGACCTACGCCAGGAAGATCACCCCCGCCGAGGCCCGCATAGACTGGAGCCGTCCCGCCGCCGAGGTGGACGCCCATATCCGCGGCCTGTCGCCCTTCCCGGGCGCCTGGTTCGAGGTTGAGGCCGACGGGGAGTCGGTGCGAATCAAGGCCCTGATGTCGGCTCTGGCTGACGGGCAGGGCGCGCCCGGTCAGATTCTGGACGACGCCCTGACGGTGGCCTGCGGAACCGGCGCGGTGCGCCTGACCCGCGTGCAGCGCCCCGGCAAGGCGGCGCAGTCGGCCGAGGAGATGCTGCGCGGCTTCGCGGTCCCGGCTGGAACCGTGCTCGGGTAATGCCCCGCTACCGCTTCACGGTCGAATACGACGGCTCGGCCTACAACGGCTTTCAGGCCCAGGCCGGCCAGCCGACGGTGCAGGGCGCCATCGAGACGGCGATGACCGCCTTTTCCGGTCAGACCGTGCGTATCGCCGCTGCGGGCCGCACCGACACCGGGGTCCACGCCACGGGCCAGACTTGCCACGTCGATCTGGACAAGGACTGGCCGGCGCGGACGGTGATGAACGCCCTGAACGCCCACCTGATGCACGAGGCGGTGGCGGTGCTGGACTGCGCGCCCGTCAGCGACGACTGGCACGCCCGCTTCACCGCCAATGGGCGAAAATACCTCTATCGCATCCTCAATCGCCCCGGCCGCCCGGCGCTGGACCGGGGCCGCGTCTGGCACGTCAAGAAGCCGCTGGACGCCGAGGCGATGCACGCGGCGGCGCAAGGCTTGGTCGGCTTGCACGACTTCACCACCTTCCGAGACGCCCAGTGCCAGTCAGCCAGCCCGGTCAAGACCCTGGACGTGGCCCGCGTCGCCCGCGTCGGCGAAGAAGTGCATCTGGTGTTCGAGGCGCGCAGCTTCCTGCACCGCCAGGTGCGCTCGATGGCCGGCAGCCTGGCCGAGGTCGGTCTGGGCCGCTGGGCCGTGTCCGACCTGGCGGATGCCTTGGCGGCGAAGGACCGCGCCCGCTGCGGCCCGGTGGCGCCGTCAGACGGGCTTTATCTGACGGGCGTCACCTATGAGGCCGAGGCCTAGTTTCTAGCGCTTGAAGAGGCCGCCCAGGGCGTCGCCGATGCCGCCCGGCAGGTTGTTCAGCAGGCCGCCCAGCAGGTCATCGGCGCCCTCGGCCGAACCGTTTGGCGTCAGACGGTCGACAGCTTCCGGCAGCAGGCCCGCCAGCGTCTCGCTGGCCTGTTCCGGGGAGACGCCCAGCTTCCTGGCGAAGTCGGCGATGGGGCCCGAGCCGAGCACCGAGGCGATCTGCTCGGCCGAGATTCCGGCGTTGGCGCCCTTGCCGATCCAGGAGGCGGCCACGTCGCCCAGGCCGTTCTGACCGAACTTATCGGCCAGACCGGCGACGCCCCCCTGGCCCTTGAGCAGGTCCGACAGGCCGCCCGCGGCGTCGTCGCCGAGGCCGCCCAACACGTTATCCAGAAGTCCCATGGTCATTCTCCGATGTGAAGCCGGCAGTATGGGGGAACCACGCGAAGCGTGTGTGGCGGGATTGCAAACGATCGCAAACCCCGCCGCCGGGACGTGGCCCTAGTTGCGGGCCGAGTTGGAACTGGAGGTCACGGCCTGACCGGCGGCCGACAGGTCGCGGCCCACGCCGGCCACGGTGTTGCAGGCGGCGGTGGTCAGGGCGGCGGCGATGACGCCGAGGATGATGAGCTTGCGCATGGGAATTCCCCGAAAAAAGACGATTGGCGACTTAACGTGAAGCTTGACCACAAGGTTGCATGGCCAATTCATCCTTCAATCTGCTAACGGCGATCTTATGACGCAAGCTCTCGATACCGCCGCCCGCCGTCTGGTCGACACCCTCGTGATGAACGGGATCGACAAGGTCTTCTGTGTGCCGGGCGAGAGCTATCTGGCCGTGCTCGACGCCCTGGCCGACGTGCGCGATAGCATCGAGGTCATCGTCTGTCGCCATGAAGCCGGCGCCGCCAACATGGCCGAGGCCTATGGCAAGCTGACGGGCAAGCCGGGCGTCTGCATGGTCACGCGCGGACCGGGCGCGACCCATGCCTCGATCGGGGTGCATACGGCGCATCAGGACTCCACGCCGATGATCCTCTTTGTCGGCCAGATCGCCCTGACCGACCGCGGCCGGGGCGCCTTCCAGGAGGTCGACTACCGCGAGGTCTTCGGCGGTTTGGCCAAGTGGGCGACCGAGATCGAGAGCCCCGAGCGCACCGTCGAGGTGGTCGAGCGCGCCTTCGCCACGGCCTTGCAAGGTCGCATGGGTCCGGTGGTTGTGGCCCTGCCCGAGAACATCCTGCATGACCACGGCGGCCCCGCCCCCGTGCGTCCTGTGGTCGCCGCCAGGGCCGCGCTGGACCCGGCCTTCGTCGAACAGGTGAAGGCGCGTCTGGCCAAGGCCGAGCGCCCCATGCTGATTCTCGGCGGCTCCGGCTGGACCGACGCCGCCACTGACGCCATTTCCGGCTGGGCCGGGCGTCTGGGCCTGCCCGTCGCCCTGTCCTTCCGCCGCAAGGATCTGATCCGCAACGATCATCCGGGCTATGCGGGCGATCTGGGTCTCGGCCCGAACCCGAAACTGGTCGCACGCGTCAAGGACGCCGACCTGTTGCTGGTGATCGGGGCCCGCATGGGCGAGAATCCGACCCAGGGCTATACCCTGCTGGACCGCGCCAGGACCGCCGAGACCCTGATCCACATCCATCCGGGCGCGGAAGAACTGGGCCGCGTCTGGGCGCCGAGCCTGTCGGCCGCTTCCGACAACTCCCTCGCCGCCTTGGCTTTGTCGACCATTGATCCGGGCCGAAACTGGAGCGAGCAGGGCGCTGCCGCCCATGCCGATTTCATGACCTTCTCCTCGCCCATCGAGGTCAAGAGCGTGGTCAACATGAGCGAGGTCATCGCCCATCTGGCCGAGGTTCTGCCGGAAGACGCCATCCTGACCAATGGCGCGGGAAACTTCGCCGCCTGGCTGCACCGCTTCCACCGCCATCAGGCTCGCCGCACCCAACTGGCCCCGACCTCGGGCGCCATGGGCTACGGCTATCCGGCGGCTCTGGGGGCCAAGGTGGTCGATCCGTCGCGCGAGGTGGTCTGCATCGCCGGTGACGGCGACTTCATGATGAGCGCCAATGAGATGGCCACGGCGGCCCAGTACGGCCTCGGCGTCATCGTGGTGGTCGTGGACAACGGCACTTTCGGCACCATCCGCATGCACCAGGAGCGGGACTACCCGACCCGCATCATCGCCACCGAGCTGAAGAACCCCGACTTCGTCAAATACGCCGAGGCCTTCGACGCCTTCGCCGTGCGCTGTGAGGCGACAGAGGCCTTCCCGGCGGCCCTGGCTGCAGCGCGGGAAGCGGCGGCGGACGGTCGTCCGGCCCTCATCCACCTGATCACCGACGCCGAGCAGATCGCGCCGGGGCGGACGATCACCGACCTGCGCGGGACCTGAAGTCACCCCCTGCGGCGTCCGGCGGCTTGCGCCCGACGCCGTGAGGGGGAACAGTGCCGCCTCGCAGTTTCGAGGGGGTTTCATGCGTCGTTTTCTGATCTCGTCCGCCGCCGTTCTGGCGCTTTGCGCCGTGGCGCCCGCCGCCATGGCCCAGCCCGCGGCGCGCGCCGCCTCGTCGCAGGCGCAAAGCGAGGACGCCCGCCTCGACGCCTTCTTCGAGCAGGCCTTCCAGGCGCGCATTGCGCTGAGCCCGCAGCAGATGACCTCGCTGGGCCTCAAGACCGACTACGGCAAGCTGGACGACGTGTCCGATGCCGCTGCGGCCCGTTCGCTGGCCCTGCAAGAGGCGCAACTGGCGCAGATGAAGGCCGAGTTCGATCCGTCGAAGCTCAGCCCCCAGAGCAAGATGTCCTGGCGTCTGTTCGAGTATGGGGTGCAGCAGGCGCGCCTGTCGAACCAGTGGCGCGACTGGAACTTCCAGTTCGCGGCCAACGGCAACCCGACCACCAGCCTGCCGGTCTTCCTCATCAACAACCATCGCATCAGCAGCGTCTCGGACGCGGAGGCCTATGTCTCGCGCATCAACGAGGCCGAGCGTTACATGGGGCAGGTGGCGACGACGCTGAAGGCCCGCGCCGCCGAGGGCGTGGTCTCGCCGCGCTTTGTGTTCGAGCCCTCGATCGAGAACACCCGTGCGGTCATCACCGGCGCGCCCTTCGACAACGGCGCGGACAACCCGGTCTGGGCCGATTTCCAGAAGAAGGTCGGGGCGCTCGACGCTGATCAGGCGACGAAGGATCGGCTGCTGGCCTCGGCCCGCGCCGCCCTGACCGGCCCCTACAAGCGCGGCTTCGACAATGTCCTGACGGCCCTGGCCGAGGTCCGGCCGCTGGCCGACAGCGACGCGGGCGTCTGGCGGCTGCCGCAGGGCGAGGCCTACTACAACGCCCGCCTGCAGCTCTCGACCACGACCGATCTGACCGCCGACCAGATCCATCAGATCGGTCTGGACGAGGTCGCCCGCATCCAGGCCGAGATGGAGGTCATCAAGGCCAGGGTCGGCTTTGACGGCTCGCTGCAAGACTTCTTCGTCTTCCTGAAGACCGATCCGCGCTTCCAGTATCCGAACACGCCGGAGGGCAAGGAGCAGTATCTGACCGACGCGCGAGCGTTCATCGCCCAGGTCATGGCGGTGGCGCCGCAGTGGTTCTCGACCCTGCCCAAGGCGGCGCTGGAGGTGCGCGCCGTCGAGCCCTTCCGCGAGGCCACGGCCTCGATCGCCTTCTACAACGCCCCGGCGCCCGACGGGTCGCGACCGGGCATCTACTACGTCAACCTGTCGGACATGACCCAGGTGCTGAAGCCCCAGATCGAGGGTATCAGCTATCACGAAGGCGCGCCGGGCCATCACTTCCAGATCGCCTATGCGCAAGAGATCGAGGGCCTGCCGCGCTTCCGTCGCTTCGGCGGCTACGGCGCCTACGCCGAGGGCTGGGGTCTCTACGCCGAGCAGCTGGGCAAGGAGATGGGCTTCTATCAGGACCCCTATTCGGACTTCGGCCGTCTCTCGACCGAGCTGTGGCGCGCGGTGCGTCTGGTGACGGACACCGGCCTGCACGCCAAGCGCTGGAGCCGCGAACAGGCGATGGACTACTTCCGCCAGAACTCCCTGTTGTCGGAACGCGACATCGGCAAGGAGGTCGAGCGCTACATCACCAACCCCGGCCAGGCGACCAGCTACAAGCTCGGCGAGCTGAAGATCGAGGAGCTGCGCCACAAGGCCGAGACGGCGCTGGGGTCGCGCTTCGACATCAAGGACTTCCATGCCGTGGTCCTCGGCTCCGGCTCGGTGCCGCTGGACGTGCTGGCCGATCAGGTCGACGCTTGGATCGCGGCGGGCGGTGGCAAGCCGAGCGCCTGAGGCTCGCGCCATACTCTCGCATTTGGGTCGTTAGAGCGGTAAAGGGCCGCCATGCCCTTTACCGCCACCGTCCTGACCATGTTCCCCGAGGCCTTTCCCGGGCCGCTCGGCGTGTCGCTGATCGGCACCGCCTGGCGCGAGAAGGGGCTGTGGGATCTGCAGACGCTGGACATTCGCGCGTTTTCCGAAGATAAGCGCGGCTTCCTGGACGACACCCCTGCGGGTGGCGGTCCTGGAGCCGTGTTGAAAGCGGACGTGGTGGCCCGGGCTCTAGACAGTCTCGAAGGCCCGCCCCGGCCGCTTTTGTACATGAGCGCACGCGGTCGACCCCTGACGCAGGCGCGAGTGAAGGAATGGGCCAAGGCCGACGGTATCGTCGTGCTTTGCGGTCGTTTCGAGGGGGTGGACCAGCGGGTGCTCGACGCACGCGGGTTCGAGGAGGTTTCCGTCGGAAACGCGGTCCTCGCCGGTGGCGAGGCGGCGGCCATGGTGGCGATCGAGGCGTGCGTACGACTGGTTCCCGGTGTTCTTGGCGCGGCTGAAAGCCTGTCGTCCGAAAGCTTCGAGGACGGTCTTCTGGAACACCCGCAGTACACGCGACCGCGGACGTTCGAGGGGCACGACATTCCTGAGGTGCTGCTGTCGGGCGATCACAAGAAGATCGCGCAATGGCGGGAAGCGCAGCGGGAATTGACGACGCAGGAACGGCGCCCGGACCTCTGGGCGGCGCATCTTGCAAAGACGGCTGCGGAGCCTGGCTCCGCCAAATCAAAGGTAAAGGGCGCAAAAGCCCGAGGAGAATAGAATGAACATCGTCCAGCAACTCGCTGCCGAAGAAAAAGCCCGCCTGCTCGAAGGCAAGACCATCCCCGACTTCCAACCGGGCGACACCCTGCGCGTCAACGTGCGCATCAAGGAAGGCGAGCGCGAACGCATCCAGGCGTTCGAAGGCGTCTGCATCGCCCGTGACGGCGGCGGCATCAACGAGACCTTCACGGTCCGCAAGATTTCCTTCGGTGAAGGCGTGGAGCGTCGCTTCCCGATCCTGTCGCCGAACGTCGACTCCATCGAAGTGAAGCGTCGCGGCGTCGTCCGTCGCGCCAAGCTGTACTACCTGCGCGACCGTCGCGGTAAGTCGGCCCGTATCGCCGAGCGCCAGACGGTTCGTCCGGCCAAGGGCGCAAGCGTTCCGGTCACCGGTTCGGCTGACAAGGGCGACGAAGCTTGATCCAGGCTTCGGCTCTGCGCTGAAAAGATCGAGGCCCCGGCGGAAACGCCGGGGCCTTTCTTTTTGGGGCGCTATCGTGCGCGACGCGGTCGCACGCTGCTTGAGCGCTACCGCGGGCGCAGGGGGTCGTCTGCGTCGTGCTGGCCTTCCAGGCTACGTCGCAGCAGGTGCATCTGCTCATGGCCGGTTTTAACGGCGGCGTAGGCGCGGCGGATGGTTTCGCGGGTCGTGGCGGACAGGGTCTCGTCCGCCAGGGCGTGCTCGAAGCGCGCCTGAAGGTGTTGTTCGTCATTGTCGACAGCGCTGACGACGGCCTGTTCCTCGCGGATCAGGGCGTGCTTGATGTCCGTGAAGGCGCGCTGGGCCTTGGCCAGGATGGAG
Organism: Brevundimonas sp. NPDC090276; assembly: GCF_044772165.1. Taxonomy (NCBI): domain Bacteria; kingdom Pseudomonadati; phylum Pseudomonadota; class Alphaproteobacteria; order Caulobacterales; family Caulobacteraceae; genus Brevundimonas; species Brevundimonas sp. NPDC090276. Next base: position 433,530 of record NZ_JBIVYK010000003.1, on the reverse strand, counting down.
CGGTCCTCGCTGATCTCTCCGCCCATGCCGTGCACCGCCGCCTGCAACTCGGCCGCCGTCTGCCGGCGCTCGTTGCTGCGCTCGGCGAAGAGGGCGCGATGGCGGTCGTCATCGGTCTGGGCCGCCGCCTCGGCATAGCCGTCGGCGCTGTCGATCAGGCCTCCGGCCAGATCGTTCAGGACCTTGATGTCATGACTGTTGGGAGAGTTCACCGGACACCTCCGTGGCTGACGCAGGTGAAACCCGCGCCAGCGGCGAAGGTTGCCCTTCGCCCTACAGCTTGGTGCGCAGCGACCAGAGTTCGGGGAAGCAGCGGCGCTTCAGCGTCTCGACCAGATAGCCGACGCCGTCGGTGCCGCCCGTGCCCTGACGACGGCCGATGATGCGCTCGACCGTCACCACGTGCTTGTGCCGCCAGGTCAGCAGGGCGTCGTCCAGATCGACCAGCTTCTCGGCCAGTTGATACAGCGGCCACCAGCGCTCGGTGTCGCGGTAAACCTCCAGCCAGGCGGCCTCGACGCCCTCGGACGGCTCATAGGTCTGGCTGACGTCGCGGTTCAGCACCTCGGCGGGGACGGGCAGGCCGGCCAGCGACAGTTGTCGCAGAGCGTCGTCATAGAGGCTGGGGGCCTCCATGGCTGCGACCAGGGACGCATGGGCCTCGGGCCGTTCGACGTGGAAGCGCAGGAAGCGCGGGTCCTTGAGGCCCAGCATGGTTTCCAGGCGGCGGAACTGGTCGCTCTGGAAGCCCGAGCTGGCGCCCAGATCGCCCCGGAACTTCAGATAGTCCGAGGGGGTCATGGTGGCCAGGATGTCCCAGCTCTGGGTCATGACCGCCTGGATGCGGCTGACACGGGCCAGGCTCTTGTAGGCGGGCACCAGGTCGCCGGCGCGGATCAGGCTCTGGGCCAGGGCCATCTCGTGCAGGATCTGCTTGAGCCACAGTTCCTTGGTCTGGTGGATGATGACGAACAGCATCTCGTCATGCTGGTCCGAGCGCGGGTGCTGGGCGCTCAGCAGGTCGTCGAGCGAAAGATAGCCGGCATAGGTGATGCCGGTCGGCTCGTGCTTGGCCGTTTCGATGGCGTAGCCGCGAATGTCGTTATTTGCGTCGGTCATCCGCCACCTATCGCCGGATCAGGCCCGAAGAGCCAGCCCGGAGGCGACGGAAAATCAGTTGGCGGCGCGGGGCTCGTTGACGGCGGCGGCGGCCATCTGGCGGCCGTTGTCGAAGGCGTCGCGCGCGCCTTTGTAGACAAAGCCGTAGGTCGGATAGACGGTGGTGCCCAGGGCGTTGATCGGGTTGTACCAGACCTTGACCCGGCTCCAGTCGCCGGCCGGCGAGACGTCCACCACGGTGACGTTCTCCTCGACCTTGCCGCGGCTGCCGCCCCAGTTGGCGTGGGTGACGCGGATGACGCGGTCGGTCAGGATGTCGGAAACGACGGCGACGTGGCCCTTGTCCATGCGGCCGGTGGGCTGGAAGACCAGGACCGAGCCGGTTTCCGGGGCGCGGCCGGTGCGGAACTTGTCGACGGCCTGACGCCACCAGGTCCAGGCGTCGCCAAAGATGTTGATGCCCGAGAACATGCGGGCGAAGGTCACGCATTGCCAGTAGGCGTCGTCAGCCTTGGCCGGCGCAGGGCCGATCGCAAAGAAACCAAGGGTCGCCGCAACTGCGGCGGCTGTGAGCCGTTTCATCATCTGGCGTGCTCCCGACCAAAACGCGGACCAAGCCTTAGACTATAGTGTCGGAAGGTTGAAGAACCGTTTCCGACTGTTTCTCCGTGTGATCCACAGGCGCGCGTCGCCGCTCCGCCATTGCGCGCAGCGCCTTGCGGGCCGGGCGTTCGATCAGGTGATAGGTGGCGGAGGCCGCGACGATCAGGCCCAGAATGATCCCCAGCCATACGAGAAGGTGAAGGCGCTTGTCCTCGGCGCCGGTCGCCCGGGCGGCCAGATTGACCGCCAGAATCTGCCACGGCGCGCAGACCATATAGACCGAATAGCTGATCTCGCCGAGGTAGACAGCGGGCCTGGACCCCAGCCAGCCAGCGCGATCCTGTGGGATCGAGGCCAGGGCCAGGATCAGCAAACCAGCGGCCATAACAGTGATGGCGTCCCAGGCCAGAACCGAGGCGCTGGCGACCATGACGACGGCGGCGCTGATCGCCAGCAGCCGGGCGCGGGGCAGGGGCGCGCGGCGATAGACCAGGTAGAGGGCGCAGCCATAGGCGAAGCAGGGAACGATTCTCAGCGCGCCCCAGCGGAAGGTGGCCTCGGTCAGAGGGAAGCCCGCGAAGCGCTCAAACGCCGCGTAAAGCCCCATCAGGAAGACCGCCGCGCCCGCCGTCGCCACCCAGGGGCGCTTGCGCAAAGGCCAGGCGGCCAGGGCAAACAGGGGGAAGGCCAGATAGGCGAACCATTCCGCCGAGATCGACCAGGAGGGGTGGTTCCAACCGGCCTCGCCGGCGAAGCCCCAGGCGTGCAGCATCAGCAGGTGGGCGGGCAGGGTCTGCCAGCTCAGGACGCTGCCGTCGATGCTCATCCCCACGGCCACCGCCGCCAGACCGAGCGCCATCACCCCCAGCAGGGTGAAGACATGCAGCGGATAGACCCGTGCGATCCGCGCCCACAGAAAGCCGCGATAGGAGAAGCGCTTCTCGGCGAAGGCGTGCAGATAGACGTGGCTGAGGATGAAGCCCGACAGGACAAAGAAGAGCTCGACGCCCAGGTAGCCCTTGGCCGCCAGGTTCGGCAGGAAGCTGACGTTCAGATTGGGCCAGAAGGTGTAGAGCACGACCCATAGCGCCGCCATGAAGCGCAGGGCGGTCAACGGGCGAAGATCGACGGGCGTCGGGGTCATGCGGCCACCATGAGATAGCGCCGCTTTGGGAAGCGTTAAGCGGCCTGGGTCTCAACAGCAAGACCGGCGCCAGAAGGGGCCTATTCCACCCGACCGCTTTCACCCGCCTTCTCGATCGCCGCAACGGCGGCGGCGCAGCCGGTCAGGGTCTCGCCGCCGATCTCGACCCTGGCGGTCAGGGGATAGGTTCGGTCGCTCATGCCGTCCGAGCAGTCGGTAGCCGTCAGCGTGACGACCAGCGGGGTCTTGGCCTCGGTCTCGGTGGTCCAGGTCGCCACCGTGCCTTGCAGCGCCGGGCCGGGGTTGGCGGCCTTCTGCGCGGGGCGGTCGACGCCGGAATAGGTCAAACCTGCCGGGCTGATCTCAACGGCCCAGAAGGGTTCGGTTCCCAGCACGCGCAGAGGCTGGTCCAGATCGACGCCGGCCAGGGTGCGGGCTTCGACCGGGGCGGCGGGGGCCTTGTCAGCCGCCGGTTGCGAACAGGCCGTCAAGGTTGTCAGCGCGGCGGCGGTTGCGAAAATGAGGGCGAGGCGCATGGCAGGCTCCGTTTCGGGTCGATGCTCAGGAACCGCAGGCGCGATCCCCGGTCAAGGGCAGGCGCCAAACGCGTCGCGCTGGGTTATGCTGCCGGACATGACGAATCGCGTCGCCGCCCCTTCCGTTCCCCTGACCGCCTGCGAGTTCTTCGCGGGGGGCGGTTTGGCGGGTCTGGGCCTGTCACAGGGGTTGGTCGGGTTCGAAACGATCTTCGCCAACGACATCGATCCGATGAAGGCCCGCGCCTTCCGCGCCAACCACGTCGGGACTTTGCTGGCCGAGGGCGACGTCTGGGGTCTGACCCCCGCCGACATCCCCGGAACCCCGGACCTGTGCTGGGCTTCGTCGCCTTGCCAGGACGTCAGTCTGGCGGGCGCGCGCGGCGGTCTGAAGGCCGTGCGCTCGGGCGCCTTCTGGGGCTTCTGGAAGCTGATGCAGGGGCTGGACCTGGAGGGCCGGGCGCCGCGCATCATTGTCATCGAGAATGTCGCTGGTCTGCTGACCTCGGGCGAGGGGGCTGACTTCGAGGCCGTCTGCGCCGCCATGGTCGAGGCCGGCTATCGCGTCGGCGCCCTGGAGATGGACGCGGCCCTGTGGCTGCCCCAGTCGCGGCCGCGCCTTTTCGTCGTCGCCATGCGCGGGGTCGACGGGCCGACAGCGACTGCGCCGAGCGGGCCTTTCCACACGCCGCGTCTGATCGCCGCTCACGCCCGCCTGTCCGAGGCGGTTCAGGCCCAGTGGGCCTGGTGGGCCCTGACCCCGCCGCCGCGCCGCAACCTCGACCTGTCGGCGGTGCTGGAGGCGAAGGTTCCGGTCTTCACCAAGGCCCAGACCAAGGTGCTGCTGGCCATGCTGTCGCCGCTGCATAGGACGCGGCTGGACGCCGTCCTGGCGTCGGGCGAGCGCCGTGTCGGCGCGGCCTTCCGTCGGGTGCGCACCCTGGACGGGGTCAAGCATCAGCGGCTGGAGCTGCGCTTCGACGGGCTGGCGGGCTGTCTGCGCACGCCGTCCGGCGGCTCGTCGCGTCAGTATGTGCTGATCTGCGACAAGGGCCGGGCGAAGATGCGCCGCCTGACCGGGCGCGAGGCGGCGCGGTTGATGGGGGTGTCGGACGACTATCAGTTGCCCGAGAGCGAGAGCGCGGCCTTGAAGCTGATGGGGGATGCGGTCGCTGTGCCGGTGGTCGAGGCCCTGACGCGGCAGTTGTTCGAGCCCGCGCTAGGCGTCCGGGCGGATGGGGCGGTCGCCGCCTAGTATTGCAGATCGTCGTCTTCGGCTTCGTCGCGGCCGGGGTCCAGATGGTTGTCCACCCGGTCGTCCCAGCCCTCGCGATCCGAGCGGAAGGCCAGGCTCATCAGCAGCCAGGCCAGGCCGACGGTGCAGAGCACGCCCAGGCCCATGGCGATCCAGCCGTGGATGGACATCGGTCCGCCGCCGATCAGTCGCCAGTATCCGGCCAGACCAAACACGGCGACGGCGGCGATCGCGACCGCCAGGCCGAGGGCCAGCAGGAACCGTCCTGCCCGACCTTCGACCCGGGGCGTTTTCATCGCGTCAGATCAGCGCTGGACCCACTGGCCCGCGGCGTTCTTGTACCACTGGCCCGAGCTGATGCGCGGTAGCAGCTGGGTTTCGAACATCCGGGCGCCGGCCACTTCAGCCGTGGTGCCGGCGTCGGCGGCGCTGCGGGCATAGGCCTGGCGGCGACCGGCGTTGGTCGCGCTGACGGCGGCCTGGGTGTCCGGGGTCACCGAGGTGCGCACGCCGAGGTAGCCGTCCGCCTGCTCGCCGACGGAACCGGCGGCCTTGGCCTGGTCGACCAGGGCTTTTTGCGAGGCGGTCTGGGCCACGGCGGCTCCAGCGGCTGCGCCGAGGGCGGCGACGGCGGCGACGGCCACGAAGAGTTTGCGATTGATCATGTTCAGCCCCTTTCTTGAACGGTCAGAACAGGTTGGGATTTTCGCGCAGGAGGTTCTGCAGTTCCTGGTCGAGCTTGATGCGGATGTCGGCGTCCAGCTTGGCGTAGATCTGCAGCGGCTCGCTGAACTTGATGTTCACCGTGGGCGCGCAGGCGGCGACGCTGGCGGCGGCGAGGCCGAGCAGGGCGATTTGACGCTTGCTGATCATGAGGCCGGTCTCCGGAAGGCGGCGGTTGAAGTCATGGCGATCTAACGCCTCGGTGCGTGAACGGGTTCTGAACAAAGCGGCGCCGTATCTCAAGGCGTTTTCGGATCAGGAGCGGACCCGTTCGCGGATTTGCCCCACTCCATCAGGTCGGACACGATCTGGTTGGCGTTCCAGGTGGTGTCCAGCGTCAGATCGATGGGGGTGTCCGACGGCAGGTTCAGCTTCTTGTTCAGGAAGTCGCGGCGGATCAGCTCCATCCAGCTCAGGCGCAGTTGCTCGCGCTCGGGCGGGTCGTGCCGTCCGTTGATGTGGAAGCGAACCCCCAGCCGTCCGGCGTCCAGGCTGTTGACCTCTGCGCTCAGGTCGCTGATCGCCAGGTCCTGCATGGCCTGATAGGCCAGATCCTGCATGGTGTTGGGCGGCAGGGCCGCCGCGGCGTCGCCCCCGCCCGCCGCGAGGTCGTCGAAGACCTCGGGCTGGATCGACAGGCGGCCGGGCCGCACGGCGTTCAGCACCCCGCCAGTGATGCGCCAGCCGGTGTCGGGCGCATAGGTGAAGGGCAGGCGGCCCGAGACCACGGAATCCAGCTCGGCCTTCTCCTGCAGATTGGCGCTCTTCAGCAGTTCGTTCAGCTGGACGCGCTCCACCACGATCACCCCGCCCCAGGCCTCGCCCGGCGTCAGGGGGATGTTGAAAGGCTCGATGCTGATACGGCCGCCCGCCGCCTCGATCTTGCCGCCCGCCAGGTTCAGGGCTTTCTCGTCGAGGGCGAAGCGCAGTTCCAGCGCGGTCAGGGGGGTGACCGTCTCCAGCCGGTCCACTGTCAGCACCTGATCCGGGGCGGTGATCAGAGGGGTCAGGCTGGTGAACTCGACGCGACCCTTCAGGCCCTGCACCTTGCCTGCGGGGCTGGTGAAGTCGAGTTCGGGAATGGTGGCGACGCCGGAGCTGGTCGAGGTGGTCGGCGACCAGTCGATGCGTCCCTCGAACCCGGCCGAGCCTTCAACCGGCGACTTCAGATAGTCGGCGGCCAGGGGGCTGAGGTCGCTGGGTTGCAGGCCGTACTGGCTGAAGGCCAGGTTGGGCGCGCTGATGGTCACGCCGCCCGCCTCGGCCTTGCCGTCGTGGCGCAGATCTATGCGGCCGACGGCGTATTCCAGGCGGCTCAGGTCGAACTCGCCGCTCCAGACGTCATTGGCCAGTCGCGCCTCGCCAACCGCCGTCAGAGGCAGGAAGCGTAGTGGATCGGTGGTGTCGGAGACCTGGGCGCGAGACACGCTGGCCGTCATCGACAGGCCAGCGGGCTTGCCGTCCACGACCAGCCGGCCCTGAGCTTCCGAGAAACGCATGGCCAGGAAGGGGGCGGTAGCCTCGACACCCGTCAGGGCTCCCTGCGCCCGCCAGCTGCCGTTGGCCGCCGTGATCAGCGGGGCGTCGGATGGGCAGAAGCGACCAGCCACGTCCGTCACATCGTTCTCGCCCAACTCGAGCTTTTCAACGCTGAGCGGGATGCAGTCGTTAGTCGTATAGGTCAGCCGTCCGCCGTTCGACCCCAACTCGCCCTTGGTCGACAGGGCGATGTTGCGCGCCGGGCCGAAGTCCAGCGCCGCCTGGCCGTCCAGAGCGGCGCGGAAGCCGCCGGATGTCAGGCTCCACGACGGCACGGCGATCCGGGCCTCGGGCAAGCCGCCGCCGCGTTGCGACGTGATGCTCAGGGCGCCGCCGCCCGGCTGTCCGGCCTCAGCCGCGAACAGGGGCGTCCGAGCGGGCGCCAGCGTCAGCAGACCGCCGTTGGCCGGGCGGGCCGTGATCGGGCGCGTCAGGACCAGCTCGGTGCCGGCGCTGCCGGCGGCCAGTCTGATCCCGGGGGCGTCGAGCGCGAAGGCGCCCAGCGCCCGCTTCAACTCGGCCATCTCGGGCAGGTCGTCCTTCATCGGCACGCCCAGGCCCGGCCAGGCGGCGCGGGCGGCCGAAAGGGCGCCGGTTGCGGTCATGCGGGTCACGCCGTCGCGCACCAGATCCAGGTCCAGTCGGCCGCGCGCCTCTTTCAGGCTGAGGTCGCCGGCATTCAGCTGCCCGGCGTTCAAGGCCAGCGGCCCCTGCACCTCGAAGGCCGCGTCGCGCCCGCCCGCCGTCAGGCTGTCGGACGTCAGGACCGCCCGGGTCAGGCGGCTTTCCGCCGCCGTTCCGCTGTCCAGCCGGATCGCGGCGGGTGAGGCCACGCGCCACTCAAGCCCGCGCTGGCCGCGCTTGACCATGAGGTCGGCGCGGCTGAGGGCCAGATCGGCGCCGCGCGCCGTCATCCCTTCGCCAATCAAGTGTTGGGCGCGCACCCGCGTCTGACCCTTGCCGATGATCTGGAAGGTTTCAATCCAGCCCTCGGTCCGGCCGTCGAAGTCAAGCGCCGCCTCGGTCTTGCGCCCCTCGACGCCGCCCGCCTTCAGGGCGTCGGCGCTCAGGCGGGCGGCGATAACGGCGCGCCCGTCGCCGCGACGCTTCTTCAGGTCGGGGTAGGGCAGGTCGCCGGTCAGGCTCAGATGGGCGGCGGTCCCCTCGGCCTCTTTCGTCGCGAAGCGCTCGGCGGCGGCTTCGACCTTCAGCGCCACGCGGTCGCCGACGGTGGTCAGATCGACGGCGGCGCTCAGGCCGCGCGCCTCGATGTCGGCGCTCTTCAGCGAGGCGGCGGGCAGGCGGGCGTTGAGCCGCATCAACTTGCTGTCGTCGATTCGCGCGTCGGCCAACACCTGAACCGGCCCGTATTCGGTGTTGATGCGGGCGCGGCCGCCCTCGACGATGACCAGGGGCGCGCGCTGGTCGGGGCGCGGCGGTCTGGCCATGAACTCCTCGATCAGTGGGTCCAGCGAGCCGAGCGAGAACTTGCCGGCCTTCCAGCTGGCGCGCGCCAGGGGGCGGACCAGGCGGATGCGGCTGGGGGTGACGCCCAGCCCCGTCTTGGACCAGGGCATGCCCAGGGCGTAGTCGACCTCGACCCGTTCGACCTTGAAGTCGGGGTTGCGCGGATCGCCGATGCTGACTTTGCCGACGAAGCCGTCGATCTCCAGCCGTTCCACTTCGACGTCCGCGTCGATGCCCTTGCGGTCCAGCCAGCCGGTCAGCAGTTCGCGGGCAGCGGCGCGCCGGTTCAGATAGAGGGCGGCGACCAGCACGATCAGCAGCAGAAGGCCGATCAGCAGGATGATCAGCGCTGTCCGGACGGCAGAGCGCGGACGACGGCGGGGGTGCGGCTGGGCCTCAAGCCGGGGCTCGGGCTGGGTAGCGGGCGTTTCGTCGGTCAAAGGGCTCGGCGTTCGTCGGCGGATGGAGGGGCAACAACGCCACAGATTGCTCGCGGACAACAGTTGTGACCGCATGAACACTGAGGCGTGGCGCTTCAGTCACTGTTCAGTCAAGCAAGGCGAGAAAAGGGCGCTTCGTCGCCGATGATTCAGGAAAAACAGTGGAATACTTGGGCGCATCCCGGCCAAGTTAACCAAATGTAACCTACGCGCTTCCCAAGATGGGACGGACGGGCTATATCGCTCGCTTCGCGTTTTCGGGGCTGCCGGGGGCGCGATCCATGATTCGAATGGTTTGGCGCTGCGAGGCGTCGTCGATTGCCGGGGACCGATGGCTCAGTTCGATCCGCGCCGCCAGCCCATGCGGCTTGCGCCGCACCTCCTGACGACAGCTGCGGCTGTGGCTATCGCCCTCGTGGCGGGTCAAGCCTATGAACCGGTCCGCGCCGAGGAAGTTCCCGCGCTGACGTCGGAACAGATCGCCTATCTCGAGACCCAGGCCTACGCCGCCGCTGGCGCGCCCGCTGGTCTGACCGCTCCCGAATCCATTCCCGTACAAATCCGCCGCGGCGAAACCTTCGAGCAGGCCGTGCGCCGCACCGGCATCGGCGCCGACGAAGCCAGCGCCGTCGCCGCCACCATCGCCAGCGCCTTCGATCTCAAGGACATGCGCGCGGGTCTGAAGTTTGAAACCGCCGTCTCCAAGCCGCGCGGCGGCCGGGGCGACGCCCGCCTGATCGGCCTGACCATGCGCACCGGCCCGGCCAGCCAGCTGACCGTGTCACGCAGCTTCGACGGCGCCCTGCGCCTGCGCGCCCTCGATGAAAAGGTGACGCACGAAACCGTCGTCGCCAACGACAAGGTCCAGCGTTCGCTGTCGGCCAGCGCCCGTGAACTGGGCGCCACCTCGGCGGTCGTCCGCCGCGCCAGCCAGTTGTTCGCCCACAAGTTCGACATGCAGCGCGACGTGCGCGCCTCGGATGAGTTCACCCTGGTCTTCGACCGTTCGGTGACCGAGGCGGGACGCACGGTGGAGACCGGCGACCTGCTGTACGCCGAGCTCAAGGGTCACGCCTTCTACCGCTATCAGCGCCCCGGCGCGAAGGCGGCGGAATATTTCGACGCCACCGGCAAGAACACGCGCACCGCCATGATGCGCACTCCGCTGACCAGCTTCCGCCGCGTCAGCTCCAACTTCGGCGTCCGCACCCACCCCATCTCGGGCTATCGCAAGATGCACCAGGGCATGGACTTCGCCGCCACCACCGGCACGCCCGTCGTGGCGCCCGCCGACGGCGTGGTCGTCGAGGCCCGTCGCTGGGGCGGTTACGGCAACTGGCTGCGCATCCGCCACGCCAACGGCCTGGAAAGCGGTTACGGTCACCTGTCGCGCTATGGTTCGGGCATCCGCGCCGGTCAGCGCGTGTCGCAAGGCCAGGTCGTCGCCTATGTCGGCTCGACCGGCGCCTCGACCGGCCCGCACCTGCACTACGAAATCTGGCGCAACGGTCAGCGGATCAATCCGTCCGGCATCAAGACGCAGGAAGGCACCGTCCTGGCAGGCGCCGACCTGGCCGCCTTCCGCGCCGAGAAGAGCCGCATCGACCGCATCATCGCCGCTGGGGGCCAGCGTCGTCCCGTGGTGCAGCAGGCGTCGGCCTCGGGTCTGCGCTCAGTCGAAGGTTAATGGCGGGGGCGTCGCGCCCCCTCCCTTATCCCACCAGCATCGGCGTCCGGCCCTGGGTCGGGCACTGGACGCCGTGCACGCGCACGTCGGCCTCGCCCAGCTTCAGTCCCAGCAGGTCGAGCAGGGGCTGCACCACCCCGTCCAGCACCGGGCCCAAGGGGGTCAGCAGCACGCCCAGCGCCCCCACCAGGTCGCCCAGGCCCAGGCCGCCCAGCGGACCCAGTCCGACCTCTGCCTTCAGATCTCTCAGCAGGCTGACGATCAGGCCGTTGACGAAGCCCCGAGCTCGCACCGACTTGGCGGTCTGGCTTGAGATGTCCGAGGCGTTGAACGCAGCCTCCTGCCAGTTCAGGTCGGCGATCTCCAGATCGGCCTGTGCCGTCAGCGTCACCAGCTTCAGCACCGACAGCACAGTGGCGGGGGAGTTGGTCAGCGGCGCCTTGAAGTTCTTCAGCTTCGCCTCGTCGACGGTTGCGATGCGGGCTCGCGCGACCCCGGGGCGCACGGCCACCGTCACGGCTGACGCGCCGACGCAATTGATCCGGCTCAGTTTCGCCTCGGAAGACGCCGCTTCGATGAGGATCGGCAGCTTGACCTGGGCCAGGCCGGACAGGCTCTGCGCCGTGGTCGCCTTGAGATAGATGCGCGCCTGGGCCGTGCGGATGACGGGGTCGCCCTTGCTGGTGATGGTCAGCCAGGGCGACTTGTTCGGTCGCTCGCCTATGGCCAGCAGGATGTCGAGGTCGGCCAGCCCGGCGCGCGCGCCCAGGTCCAGCGCCACCTGACGGTCGCTGTTGGTCGTCTCCAGCGTGGCCATGATCAGATCCAGGACCGAGACGTCGGCGTTCAGCGCCTCGCGTAGTCCCTGTTTGGCGCCTGCTTCGACCCCGATCAGATCCTTCAGCTTCAGCTTGGCGTCGACCGGCAGGCGGGTCAGCTTGCTCAGGGCGGACGTGGCGTCGGCGCTGGCCACGGCCTCCAGCGCCTTGAGCGCCTCGCCGGTGGTGACCTCGTGCTTCAGCAGGGCGTCGTAGTCTCCTGCCGTCAACTCGAGATCTGTCGCCAGCGCGTCCGAGAACTGCAGCAGATTGACCCTGGCCCCGGCCAGGGCGCGGTAGTCCATGACGGTCAGGGAGACATTGCTGCCCAGCAGGCCTGACAGCAGGGCGTTGGCCACGCCGCCGTCCAGACTGGCCAGGCGCGAGCCGATCGAGAACATGGCCTGAGGCTGGCCGCCGGGGATCGCCGCCGTCGCCGTCCGGCGCACAGTCAGGCTGTCTCGCTGCAGAATCCAACGGCCGAAGAAGAGGGGGGCGGGGGCCGTCACCTCGACCTGAGCCGCGTTCGGGTCGGTCGCGCCCGGACTGAAGCGGTCCTTGGGCTTGAGGCGCGGGTCGGCGACATAGCCGCCCTTGACCACCCTGACGGCCTGAAGATCGCTCAGGTTGGCCGAGGCCGTGGCGCGGGCGGCCGCGTCTGCGCGCGCCAGGTCGTGCGCCGCCGCCATGGCCGACAGATCGGCCGTGCCCTGGATCTGGCGCGCCTTCAGCGTGACGGAGCCGACATCCACCGCCAGCGCCGCCAGCAGACACAGAATCCCTCCGAACAGGGCGGTCATGACGCCGACGCCGCCCCGCTCGTCCTGCAATCCCTGCAGGGCGTTCATCTCAGTAGCCGCCCAGCCGAACCACCGCTGTCCTGCGGATGGTTTTGGGCGGCGAGGGAATGAGCCCTGACAGGGCCATCAGCGGGTGGTCGCTGGCGTCATAGGCGATGTTGACCCGGATGACCGAGGGCGTGCTCTCGACGGCCACCGCCGCCTTGCTCGCGTCCAGTCCCAGGTCGCCAACCTGGGCGCCGACCAGGGCGCGGGCCAACTGCTCACGCTCGGCCGGGTCGAGACCGGCGATGGCCGCCCGCGCGCCTTCGGACGCGATCGCCTGGACGGAATGGGCCATCCAGAACCAGCTGCCGTACATGATCATGCCGAACATCAGCATGATCAGCAGGGGGGCTACGACGGCGAACTCGATCGCCGCCACCCCGCGTCGGTCACGCCTGAACCGGGAAAGAAGTCGCCTCATGGTCGAGCCTCACTCTTTTGCGGTGATCAACGTAATGCAATCACCGTTAAGCGGTAATAAACGCATAGGTTGAATTCGCGAGTGCCGCCGAAGCTTCATTTGCCGCCGCCGGTCCAACGTCCACCTGGCGAGCTTTGCAATAGTTCCGAGCGTTTGATGGACGGGCGTAACCCAAACAACATCTGGTGGTGCGGACAGGAAGACATGCGGTTGATCCGGACCGCATTGCTCGCGACGCAATCGAGCGCCTTGAGCCGAGGCGCGTGACAGGCTAGAGAGAACGCTTGGCGAACGTCAGTGTAGGGCGACCTGTGAACTGGAGCGAGCGCGCTTTGGGTTCAGGTTTATAATGTGCTGGAATCGTTGAGAAATGCGGTCGTAGTTCAGAGGTAGAACGTCAGCTTCCCAAGCTGAATGTCAGGGGTTCGATTCCCCTCGGCCGCTCCAACACTTAGCCGATTTTTGGGTGCCCGTTTTGCACCCGGTTTTGCAGTTTACGTTCTTGGACCGTTCTCGAGTCGGCGGATGGTGTCCCGCAGCAGCTCGTCCTTTTTGACGTAGCGGTCGATCATTCGATCCACTCGGGTTTCTGACCAGCCCACCACCATTGCGATTTCTTGCACGGTCAGGCGTCCGTAAAACCGGGTTGCCGCAGTCCCTCTTAGGTCGTGAAAGTGAAGCTTCAGGCCGGACTTCTTCAGGGCTTTGTTCCAGCTAGACCCGAAGCCTGAGCGCCAAGGAAGTCCGTCAGAGTTGGTCAGGATCGTCGTTGCGCGTTTGGGGATGCTGTCGAGCAACTGTCTCAGTTCCTGATAGATTGGTATGATAACGGTTCGACGGTTCCGGCTCTTGCCAGTCGTAAACTCGATGGAATTCAGACCGACGTGAGACCATGCCATCTTCAGTAGGTCGCCCTGCCGTTGGCCGGTCAGTGCAGCAAGGCGAACAGCCCAGCTAATCTCTGGAGAGGCGACGTTGCAGAGCTTCTGAATGTCTTCCTGAGTCCAGATGATCTCCGAACGATTGGCCCTGTAGAGGCTTGGAATGCCTTTGCAGGGGTTAGCCTGAATATGGCCCTCTCCCACGGCATAGGAGAGCAACCGTGAGAGCACTTGAACGGCGTAGTCGGCGGTGCGTGGTGTCGCGCGCCATTGGTCGCGCCATTTTCGAATGTGCACTCGGATTTGAGGCCGGTCGAACTGCCTAAGAGAGAGAGTTCCGAAGTGCTCTTGGATACGGTCGATCCAAGGCGTCCACTGGCGTCGGGTGCTAGCTGCCAGCGTAGTGTAATCCTCACTTCCCCTAAAGCAGGTGCATAGCCAAGCGACTGTATGCTTGGGAGTTTGCCTACGCGTCGCCAGAGCCTCGTTTAGCTCCGCAATGAATTCCGGGGTTCCGGGCTTGCTGAGAAGGCGGGGGGCTCCTCTACCTCTCCATGCATAGTGATAGGTACGGCCCTTGGCGGTGACTACGTACACGCCTTTGAGGTCGATTTTAGCGATGGCGGTTCTCCCATTCTCGCAGTTCGGCTTCCAATGCGTCGGGGCTCTGCCCTTGGCCATCTAGAACGAGTGTCACATGGCCGTCTGGAGCGAGGATCACCGATGTTGGCGATTGGCCCCGCTCAGACAGCGAACGCAGAATTTTATCGACATTGGCGGCGTTCACCACTGGCCTTTTTTTGCGGGGCTGAGCTTGCTGCATGGTCCTGTAAAAATGAAAAAGGCCCACGACGAAAAGTCGGGGCCAAACGTTTATATTAGTAATTAGTCTGTTTACATTAGTAGTAACGAGAAAGAAATCTCGCTCGATTGCCTCGCCGGACAGGTGTTGCTCCATCCAACTTGTCGGTATATACCCGCCGACACGCCTCAATTCAACATGAATTTTGCGGTGAGAGGCGGATTTTTCTATCTTTATACTATTAGGAACCGATCTTGAGGAAATATTACTCAAATTCTTATTGCAGCAATTGCAACGAGAGTTTCGCCAGCATTACTGTCGTCAATCTGGTTAGGCCTAGCCTTCCTTTCGTGGCAGTCGCCCTCACAATGTCGCGGGGGATTGTGCGTTGAGCGCCAGATTCATCCTCAAAGAGTGCAGTGAGCCTAGCGCCCAGATTTGCGAGTTCGCGAAACAGATCGAGGGGCTGATTGCGCCCCACCAGAACCGCAAGAAAGCTAGAAAGCCCGACGATCAGAAGCGGTACGACGCTACGCTTCTGGCGTTCTCTGCGGCGCTGGCCCAACAAGCCTTGATGCCTATCTGGGCTCAGGAGGGAGTTCCCCTGACATTTCGTCACAAAGCCTACGTGGGCTCACCGCTTAGCGTGACAGCACTGGCAGACATTAGGGATAGCGCCGAAAAGGCGGGACTTATCGCGGTCCAAAAGGGCTTCTTCGACAAGGAGCAGGGAGATGGGCAGGTCACGCGGATACATCCCCGCGTCGGCGCTCAGTCCCTCGCCATGAAGTGCGACCTAACCTCTGCAATGCTGGTTCATGCGCCTGAGATCACCACCGTCCTGAACGATCCAGCCACAGATCAGGTCATGCCCGATGAGGTAGCGTCGGAGGATGCCATTGTGCGTCGGTTCAACGATCAGGTTGCACACGCCGATATCAAGCTGACAGCTTCAGCATTGGAACTGGCGAGGCAGCGCGCCTCTGAAGCCGGGCGGACCGAACTCAACGTAAAGGGCTACGATCCCGGCAAGGTCTATCTAACCCGCATCTTCAAAGGAACGTGGGAGCGTGGAGGTCGCCTGTATGGGGGCGCATGGCAGAACCTCCCTCAAGAGGCGCGGCTTGGCCTGACGATCAACGGAGAGGCTGTGGTGGAACTGGACTACGGAGCCATTCAACCTTCCATGCTCTATGCGCAGAAGGGTCTTTCTCTAGATTTCGATCCCTACATCGTCCCCGGCTTCGATATTCCTCGCGAAGTGGGGAAGGTCCAATTCAACCGGCTGATCAATAATAGTGGGAAGAAACCCGTAAAGGGCGGGCTGAAATTCGACAAAGAGACGCAGAAGTATTTTTCAAATAGGGATCAATTTCACCTATATATATATGCAATGAAGGAGATGCATACAGCCATATCCGATTTCTTCAGTTCCGATGCTAGCCTGAAACTTCAATATCTAGACAGCTCTCTCGCCCTATCGGTGATCAATCGATGCTTGGATGAGGGCATTGTCTGCCTACCCGTGCATGACAGCTTCATCGTTCCCGAGCCACATCACGACCGGCTGAGAGAGATAATGCTCTCCGAGTATGAGGCTACTTTTAATCAACAAATTGTTGTTCATTGCAATTGTTGCAATGTGACTGGCAATATATAATATTCCTTCAGCATTTCTACGCATCATAATATATAGATATTTGCTTCGGTTTACGTTCATTACTGGAAGGCGTAAGTATCAGTCGCAGCGATCTACGTTGTGATATTTGGTGGATGGACGCAAAATCTCATTGAAGGCCGATTTAAGGCTCACCCACAGCAATTTCGGCCTCAGCGAAGGGGTGGATACCAGAGACGTTGCAAGGAGGCTGTACGGCTCGGAAAAGGACCTTCTCGGGCATCCCCGGTCGAGAGGCTCGCCACGCGACCTCACAATTTTTGTCGCTCCTATCCCTTTGTCAGGAAGAGGCCGGGGGGCTGAGATTGCTGAGATTCAATACTCTGAGGGCTTCGGGAGGAAAGGTCCGCTTCCCGGCAAATCGAAAATAGGAGCTTGCGAACCGATGGCGATATCTGGGCGGCCCGTAGGTTGAAATATTGCCGCCAATCTTTCTGTAGACAACAAGCAAGATGCTTTAGTTCAATCGCTAAAAACTATTCTACACCATAGTCGACTGGATACACCGTCCTACGGTATCGACCCAACTTATTCCCAACGCGAGAGTTGATCGACAAGTCGATTGTCACCGGGTTTGCAGTTCCGTGGCCGTAATAGATAAAGGCGAACATAAAGCGGAACGGCTCACCCCCTTCGACCGGGATCATCGTCACAGTCCGAGGCAAGTCCGAATCTTCCTCCTCGAAACCATGCTCCCGGATTTCGCCCGTAAATCGGTTCTCGGTCCCCGGTAGGAACATGACGATACGCGCCCCGTCTGGCCGCACTTTATGAAGCGTCGCTATCAGGCCCTGATGACCGTGATCCGCTTGGAAGAAGGCTTCCACTGCGACCTGCCCCAGACCCACCGTGCCTACACGAAGCTCCAATCGGTTCCGCTGCCGCTGGATGCGTCCATAGGCGAGTTGGATAAGTGGCGTGGCTATAGACACCACAATCGCGAGTATTGAAGTCAGCAACGCTGCGAAGGCAATCTTGTCTGACGTCTGCATGTGTTCCCGACCTACGATGCCATTCAGCAAGCTTAGCAGCACTAGCACCGACATCCACCCTAGCGAACGTTCAGAATGCCCGCTTCTAGTGCGCTAGGATGCAATGGCCCGATAGACACTGGCCCTTCCGACTTTCAGACGGCGAGCGATCTCAGCGGGGCCGATACCCTCGGCGTGTAGAGCCTTTACCTGATCAACAGGCACAGACGGTTTGCGTCCCTTGTACCGCCCCTCAGCCTTGGCCTTATCGATACCTTCCCGCTGCCGTTCTCGCCTTAGGTCCAGTTCGAACTCTGCGAAGCTGGCAAGCATGTTCAGCATCAGACGTCCTGACGACGTCGTTGTGTCTATAGCTCCCTGTTGAAGGGCTTTGAACTCGACCTTCTTCGCTGTGAGGCGATCCACCACCTCCCTCAGGTCGATCATTGAGCGAGCAAGGCGGTCTAGACGGGTGACAATCAGCACGTCTCCCTCGCGCACATAGTCGAGAGCTAGGGCTAGCTGCTCGCGCCCCTCCTGACTGCTCCCGCTCCGCTTCTCTTCGAAGACCTTCTCGCAACCAGCGGCTACAAGCTGCTCTCGCTGGATTTCTAGCGACTGGCCTGTGGAGCTAACCCGCGCATAACCGACAATAGCCATAGCCGACGTCCCAATAGGTTCTAGACCATGCAAACTTATGGTGTCCGAAATTGCGGGTCAACCCTAGTGGGACACTAAAGCTGTCTCACGACACGCTCTCAGATGGGTATACGCTAGTGATGCGGCCCTATCACCCGACGAATAATCTCCTGCTAAGCTAGACTCGAGTCCGATTCGATAGGCCAATTTCGACCACTTTTGGAGTAGACCTCACCGTGGAAAAACCCACAAATAGCTGGCCAGATACAGTCAAGGCTCGCAACTTGCTGTTTGTCGGTCAGGCGATCAAACAACTTGCATCCATAGATGCATTCGAGAGCTTCAGAATGATGACGCTAGACACAGTGTCTCGAATTTCTGAGGCAAAAATACTAGTAAGCGATATTCAGAAAGGTCTATCAAAGCACACATTCGCGCCAGTTGCGAAGGAGTTGTGCTGGTCCATAAAATCTGATCCTGTAGTTGATCATAAAAATCACGATCAGATTGCGCATGCGCTGAAATACTTTGAAAGCTTGTCGATCAATGACAACACAGACATGTCTAGAGTTTATTCAAAATTAGACGTTTTGAGCGCAAAAATATCACATGACTACAAGTCAAAATTAGAGACTTTTATTCTCGCGAATTACAACATCGCGTCAAATAGATCGCTCACAATATCCGCCATTTGCCATTACCTCGCATTTCTTGTTAACAACAAGTACAGTAGGCAATACATATACGACACCGCTGACGAAATATTTTTTTTGGAGGATGTAGGTAGAGCTACAAACGTCAAGATTAGAGAATTCTTTAATAAATTTGACCTAAAAGACTACAAATATGAAGTCTATTTTCAAGTTGACGCTCTAGCAGAACCATATCTAAAAGATGTGTATAATTTAACTGTAGTTTCAGCATCTGACGTTCCGGTTGCCGTCATCGCTTCATACGTCATGGGTGGATTAAAAATACACGCGGTAAACAAATTCGCTCGGGTTGATAAAAAAGCGAAAGATATGTTTACTGCCGCTCGACAAACATATGACGAAATGACGTCAATATCGTCTGTCTCGGTTATATCTGCTTGGGATTTCTCGCTACCATTACCAAAAGAGTTTTGCTCTTATTACAAGCGCAATCAAACTGCTAGGGCATACTCAATAAATGTAATTGATGGCGGAAGTTCTGTTAAGATCGCCCGTAGCCACGCGAGAGGTGTTAGGGAATCGAAATCAGATACGAATAATATTCGTAATAATTTTGATTCTAGATCAATAGAACGACTTCATAACTCGATTTCCACTGTCTCTAGTGCACTGGAAACCAACAGTTATGATAGCAGGCTCATATCCATATGGTCCTCATTTGAGTCCCTCCTTAGCCCCCCACCAAGTAAATCTGTCAGAATATTGCACTACATTGATATTGTTTCGCCATGCATTTTAGCAAAATATCCTGAACGCAGCCTAAATTCCCTATACAATGCTCTAATCATATCAAACAGGAGCGTTTTTGTTAAGTTACTTGACGATATATCTAAAGATGTCGGAGCTAACAATAGCTTACAACTTACATCACTTCTGTTTGATGAAAAATACAAAGAAAAATTGGAAGCATTAAAGAAGTCTCTAGCATCGTATCCATTGCTGCTACACAGACTTGAAGTTATTCATGATAAATTTTCCACACCTGAACGGTATGTCGAATCTCTATCCAGCCACAAAGAGCGAGTTGATTGGCAATTGAATAGAATATATAGAGCGCGCAACCAATTGGTGCATGCTGGTAGAGCCCCCGCATACTTAGAGGCCCTAACGGTAAACTCTTTTGAATACTACAGAAACGCCGTCAGGCATATAATTGGGCACGGAACAAGGCTTGGCGGAATTAATGACGTAGATACGGTAGTAGAGTCCGTTGGGTTAAACTACGCTGGACAACTGTCATATGTAACTAATCTTAAATCAGCTAAGAAATTCACCACCATTACACTTCAGAAGGTGTTCTTTGCCTAAGAAGCTTTCAGAGGTTATTGAAAAGAGTGGTGACTTTCGGGTTTATTCTGAACAAAGTAGCTTAATAGCTCGGATGGAGTCCTCCCAAGAGCTTCTGCAAATTCAATAAACTCGACCACGTCTAGCCTTCGTTCGCCTCTCTCTGCCTTTGAAATGTAGGATTGAGGCTTGCCCAAGCGGGAGGCCAACTCTGATTGGGTCAATCCTGCCTCTTTGCGAGCCTGCACTAGGACGGCGAGGAACAGCCCGTAGCGTTCCGAGAATACCGATTTGGTCATATGCGCCGCTCCAACGAACGACGCTTCCCCTAGAACCCATCTTGGAATATCCCAGATCGGGTTATTCATCTGGGGAGCGGCATGACCATCTACGGCGTCGTCAGCACAATCGTTGTCATTGCAGTCATTGCAGCGGGTTTGGGGGTTCTGTTCCCCATGCCTCTGTTTGGTAGGAGGCGGCTCGTCGCCTTGGGGGTGGGCCTAGCCCTTCTGTTCTTTGCTGTGCCATTTGCGCAGGGCCTGAGGACACCTGAGGAGGTCGCCAAAGAAAGTGGGCAGGAACAGGCAAGGGCTGAAGCCAAACATGACACCTACGATCATGTGGAGGCCAAGCCTGAGACCTACATCACCATGCGGGCGGAACCTGACGTTCAGTTCGGTTTGGGGCGTATCAGCGGTCAGCTAACGAATAGCTCCAGCTTCCCTATTGGGAACCTCAAGCTCAAGTGTCAGGTCCAAGCTGAGACAGGGAAGGTGATCAAGCGATATGACGCGGCCATCCTCAAACGCGTGCCGGCTAAATCGACCATTCCGTTCGGACCTGTGGAGGTCGGCTATGTGGACCCTCAGGCGTCTAGCCTAGGCTGTCGGATCGTAGATGCGGATATTCTGCACGATGCGTCAGCCGCTACACAGGATGCAGCAAAGCGATAACGTTCAGGGCCGTCCTCCGGGGCGGCCTTTTCATTTCAAGCTTTCGAGAAATCGTCGTTCTGTTACGCTCCCTCCATGATTGAGCTTCTTGCCGCTCTTGCGCTCCAGACCGTTTCTCAGCCCTGCTTGCAGCCCGGCAACAGAATTAGGGGCGAGCTTCGCTACGTGGAGGCTCAGCATCCTAATGGGCAAGTCATGCGGTCGCCCTTCGTCGCTCTACCTGAGCCTCGCTGTGTGGATGATGCAGCTATGGGGCGCGCTGATGGGAAGTGGGTGCAGATCGCTGGCGATGCTGCGCAAGCCGTCAGCAAGTTGCCCTTGGGCAGCACTGTGATCATCGAAGCGCAAGATTGGATGGCGCCGCATACCGTGTGGCACTTCGGCGATTTCGTCGCGAACCAGACAACACTAGTCGGCTATGAGTTGCCGTAAATCGACTAACGGGGGAAACTAAGTGATTCAAGCTAAGGGCCATAATGGCCAAATGAGTTTTGATGGTCAGAACGTAACAATAAGCCGAAAAGGCGTTCTGGGATTCCTGACGCAGGGGCTTAAGGGCGACAAAATTATCAAACTGTCTTCTATAACTGCCGTCCAGTTCAAGGCGGTTGGAATGATCACTAGTGGCTACCTTCAGCTTTCTCTGATGGGCGGAAACGAGTCTCGGGGCGGGGTATTTGACGCTACCCAAGACGAGAACACCGTCATGTTCGTAAAGAAGCAGGAGAAGGACTTCGAAGGGTTGCGAGATGCAATTCAGGCGGCACTTAATGCTCCGCGCAATGACGTATCGGGTTCATCGTCGTCAATCGACCAACTGGAAAAGCTCGCGAACCTTCTCGACCGAGGCGTGATCACGGACGCGGAATTTCAAGCCCAAAAGGCCAAGCTTCTGGTGTCCTAGCGACGCAGAGGAGCATGGGCTCGCATCCAGCCGGTGCGATAGACGATTTTTGGGGGGGCGTCCTTCGGGGTGGCGCTTCTGTTGAGACGGGGCTCTCAGCACATAGCTTGCAATCAGCCCACAGGCATTCGCTAGGGGGTGGTTGTCGTTTTGCGAGCCTCAACTAACCTATTGGCATCTAATAGGTATTTTTGTGTGCGTTTTGCGGCTAAGGCGTTGAATTCACCTGCAAACATTGAGCTTCCCAAGCTGAATGTCGCGGGTTCGATTCCCGCCGGCCGCTCCAACCAATCAACGCCTTGTATCGTCGCGAGCGCGTTTAGCGGGGCGTGACTGGACGTTGATCGGGCGTTTTTCCCTGTCGGGCCGGGCGCGCTTCGCCGCCTCGGCCGGGGACGTCCGCGCCGTGCTCGACAAGGATCCGGCGCGCGATCGCCGGAACGCCGTAGATCGGCATGGGCGTACCGAAATGCGCCTGCCACAGTTCGGCAAGTTGTGCATCTTCGGCGTTTGGCTGCGGTTCCATCTCGCTCTCCATCGCGTGATGGGACGGCAGGCTAGTCCAGCCCGGGGGCGTCGACTGCAAAACCCTGTAACGCGATGACAGGCCGGCTCTCGCAGGCCGCGCCGTCACCGATGCGTGGTGTGCGAGGGGGCAGGCCTGCGCTTCGGCGTCGACTCCAGTCGGGCGGAACGCTGGGGGGCGTGCAGTTCCGCGGTGAGGTCGTCGCGCCGAAGCGCCTTGTTTGGACGGGGCGTGTCTGCGTCCCGGCCCGGCCCGCCCGATGGCGTCGATCCCGCGGTTGCGGTGGTGGCGATCGGCGGCCAGGGGTTCAGGGCTCCGTTGACGTCAAGCTTTCCTGCGTCGGCGGAGCAAGTTTGCATGAGGCGGTGATTGGATTCCTTGCGGTGGTTTGGTGAAGAAAAACGTTCTGTTTCAGCAAAATTTAGATCAAATGATGGTTGTTTCTATACCAACATCGGTCAATTTGAATATTTTTGTCTTATCTCAAAAGAAGATTTGAGAAGGCATAACTGTATGTGGTGTTCATTTTTCTAAGTATCCCCGGTATGAGGGATGGCTGCTGAAATATTTTGAGGTATGTTGGGCGACTTCGGGGATCTGGCTTCGCTTTCATCAGCGGCGCGCGGCAACCGCCTTCATTGAGAGGCGTGCAGCCTTGGAGGTTTGGCGTGAGCCAGAGTCTGGTCGACCCCTTGAGTGTCCACGCTTCGTCGCGCGACCCGGTCTGGACGCCGGCGGGCGCGCACGTCGACGCTGTCTGCGGCCGGGCCATCGTCCACTGGGTCGAAGGCGAGCGCCGGGCGCGGTTGATCGTGTCAAGCGATCTGGAGGTCGTGTGGATGAACGAGGCGGCGCGGGCGCTGCGCGACGACGGTGAAGCCTTCGTGGGGGAGGACCAGCGCCTGGCGTCGTCTTCACCGATCCTGGCGGGCCTGGTCGCCTCGGCGCGGTCCGACACGGCCTGTTGCGCGGTCCTGCCGGGGGACGGCGGCCGACGCTGGGTCGCCTGGGCGCGTCAAGTCTATGCGGCGCCGACCGCCCTGGTCGGGCTGACGCTGCAACGGGCGCGAGGCGAGACGCGATTCCAGGCCCTGATCGACAACCACGTCCTGACGCCGTCCGAGGGACGGATCATCGAAATGCTGTTGAGCGGGGCCGAGACCGGCCGCATCGCCCAGGCGCTGGACATTTCCATCGAGACCCTTCGCACCCATCTGAAGCACGCCTATCAGAAGATGGGGGTGCGCAGCCGGGGCGAGCTGTTCGCCGAGGCGATCAGCTTCGTCGGCCCCTAGAGGGTATCAGGCGGCGGGCGTGACGGGCAGGGCCGGGGCAGGGGGCGAGGCGGGCGCTGACAGGGCGGAACCCGCGGGCGCAGCTTCCACGAGCAGGGGGCCCAGGGCGAAGGCGGCGGCGGCTGCGCCGGCCGACAGGGCCAGAACCGCGACCACGGCGTAGGCTGTGATCGATCGCGAGCGACGCCGACGGAAGCCGCCGGACTTGACGCCGCGAATGATGACGAAGGGGCCCTTGGTGAAGGCCTCGGAGCCGATGATATTGTGTTGGGACAAGAACGCGCTCCCCGACTGTCCTGAAATGGATCAGATCAGAGAGCGGTCCTGTAAGGCCAAAGGATGGCGAACGCCGATCCCTTGGGCGCTTCAACCTCCGAGTGTGACGTTGACCGGGCGCCCGCCGCGCGTCTGGACGCGCTTCATCAGCACCACGATGTCGTCGCCCGCCTTGACCGGCGAGATCAGGAACCAGCTGCCGTCGGGCAGGCCGGTGAAGCGGAAAGCGTCGGCGGCGCAGGGCTGGGCGCGCTCATAGGAACGGTAGTCGGCGCCCTGTTCGCCAGCCGAGCGGGTGCGGACCACGGCGGCGGGAACGGCGGCGCGCTCGGTCGAGCCGTAGAGGCGCTGCATCCGGGCGCGAGTGTAGCCTGTGTCGGGGATCAGGCCGACGTTGCCGACACAGTGGAAGGTCTTGCCGTCCTGGGCGAAGGCGACGCGGCCCTCGATCGAGGCCTGACCGCTGCGGGTCGACCAGGCGAAGGCGTCGGCGCTGAACTCGGTCGAGCTGGTTCCGCCGCCCATGGGCGTGGTGGCGCAGGCGCTGAGGGCCAGTCCGCCGGCGAGGATGGCGGCCAGGGCGATGGAGGGGCGACGGTTCGACATGGAGGGCTCCCGAAACTCGTTTCAAGCTCTACGGGAAAGACGCCCGAAGGTGAGGCGAGTCAAGGTTGCCCGGCGTCGCGGCGTGGGCCACAAGAGCGCCGGAGACCGGGCGCAGAGACCGGCCGAGAAACGATTTCAGGGACTTCATGACCGTCACCATCGACGATATCCGTGCGGCGCAGGAGCGCATCGCCGGCCAGGTCGACCGCACCCCCGTTCGCTATTCGCGTCGCCTGTCGCAACTGACCGGTGCGGAGATCTGGATCAAGTTCGACAACCTGCACTTCACCGGCAGCTTCAAGGAGCGCGGCGCCCTGAACCGGTTGCTGCAACTGACGCCGGACGAAATGAAGCGCGGCGTCGTCGCCGCCTCGGCCGGAAACCACGCCCAGGCCCTGGCCTATCACGGCGGCCGCCTCGGCGTGCCCGTGACCATCGTCATGCCCGAGGGCACCCCCTTCGTGAAGGTCGACGGCACGCGCGCCCACGGGGCCAATGTCGTCATCCACGGCCTCGACTTCTCGGGCTCGACCGAGGAGGCCAAACGGCTGCAAGCCGAACACGGCTATGTCTTCGTCTCGGCCTTCGACGACGAGGGCATCGTCGCGGGCCAGGGCGTCTGCGGTCTGGAGTTCGTCGAGGATGCGCCCGATCTGGACGCCCTCATCATCCCCATCGGCGGCGGCGGTCTGATCGCCGGCAGCGCCATCGCCGCCAAGGCGATGAAGCCGGACATCAAGATCTTCGGCGTCGAGGCCGCCCGCTACCCTTCCTTCACCGCGCGCCGTCGCGGCGAACCGGCCAAGTGCAGCGGCCAGACCATCGCCGAGGGCATCGCCATCAAGGCCGTGGGCGAAATCCCCTTCGCTCTGGCCGACAGCCTGATCGACGAGGTCTTCGTCTGCGAGGAGGCTGATTTCGAAAAGGGCGTGGCCCTGCTGGCGACGCTGGAGAAGACGGTGGCCGAGGGCGCCGGCGCCGGCGGCCTGGCCGCCATCCTGGCCAACCCGGAACGCTTCAAGGGCATGAAGGTCGGCGTCGAGCTGACTGGCGGTAATATCGACGCCCGCATGCTGGCAGTGGTGCTGAACCGCGAAATGGTCCGCGAGAAGCGACTGATCGTCTATCGCATCCTGGGCGACGACCGCCCGGGCATGCTGTCGGCCATGGCCGCCGTCATCGGCGGGCTGGGCGGCAATATCATCGACGTCGTGCACAACCGGCTGGCGCTGGACGTGCCGGCCAAGGGGGCGGAGTTCGACATCATGGTCGAGACCCGCGACGCCCGTCATGCCGAGGAAATCGGCGAAGCGCTCAAGGAACGTGGCTATGAACTTCGCATGGGCTAAGCCCGCCATCGTCGTGGCTGCGGCTGCGTCTCTGCTGGCCGTCACCGCCTGCAACCGCCAGCCCGCCGTGTCCGGCGCCGATCTGGCCAAGAATGCGGAAGAAGCCGCCGCCTTCATGAAGACCAACGCCTCGGCGGAGGGGGTTCAGACCCTGCCGTCGGGCCTGCAGTACAAGGTGGTCGCCAGCGGCCCCGCGGACGGCGTCCATCCCGACCGCAACGATCTGGCGCTTGTCGACTACGAAGGCAGCCTGACCGACGGCACGGTCTTCGACAGCTCATTCAAGCGCGGCTCGCCCGCCGTCTTCAGCCCGGAACAGGTCGTGCCGGGCTGGACCGAGGCCCTGCAACTGATGAAGCCGGGCGACGAGTGGCTGCTCTATGTCCCGCCGGAACTGGGTTACGGCGAGGCGGGCGGCCCGCCGATGATCCCCGGCAACGCCGTGCTGGTGTTCCGGCTGAAGTTGCGGGACGTAGAGTCGGTGCCCGGCGGCGGTCGCGGCGTGGGGTCCGCTGACGTCTGATGATTGCCTTTCTCCCCTTGAGGGAGAAGGTCTCAGGCGAAGCCTGACAGATGAGGGGTTTCTCCACGTGGGAAACCCCTTTTTGCTAGGTCTGAGGGCGGCGAGACCCCTCATCCGACCCGCTGCGCGGGCCACCTTCTTCCGCAAGGGGAGAAGGACGCCATTCCTGCTTCACGCTATCGTCTTCTTCGCTCGCCAGCCGCATATCGCGCAGCGCCGCGAACCGCTCGGCGTCCAGCCGCGACAGCGCCCAGACCGCCGCCCCGCGCACCACGGGCGCCGGGTCGTCCAGCAGGGCCTCGACCGGGGCGACCAGTTCGGCGTCACCGGAGTTCCCCGCCGCATAGAGGACGTTGCGGATGAACCGATCGCGCCCGATGCGCTTGACCGGGCTCTTGGTGAACAGGGCGCGGAAGCCGGCGTCGTCCAGCGCCAGCAGATCGGCCAGCCTCGGCCCCTTCAGGGCGTCGCGGGCGTGCAGACGGGCCTCCGACGCCCCTTGCGCGAACTTGTTCCACGGACAGGCGCCCAGACAGTCGTCGCAGCCATAGATGCGCGGCCCTGTCGCGATGCGGAACTCGACCGGCCACGGGTCGGCGTATTCAATGGTGAGGTAGGAGAGGCAACGCCGCGCGTCGATCTGGAAGGGCGCGGGAAAGGCGTTGGTCGGGCAGGCGTCCAGACAGGCGGTGCAGCGGCCGCAGTGTTCAGTTTCGGGCACGTCCGCCTCGATCTCGGCGGCGGTCAGGATGACCCCGAGAAACAGCCAGTTGCCGTGGGTCCGGCTCAGCAGATTGGTGTGCTTGCCCTGCCAGCCGAGACCGGCGCGCTGGGCCAGGGGCTTTTCCATCAGGGGGGCGGTGTCGACGAAGACCTTCACCTCTTGCCCCAACCGCGCGGCCATCTGACCGGCCAGGATCTTCAGCCGGCCCTTGATGACCTCATGATAGTCGTCGCCGCGCGCATAGACCGAGATATAGCCCGCCGACCTGTCTTCCAGTTCCGGCAGAGGATCGGCCTCGGGCCCGTAGTTCATGCCGAGCACGATGGCCGTCCTGGCCCCGTCCCACATGGCGGTGGGGTGGGCGCGGCGCTCCAGCGTCGTCTCCATCCAGCCCATGTCGCCGTGCCGTCCGGCCTCGACGAAGTGGGCCAGTTTCTCGCCCGCGCTCCACGGCGCGCTGGCCGAGGCGAAGCGGCACACGCCGAAGCCCAGTTCGGCGGCGCGTTGTCGGATGAAGATGCGGGGATCGGCCGCCATGTGGGCGCTTTGCCCCTCTTCCGGTCAGGAGTCGAGGGGCCTCAGAAGTCGAGGTCGGCGTACCAGGTCGCCGGATGGACGCCGGGGAAACGGTCGCTCAGCAGGGTGCGGAAACAGGGGCGCGACTTCAGCTTGGAATACCAGGTCTTCAACGACGGATAGGAGGCCCAGGTGATCTCGCCGAAGTAGTCCAGCACCGACAGGTGGCCCGCCGCGATCAGGTCGGCCTGGCTGAGCCGCCGCCCGGCCAGCCATTCACGCCCGGCAGCCAGACCTTCCAGCATGGCCAGATGTACGCGCAGGGCGTCGCGGCCCTCGCGCAGCATCCGCGCCTCGGGCGGACCCAGCCGCAGCAGGGGTTTCTCCATCCGCTCGTGCAGCAGGACGGCGTCCACCTCATCGATGAAGCGGCGGTTGAACCAGGTGGCCAGCCGCCGCGCCTCGGCGCGCTCGCCAATGTCGGCGGGCATCAGGACGTCGCCTTTAGAGCGGTCCTCGATCCAGCCGAGGATGGCGTCCGTCTCGCACAGGGTCAGGCTCTTGCCCTTTTCGGCCACGCTCAGGACCGGCGGCATCCCCGAGGGGTTGAGGTCGAAGAGGGGGCAGTCCTCTTCCCACGGTTTGACCGGTTCCTCGCCGAAATCGATGCGCGCCTCGCCCAGCGCCAGACGCGCCGTGCGCGAGCCGGGATGGAAGGCGAAATGATAGAGGATGGCGGGCGCGGACATTTGTCCGATCCATGCACCCGCGCTCGTTAAGGCTCCGTTTACCGCGACGCTCGGTCGCGGGTCAGGACCACGGGCCGGACTGGATGGTCAACGGCGCGACGGCCTGGTCGGAGCGCGCCGTGTGAACTTCCGCCCGGCCGCGAGGGTCGGCGTGGATCAGGATGTCGGCGTGGGGGAGGGCGGCCTGGATGCGCTGTTCGGCCTCGACCACGATGGCGTGGGCCGCCTCCAGCGTCAGTTGCGGGTCCAGATCGACGTGCATCTGCACCATCAACACCTGTCCGGCCATGCGGGTGCGCAATTGGTGCAGGCCCGAGATACGGGGATCGGCCAGAACGGCGGCCGCGATGGCTACGCGGTCTTCTTCGGGCCCCGCATGGTCCAGCAGGTGATCGGCGGAGTCGCGCAGCAGCGAAATCGCCCCCCAGAACAGCCAGACCGCCACGACCAGACCCGCCGCCGCGTCCAGCCCGGGCGCGCCCAGATAGGCGCCGGAGATCACGCCGATCAGCACCACGACATTGGCGGCCAGATCGGCGGCGTAGTGGGCGCGGTCGCCCGCCACGGCCAGAGAGGCCGTCTTCTTTAGCGCCTGGGTCTGCATCCAGACCAGCCACAGGGTGACGGCGATCGAGATGACGACGACGCCGACGGCCCAGCCGCCCGCGCTGACCGGCCGGGGATCGAACATGCGCTGCACCGCCTCCCAGCCGATGAAGACGGCCGAGGCGAAGATCAGGCCGGCCTGCACCAGGCCCGCCAGGGCCTCGGCCTTGCCGTGGCCGTAGCGATGCTCGGGATCGGCGGGCGCCGCCGCCCAGCGCACGGCGAAGAAGGTGGCCAGGGAGGCGATCAGGTCCAGCGCGGAATCCGCCAGGGTCGCCAGGATCGACACCGAGCCAGAGGCCCCCAGGGCGAAGGCCTTCATCACGATCAGGATCGTCGCCGTGCCCACCGACAGGGCGGTGATGCGGCGGGTCGTGGCGTGGGCGTCGTCGAGGGCGGAGGCGGTCATCTCCGCCCTTGTCGCGCAAAACCGCGCATCCGCCAATGGCGGCGTCTTGTCCGGGACGCTAAGGAAGGCGGGTGCCCGGGGCGGACGAACCGTCGCCGGTCGAGACGGAGTTTCCATGGCGGACTGGCTGACGGCGATCCTTCTGGGTCTGGTCGAGGGATTGACCGAGTTCATACCGGTGTCTTCCACCGGCCACCTGCTGCTGCTGGGGCATTTCCTCGGCTTTGAAAGCACCGGAAAGACGTTCGAGATCGTCATCCAGCTGGGCGCTCTGCTGGCCATCATCAGCGTCTATTTCAAGCGGTTGTGGACGCTGGCGACGCGCTGGCCCTTCGATCCGGCCGCGCGGCGCTTTCTGATCGGCCTGCTGGTCGCCTTCCTGCCGGCGGCGGTGATCGGCTTCTTCGCCTATGGCTTCATCAAGACGGTGCTGTTCGAGACGCCGCTGGTCATCTGCATCGCCCTGATCGTCGGCGGTCTCTTGCTGCTGTGGCTGGACCGGGTGGACAAGTTCCCGGTCTATCTGGACGCCGACCGCTATCCGATGCGGATCTATTTCCTGATCGGCCTGTTCCAGTGCCTGGCCATGATCCCCGGCGTGTCGCGCTCGGGCGCCACCATCGCCGGCGGCCTGCTGCTCAAGACAGACAAGCGTTCGGCGGCCGAGTTCAGCTTCTTCCTGGCCCTGCCGACCATGGGGGCGGCGGTGGCCTATGACCTGTTCAAGAACCGCGACGTGCTGGACTTCAGCGACTTGGGCCTGATCGCCGTAGGCTTCATCGCCGCCTTCCTGACGGCCCTGGTCGTGGTGCGCTTCCTGCTCGACTTCGTGTCCAAGCGCGGCTTCGGCCCCTTCGCCTGGTGGCGGATCATCGTCGGCGTGGCCGGCATCGTCGGTCTGGCGGTGACGGGCGCGCTGTAAGCCCTCGGCATTAGCAGGCAAACAAAAACCCCTCGGGACGCGGGTCCCGAGGGGTTTTTCGTGGGCGGACCCGATCAGGCCGCCGCCGGACTTTCGGCGTATTGCCCGCCGACGCGGTAGCGGAACAGATAGCTGGGGGCGATGGCTTCCAGACCGGTGGGCTCGACGCCCAGTTCGGCCAAACCCTCGGCGCCCGGTGAGACGACGTTGTCGCCTTCCAGCAGCAGGACCTGATCCCTGGTCAGGGCCGGCTTCAGGCCGATCGCCGCCGGGATCTGCGCGAAAGAGCCGATCATGCGGGCGATGGGGAAGGGCAAGGGGATCAGGAAGCGCTCGCGCTTGGTCTCGCGCAGGATGAACTTGAGGATGTCCTCGAAGGTCCAGATCGACGGCCCGCCCAGTTCGAAGGTCTTGCCCTCGGCGTCCGGCGAGACGGTGGCGCGGGCGATGGCCTCGGCCACGTCGCCGACATAAACGGGCTGGAACTTCGTCACGCCGCCGCCGATCAGCGGCAGGGCGGGCGAGAAGGTCGCCATGGCGGCGAACTTGTTCAGGAAGGCGTCGTCCGAGCCGAAGATGACCGAGGGGCGGATGACCACGGCGCCGGGGAAGGCGGCGCGCACGGCAGCTTCGGCGGCGCCCTTGGTGCGGGCGTAGGCGGCCTTGCCGTTCACATCGCCGCCCAGGGCCGACATATGGACCAGTCGCTGCACGCCCGCGGTCTTGGCGGCCTCGGCGACGTTGACGGCGCCTTCGACGTGCAGGGCCTCGAACTTGCGGCCGCCGGTTTCGAACAGGATGCCGACCAGGTTGATCACGGCGTCGGCGCCCTTGATCGCCTCGGCCACGGCGGCCTTGTCGGTGATGTCGCAGCGCAGGGTCTGGATCTGGCCGACGTCGCCGGCCATGCGCAGTTCATAGGCCAGGGCGGGCTTGCGCACGGCGACGCGCACGCGCCAGCCGCGCTTGGCCAGGGCTCGCACCACCTGGGTTCCGACAAAGCCCGAGCCGCCGAAAACGGTGACCAGTCCGGGGGCGAAATCAGCCATCTGAGCGCTCCAACGCCAAACCCCGGCCGCAACGGGCGACCGGAGGAGAATTCCATGGGCGGGGCTTAACCGATGCGCCGCCTCGCCGCAACGCACAGGGCTGGGAGAAGGGGCTTAGTCAGCGCGATAGACCACCTGGCCGTCGACCACGGTCAGGACCGCATGGCCCTTGGGGATGTCGGCGACGGGCACGGTCATCAGGTCGATGTTGAAGGCGGTGAAGTCCGCCCGCTTGCCGACCTCGATGGTGCCCAACTCGTCTTCGCGGAAACTGGCGTAGGCGGGCCACAGGGTGAACATCTTCAGCGCGGTCGCCCGGTCCACGGCCTCGTTGGGGCGCCAGTCCGGGCCCTGGAAGCCGTTGAGGTCGCGCCGCGCCACGGCGGCGTAGAACTCGATCAGCGGATCGCCGCGCTCGACGGGGGCGTCGGAACCGCCGACCACGACGACGCCCCTGTCGACCAGGGTGTGCCAGGCATAGGCCCCGTCCAGTCGGGCGTCGCCCAGACGGTCGGCGGCGAAATGCAGGTCGCCGATGGCGTGGCTGGGCTGCATCGAGGCGATGATCGGCAGTTCGTCGAAGTAGTGATAGTCGCTGGGCCGGATGATCTGGGCGTGCTCGATGCGCCAGCGCGGATCGGCCAGCTTCCACTCCGATTTCGGCACGGAGCGCAGGGCCTCCTCGTACCAGGCGGCGACCTCGTGATTGCCCTTGTCGCCGATGGCGTGGGTGGCGATCTGGATGCCGGTGCGCAGGGCCTCCTGATACAGGGGCATGACCTCGTCGTGCGAGGTCCGCATCAGGCCGTGGGTGTCGGGCCGGTCGGAATAGGGCTCGAACAGCATGGCCCCGCGCGAGCCCAGTGCGCCGTCGGCGTAGAACTTGATCGCCCGCGTGATGACCCGCCCGTCGCCCGCGTCGCGCGGCCCGCCCGCCATCAGGGCGCGGGCGTCGCCCATGTCGATGCTGTTATAGACCCGCACCGGCGCCTCGCCGTCCCGCGCCATCTGCTCCATCAGGGGCACGTCCTTCCACGGGGCGCTCATGAAGTGGATGCCGGTCCAGCCATAGCGGGCATAGACGTCGAAGCCTGCGCGATAGGCCGCGCGCGTCATCGCTGCATCGGCTTGCGGCGTCAGGCCCGCGATCAGGTCGCCCGAGGCGTCAACCAGCAGCCCGGTCGGCTGCCCGTCCGGTCCCTTCAGGATGTCGCCGCCGGAGGGCGAGGGCGTGTTGGCGTCGATCCCGGCGGCGGCCATGGCCGCGCTGGACACGGCCACGGCGTGACCGTCGGCGCGGGTCAGCAGGACGATGCGCCCCGGCGCGGCGGCGTCCAGATCGGCGGCGGTCAGGAAGCGCTTCTCGGGCCAGTGGGTCTCGATCCAGCCGCGCCCGACGATGACGCCCTCGGGGTGGGCCCTGGCCCAGTCGGTCAGCCGCGCCATGGCCTCGACGACCGAGGCCGAGCCTTCTAGGTTCAGCGTCATCTCGCGCCAGCCGATGCCGTCCAGATGGGCGTGGCCGTCGGTGAAGCCGGGGAAGAGGGCGGCGCCCTTCAGGTCGATGACCTGCATGTTCGCGGGGCCCGCCACCGCCGTTTCGGGGCCGACTGACATGATCCGTCCGTCGCGGACGATCACCTGCTCAGCGGTCGGCTGGGCGGGGTTGCCCGTGTAGATGGTCCCGCCATGGATCAGCAGGTTCTGGGCGAAGGCGGCGGGCGCGGCGGCGGCCATCAGCGTAGCGGCCAGCGGCAGGGCCTTCATCAGGGAGCGGATCATGGAGCCTCCGAAACGGTCAAGGCCCGGAGGTCGCCTTACGGACGCGCTTGCGTCAAGATGTGCTGACCAAGGCGAGGGATGAGGGACGATGATGACGGCCTGGCTCATGGCGGCGATGGCGCTGGCGGCGGACCCTCAGGCAGAGGTGGCGTCGAAGGCGGCGCGGGCCGAGGCATGTCTGGTCCAGATCGAATCCCTGATCGTCGAGGCGTCGCAAGAAACCGGCCGGGTCGCCGGACCCAGCTGGTTCATCCGCGACTGGTGGATCGCCCGCCTGGCCGAGCCGGGTCAGCCCGGCGCCCTGAGCGAGGTCGCCCGACGACAGGCGGTGGCGGACGTGCCTGCCCGCAAGGAAGCCGACCCCGAGGCCTTCGCCGCGGAACGTCGCAGCTGCATTAATGAAGCCATCGACGCCGGCGCCGTGCCGGGCATGGGAGGCGAGGCATGAAGCTGTTCACCATCGGCTATGAAGGCGCGACGCAAGCCCAGGTCATAGACCGGCTGAAGGCGGCGGGGGTCGAGTTGGTCGCCGACGTGCGCGCCGTGGCCTCGTCGCGCATCGCGGGCTTTTCCAAGACGGTGCTGGGCGAAAGCCTGAAAGCCGAAGGCGTCGACTATCTGCAACTGCGCGCCCTGGGCACGCCCAAGGCCGGGCGCGATGCGGCGAGAAAGGGCGACGTGGCCGCCATGCACGCCATCTTCAACGCCCATATGCGCGAACCCGACGCCGAGGCCGCCTTCCAGCAGCTGCGCCATGTCGCGGGCGAAAAGCGCGTCGCCCTCTTGTGTTTCGAGGCCGAGGCCTGCGGTTGCCACCGCGCCGTCCTCGCTGACCGACTGGCCCGCGAGGACGGCGCCGAGGTGACGAACCTCTAGACCTTAAGGACGACCCACCAGCTGATCCACCGAGCCCGAGGTGACCGGGTGATAGAGCGGCCGGGCCTTGGCGTAGATGCGCGTGGCGATGGGGCGGCCCCAGTCGCCCTCGTTCCACAGGGTCTGGAACAGGGGCAGGACGAACTTGCGACGGCCCTGACTGGTCAGGAAGCGGTCGGCGGTGGCGACAGCGGGCTCATAGCGATGGGCAAGGGCGATCTGCAGCCAGGCGAAGGTCAGCTCGGCGTTGCCTTCGTCAGCCAGGTTAAGCGTCTTCTCCAGATCGGCCAGTTGCGCCGTGGTCAGCCAGTCGGCGCCCGCCGCCAGACCTTCGGGACGCCAGGCCAGGAAGCGCTGGCGCTGCTGGGTGTTCCAGTTCTTCCAGTCGATGGCCGAGGCCGGGCCCTTGTCGGCGAAAAAGGCCTTGGCCTGTTGGTCCACGGCCTCGAAGGCGTGCGACACCGGCGGGACCCAGTTCGACGGCATCCCCGGCTTGTAGATCCAGTTCTCCAGCTGCAGTTGGGCTTCCAGCGCCGCATCGCCCTTGATCAGGTGCTCGCGGATGTCGGCCAGGAAGCCGATGTCGGTCATGGGCTGGAAGGCGTGGCGATCGAAATAGCCGCGCAGCCAGCCGTCGAACGTCTCGCGGCCGACGATGCGTTCGATGGTGCGCAGCATGGCCGCGCCCTTCTCATAGGGCACGCCCGACAGGCCGTCGTCGGGGTCGCGGCCGGTCAGGTCGATGTGCAGTTTCGTATCGTCTGGCGCGGTGGTCGCCAGCTCCGCCGACAGCTCGCCCCAGCCCAGAACCTGCTCCTGCAGCGCGCGGTCGCGACCGTAGAGGGATTCCATGATCCGGTTCTCGAAATAGACCGTGGTCCCTTCGTTCAGCCAGATGTCCGACCAGGTCGCATTGGTCACCAGATTGCCCGACCAGCTATGGGCCAGTTCGTGGGCCACCAGCGAGACCAGCGACTGATCCCCGGCGATGATGGTCGGGGTGGCGAAAGTCAGGCGCGGGTTCTCCATCCCGCCGAAGGGGAAACTGGGCGGCAGGACCAGCAGGTCGTAGCGGCCCCAGCGATAGGGGCCGTAGAGGGCCTCGGCCGCATCCACCATGCGCGGGGTCGATTGCAGTTCGGCGCGGGCAGCTTCCAGCCGGCTCGGCTCGGTCCAGACCCCGGTGCGCTCGTCGAATGGGGCGAAGGCGATGTCGCCAATGGCGATGGCCATCAGATAGGGCGGGATCGGGCGATCCATGTCGAAGCGCCAGGCCTTCTGACCCGCAGCGGCGGGCTCGCCGGTCGGGGTCAGGTGCTCGGCGGACATGACCACGGTCAGGTCGGCAGGGGCGACCACACGGGCCGAATAGGTCTGGCGGATACCGGGGCTGTCCTGGGTCGGCACCCAGGTGCGGGTCAGGATGGCCTGGCCCTGGCTGAACAGATAGGGCTTGGCGCCGCCCGCCGTCTGCTGTGGGCTGAGCCACTGCAGGGCCGCCGCGTCGGGACGGGTGGAGTAGTCGACGACGACCTTCTGGACCTCGGCCCCGGCGAAGGCGGGCAGGTGGACGGTCAGGGCCTGACCCTTGATGGCGTCGACGGCGCCCAGCTCATAGCGCAGCGGACGACCCTGAGCGTCGCGCACGCCGCGGATGTTCAGGTTCTTGGTGTCCAGCACCACCTCGGTCGCCCCGGCGCGGCCCGTCACGTCCAGCGTCGCCGAGCCCGACAGGGTCTTGGCCGTGAAGTCGGCGGTCAGGTCCAGCGCAACGTGACCCACCCGCGCCTCGGCCGGGCGGGCGTTGGAGTGGATGTCGTTGGCGTAGGTGAAGGCGGGCGCAGCCGGGGTCGCGGGGACGAGAGGCGTCATCGGCGTGCTTTCGGGGGCTTGGGCGGGGGCGGTGGCGCAGGCGCCAAGCGCGGCGGTCAGGGCCATGGCGGATACCAGGCCGGCCAGCTTCAGGGTCATCGAACGCTCCGTATTCAGATGCGTGCGAAAAGGCTCCCTCCGCCCCGAAAGATCAAGCCTTGGCTGCGGCGGAGGCCGGGGGCAGATGGTGCGCCTTGAACAGACGGCCCTTCTCGGCGGCCAGCACCAGCAGCAGGGCGACGACGCCCAGGGCGGCGAAGCCGACCGTCATCGGCACGGTGGTGCCGTCGAAATGCTGGCCGATCCAGAAGCCCAGCAGGGCGCCCCCGATGGTCGAGATGAAGCCCTGGGCCGAGGCCGCCGTGCCGGCGATATGGCCCATGGGCTCCATGGCCATGGAGCCGAAATTGCCGGCGATGAAGCCGAAGCAGAACATCTTGCAGGCCTGGAAGGCGGCGAAGACCCACAGGCTGTCGTGACCCATATAGGCCACGATGGCGTGCAGCAGGCTGAAGCCGATGAAGCCTAACAGGGCGGTGTGCGCGATCAGGCGCGAGCCCAGCTTTTCCACCATGCGCGAGTTCAGCACCGAGGCCAGGGCGATGCCGCCGGCCACCATGGCGAAGACGGTGGTGAACAGGCCGGGTGACTTGAACACGTCGAAGAAGATCTGCTGCGACGAGTTGATGAAGGCGAACAGGGCGCCGCTGATCGCGGTCATGGCCAGGGTGTAGCCCATGCCCAGACGGCTGCTCAGGGCCTGACCAAAGGCCCCGGCGATGCGCTTCACATTGATCGGCATGCGGTCTTCGGGATGCAGGGTCTCGGGCAGGCGAAGGGCCGCCCACAGCAGGAAACTGCCGCCGAACAGGGCGAAGAAGCCGAAGATCCAGCGCCAAGGGGCCACCAGCATGATCAGTTGGCCGACCGTCGGGGCCAGGATGGGCACGCCGAGGAAGACGAGGAAGCTCAGCGACATGACCCGCGCCATGGTGCGCCCGGCGTAGCGGTCGCGCACGATCGACACGGCCAGCACCCGCGTCGCCGCCGAGCCCAGACCCATGCCGATGCGCGACAGGATCAGCCATTCGAACGAATGGGCGAAGGCGGCCAGAACGCTGAACCCGACATAGAGGCCGATGCCGACGAACAGCACGGGACGACGGCCATAGCGGTCCGACAGCGGGCCGTAGAAGAGCTGCGCCCCGCCGAAGCCCAGCAGATAGGCGGTGATGACCCACTGGCGCGTGTTCTCATTGGCGATGCCCAGGTCTTCGCCGATGTGGGGCAGGGCCGGCAGCATGGCGTCGATGGCCAGGGCGTTGAGCGCCATCATGACGGCGATCAGGCAGACGAATTCGGCGAACCCCGGCCCCTTGGGGGCGGCGGCTGTAGGGATCGGGGCGCTGGTCATCGGGCCCAATTGCGGGCTGCGACAGGCTGACGCAACCCTCAAGCTGCATCAATTTTGCGTTGCAACAAGAAGTCAGCGCGCCTTTTCACCGCCGGAGCGGACGTCGATGCGCGCCACCACCGACATGCCGGGGGCCAGCCGCGCGGCGGCTTCCTGGCCGGGGTCGATGGAGATGCGGACAGGGACGCGCTGGGCCACCTTGGTGAAGTTGCCGGTGGCGTTGTCGGGCCGGATGACGCTGAACTCCGAGCCGGTGGCGGGCGAGATGCGCTCGACCTTGCCCTTCAACGTCCGGCCGCCCAGGGCATCGACGGAGATCTCGACCGACTGGCCGACGCGGATGTCGCGCATCTGCGTCTCCTTCATGTTGGCGGTGACCCAGACGACGTCGGGCACCAGGGCCATCAACTGCGTGCCGACCGAGACCTGCTGACCCACCCGCACGCTGACCTCGCCCAGACGACCGGCGCGAGGGGCGGCGATGCGGGTGTTGTCCAGATCGATCTGGGCCAGACGGACCTGGGCGCGGGCGCTCTCGACCGCGGCCTCCAGCGAGCCCTTGCTGACGACCGCTGAGGTGACGCCGGTCTGGGCCACGCCTTCGGCAGCGCGGGCAGCGG
This sequence comes from Brevundimonas sp. NPDC090276, assembly GCF_044772165.1. Classification (NCBI taxonomy): domain Bacteria; kingdom Pseudomonadati; phylum Pseudomonadota; class Alphaproteobacteria; order Caulobacterales; family Caulobacteraceae; genus Brevundimonas; species Brevundimonas sp. NPDC090276. The sequence goes on along the minus strand of NZ_JBIVYK010000003.1, from coordinate 395,991 downwards.
CCAACTGGGCTTCGGCGGCGCGCAGGGCGTTTTGGGCCGTGTCCACCTGGGCCTGAGCCACCCAGCCGCCGGCGAACAGGGTGCGGACGCGCTGGGCGTCGGCGCGCGCCTTGGTCACGGCCGACTCGGCGCCGGCGATGGAGGCGCGGGTCTGGGCGACCGAGCCGCGCGCCGAGGCCTGGCTCTGGGCCGAGTTGGCCAGGGCGGCTTCGGCGGAATGCAGGGTCGCCTGCGCCTGATCCAGCTTCTGGCGATAGATGCGGTCGTCGATGGTGACCAGCAACTGGCCCTGCCGCACGGTCTGGAAGTCCTGCACCTCGACCGCGGTGACATATCCGCTGACCTGCGGGCTGATGATGGTCACCTGGCCGCGCACATAGGCGTTGTCCGTGGTCTGCGGTCCCCCGTCGAACGGCGGCAGCCGCCAGGCGTGCAGGATCAGACCGACCCCCACCAGGGCGATCAGGACCAGCACCACGCTGATCATGACGCGGCGGCTGCTGGACGGTTGCGGGGCCGCAGCGGGCGGCGGCGCGGCCGGAGCAGCGGGGGCTTGAGCGGGGGCGGGGGCGGCGTCGGTCATGGTCGGGTCCGGGTCATTCGACAGCGGCGGCAGCGGCGGCTTGCGCCGCCTCGCGGTGGGCGGCGCGGCGCGCCTCGATACGGGGGCGGAGGTGGTTGAGGGCGACCCAGAGCGCGCCGACGGCGGCGGCGCCTGCGATCAGCAGGAAGACGTCGTTGTAAGCCAGGACCTGGGCCTGCTGGCTGACCTGCTGTTGCAGCAGCTTCAGCGCCTGGGCCTGTCGCTGGGCCGCGTCGCCGATGGTGTGGGCGTAGGCTCCGCCCAACTGCTGCAGCCGCAGCACTACCTCGGGATCGCCCAGGTCGATGTGCTCGGCCAGTTGGTTGGAATGATACTTCTCGCGGATCGTCTGGATGGTGCCGATCAAGGCCGAGCCCATCAGGCCGCCGATGTTCTGGCCGATGGAAAAGACGACGATGAAGCTGATCAGGTTCTTGCCCCCGCCCTGCAGCACCTTGCCGAAACCGATGATCATGGTCGGGCCGATGAAGAAGGCGGCGGCGAAGGCCAGCAGGGCCTGACTGAAATAGAGATTCACCGGGCGAGTCAGGACGGTCGCGTGGCTGTCCATGAAGGCCCCGACCGCGATCAGGGCCAGGGCGATGGAGATGGGCTTCCACAGCTTCATCGGGTTCAGGGTCAAGGCGCTGGTCAGGGTGCCCGCCGCCGTGGCCAGAAGCATGACCACGAACAGCCCGCTCATCTGATCGTAGCCAAGCCCCATCTGCTGCAGGAAGCCGACCGCGCCGGTGGTCTGTTCCGACAGGACGATCCGCACAAGCAGGATGGCCAGGGTCAGACGCACGATATCGCGCCCGGCCAGCCACTTCAGGTCGATCAGCGGGTTGGTGCGGTTGTATTCGATGACGGCGGCGGCGGTCAGCAGGATCAGGGCGCCGACCAGGGCCCAGCCGATCCACGCCGCCTCGGTCCACCAGACGATGCGGCCCAGCCCCAGCACTGCGGTCAGCAGGGCCACGCCCGGCGCGAACAGGGCGAAGGTGACGAAGTCGAGCTTCTCGAAGGTCTTGACGCGCTGCGACGGCGGCATCTTCAGGGCGAAGACGGCGGGCAGGGCGATCAGCACCAGCCCCAGGTCGAACATATAGACGGCCCGCCACAGGTCATGGTCCAGCAGGTGGCCGACGCCCAGCCGCGCCAGCGGAATGGCCAGGCTGGACAGGCCGACGCCGATGATGATGCCCTTCAGCCGGTGTTGCGCCGGAAAGGCCTGGATGATGTAGAGGATGCCGAGCGTCGACATGCCCGCGGCCGCGATGCCGGCGATGCCGCGCACCACCAGGGTCGAGCCGTAGTCCTCGAGGAACAGGTGGGCCGCCGCCGTCGCCAGGAAGACGATCAGGATGATCTCGGTGAACAGGCGCAGCCCGTACTGCATCCTGAACTTGACCAGCAGCAGGTTCATGCAGGCGTTGGTCATGACGAAGATGACCGGCAGCCAGGTCGCCTCGGCGATGGTCACGCCCAGATCGCCCGCCAGTTGGGGGATGTTGGCCGTCACCGCCGCATTGCCCAGACTGCCGGTCAGGGCGACCAGAATCCCCACCGCGGCGTAGGCCCAGCGCATTGGCGTCGAGTGGTCGGGCGTGGCGGGCGAGCCGGGCAGGGCCGGCCGCTCGTGCGGCTTCAGCGTCGCCAGATACTCGTCCCAGGGCAGGTTCCAGTCGCGGCGGCTCATACGCGCCCGCCCTGCGGACGAACCGCATCCAGCACCAGTTCCAGCGCCCGACGGCTCAACTGATCGCGGTCTGCGGCCCCCACGGTGCGCGACGGCGCCCCCAGCATCAGGGCCAGAACGCGAGTGTCCTCGACGCTCAGATCAGGTCGCACCCGTCCCGCAGCCTGCGATACCGCCAGGGCCTCGGCACCCGCGCGCTTCAGACCGCTGCGGATCGGCGCCAGGGCCTCGTCCTTCAGGTCGCGGATGGCGCTGGCCAAGCCCGCGCTCTGGATCATCAGCTCGACCATCTGGCCCAGGAACCAGAGGAAGACCTCGGGATCGTTCAGCCGTGCCTTCGTCCGTTCGTGCAGGTCGTCGATCTGACCGACGAAGACCGCAAGGGCCAGCTCGGAGCGGTCGGCGAAGTTGCGATACAGGGTCGCCCGCCCCACGCCCGCCTGCTCGGCGATCAGATGCAGTGGCGTTTCCAGCCCGTCCCGCGCAAAGGCCTCGGCGGCGGCCTTCAGCAGGGCCTCTCGTCTTTCGGCGGCGTCTTTTCGCAGGGGACGGGTCATGAAGATCGCCAAGTGGACATTTGTGTCCGCTTAATCAAGCCGGTGGGGACTCATTCTTTGTTTCAGCGTGTGCCGAGCGCACGGCAGCGGAATGCGCCAGAACGGCTAAGGCTGCGTACATCGTGGCTGCTGAGGGCGCGCAGGTCATGCGGCCCTCAGCGCGGGCGCCTTTGGTCGCCTGTTGGTCACCAATCCGTGATTTGATCTTGGTGGAATTTAAAAGAACATCGTTATTTTGAAATGGGGGCGGCTATGAGATTATCACGTCTGGCGACTGCAGCGGTTCTGGGTTTGGCGCTCAGTTCTGGATTGGCGGCTGCCGATCCGGTGCTTGAGCCGCCGACCCATTGGTCCATCACCTACTATTACGCGGACTTGCACAAAACCGAGCCTACAGGGGCGCATTACAGCCTCTGCGATGGCATGCCCTATTGGGATGGCTCTCCGGGTCCTTATGAAGAAACGATTGGTGGGCCTTGCTGAACAGCCAAGAGCGGCGCGTCTCAGGGGGGCGCCGCTATTTGGAAGTTACCGGGGGCGTATCACACGGCGCATCGGCAAATCTCTAAATCACAGATGGTGCCGGTGGCCGGGCTCGAACCGGCACTCCTCTCGGAACAGGATTTTGAATCCAGCGCGTCTACCAATTCCACCACACCGGCACAGGTCTGGGAGGCGCGCAATCTAGCGGCGGAATTCGCCGGGTCAATCAGCTCAATGCGGATTGTGGCTAGCGCAGTCGGCGCGGAGACGCGGGCTCGCCATCAATGTTGAAATTCGCCCTGAACGCGATGAACTGAAGGGGAACGGGGCCTCCCTCCTGGTTGACGACGCGGGCTCTTCTCGTGCCGTTCAGCGCGGCCGGGCCGAATCCCCCGCCGGGCGGATTCTCGGTCTCGACCGCACAGTCGCGCAGGTAACCGTCGGGGCGGGTCAGGCAGGTCAAGATGGCGAAGCCGCGACGATAGGTCTGTTGCTCCGGATAGGTGATCAGCGGCTCGCGCGCCCAGCGCAGATTGGCCGGCAGCCCCTTGTCGTCGAGGGCCGCCAACTCGGCGTCGCGCGGATCGACCAGAGGGCGCCCGCAGGCTGTCAAGGTTTCGTCGATCGCCGCGCCTGAGGACGGCAGGTCGATGACGTAGCGAATGATTTTACCAACCTCACCGCCGCTCGGCACGACGATCTGCATGCGCCCACCCTTGCGAAGGCTGCGCGCCAGGGAGCCGGGGTACTCGCTGATGGCGACGGTCGCGTCATCGCCGACGCTCCAGCGCTGATCGCCGAATTCACCATCACGGAAGGCGATCCTGAGAGGGCGAGACGTCCCGGTCGTCGTCGGCAGGCCGCTGATCAGGACCTGATAGTTTCCACCAGAACACCGCGCGCCGACGCCTAGGCCGTTGTCAAAGACGGTGTAGGCGATGGTCAGGTTCTTTTCGGCGTCGCGATTGACATCCCAGTCGCCAGCGGGGTCCTGAGCCAGAGCGGGCAGGGCGACGGCGAGCGAGGTTGCCAGAACAAGTGCTGTCTTCATGCGGCGACCTCAACGTGGCTGTCGGTTCCGCCGGCCAGAACGCGGCGGGCGCGGATGTACATCTCGACGCGCTGCATGACGATCAGACCCACGGCGAACAACATGAAGGCGTCGGTGACGACGACCGCGTCCAGATGCCAGGCGGCGGCGTTGGTCTGCATGACTTCGCGCAGACCCGCGCGCGCGGCGAACAGGCCGATGATCAGGATCAGTCCCAAAGGCGAGGCCTGGGCCTTCAGCGAGCCGTCCGGCTCCTTCTCGATGGTGATGGTCTTGCCCCGCCACCAGCCGGCGACGCAGCCCAGGGCCAGGGCGACGAGAAAGGCGATCCAGGCCAGGGGAGCGAAGTGCGGATGCTGGGTATTGGCCCACAGGCCAAAGCCGATCGCTGTCGTGACCAGCAGGGGCATGACCCACAAAAGATGCGGTCGCAGGGTCCGTTTGCGCCGGTTGCGCAGCAGGATGACGATCAGGGCCACGCCGATGCCGATCAGCGGGCCCATGGTTTGCGGCGACATGCGGAACTCCCCCTCCGAACGCCGTCAGCCTATCGCGGCCGACGGCGCTCGAAAAGCGGAGATCAGGCCGGGGCGACCGTCTGTTCGATGGCGCCGAAGATGGTGTGGTGCTTGTCGTCCAGCATCTCGATGCGGACGGTGTCGCCGTGTTTCAGGAAAGGCGTCTTCGCTTCGCCGGTCAGGATGGTCTCGACCGTGCGGACCTCGGCGATGCAGGAATAGCCCAGACCGCCCTCGGCCACAGGCTTGCCCGGACCGCCGTCGGCGTCCTTGTTCGACACCGTGCCCGAACCGATGATCGATCCGGCGATCAGCGAGCGGGTCTTGGCCAGATGGGCGATCAGGACGCCGAAGTCGAAGGTCATGTCGACGCCCGCGTCGGCCTGTCCGAAGTCCTTGCCGTTCAGCTGCACCGACAGGGCGCCGGACAGCTTGCCGTCCTTCCAGCGGTCGCCCAGGGCGTCGGGCGTGACGAAGACCGGCGACAGGGCGCTGGCCGGCTTGGACTGGACGAAGCCGAAGCCCTTCGCCAGTTCGCCGGGGATCAGGTTGCGAAGCGAGACGTCATTGACCAGACCGACCAGACGGATCGAGGCCAGGGCCTCGTCGCGGCTGGCGCCCTGGGCTACGTCGCCGGTCACGACCACGATCTCGGCCTCCAGGTCGCAGCCCCAGGCCTCGTCCTTTAGCGGGATGGCGTCGCGCGCGCCCATGAAGTGGTCGGAGCCGCCCTGATACATCAGCGGGTCGGTCCAGAAGGTCGCCGGCATCTCGGCGTTGCGGGCTTTGCGCACCAGTTCGACGTGGTTCACATAGGCCGAGCCGTCGGCCCACTGATAGGCGCGGGGCAGGGGGGCGGCGGCCTCATGTTCGCGGAAGCGGCCGCGCGGCACGGCTTCATGCTCCAGGCTCTCGGCCAGTGCCCGCAACAGGGGCTCGCAGCGGTCCCAGTCATCCAGCGCCGCTTGCAGCGTCGGGGCGATCAGGAAGGCGTCCGTGAACCAGTTCAGGTCCTTGGAGACGACGACGAGGCGGCCGTCACGGCCGTGCTTGAGCGAGGCGAGTTTCATAGGGCGAAGCTAGTCTTGGGCGAGGGGATTGGGAAGCGGTCTCGACGGTCGTAAAGCCGCCGTTCGATCAACTATTCGGGGGCGAAATCACGGCGCGGGCCTCGGCTCCGGTGCGCAGGGCCGGATCGCGCACCTCGACCTCGACGGCGATGGCGCCGGCGGGCTCGTGCGCCCACAGGTAGCGGCGCTCGATCTCGACCGCCCGACCCGACGGGGCCATGCCCTCATAGGTGTCGCCCCAGGGCGTGATGGTCTTCATCTCGACCCACAGCAGGCCGCAGGCGGCGTCCAGTTCCTCGATGGCCATTTCCGACAGTTCGTCGGCGTGCGGGGCAGGGCGGTTCGGGGTCACAGCCATCGGCGGACCTTTCCTTGATAGGCTTGATACTCAGCGCCGAATTTCGCGGTCAGATAGCGCTCTTCGCGGGCGATGACGAAGCGGTCCACGACGATCAGGCAGGGGACCAGCAGGGCCAGGGCGACGGGGCTGTCCATGGCCAGGGCGAAGCCGGCGTAGGTGACGCCGAAGCCGACGTAGATGGGGTTGCGGCTGAACTTGTAGAGGCCGCCGGTCGCCAGGGCCGTGGTCGGCTTCCACGGCTCGGGCGGCGTGCCCAGACGGCGGAAGGTCCCCGCCGCGATCCCGTCCAGCAACAGGCCGCCGATCACCAGCACAAAGGCCAGCCCGCGCCGCAGATCGACATCAAGGCTGAACCCCATGCCGAGCGAAACCATGTGGACGGTGAATTGCTCGAGGCCCCATCCGGCCAGCAGGAAGCCGAGATAGATCAGTGGCGGTGGAGCGATGACGCCGGGATGGTCTCGTGTGGTCATAGGGTCTGGATCAGATCGTCTGGCCCGAAGGCGCGGTGAAGTCAGAGATCGGAGCGTCGCCGGTGTTGATCACCTCCGAGGGCTCGAAGATCATCACCTGGGCCTCCTCGTCGGCGGCGGTGCGGTGTTCGACGCCGCGCGGCACGACGATGAACTGGCCGGGCCCCAGCGTCTCCACGCGGTCGCGGAACTCGACCCGGAAGCGGCCCTTCCAGACCAGGAACATCTCCTCGGCCTCGGGGTGGCTATGCCAGGGGAAGACCCCCTGGACCTTGACCAGCCGCACGTCCTGTCCGTTCAGTTGGGCGGCGACGCGCGGCCGCCAATGGTCGGAAAAGCCGCCGAACTTCTGCTCCAGATCGACGACCTTGCCGGTCATCGCGGGGAGTCTTCGTCGGCGTAGATGGCGACGCGCGAGGCGCGGCCCGAACCGGCCTCGCCGCGATACATGCCCGAGGTGTTCATCGAGAAGGCGACCGTGCCGTCCTTGCCCATGACGATGACGCCGCCGTCGCCGCCGATGGAGCCGACGTCGGCGATCTCGGCGTCAGCGGCGGCCTGAACCCCCATGCCCGTCGAGGTGCGCTGGCAGATGTCGCGGGCCACGGTGGCGCGGATGAAGTACTCGCCCGATCCGGTGGCCGAGACGGCGCAGCCGTCGGCGTTGGAGGCGTAGGTGCCCGCGCCGATCACCGGCACGTCGCCGACCCGGCCCCAGCGCTTGGCGGTCATGCCGCCGGTCGAGGTGCCGGCCGCCAGCCGCCCCTGGCTGTCCAGCGCCACGGCGCCGACCGTGCCGAACTTGCGCTCGTTCAGCGGCGCTTCGTTGAGCGAAGCCAGCGGGACCGGCTTGCCCAGGGTCGACGGCTCAGGCGGGGCGCCCGCCGGACGAGCGGGCAGGGGCTGGCCCGCCTCGCGCAGGGCGGTCAGCAGGGCCTGCCAGCGGCTCTCGGTGAAGAAGAAGCTCGGCTCGACCTGCTCCAGACCGACCGAGGCGGCGAAGCTGTCGGCGCCCTCGCCGATCAGCATGACGTGGGGCGAGCGCTCCATAACCGCCCGCGCTGCCGCGATGGGGTGACGGGTACGGGTCAGGCCGGCCACGGCCCCGGCGGTGCGGTCGACGCCGTTCATCACGGCGGAGTCCAGTTCGTTCTTGCCGGCGGCGGTGAAGACCGCCCCGCGCCCGGCGTTGAACAGGGGGTTGTCCTCCATCGACTGGACCGCCGCCTGAACCGCGTCCAGCGCCGAGCCGCCCTGGGCCAGAACCGCCGAGCCGGCGTCCAGCGCCGCCTGCAGGGCCGCGCGATAGGCGGCGTCGCGTTCCGGCGACAGCTCGGCGCGCTCGATCACGCCCGCCCCGCCGTGGATGGCCAGCGACCATTTCGGGGCGTCTTCGGCGTGGGCGGCCGTGGCCAGGAGGCTCAGGGCTGCGACGGCGCTCAGGATGGATGTCTTCATGCTCGGTTCCCCCGGTGGACGGCGCCCCTCAGCGCCGGTGATGCAGTCTCTTCCAGATGCGATAGCCCAGGATGGGGGCGAAACCGCAGACCAGCGCCGCCAGCAGCACCATCCAGAAGCCTCCCCCCAGCCAGTATTCTCCGGCCAGCGCCCCGGCCCCGGCCGCCAGAAGCGGGCCGAGCCAGGGCAGCCAGTGCGGCGGCCGCACCTTCATTCAGGCGTCGACCTTGATGACGCCGCGACGGATCTGGTCCAGCTCGATCGAGTCGAACAGGGCCTGGAAGTTGCCGTTGCCGAAGCCCTCGTTGCCCTTGCGCTGGATGATCTCGAAGAAGATCGGGCCGAAGGTGTCCTGGGTGAAGATCTGCAGCAGCAGGCCTTCCTCGTCCGAACCGTCGATCAGGATGCGGTTCTTGCGCATCCGCTCCACGTCTTCGCCATGGTTGGGCAGGCGCTTGTCGATCAGCTCGAAATAGGTCTCGATCGTGTCCTGGAAGGCCACGCCGCGAGCCTTCATAGCCTCGACCGTCTCGTAGATGTTCTCGGTCGTCAGGGCGATGTGCTGGATGCCCTCGCCGTTATAGCGACGCAGGAACTCCTCGATCTGCGAGTTGTCGTCCTGGCTCTCGTTCAGCGGAATGCGGATGGCGCGGTCGGGCGCGATCATGGCCTGCGAGAACAGGCCGGTCGCCTTGCCCTTGATGTCGAAATACTTCTGCTCTTCGAAGTTGAACACCGAACCATAGAAGCCCGACCAGGTGCGCATCTCGCCGCGACGCACGTTGTGGGTCAGGTGGTCCAGGATCTCGAGGCCCATCGAGTTCTTGCGCTCGGCCTCTTCCCAGCCCTCGATCTCGTCCCAGGCGTCATAGAGCGAGCCGTGCTCGCCATACTGGTCGATGACGTAGAGCAGGCTGCCGCCGATACCCTGCAGGATATAGGGATAGTCGTTCCCGAGAGCCCCGCCATGGACGCCCTCGGCGGCACGGGCGCCGCGTTCCAGCGCGCCCTCATAGGCGGCCTTGGCGTCGGCGACGCGGAAGGCCATGCCGTTGGCCGAGGGGCCGTGGTCCCTGGCGAAGTCCGCTGCCTGGCCCTTGGGCGAGCGGTTGACCAGCATGGTGATGTCGCCCTGTTTCAGACGCACCGCGTCCGTGGTCGGGTTCACGTGGGTCCGGGTGAAGCCCATCAGCTCCAGACGGGCGATCATGGATTCCGGCTCGGGGCCGGTGAATTCAACGAATTCGAAACCGTCCACGCCCAGCGGGTTTTCCTGGTCGAGTTTGGCGGCGGCGTCCTGCATGACGCGTCTCCTCTCAATATTTTGGTGGCGGCTCCTGCCGCCGATTGGGGCGGAACCTAATGGGCGCCCCCCGTCGGGCGCAAGGCGGCGCTGATCCGAAACAGGACACGTTGCGGTGTCGCAGGCGATGATCGACGGGTGCGCGAGCCCGTCGGGCCTGCTAGAGCCGCAGGCTCAATCGGGACGCCTGTATGCTTCGCAAGCTCTATGACTGGGTCTTTTCTCTGGCCCGCCACCGTCACGCGACCCGGTCCCTGGCCGTGGTCTCCTTCGCGGAAAGCTCCTTCTTCCCCATTCCGCCGGACGTCATGCTGGCGCCCATGGTGCTGGCCAAGCCCGAGCGCGCCTACTTCTACGCTATGGTCTGCACGGTGGCCTCGGTGCTGGGCGCCCTGCTGGGCTACGCCATCGGCTACTTCCTCGAGCCGGTCGGCCTGTGGATGCTGGCCGTCCTGGGCAAGGCCGATGCGTTCGAGGCCTCCAAGGCCCTGTTCCAGCAGCACGGCGCCTGGGTCATCCTGATCAAGGGGCTGACGCCGATCCCGTTCAAGCTCATCACCATCGCCTCGGGCATCTTCCAGTTCAACCTGGCCCTGTTCGTCGCCCTGTGCGTCGTCACGCGCGGCGCCCGCTTCTTCCTGGTGGCCTTCGTGCTCAAGCGCTGGGGCGAGCCCATGTTGGCGATCATCGAGAAAAGGCTGGCCCTGTTCACCGTGCTTTTCCTCGTCCTGCTGGTCGGCGCCTTCTTTGCGGTCAAGCTGATCGGTCACTGATCGACGTGGGCTTCGGCTGCGTCTAAGAAAGGCGCCATGACGCGCCTGTATCAACGACTGACACGCTGGTGGACCGCCTTTGCGCTGGCGGCCTCTCTGGCCATGCTGGGCGCGGCCCATGCCTTCGAGCGGTTCGCGGGCCTGCCGCCGTGCAACCTCTGCCTCAAGCAGCGCGAGGTCTATTGGGCCGCCGTGGCCATCGCCGGAGCCGCCACCTTCTGGGCCGTGTTCAGTCGCGCCAGCCGCGGCACGCCGCGCATCGCCTCCTTCCTGCTGGCCGCCGTCTTCTTCACCGGGGCGATCACGGCGGGCTTCCACGCGGGCGGCGAGCTGCACTGGTGGGCCCTGCCGGCCACCTGTTCGGCCGCGCCCTCGACCACCATCGACCTCAGCGCTCTCAGCGCCCTGGCCGACGGCACCGCCGAGATGAAGCCCATCGTCGGTTGCGGCGACGTGGCCTGGAGCATGCTCGGCATCTCGATGGCCGGCTGGAACTTCCTCATCTCGCTGGCGCTGGCGATCTTCAGCCTGCTGGCGGCGAAACGTCCCAAGGACGCGCGCGCCCCGAAGGTCTAGGAAGAGGCGATCATGACCGACGCATCCGACACCGTCGCCGCCGCCCGCCGCATCCCCCTGCCGCGCCCCGGCGTGGGCCAGACCCGCGCTCGCATGGCAGAGATGCTGCGCGTCGACCACGCGGGCGAGTTCGCCGCCGTCCATATCTACCGCGCCCAGCGCGCCGTGCTGGAGGGCCGCAAGGGCAAGGGCGCCATCGCCGCCGACCTGACCGAGATGGAGGGGCACGAGGCCGTCCACCTGGCCCGGTTCGAGGCCCTGCTGACCGAAAACCGCGTCCGTCCCACGGCCATGATCCCGCTGTGGAAGCTGGCCGCCACGGCGCTGGGCGCCGGCACCGCCCTGATCTCGGAGAAGGCCGCCCACGCCTGTACCGAGGCGGTCGAGAGCGTCATCGAGAAACACTACGCCGACCAGATCGAGGAGGTCCGTGAACGCGACCCCGAACTGGCCGCCGAGCTGACGAAGTTCCGCGAAGAGGAACTGGCTCACCACGATCACGCCATCGAGCACGGCAGCCGTGAAGCCCCCGCCTATCGCCTGCTCAGCAGCGTCATCAAGGCTGGCTGCAAGGCCGCCATCAAGATCAGCGAACGGATCTGACGCGCGGATCTAACGGACGTCGAAGGCCAGCATCATTGTCCGCTGCACGGCGTTGAAGTTGTCGTCGGACAGGATGTAGAGCCGCGTCCGGTCGCCGCGCCGCTCGGCCGCGATCCCCTCGAAATTATCCGTCGTGCCGGGCAGCTTCAGCTCAACCAGCACCGGCCCCAGGGTCCCGTCCTTCGCCATACGCCGCACCCGCGCCCGCACATCGACCGGGGCGCGATAGGACCGCTGCACCACGAACCAGCCGCCCGCCGGATCGCGGTCCATGCCGGTGATGCGATAGTCGGCGTCGGTCAGCGGCGTTGCGGGTGGCGCGGCTGCGACGGCGCAGCGCGCGGCCGAACAGTCCCAGACCCCGCCGGATTCGCCCGCCACGCGCCAGCCGTCGCCGGACGCCGCCAGCCCCTCCATCCCGTCGTTCTCGGCGAAGGGGAAGTCGGGCCGTCGCACAGCTTCGGGCGATCGCAGCGCCGTCAGCGGGCCGTAGTTCCAGATGCGGTGGTCGCGTTCGAAACTGACCAGCAGGTCGCCGCCGCTGGTGATCGCCAACCCCTCGGCGTCGCCCTCGGCCTTCTGGCTGATCGGCGTGCCGTCGGTCAGGCTCAGGCGGCGCACGCGTAAGGCCTCCAGCCCGATCAGCCGCCCGCGCCGGTCCAGCGCCAGCGTGCCGCGCGCCAGATCGCCCACGTCGGACACGGCGATGAAGCCGCTGTCGCCGGTCAATTTCAGGTCCGACAGGCTGTGCAGGGGAGAGCCGGGATCGGCCTGCAGGGTCACGCCCCCGGCGTAGCGCACGTCCCTGGCCAGCACGGCGCCGCCCGGCCAGCCCAGACTGACGGCTCGGCTCGACGCCTCGGCCAGGGTCCAGCCGTCGATCTCGATCGGCGGCGTCCACGGCCGCGAGGTCACGACCGCGCTGGCGCAGGCCGCCAGAGTCAGCGCCGCCAGCGCCGCGACATAGATCCGCCGGTTCACGCCGCGCGTTTCCTCGCAGACCGCGCCACCGTCTTCGGCTTGGCCTCGAACAGCTCGGCCAGCTTCTCGGTCATGACGCCGGCCAACTGCTCGACGTCGACGATGGTGACGGCGCGGCGATACCAGCGGGTCACGTCGTGGCCGATGCCGATGGCGATCAGCTCGACCGGCGACTTCGTCTCGATCTGCTCGATCACCTGCCGCAGGTGCTTGTCCAGATAGAGGGCGGCGTTGGCCGATTGGGTCGAGTCGTCCACCGGCGAGCCGTCCGAGATGACCATCAGGATCTGGCGCGACTCGGTGCGTCCCAGCAGCCGCTCGTGCGCCCAGGTCAGGGCCTCGCCGTCGATGTTTTCCTTCAGTAGGCCCTCGCGCATCATCAGGCCCAGGTTCTTCTTGGCCCGGCGCCAGGGCGCGTCGGCGGACTTGTAGATGATGTGACGCAGGTCGTTCAGGCGGCCCGGATTGGCGGGCTTGCCGGCGCTGATCCAGGCCTCGCGCGACTGGCCGCCCTTCCAGGCGCGGGTGGTGAAGCCCAGGATCTCGACCTTGACCCCGCACCGCTCCAGCGTCCGCGCCAGGATGTCGGCGCAGACCGCCGCCACCATGATCGGCCGCCCGCGCATCGAGCCGGAGTTGTCGATCAGCAGGGTCACGACCGTGTCCCGGAACGGGCTCTCGCTCTCCATCTTGAACGACAGGGGGCTGGTCGGATCGGTGATGACGCGGGTCAGGCGGGCCGTGTCCAGCACGCCTTCTTCCAGATCAAAGGCCCAACTGCGGTTCTGCTGCGCCATCAGCCGGCGCTGCAGCTTGTTGGCCAGGCGCGAGACCACGCTGGACAGGGTCGCCAGCTGCGCGTCCAGCAGGGACCGCAGCCGGTCCAGCTCCATCGGGTCGCACAGCTCTTCGGCGCCGATGGTCTCGTCATAGGCGCTGGTGAAGACGCGATAGGCGTCCACGGCGCGCCCGTCGTCCACGCTGTCCTGACGATTGGGCAGGGCGCCCTCGTTCAGTTCGGGGCCGTCGTCGCTGGCCTCGCCGTCGGGATCGGCCGGGGCGCCGTCGGGGCGGGTCTGGCGCTCGTCCTCGGCGGACTGGTCGTCGGCCGTGCCTTCCAGCGACTGACCGCCTTCGCCGCCGTCCTCTTCCTCCTGTTCGTCCTCGTCGGGCTGATCCTGCTGCGACTGGTCAGGCTCGTCCTCGCCCTGTTCGTCGTTGGCGTCCTCGGCCTGGCCGTCGCCGGGGTCGAGGTCCAGGGCGCGCAGCACGTCCTTCAGCCGGGCCGCAAAGGCCGTCTGGTCGTCGGCCACGGCGGCCAGGGCGTCCAGTTCGGCCCCCGCTTTCAGCTCAAGATTGGACCGGACCAGATCCAGCATGGTCTTGGCCCCGTCCGGCGACGGCTCGCCCGTCAGCCGTTCGCGCACCAGAAGCGCCGCCGCCTCGGCCACCGGCACCTGCTCGGCCTCGGCCCGCAGGGCGCCCGACTTCTCCAGCCGGGTCAGCAGCGCCGCGTTCATATTGTTGCGCACGCCCTTCAGTTCGCGCGCGCCGACTGCCTCGACCCGCGCCTGTTCCACGGCGTCGAAGACCTCGGCCGCTGTCTGGTCGACAGGCCGCAGCCGGGCGTTCAGCCCCTCGTCGTGATTGGCCAGCCGCAGGGCCAGCCGGTCCGCCTGGCCGCGCAGGGCGGCGCTCTCGGGCGCGCCCGGATCGCGCGGCGGATGGGGCAGGGTCAGGACGCCGTTCGACAGCCGCGGCCCGTCCGAGCCGAAGTGGACCTCCAGCTCGGCCTGCTCGGCCAGAGCGCGCGCGGCGTTCGCCAAAGCGCGTTTGAAGGTCTCGGCGGGGGTCTCTGCGGCGGCCATGGCCCACACATAGACCACCGCGCGCGCGGGGAAAGGGGGCGGAGCGGTTCAGGCGGCGAATCCGTCGCCTGAAACCTCTAGGGCGGGTCGATCACCCGACTCGCTCCATCGACGCCGAACGGCATGACGGACGCCGCTAGGCGAGCAGCGGGGTGGTGACGGGACCAGACTGGGTCAGAGCGAGCACGATGGTCGCAGCAAGGGCGTTCTCCTCGCTAGCTGTCGGAATCAGTCGCCTTCGATGCGTCCCAGCCGCTGCATGTCTTTCATCATGTCGCTGGCCATGCGTTCGCGTTCGCTGCTGTTCACCGGCACGCGACGACAGACACGTCGCTGGATGTTGGTGTCCATCGCGCGCTCGCGCGAACAGACGACTCGGGTCGGACCGTCGGGCAGGGATGGAGCGCGAGCCGAAACGACCATGCCGGGCGCCCGGCGCGGCGGAGGCTCCACGGCTTCAGGCGACTGCAACGCGGCCAACATTATCCAGGCGGAAGCGAGCATGATGCCGATCCTAGTTTACGGCACGGCCACCGGGCTGCCGGGGGACGGGGATGCCGAAGTTCACGCGTTGCATGTCCTTTACCATGTCGCTGGCCATGCGTTCGCGTTCGCTGCTGTTCACCGGCACACGCCGACAGACACTTCGCTGGATGTTGCTGTCCATCGCACGCTCGCGCGAACAGACGACGCGGGTGGGGCCGTCGGGCAGGGTCGGGGTCCTGGCCGAGATGATCATGCCGGGGGCGCGGCTCGGCCGCGGTGTCTCTAGAGCCTCGGGCGACTGGGACAGGACGATGGCGGCGAAAAAGGTGACGAGCATGGCATCAATTCACCGGGCGCCCGCCGGGTTGGCGCACGTTGGGGCCGTTCTCGGCGTTCAGGCCGATGCTCTGCAACTGGCGCACATAGTCCCCACCCATGCGTTCACGGCCTGAGGTGTTGATCGCCACTTCACGGCAGACGCGACGCTGGATGTTGCTGTCCATCGATCGCTCGCGTGAACAGACGACGCGAGTGGGGCCGTCGGGCACGCTCGGCGACCGGGCCGAAATCACGCGTGACGGAGTGCTGGAGACCATACGCGGTCGTGCAGTGGCCTCCTCGTCGGCTTGAGGGGCGGGGGCGCCCAGCAGGGCGAGGGCGGCGAAGGCGGTCAACAGCATGGCGAAGCTCCCATAGCGACGACTGAACCGTCATCCTGACCTACGTCAACCCTTCTGGCAACGTCGTTATCCGAAAGGCTCCGCTTGTCAGCGCGATCTGACCCGCACCCGCATGGCGCCGCCGGCCCCGGCCTCCACGTCGAAACGGCCCGTGGCGCGGATCAGGTCCGACAGTTTGGCGTGGCCGTAGGTGCGCTGGTCGAAGTCCGGGTAGGCGTTCCTCAGTCGGTTGCCGATGCCGCCGATGTTGACCCAGCCGTCGCCGTCCTCGTCCATGTCGGCGATGGCGGCGGCGATCAGGCGCACGGCGTCTGCGGGCTTCTTCTCCGCGACAGGGGCGGGCGAAGCTTCGTCGTTGTCCGCTCCGGCGCCCGCCCGTCCGGTCAGGTTCTCGGTGTAGATGAAGCGGGTGCAGGCCTGGCGGAAGCTCTCGGGCGTCTTGCGCTCGCCAAAGCCGTAGACAGGCACGCCCTGTTCGCGGATGCGCGCCGCCAGCCGGGTGAAGTCGCTGTCCGACGACACCAGGCAGAAACCGTCGAAACGCCCGGAGTGCAGCAGGTCCATGGCGTCGATCACCAGGGCGATGTCGCCCGAGTTCTTGCCCTTGGTGTTCTGGAAGTTCTGCTGCCACTGGATGGCCCAGCGGGGCAGGACGTCGATCCAGCTTTTCAGCGAGGGGCTGGCCGCGTCGCCGTAGATGCGTCGGGCCGAGGCCTCGCCCAGGGTGGCGATCTCGGTGAACAGGGCTTCCGCAATCCGGGCCGAGGCGTTCTCGCCGTCGATCAGAACGGCCAGGCGCGGCGCGCGGGCGGCGGTGGGCAGGTCGGTCGGCATGGGCAGGGCCTTGTGTTGACGCGCCGCCAGCCTCGGCCCGCACGCGGGCGCGGTCAACCGCCGACGGGCGTGCTACAGGGCAGTCATGACCAACGCACTCCGCCGCCTGATCGACCTGCCCGGCGTCGATGATCTGGAACTGAAGGCGCTGATGAAGCCGCGCTACGCCGATCCCGACGCCCGTGACGAATTCCCCGAGATCGACGCCCTGACCAGCGCCCTGTTCGGTTTGACCGGCGACGAAGCCGAGGCCGTCGAACGCCCGGCTGACTGGGACGACATCCACCGCCTGTCTGGCGCTGATCTGGCTGAAGCTTTTGAAGTTCTGGGTTGGGACGTGACCGACAAGCGCCGCAAGCCTCTGCGGCTGCTGCCCCACTACGCCCTGCCCCTGGCCCTCGCCGTTCGCGGCGTCGCCGGCGATCTGCCCTTTGTGCCCGAGCCGGATCATCCGGCGACCGACTGGGGTTCCAGCCTGGCCGCCGACGCCGCCCGTTTCAGAAAGCGCTAGAGACGAACGAAAAAGGCCGGCGGGTCGCCCCGCCGGCCTTTCCGTTGGTATCGGCTGCCTGGCCCTACTGGGCCGTCGTCGGAGCCGCCGCCGTGCGCACCTCGACCGGCAGGCCGAGGGCGTCCAGCTGCGGCTTGACCACCGAGGCGTCGCCGACCACCACCCAGACGAAGGTGTCGGGCTTGATGGCGGCGCGAGCGGCGGCGTCCATCTGTTCCGCCGTCAGGGCGTTGATGCGGCCCGCCAGTGCTTCCTGATAGCCGTCGGGGCGGCCGTAGAGGGCGTTGGAGCGCATCGCGCCCAACACCTGGGCCGAGGTTTCGTAACTGCCCGACAGGCCGCGCGTGTCGCCCAGGACCGTGCGGTCGCGTTCGGCCTGGGTCACGCCGTCGGCGCCCAGGAAGCGCTCGTATTGGCCGATCAGGGCGGCGATCGACTCGCCCGTGCGGTTGGCCTGAACGGGTGCGTTGACGATATAGGGTGAGCGGTTCTGCAGCGTGTTGACGCTGCCGCGCACGCCATAGGACCAGCCCTTGGTCTCACGCAGGTCGGCGTTGATCCGCGACAGGAAGTCGGCGCCCAGCACCGTGTTGGCCGTGGTCAGGGTCAGGATGTCGTCGCCGCCCGACACCGGCAGGACCTGACCGCCGTAGATCAGCGACTGCGGCGACTGGGGCCGATCGATCAGGACGATGCGGGCCGAGGTCTGGGGCAGGGCGGTGGTGAAGGCCTTGGTTCCCTTGGCCGTCGTCGGCGCGCGCCAGTCGCCGAAAGCGGCTTCCAGTTGCGGCTTCAGTTCGGCCAGGGGCAGGTCCGAGACCACGAACAGCTTGGCGTTGTCCGGCCGGATCCAGGCGGCGTGGTCGGCGACCAGATCGGCGCGCGTCAGGCTGCGGATGACCGCTTCGTCGCCGGTGCCGCTGAACGAACGGCCATAGGGATGGCTGTCGCCATAGATCAGCGGCGGCAGGGCGCGACCGGCGATCGCGGCCGGCTGGGTCTTCTCATTGGCCAGACCGGCCAGACGCTGGGCGCGCAGGCGCTCGACCTCGGCCGGGGCGAAGGCGGGGTTGCGCACCACGTCCGACAGCAGGGTCAGTGACGGCTGCAGGTTAGTCGTCACCGTCGACAGGCTGGCCGTGGTGCGGTCCATCGACGAGCCGACCAGGACGCTGGCGCCCAGACGTTCCTGCGCCTCGGCCAGGGCCTTGGAGTCCCGCGTCGTCGTGCCTTCCTGCATGACGTTCAGCATCAGGGTGTGGGCGCCCAGACGGTCGGCGCGGTCGGCGGCGACGCCTGCGTCGAACTCCAGGGCCACGCGGGTCACCGGCACGGTGGTCGAGCGGGCGTAGACCACCTCGATCCCGTTCGACAGGGCGGCGCGCTCGACGGCCGGGAAGTCGACGTTGGACACCTCGCCGATGGCCGGGGTCGCCTCGCGAGCCACGCGCTGGATCGGCGCGGCCGGGGTCGGGGTCGCGCCGGACGGGGCGGCGGCGGCATCGACATAGGCTTCACGTTCGCCGGGCATGACGATCTGGCTGTAGACGGGGCGGCTCAGCCACTTCTTCATTGCGGCCTGCACCTGGGCGGGGGTCACCGCCGCATAGGCCGCCAGCTCCTTCTTGTAGAAGTCGGGATCGCCTGCATAGAGCTGGCCCTCGGCCAGGACCGAAGCCTTGCCGTTGGCCATTTCCAGGCCCTGGATGCGGCGCGAGGCGAACTGGGTCACCACCCGGTCGATCTCGTCCTGGGTCGGGCCGTTGGCGATCAGGTCAGCCAGGACCTCGTCCATGCGCCTGGCCACGGCGTCGGCGTCGGCGCCCGGCTTCACCATGGCCGAGTAGCTGAACATGCTGACGCGCTGGAACACCTGGTTGCCGGCCGAGACGCCGGAGGCGATCTGCTCGTCGCGCACCAGGACGTTGTCCAGACGTGAGCTGGCCAGGCCGCCCAGCACCGAGGCGCCGACGCTCAGCGGCACCGAGTCCGGGTCGGTCATGCCCGGCGTCGTCCACGTGCGGCTGATGCGGGTCTGGGCCACGCGGTCGTGCAGCACCTGCTCGACGGGGGCCGCCAGGGTCGGGATCGGGGCCGCCGCGGGGGTGTTGACCGGGCCGCGGGCGATGGCGCCGAAGTAGCGCTGGCTCAATTCGCGGGCCTTGGCCTCGTCGATGTCGCCCGACAGCACGAGGATGGCGTTGTTCGGACCATAGTTCTCACGGAACCAGTCGCGCACCGTCTCCATGCTGGCGGCGTCCAGGTCGGCCATCGAGCCGATGGTCGAGTGGCGATAGGGGTGACCCTCGGGGAAGAGGGCTTCCAGCGTGGCGTAGTAGGTCAGGCCGTAGGGCTGGTTGTCGCCCTGGCGCTTCTCGTTCTGGACGACGCCGCGCTGCAGATCCAGCACCTCCTGGCTGACCTGGCCCAGCAGATAGCCCATGCGGTCGGATTCCAGATACAGGGTGTAGTCCAGCGCAGGGGTCGGCACCGTCTGGAAGTAGTTGGTGCGGTCGAACCAGGTCGTGCCGTTCAGGCCCGTGGCGCCCGCCGCGTTCATCGTCTGGATGTGGCTGGACGGCGAGTTTTCCGACCCGCCGAACATCAGGTGCTCGAACAGGTGGGCAAAGCCGGTCGAACCCTTGGGCTCGTCCTTGGAGCCGACATTGTACCAGACCGACACCGCCACCACCGGCGCCTTGCGGTCCTCGTGGACCAGGACGGTCAGGCCGTTGTCCAGCTGGAAGCGCTTCCACGGAATGTCGACGCGGGCGACCAGCTCCGACACCGGGGCTGCGCGCAGCGGCGTGGCCGAGGGCGCGGCTGCGGCGGGCGCGGCGACGGGCGCCGAGGTATGGGCCAGAACGGGCGAAGCGACGGCCACAAGGGCGGCCAGCGCAACGGAAGAGGCGGCAAGGCGCATGGATTTCAGTCCCCAACAATGATGCTGGGCCGAACCTTAGCCGCGCATCACCGAACGGCAACGCGACACATTGCTATGTGAACGATTGTTCATGTTCAGACCTTGCCGTCAGGTTGCGACCGCGGCCTTCAGCGCCTCCAGCGCTTCCTTCGCCTCGCGCATCTCCCGCCTGGCCTGGGCGGCCTCGCGCCGGGCGTCCATCACCTCGCTCCGATAGGCGTCGGGCGCCGCCTTGAGCTGATCCCAGTAGAGCGACTTCAGCTCATACTCGGGGTCGTCGTATTTCGACTCCGGCGTCAGGGCGAAGCGCGCGCTCATCATCTCGCCGTTGAAGCGCGCCGCCAGCAGCACCTCCAGCGGCGTGTTCTCGAAGCTGTGGGCCTTCTCCTGCCGATCCATCAGTCGCACATAGACCTCGGCGAGCCGCGCCAGCCCCTGGGCCTCGGGCAGCCGCCGCATCAGCAGGGCCCGGCCCGAGGCGATCATCGCCGTCGAGGCCAGCACCACCGCCTTGCCCTCATGGGCGTCCTCGGCCGTCAGCGGCGCGAACAGGGCATGGGCCATCGCCGCCTGCGCCGCTGCTTCTTCCTCCGCCTTCACCGCCCTGGCCTCTTCCTGCGCCGCCTCGCGCGCCTTGGCCGTCTCGATGGCGATCTGATCGCCCCAGTCGCGCTTGGTCGCGCCGTGCACGGTGATCCGCTTGCGCAGCGCATGGCCCGACACCCGCCACCGCTCGCTCAGCTCCGGCACGGTCGCCCCGTTGCGATACTCGTCGAGAATGATCTCCCACGTCGCCCTCGACAGCCGATAATGGGCTGGCCCACCCTTCAGGTTCCCGCTCATCCGCCCAGCATGGGCGCCGTCGGCGGCTACGGCGGGCAAATCGTCCCGATCCGCCCTTAAGCCGCTGAAAACCCAGGCAGGGAAGTGCGAGGTAGCTGGTGTATTCTAGGCGATCAGGCGGACGTCGCAGATGAAGCGTTCCAGGGTCATCAGATGCGGGCGGATGGCTTTCGGATAGGCGTCGACCAGCTCAGTCGGGACCACCAGTTGCAATTGCGCCGCCTGCATCTCGGCGAACTGGTTCTCCGATACGCCCTCCTGAAGCGTCAGCAGGTGTTTGGCCGGAATGCGATCCGCCTCGTTCAGCACTTGCCGCCAGCGGTCGCGCGCTGTGGTCTTGGCCGCCAGCATGCGCAGGCGTTCGGCGGGGAAGGCGCTGTCAGCATAGGCCGCAGCGGACGGGAACAGGAAGTCCGGCTTCTTATCGCCCTCGGACCTTGCGCCGTGGCTGAAGTGCCGGCCCTCGACCAGTCCTTCCTCAAGAAAGATCTCGCGTGCATGCAACTCCAGCGAGCGGCCCGAGCGTGACTTGCGCCTTTGCAGGATGGTCTGGGCCAGCGACAGGAAGAACGACAGCGAAGCGAATCCGTCCCTTACCTTCGGTCCTTCCAGCGCCTCCTCCACCGACTGGAAGATCTCGAACTCGCATTGGCGCCGCCGGATCAGGCGGTCATCCGGCGTCTGGCTTTGCAGGGGGCCAAGCGCGACGGTCCTGTGCACGATCTCCGCCGCCGTCGGAAAGCGCACCAGCCAGTCGGCCGGCATGTCGGACGGCCGCAACATGCATGAGGAGGCGGGCAGGCGTGGCGGGAACAGGTCGGCTTCGCCCGGCCGCCATATGACAGACCGCTTCGGCTCAACCGGTCCGACCAGATCCTCGATGACCTCGTCCTGATAACCCTCGCAGACCCAGAGGCGGCGGTCCTGTCGAAGACAAAGACGGCGAGGGCCCCGGTGCTGTCGGGGTCCAGCAGGGCGGAGGCCGCGCCGCCCCAGCCCGTTATTCGGGTCTCGTCGCGGGTGCCGTCCGGGCCCGTATGTTTGTTATTGTACCAGGTCGCTGTGACCTGACGCACTACCGGGTGCGAGTCCACAAAGGCGTTGGATTTCGTGCATCCGGATTTGGGAGGTCAGGCACGACCTCAAAGAGAAGGTCCTTGGGGATGTAGGGGCCGGCCTGTGCCGGTATCAGCTTGAGCTAATGCTCAGCTTGCGCCAACATTTGGCATGGCCAAGGGCGTGTTCACTACCAAGCTAAGTCCGGGTTACGACGATCTACCCGAGGAGCGATACCATTTCCCCCGCACCTATCTGCGGCAGGTCGAGCAAACGATTGGTGACACCATCGTCTATTATGAGCCGCGACGCGGCTCAGTAGAGCTGAGCAGCCGAGGTGGACGTCAAGCTTACTTTGCCGTAGCGCGGCCCTATGCGATCTCGGATGATCCCAAAAGCTCCGATCACTTTTACTGTCACGTTGCCGATTATCTAGATTTCGAGCGGGTAGTACCGTTCCGCAATGGCGAGAGTTATCTGGAAAGCATGCTTCAGCGCGAAGACGGCGGGACGAACAAGGGGGCGTTTGGCCGTTCCGTTCGCATAGTGCCGGAAGACGAGTTTGAGGATATTCTCGCGGCTGGATTCAGCAAATCGCCTATCGACTTCGCGGTCCAAAATGATTCGCCCATTGTCCCGCTCCCGGGATTTGATGAACCTCCCGCTCCCTTTGAACGTCCAATGATCGAACTCACGGTCATCAAGCCGTTCCGGGATGTTGCCTTCCGGCGATCAGTTCGCGCTGCATACGACAACCGTTGTGCTGTGACGGGTCTTCGCCTGATCAACGGCGGTGGTCGACCTGAGGTGCAAGCCGCTCATATTCAGGCGGTCGAGGATAAGGGGCCGGACTCTGTGCGGAATGGATTGGCCCTGTCTGGCACTATCCATTGGATGTTCGATCGGGGTTTGCTGTCAGTGGCCGACGATATGACCATCTTGAAGGCGAAGGGCCATCTGCCTGCCGAGGTGGAGCGTCTCATCAACGTGAGCGGGCGGCTGAATCTACCGAAAGACCCGGGGCAATGGCCTCACCCGGCCTATTTGACCTATCACCGCGAGCATCGATTCAAAGGCTAGGGCCGCTCTGACGGGGCGTAGGGCTCCGGCTCGAAGCGGATCAGATCATATTTTGCGGCAAACCACTCGACGAAGTCGATTGGTGAAAGCCCGTCGGTCCAATGGCGCTTCAGGTCTTCTCTGGAGAGACCGGCGTCAGCGGCGGTAATGCGCCACTCACGGCGAAACGTTCGATCAACTTCGGCGATCCAGCTGTGCTCGGACGCTGACTTTGTCACGCCTGTCTCCTCAGAGGGCTACGCCTGCAAACGTGCCCAGGGCGTAAATGAGGATCAAGCGGCAATCATAGAAGGTTGGAGCGCAGCATCGTTAGCTGCGCCCCGAGCCATCAATCCTCATCCATCTTCAGGGCCGCGATGAAGGCTTCCTGCGGGATCTCGACCTTGCCGAACTGGCGCATGCGCTTCTTGCCGGCCTTCTGCTTCTCCAGCAGCTTCTTCTTGCGGGTGGCGTCGCCGCCGTAGCACTTGCTCGTCACGTCCTTGCGCAGGGCGCGGACGGTTTCGCGGGCGATGATCTTGCCGCCGATAGCCGCCTGGATCGGGATGACGAACATGTGGGGCGGGATCAGCTCCTTCATCTTCTCGACCATGCCGCGGCCGCGGGTCTCGGCGCGGGCGCGGTGGACCAGCATCGACAGGGCGTCGACCGGCTCGGCGTTGACCAGGATGCTCATCTTCACCAGGTCGCCGACCTTGTAGTCGGTGATCTCGTAGTCGAAGCTGGCGTAGCCCTTCGAGATCGACTTCAGGCGGTCGTAGAAGTCGAACACCACCTCGTTCAGCGGCAACTCATAGACCACCAGGGCGCGGCTGCCGACGTAGGACAGTTCGACCTGGGTGCCGCGGCGATCCTGACACAGCTTGATGACGCCGCCCAGGTATTCGTCGGGGGTCAGGATGGTGGCCTTGATCCACGGCTCGCTGATGCTTTCGATCTGCATCACGTCGGGCAGGTCGGCCGGGTTGTGCAGATCGATCTCGCGCCCGTCGCGCAGGCCGATCTTGTAGACGACCGAGGGGGCCGTCGCGATCAGGTCCAGGTTGAACTCGCGGCTCAGGCGCTCCTGGATGATCTCCAGGTGCAGCAGGCCGAGGAAGCCGCAGCGGAAGCCGAAGCCCAGGGCGGCGCTGGATTCCATCTCGAAGGTGAAGCTGGCGTCGTTCAGGCGCAGCTTGCCGATGGCGGCGCGCAGGTCCTCGAAGTCGGCGGCGTCGACCGGGAAGAGGCCGCAGAAGACCACCGACTGGACTTCCTTGAAGCCCTTCAGCGGTTCGGCGGTCGGTTTCTTCTCGTCGGTGATGGTGTCGCCGACGGCGGCGTGGGCCACTTCCTTGATCTGGGCGGTGATGAAGCCGACCTCGCCCGGGCCAAGCTGCTCGACCGGGGTGTTCTTGGGTAGGAAGACGCCGACGCGGTCGACCAGGTGGGTCGAGCCGGACTGCATCATCTTGACCCGCATCCCGGCCTTCAGCACGCCGTCGAAGACGCGCACCAGCAGCACCACGCCGAGATAGGGGTCGTACCAGGCGTCGACCAGCATGGCCTTCAGCGGGGCGTCGATATCGCCCTTGGGCGCGGGCAGGCGCGCGACGATGGCCTCCAGCACGTCCTCGATGCCGATGCCCGACTTGGCCGAGCACATGACGGCGTCCGAGGCGTCGATGCCGATGACGTCCTCGATCTGGGCCCGCACCCGATCCGGCTCGGCGGCGGGCAGGTCGATCTTGTTCAGGACCGGCACGATCTCGTGGTTGTTGTCGATCGCCTGATAGACGTTGGCCAGGGTCTGGGCCTCGACGCCCTGCGAGGCGTCCACCACCAGGATCGAGCCTTCGCACGCGGCCAGGCTGCGCGACACTTCGTAGGCGAAGTCGACGTGCCCCGGCGTGTCCATCAGGTTCAGAACATACTCCAGCCCGTCCTGGGCCTTGTAGTTCAGGCGCACGGTCTGCGCCTTGATGGTGATGCCGCGCTCCTTCTCGATATCCATATTATCAAGGACCTGTTCCGACATTTCCCGCGCGGTCAGGCCGCCGGTGTGCTGGATCAGCCGGTCGGACAGCGTGGACTTGCCGTGGTCGATATGGGCGACCACCGAGAAATTACGGATGCGTTCGATAGGGGGCGTCGTCATGGTCTGGCGCGCTTAGCATCCGCCGGGCGGGAACGCTACGGAAACGGCGATCAGCGTGCGCGCCATGCGGGCGCGTTCGACGCAGGCGTGCCGCGTGGATCTGGGCAAACGGTCAAGCTGAACGCGGCGCATGCGGTTTCGAACTGCGATCCGGCAGCAGAGTCCCTGTAAACTTTTCTAAAATGAGATCAGAAATCGCCATTGTCTTATCTTTTGTTTTTTGCGTGATAAATTTCTTAACTTCCGATTAACTGTGCCGGAACTGTTCGTATCAAGACGACGTTGCCGACTTGGAGCTCGGGCTGTGCCTGGGATGGGAGTGGGCGATCATGATCGGTCAAGAGCAGGCGCCGAGGGATGTATTTCATCCTCGGAATTACACATCAGGATCTGATCGTTCAGGGGCTGCGCGCAATAGAATCGGCATGATGTCGCAGAACGGCGCCCCAACACCATCAGCCTTCATCTGAAGCAACGGGAGGTGGATATGGGAGGCACTGTCCTGATTACTGGTGGCGCCGGCTTCGTCGGGCGTCATGTGGCCAAGGCCTTGCTGGAGCGAGGCTACAGGGTGCGCGCGCTGGACGCCCTGATCGAACAGGTTCACCCGACCGGCGTCCGCCCCCCGGACCTCGACCCCGAGGTCGAACTGCTGGTCGGCGATATTCGCGACGAGGCCATGGTCCGTCGCGCAGTTGCGGGGGTCGACAAGGTCATTCACCTGGCCGCCGAAGTCGGCGTGGGCCAGAGCATGTATGCCGTGGATCGCTACACCTCGGTTAACGATTACGGCACCGCCGTCCTGTTCCAGCAACTGATCGACCAGCCGGTGCAAAGGGTGGTCGTGGCCTCGTCCATGAGCATCTACGGCGAAGGCCTCTACCGCACGGTCGACGGCGAGTTGATGCAGGATGTGGTGCGAGGGCGTCGCAACACTGACGGCTCATGGGATCCTCTGGATGCGCAGGGGCGCGCCATGATTCCCGCCCCGACGCCCGAAACCAAGACGCCGACGCTGAAGAGCGTCTATGCAATCAACAAGTACGTCCAGGAATTGCTGACCCTGACCTTGACGGCCCAGTACGGGATGGAAGGGGTGGCTCTGCGTCTGTGGAATATCTACGGGCCAGGCCAGGCGCTATCGAACCCCTATACGGGAGTCTTGGCGATCTTCGCCTCTCGCATCGCTAACGGCCATTCGCCGATGGTGTTCGAGGACGGGCGCCAGCGCCGCGACTTCGTCCACGTCTCGGATGTCGCCCGGGCCTTCATGCTGGCGCTGGAGGAACCGGCGGCGAACGGCTCGACCTTCAACATCGGCTCGGGCGAGGACCGCTCGGTCGAGGAGGTGGCGCGGCTTCAGGCGGCGTCGATGGGGCGGGCCGACCTGGAGCCCTTGATCACCCAGCAGGCCAGAGCCGGCGATATCCGGCACAACATCCCGGACCTGACCAAGGCGCGCACGGTGCTCGGCTACGCGCCGCGGCAGGACTTTTCAGGCGGCCTTGCCGAGCTAGCTGAATGGGTGGCGCGCCAGGAGGCTGAAGACCGCGTCGTCGAGGCGCGACAGGAACTCGAGATGCGGGGGCTGGTCCTGTGACCCCCGCCGTCGATGACATGATGGGCGGTCAGGCTGTCCATTTTTGCGGAGCGTATGAAGTGCCGATGACGTCGAGAATTCGCAATCAGCACGTCCTTGTCGCCGGCGGGGCGGGCTTCCTGGGATCTCATCTCTGCGACCGGCTTCTGGCTGAAGGTGCGCGGGTGGTCTGTCTCGACAACCTGTTGACGGGAAGTCTGGCCAATCTGGAGGGCGCGTTTTGCCATCCGCACTTCGAATTTGTCCAGGCGGATGTGGTCAGCTCCTTGCCAAGGACGCTGACGCGTCGTCGATTCGATCGAATCTATAATCTTGCGTGCGCGGCGTCGCCGCCCCTGTACCAAGCCAACCCCGAGCATACGCTGATGACCAGTGTGCTGGGCACCAAGCATCTGCTGGACCTGGCGCAGGAGAAGGGCGCGCGATTCCTGCTCAGTTCGACCAGCGAGATCTATGGCGATCCCCATGTCCACCCGCAGCCCGAATCCTATTGGGGCAACGTCAATTCGACGGGGCCGCGGGCCTGCTATGATGAAGGCAAGCGCTGCGCCGAGACCCTGAGTTTCGATTTCGACCGGGCGGGGCGCGGCGAGGTGCGGGTGGCGCGGATTTTCAACACCTATGGGCCCCGCTTGTCGGCCGCGGACGGCCGGGTGGTTTCGAACCTGGTCAGCCAGGCCCTGTCGCAGGCCGACATCACGGTCTTCGGCGACGGCAGTCAGACCCGTTCCTTCTGCTATGTCGATGATCTGGTCGGCGGGTTGATGGCGCTGATGGAGCACGACGGGCCTCAGCCGGGGCCGATCAATCTGGGCAACCCCACCGAGTTGACGGTGCGCGCCCTGGTCGATGTGGTTCTGGAACTGACCGGATCGTCGTCCGAGGTGATTTATCGTCCCTTGCCGACCGATGACCCCAAGCGGCGCCGACCGGATATTTCCAAGGCGGCGGCCGTGCTGGACTGGCGTCCGACAACCTCGCTGACGCAGGGGCTGAACGCCACGATTGACTGGTTCGACGCTCAGGCCCGTTCACGATCGGCCGAGGCGCCGGCGGAAGTCGTCGCCCTGTCCGCCTGATCGACCGGGCGTGACGCCCGCACGATCTCAGGTTGCTGCTCGCCTCTGGCTGGATCAGCCAGAGGCGAGTTTGTTTTAGAAGCTGCGGCTGAGGCCGATCGCCAGATAGGGCTCGGTGTCGCGATCGCCCATGCGAGCGCCTACGGACACGCGCGCCTCGGTCCCTGCCATGGGCTGGAAGGCCACCAGTGCGCCCAGGGATTGTCGATCATAACTGGGGTCGCCCTCGATGATCGTCTCCAGGCCGAGGCGAAGGCCATTGGGTCTGGTGGCGCGGGTGACCTCGCCGCGGATGTAATAGTCCTCGATGCTGAAGGCGTAGGAGGCGTAGCCGGACAGGCGCCAGGCGCCGGAGTATCGGGCGCCGTCGATCGAAACCATGCCGTCCCACTGGCTTCCCTCCCGGCGATTTTGCGGGTCGGGTTGCGACAGGTCGGTGTTCGAGAAGCGCGCGCCTGCGGCCAGGTTCAGATAGCCCCAGTCGCCGGAGCGGCGGTTTACAAGCGACAGCTCGAGATTGACGTAGTCCGCCTCGATGTCGGTCGCGTTGCGTCGGTAGTCATAGGCGCCGGCCGAGGCGACGGGGCGGACGGCCCAGCCCTGGTCGGGCCGCGCGCCGGGCAGGGGGATCAGGGCGCCCGCATAGGCGAAATGGTCATCGGCGATGAAGCCGCCGCCAAAAATCACAGGCTCGTCCTGGGCCAGGGCCGGCTCCGCCAGGCAGGCGCCGAGCATGGTCGCTGCAAGCATGAGTTTCGGCTGGCGGTGACGCGGTGCGACGGTCATAGGCTGTATTCCTCCCATTAAGCTTGGCCGTTAGCAGATGTCGAACGCTTCGTCGGAAGATACGGTTCCGCTTATCAAATGACATCAAATGAACAGAGAGTCCTGATTTTATACTGCTTACGCTGAAGCTCGTGCACGTGTGATTAAGTTTGGTCGTGCAGGCTGGCGTCAACATCAGCGACAGGCCCGAACGATGCGTCACCTTTCGACACGTCGAAATTTTATTGGTGGCGTTCTCGTCGCCCCGGCGCTCATGGGCGCGGTCAGTCTCGCCGAGACGGAGGGCAGGATGGGCGCGGGAAAAACCCGACGTCCTGCCGGGCCTTATCTGGGGGCGGCGGTTCGGATCGATCAGATCGAGGCGGACGCCCGGTTGGCGGAGGCGGTGCTGCGCGATTGCAGTTCCCTGACGCCCGAAATCGACATGAAGTGGGACGCCTTGCAGCCGGGGCCGGGTAATTGGCGCACGGGTCCGGCGGACGGCCTGGTCGCCTTTGCGCGTCGTCACAGTCTTGAGGTGCGCGGCCATACCCTGTTGTGGGACCAGAGCACGCCGGTCTGGGCCAAGGCGCGACTGGAGCGGTCGCCGGGCGACTGGAAGATCATCGCCGACTATTTCGAGGCGGTGCTGGGCCGCTACGGCGCGGTCGTGCGTGAGTGGGACGTGGTCAACGAACCGATCGATACCGAGGCGTCGGGGGGGCTGCGCGCCACCGTGTTCCACAAGGCCTATGGTCCGACCTATATCGAGCGCGCCCTGCACGAGGCGCGCGCCCATGCACCCAATGCACGCCTGGTCCTCAACGACTACGGCTTCGACTATGACAATCCGGTCGAGCATGAGCGACGTGCGGCCTTCCTCAGACTTCTCGAGCAGTTGAAAGCCAGCGGGGCGCCGCTGGACGGTGTCGGGGTTCAGGCGCATCTGGACCTCGGCAAGGGGCCGCTGAAGCGCGAAATTCTGGCGCCCTTCTTCTCACGGATCGCCGATCTGGGCCTGAGCATCGCCATCACCGAGCTGGATGTGAAGGAGGATGGCCGCCGGGGCGGCGTGGCCGAACGGGATCGCAAGGTCGCCGACCACGTTCAGGCCTATCTCGACATTGCCCTGGAGCAGCCGTCGGTGACGGGATTGACCACCTGGGGGGTGAGCGATCGCCACTCCTGGCTGGAGAAGCAGCCCATCCATCCTTCGGTCGCTCCGGCGAGCATGAACCGTGGCCTGCCCTACGACGGCGCCCTGGAGCCGAAGCCGGTCTACTGGGCCATTCAGCAGGCCATGTCCGGCGCCAAGGGTCCATCGACGCTTACGAGCCGCTGATGGCGGGCGCTTGTTCGGATCGGATCAGCGCCTCGTTGGCGTTGACCTTTTCCGTCCGTTCCCAGATCAGGCCGCCGTCGCGCATATACATCCAGAAGCCGAGCCAGATCGGCACCAGCCAGACGACCCACCAGATCATCAGGAACAGCGGGTTGACCTTCAGCATATAGGACAGTCGATCCGAGGTGCGGGTCAGAACCAGGGCCGTTCGATGCCATGTGCTGATGTAGAGGCCGATCATCGTGAGCACGAAGGCGGTGATGTTGATGAGCGACAGCCAGAACAGCCAGGGCGGTATGGCGGCGTTGTTGGCCCCATAGGTCAGGGCCCATATCCCGGTGGGGAAGCCTAGAGCATTGACCCACAGGGAGGCGCACGGCAGGAAATTCATCCAGGCCTTCATGGTCTGGCTCATTGAAAGCTTGAACTCGGTCAGCGGCAGGCTGAGACTTTGCAGGAAGCCGCAGACCCAACGTTTCCTCTGGGTGATGCCGCGGGCGAAGGTCAGCGGGACTTCTTCGATCAGCGGGGCCCTGACGACGGCCAGTTTCTTGCCGGCGGCCCAGAAACGCATCCCCACCTCGGGATCCTCGATCGCCAGCCAGGGGTGGAAGCCGCCAAGCCTCTGCAGATCGCGGGCGCGGAAGAAGACGCCCTTGCCCAGAATCCAGTAGGGGTGTTTGCCGTTGGCCGTCAGGTGGCGGTATTTGCGACCGTCCCAGGCCATGTGATCGAAGGCGTGCCAGCTGGCCGCAAGGCTGGCGTTCAGGTTGCCGGCGACGTTCTCGGCCTGAATGACGTCGTGGGTCAGCATCCCCGCCGCGCCAGCGCGGAAGTGATCGGGCGGCGGGCAGCTGTCGGCGTCAATATAGTCGATCAGGAAGTCTTCGCCCTGGGGGGCGTCTTCCAGGGCATGATAGAGGGCGTAGACCATCTGCCGCGTCTTCTTGGGCGGCAGGTTGCGGTTGTGGGCGAACTTGCCCTCCCGCCACCAATAGGCATGGGGGTTCTGGTCCCAGTCCTTCCAGACGATGTCCCATGACGGGTGACTGGTCGGCGGAATCTCCATGATGGTCAGGAAGTCGAACTCGGCCCGCAGTCTTTCCAGGCTGGCGATGGTGGCGGGGTCGTCGGCGTTCGGAATGGCGGTGACGCTCCAGCGGTCCTTGGGGTAGTCCAACCGGGACAGGGCCGTGAAGGTCGTGCGCATCGTCTCTTCCAGCTCGTGAAGGACGGGGTAGAGCAGCAGAATTCGCGGGCTTTCATCGTCGGGCGGCGCGGTGGCCGAGCTCACCAGATTAACTGGCCGCGTGAACAGGTACAGGTCGACCAGGAAGGTCAGGCCGTACAGAATCTGCGCGATGGCGAAGAGCGCCAGCCAGATGGCTGGGCCCGAGATCGGTTCGATGGCGTTCACCTTGAAGTCCCCTCCAGACCGCAAGCGCCGTGCGGCGCCAAATATGATGCTTGGTCAGGCCCCCCAGCGGGGCGATCACCAATTGCCCAACGCGCATTCCGTCATGAAGATGCATGAATAATGCAGAGGCTTTGCTCTTTATGCAGATGTTGCTGTTAAGTCGTGGTTCTTGGGGTGTGTTCGCATAGGCGAGCAAGGTCACGATTATGTTATTCTACTTGAAAATAGAAGTTTTATTGGTGTTGATTCGCTCTCAATTCATCCAGACGGCGTGGCGATTGGTCTGGAAGGAAAAACAAATGATAAGTTTGAGCAGATTTTCGCCTGTTTCTCGATGATTTCGAACGGTTTTGCGGCCGAAAAAGGGAGGGGAACACAGGGGTCGTTGTCCGATTTGTTGGTATCGGAGGCCGAGGGGCCTTCCTTTAACCAAGCTATCGGAGGGTTCATCGTGACTAGAAAACTCATGACTTCGGCCTTTGCGCTGACGGCCGTTCTGGCGTTTGGCGCGCTTCCAGCGGCCGCCATGAACAATCCCGGCGGCCATGGTCCGGGTAATGACGGAGGCACCAACGTCGAGGATTCGTACAACGACAATACGAAAACCGATGTGGATATCGACGATTCGTTCAACGACAATCGCGAATACAAATCCGAACTTGATGTCGATGTTGATGACTCGTTCAACGACAATCGCGAATACAAGTCTGAAGTCGATGTAGACGATTCGTTCAACGACAATTCAAAGGTTGAAGACTCTAACAACGACAACAGAGAATACAAATCTGAAATCGATGTTGATGATTCCTTCAACGATAATTCCAAGATCGAGGATTCCTACAACAGCGACTCCTCGACTAATGATTCGAACAACGACAACTCGGATAATTCGACAACCAACATCCGGGTCGCCCTGTCGATTCAAAATCTTGAAGCGAGCGTGAGCGGCTTCGAGTTCGATGTCGGCGGCGGCGGCCATCGTGACGATGACGGTGGTTCGTTGCGCACCGGCGACATCAGCAACTCCGGCGGCGCCTTCGCCGGCTTCGCTGGCATTCAGACCGCGACCTACAATACGGGCTTCGCGGCCACCAACCAGGCGGCGACGGCGATCAGCGCCAACGCCAACGTCACCTTCGGCAACGGCGGCTGACGGAAGGATCGGGGCCGGCCAGGCGCAACGCCTGGCCGGCTTTGTTCTCGTCTGGTTCAGGGAGGCTGCAGCCATGCTGCGTTATCTGACGAGCGTCCTTTTCGGCGCGCCCGTACTTTTGCTTGCTTCTGTTGTCGTCGCTCAGACGGGGCCCGGCGTTACGACACCGGACACGGCCGCGTCTGCGATTGTTGCGGCGGTCCCGATCCCCGTTCCGATCCCGGTCCCAGTCCCGCTACCGGCTGCGGCGCCGGTGCCGCTCAGCGCCGATGAGCTTGAAGGGGAGAGCGGCTGGCAGGGGGTGATGGTCTATGCGGGCTCCACCCAGAATCTGACCGCGACCAATTCGGGCAACAGCATCCATGCCGGCACGGTCGGTTCGGGTGATATCAATCTCGCCGAGGGGGCCTTCGCCGGCTTCTCAGGCATCGGCAATTTCGTCGTCAACAGCGGCCACAACAACAACCTGCAGGGGTCGCTCAGCATCATTGTCGTGTCACCGTGAAGGTGTCTGGCTTTACAGGCGTTGCGGCGGCGGCTGTCCTGACGGCGGCCGGTCTTGTCGCGCCGGCGACGGCCCAGGTCGCCATCAGTCAGGGCGGCGGCAACTACTCTGTTCAGGTTGTCAGCTACCGCGACATTCCCTTCAGGACGGTGGTGCGTCAGGAGTACGACTACAGTTGCGGTTCAGCCGCCCTGGCGACCCTGCTTCGCTACCACTACGGACGGGACGTCGCCGAGCACGAAGTCTTTCTCTACATGTACGAGAACGGAAACCGCGAGGCCATCGAGCGCGTCGGTTTCTCACTGCTGGACATGAAACGCTACCTCGAGACTCACGGGTTTGAGTCCGATGGTTTTCGCATGAGTCTTGACGCGCTGGAGGAGGCGGGGGCGCCGGCCATCGTCGTCATCAACCAGCAGGGGTATCGGCACTTCGTGGTGCTGAAGGGCATGGCGGGGGATCGTGTGCTGGTCGGCGATCCGGCCCTGGGTCTGAGGGCTTATAGTCGCGAGGAGTTCACGTCGATGTGGAACGGGATCGCCTTCATGATCCGGGATTCCGCCGATCACTACAACCTGGCCGCCGATTGGCGTCCGTTCGCCAAGGCGCCGATGGATCGCGCCCTGCCGACGGACTCTCTGGCCGAGCTGACGCGTGAGCTGCCGCCCCTCTATCAGATCACGACGACCTTCTCGCTAGATCCTTATCTGCGGTGATGAAGATGTTTCGTATTCGCGTATTCGACCTGAGTCTTTGTCTCGCCGCCCTGATGCTGGCCCAGCCAGCACTCAGTCAGACGACGTCTGACGCTTCGACGCCCTTCTCTTCGGAAATGGTCCCGATGACCGACGAAGAGCTGGCGGACATGCGCGGCGGCTTCCTGACGGCAGGCGGAGTGGTCTTCGACTTCGGCGCTATCGTGCGCACCTACGTCGGCGGCGCTCTGGCGCTGGAAACGCGGCTGACCTGGACGCCGACCGGCCCGGTCACGGCGCAGGTGACGGGCGATCTGCCGGGCTGGACGCCCTTGGTTCCAGGTCAGGTCGGCGGACTGAATCTGACCGGGGTTCCGGACGGAGCCAACGGTTTGGTCCTGACCGATGCGAACGGCTCGACGGCCCTGATCCACAACGTCATGAACGGCCAGTTGCAGAACATGGTGCTCAACGCCGCCAATGGTCGCGACATCCGGCAGGAAATGCAGGTGATGCTGACCCTGCCCAATTTTGAAGCCATGCAGAGGGACTATTCGCTCGACCGGCTGGGCTCCCAGATCGGTCAAGATCTCAACTGGGGCAGTATCCAGGGGTATGGACGCTGAATGCTTTTCACGCCTGCTCCTGGTTCGGCAGGCGAAGATTTGTCTTGAGGCGGGCTGCTCTGGAACTGGATTCGACTTCCGGTAGTTTTACCTTTCGTTAACAAAATGCGTTCGGGCCCGGGGAGGGGTGACAATGCATATGGGCGTTCCCTACGCGGGCTATCCAGAGGCCGTGCGCCACGGCTTGCGCGCGGCGCCGACAGCGCGCGCTGCGCTGCGTCGACCCCTTCGCCCCCCTGCCGATGTCGCGGCGCTAAGGGTGCTGAGCGCCATCACGACGCTGAGCGAGGATGAGCGAAGCCTGGTCCGAAAGCTGTGCCTCTATCGCGAGTCCATTCCAGCCGGCGCAGAGTTCGCACGTGAGGGCGAGCCGGCGCCAGCGCGCTTGATTGTCAGCGGCTGGGCCTGTCGTCAGCAGTCGCTGCCTGACGGGCGGCGTCAGATTTTCGGTTTCCTGATGGCGGGCGACACGATCGGCATAGGGATCAAGGCGCGGCCCCTGGATGAGTTGTCGACGGTCGCGGTGACGCGTGTCGAATGCGTCGACGCCCTGATGCTGCGAGAGATCCTGGCGGTTCAGGACGGGCGTCACGCTGGGCTTCAGAACGCCTTGGCGGCCGTTCGTCGCTATGAGGAGGCCTGCCTGCTTGACCATGTGGTGCGGTTGGGGCGGCAGTCCGCGCACGAGCGCACGGCGCACTTCCTGCTGGAATGGCGGCAGCGCTGCCGGATCGCCGGCCTTGCCGAGGGCGAGCGCTTCCCCATGCCGCTGACGCAGGAGGTGCTGTCGGATGCGCTGGGACTGAGCATCGTTCATCTCAATCGCACGCTTCAGCACATGAAGAGAGAGGGCTTGATTGAGGTGAAGCGTGGATGGATCGCCTTGCTGGATATCGTCCGGTTGAAATTCATTTGCGATTATCAGGCGCGGTATCCTGTTCAAGAAGTGATGGAATGACCGTTTCAGTCGAAATTTGAGTTCCGTTTCTTATCAATAAGCAATGCGCATGGTGGGTGCGCGTGTTTGTCTTCTGTCTGTTGGCAAGGGAGGCTGGTGTGTATTTTCGGAAAACCATTCATCTGTTGAGCGTGTCTTCACTTGCAATCGTCTTTGTCTGCGCCTCCGAGGGGATCGCGCGGGCTCAAGAGGAGGATCCCGCCGCGCGGCTGGCGCGGTTGGAGGCTCTGGTGACGGAGCAGACTCGTCGCCTGAACGAGCAGGAGGCCTTGCTGGCGCGGCAGGCAGAGTTGCTGGAGGCGCAATCGCGCCGGATCGACGACCGTTGGCGCGTGGCGGACCGCTTCACCGAAGCGACGGCGCTGGAGCAGGGCGGCGTCGGCGCCCCTGTCGCATTGCCGGGCGCGACCGTTCTGGGGGCGGCCAGTCTGGAGGCGTGGCGCGCCGGTCAGGACCCCAATGTCCGGTCGCCTATCCAGGCGCCGCCTCCGCCCACACTGAATGATCGGCGTCTGCAGTTGGCGGCGGTGCCCGAAGAAGTGGCGGTGCTCAGCCCGGCGGGGAAGGCGACGTTCGACATTTCGACAGAGTACACGCGGTCTTCCGCCAATCGACTGGTGTTCCGGGGGGTCGAGATCGTGCCCGGCCTTCAGATTGGCGTGATCGAGGCCAGCGAGGCGGATCGCGACACCTTCGGCGCCACGATCGCGGGCCGTTACGGCATCACCGACCGGATCGAGGTGGATGCGCGCATTCCCTATCTGAGGCGCAGCGACACCATCACCACGGTGCAGCAGCGCGACGAGGCCGTGACGCGCACCATTGATCTGAAGGGCAGGGGCATCGGCGATGTCGAGGCGGGCATCCGCTATCAGATCAACGGCGGCGAAAAGGGACGTCCGGTCTTCGTGGTCGGCCTGCGCGCCAAGAGCGATACGGGCGAAGGGCCGTTCGATATCCCGCGTGACGAGTTCGGCGTCGCCAGTCGTCTGGCGACCGGGTCAGGCTTCTGGGGTGTCGAGCCGAGCATCAGCATGCTCTATCCCAGCGATCCGGCGGTCATCTTCGCCAACCTGAGCTACTTCGCCCACCTGCCCAAGGACATCGACAAGACCGAGGGCGATATCCTGATCGGGCGGGTCAACCCCGGGGATTCGATCGGCATGGGCATCGGCTTCGCCTTCGCCCTGAACCAACGCTTCTCGTATTCGCTGGGCTACAAGCACAACTACATCCGGCCGACGACGACCGAGTTGAACGACGTCACCGAAAAATCCAAGAGCCTGCAGGTCGGCGCCCTGACTTTCGGGATGTCCTATCGCGTGACTAACCGCTTCTCGCTGAACGGCAACTTCGAGTTCGGCGTGACCGAGGATGCGCCCGACATGCGGTTTGTGCTGCGGGTGCCTGTGGCCTTCTAGGGCGGAGGCGGCGTGCGCCCGAAGCCGTCGGCTGTCAGTCTGCGATCCATCCGCCGATGGGCGGTTGGATGGTGTGGTGATTTGAAGAAGAGATGGTGGACGCGACAGGGATTGAACCTGTGACCCCTACGATGTCAACGTAGTGCTCTCCCGCTGAGCTACGCGTCCGCCTTTTCTGCGGCCCGTCCGACTGATGTGTCGGTGGGCGGGAAGGCGGCGTCTATAACCCGCAGTTCGCGGGGGCCGCAAGAGGCTTGTGTCTTCTTTTTTCGTATTTTTTCGTTAGGCGGCGATCATGCGTTCAACCTCGTTCACCAGGTCGCGCAGGTGGACGGGTTTGGACAGGACCTTGGCCTGGGGCGTGGCCTGGGCGGCCGACAGCGCCACGGCGGCGAAACCGGTGATGAACATGATGCGGATGCCCGGCTGGCGCACGGCGGCGACGCGGGCGACCTCGATCCCGTCGGCGCCCGGCATGACGATGTCGGTCAGCAGCAGATCGTAGGGTCCCTGTTCCAGGGCGTCGATGGCGTCGTCGCCATTCTCGCAATCCACCACGGCATGACCGGCGCGTTCCAGCGCACGCGTCAGGAAGCCTCGAAGCGAGCCGTCGTCTTCGGCCAGCAGAATACGCGCCATGTGGAGATCAGGTCCTTGGAATATCAACGCGGAACCTAGGCCGCGATCTGTAAACTCGTGATGAAAATCACCCTGGGGGCGAGTGCGTAGAGGGGCGAAGTCGGGGATAAATCAGGCTATGGCCAAGCCATGAGCCCAGCGATGATCGACGCGACCTTCCGCCTGACGCCCGCGCAGACCGGACGGTCGTCGCCGCTGGTGTTCGCTTCGCCTCATTCGGGCGCCCTCTATCCCGAGGACATGGGCGCGGCCGAGGGCTTGTCCGAGGCGTCGCTGCGCAGCGCCGAGGATGCGGCGGTGGATCGGCTGCTGGCGGCCTCGTCCTCGGCGGGGGCGGTGCTGATCGCCGGGGAAATTGGCCGAGCCTATGTCGATCTCAACCGTGCGCCGGACGATCTGGACCCGGTCCTGATCGCGGATTGTCCCGATGGGCCGCCGCCGAGCCTGAAGACCCAGGCCGGTTACGGCGTCGTGCCGCGCCTGGCGGGGGACGGGACTGCGCTTTATGATCGCCGCTTGACCATGGCGGAGGCGAGGGGGCGCATCGCGCGGGTCCATGCCCCCTATCACGCGGCCCTGGCGGAACAGATGCTGGCTGCGCGCGAGCGTCACGGGCGGGCGATTCTGATCGACTGGCATTCCATGCCCGCGCGGGCTACGGGGCCGAACGGGCCTGACGTGGTGCTGGGCGACCGCTATGGCACGGCCTGCGCCACAGAGTTGACCCGGCGCCTGCGGGCCTTGTTCGAGGCCATGGGTTGGCGTGTGGCGCTGAACCGGCCCTATGCGGGGGGCTATGCGACGCAAACCTGGGGGCGGCCTGACGAGGGCTTTGAGGCCGTCCAGATCGAACTGAACCGGCGGCTCTATTGGGACGAGGCAGCGGGCGCGCCCTCGGTCGGCTGGGGGCGCTGTCAGTCGGGCTTGAACCGGGTGATCGCGGCGCTGGGCGATGACGTATCGACCTGAACGGATGGGCGCAGGTCAAAAAAAAGCCGCGCCCAGAGGCGCGGCATATAAAGTCTATAGGGAGGAAACGCCCAGGAAGGGCAAGACGCCCGGAGGCGTCGAAAGCCAAGTTAGGTTGCAGTGCACAAAATTTCAAGTCGGAATGACGGTCGCGCAATCACAGGCTGTTACAAAGCTTGGCGCCGACAGCTGGCGCCAAACCCGGCTTAGCTGCGCTCCAGAAGCCGCCGCGCCGCCCGCACGGCCCGCGCCGCCGGCGACCCCGCCTGACGCCAGACCAGCAGGCCGAAGGCCGAGATCACGCCCAGGGCCAACCACGTGGGCCCGAACAGCCAGGCGGCCGCCGCCAGAGCGAAGTAGTAGCCGCGCACGCCCTGGCTGAAACCGGCCAGCGCCGGGTTCAGCACCCGCGCCACGGCATGGCCATAGGCGACCTTGTCAGTTTCGGAATGGATCTCGGGCGCGGCGCCGATCAGGGCCAGGGCGTAGTTCATCTGGCGCAGGGCCCAGATGAAGTCGAGGAAGCCACGCGCCAGGCAGACCAGGACAAGCGCCAGCTTGGCCTCCAGGATCTTCATCGGCACCGCCTCGGCCCCGACGGCGGCGAAGCCCTTCAGCGCGTTCTCGCCGCCGAACAGGATGCCTGCCACCGCCGCGATAAGCAGCAGGTTGGTCGAGGCGAAAAACGACGCCGAGTTGATCGAATGGCCCATCAGCTGGCTGTCGATCAGCCGCATCTCGCGATGGGTCATGGCGGTCATCCAGCTGTCGCGGACCACCAGCATGTCGTCGTTCAGCGAGCCACTGCGCCGGGCGATCAGCCCCAGGATCGGGCCATAGCCGAGCCAGGCGATGAAGAAGAGGAAGAGGGCGATCCAGTCGAACAGGGTCATGCCCTGTTGATGCCTTCAGTTCGGCCTAGGGAGCAAGGGCGATCGCCGCAGAAAGCCCGCCCTGAAGCTTGCTGTTCGGCGACGCAAAGCTTATCACGCGCGTCAATTCTCCCCGTTCGCACCTGCAACAAGAGCGTAACATGAACATCGAAGCCATTCCGGTCGGCCCGAATGCGCCGTGGGACATCAACGTCATCATCGAGATCCCGCAAGGCGGTCTGCCGGTGAAGTACGAGATGGACAAGGAATCCGGCGCCCTGTTCGTCGACCGCTTCCTGCACACCGCCATGTACTACCCGGGCAACTACGGCTTCGTGCCGCACACCCTGTCGGACGACGGCGACCCCTGCGACGTCATCGTGCTGAACCCGACCCCGGTGGTGCCGGGCTGCGTCATCCGCTCGCGCCCGATCGGCGTGCTGAAGATGGTCGACGAGGCCGGCGGCGACGAAAAGATCCTGGCCGTGCCGGTCGACAAGCTGAACCCCTACTACACCGAGGTCTCCAGCTACCGTCAGCTGCCCGCCATCCTGATCGAGCAGATCGAGCACTTCTTCACCCGCTACAAGGATCTGGAGAAGGGCAAGTCGGTCACGGTCAACGGCTGGGGCGACGCCGGCGAAGCCGCCGAACTGATCGCCGCCGGCATGGCCGCCCACCAGGCCAAGCTGGCCAAGGCCGCCGCCGAAGCCGCCTGATCCGCTTTCGGTTCTGAATTCAGAGAAGGCCCCGCTGGTTCGACCGGCGGGGCCTTTTTGTTTTAGGGCGCTATCGCGCGCCGCGCGGCGGCTCGCTGCTTGAGCGCGGTTTGGCGTTACTTGCGTCGGAAGGCTGCGATGGCCTCGACCGTCTGGCGCACCTTGGCCTCGATCCCGGCCCAGTCTCTGGCCTGGATGGCTGCGTCGGTGATCAGCTTGGAGCCCATGCCCGCCGCCACGATGCCCGAGCCGAACCACTTGGCGATGGAGGCTTCGTCGGGGTCCACCCCGCCGGTCGGCATGATCTTGGTCCAGGGCATCGGCCCCAGCACCGCCTTGACGAAGTCCGGTCCGCCGACCGAGGCGCCGGGGAAGAGCTTGACGATCTCGCAGCCCAACCCTTGCGCCTCGGAAATGTCGCGCACCGAGCCGCAACCCGGCGAATAGGCGACCTGACGACGGTTGCAGACCTGGGCCACCTCGGGAACCAGGCAGGGGCTGATGACGAAGCGCGCGCCGGACGCCAGGTAGAGGGCCGCCGTCGGCGCATCCAGGATAGAGCCGACGCCCATGATGATGTCGGGATCGGTCTGGGCGAACTGCTTCGACAGGGCGGTGAAGGTCTCCCAGGCGAAGTCGCCGCGATTGGTGAACTCGATGGCCTTG
Organism: Brevundimonas sp. NPDC090276; assembly: GCF_044772165.1. Taxonomy (NCBI): domain Bacteria; kingdom Pseudomonadati; phylum Pseudomonadota; class Alphaproteobacteria; order Caulobacterales; family Caulobacteraceae; genus Brevundimonas; species Brevundimonas sp. NPDC090276. The sequence goes on along the minus strand of NZ_JBIVYK010000003.1, from coordinate 355,658 downwards.
GCCCCGCCGCGGGCGCAGGCGCGGATCACCTCGGCGCAGACCTCCGGGTCGGCGTGATAGAAGACCGGAACCACGCCCTGGCTTTCGAGGGCGGTCAGCACGCTGAGACGATCGTGGCGCATGGGGTCTCCTTCAGGCCTTGCAGCCCGCAGATCGGCGGTTCACGGCGCCCCCGTCAAGGGAGCGCCGATCAATCCTGGTAAGCGGCGCCTTATTCGGCGGTCGCCAGCGTGACCAGCCGCTTGACCATGGCGCTGTCCTTGTCGGCCAGCGGGTCCAGCATGGTGAAGTGATCCAGCCCGTCCAGCACCTCGACATGGGTGTCGGCGCCCTTGCCGCCCCACTCGGCGGCCATGTGCCGGCTCTGGCGGATGAACTCGTTGCTTTCCGCCCCGCCGACCCAGCAGTCCAGCGTCCGCCCGCCCGGCGCCCCGCCGTTCGGCGCAGGCCAGTGGATCGGCGACAGGGCGCGCGCGGTCATGGCGTCCAACCCCAGGGCCTCGTTCAGCGAGGTGTGGATCAACGGTTCGATGTCGAACACGCCAGAGATGGCCAGCGCCGCCCGCGCCCGGCCCTCGGATAACATGCAGGCCGCCATGTGCCCGCCGACCGAATGGCCGAAGACTAGGGGCCGCTTGCCGGTGCGGTCGCGCACCAGTTCCGTCGCCCGTCGCATCTGGCCGATGATGGCGCCGACCTTGACCGTCGGGGCCAGGTCATAGCCGGGAATGACTACGCTGATCCCGTGTTCCAGCAGGGCGGGGGCGACCCAGGCGAACCAGGCTCGGTCCAGCGCCTGCCAGTAGCCGCCGTGGATGAAGATGGCGGTCGGCGACCCCGCGCCGGCGTCGAACCACTCCATCTTCTGGCGTTCGCCGGGGCCGTATTCGACGGTTTCCGGCCGCCGGGCGTCGATGACGCGGGCCGAGTCTTCTCGCCATCGTTTCAGGATCGCCGGGTGTCCCGGCACGCGTTCCCGATTGTTGTAGGCCGCCTCGTAATCGACTGGAGGGGCCGTCAGTGTCGCCGGAGCCTTACCCATGCCGTTTCCATCCGCTATGCACCTCCGCTTGAACGGGAGGTTCCGACCATGATGACCGCCATTTTCGTCTTCATCAAATGCGAGTTGGGCTACGCCAACGACGTCGCCGCCGATCTGGTCGACAACGTTGAAAACGTGTCGGAAGTTTACTCGACCTCGGGTCAGCATGACCTGCTGGCCAAGTTCCAGCTGCCGAAAGACGCCGACATCGGCACCTTTGTGACCAAGCAGGTGCAGACGCGCCCGCACATCCGCGACACCTTCACCGTCATCACCTTCTCGCCCTTCCTGCCGTCGAAGAAATGACCGGCCTGGTCCTTCTGGCGCCCGGCCTGCCCGACAGCCTGCTGACGCCGCTGCGCGCCTCAGGCCTGAGGCTGCAGGTGCTGGACGGGGCGCCGAGCACTGAGCAGGCCGAGGCGGCGACCGCCTATGTCGTCTTCGGCGGCAGTCCGGCCTCCGCCGACCTGATCGATTCCCTGCCGAACCTGAAGATCATCGCCGTCCACGGCGTCGGCTATGACGGGGTGGATGTGGACCACGCCCGCTTGCGTGGGGTGATCGTGACCAACACCCCGGATGTCCTGACCGAGGATGTGGCGGATCTGGCTCTGGCCCTGACGTTGAACACCCTTCGCGCCCTGCCGATGGTCGAGCATCACCTGCGCGACGGCCGTTGGGCGGCGGGTGAACGCGCGCCCCTGACCCGGCGGGCCAGCGCGCGGCGCTACGGGGTCCTCGGCCTCGGCCGCATCGGCATGGCTATCGCGCGGCGACTGGAGCCCCTGGGCGGGTCCGTCGCCTATCACAGCCGCCGCCCGGTCGCGGGCGTCGCCTACGCCTATCACGACAGCGCCCGCGCCCTGGCCGAGGCCGTGGACGTGCTGATCATCGCCACGCCCGGCGGCCCCTCGACCGACAAACTGGTCGACGCTGAGGTGCTGGCCGCACTGGGCTCCGACGGCGTTCTGATCAACATCGCGCGCGGCGGGGTGGTGGACGAAGCGGCCCTGATCGCCGCCCTGTCCGAAGATCGCCTGTTCGGCGCCGGCCTCGACGTCTTCGCCCATGAGCCGACCGTGCCCGAGGCCCTGTTGGATCACCCGCGCTGCGTGCTGACGCCCCATATCGGCTCGGCCACGCAAGAGACCCGCGCCGCCATGGCCGGACTGGTGGTCGAGAACCTGCTGGCCGTCCTGTCGGGCGCGCCCGCGATCACGCCCGTCAACTAGGGTTCCGTTTCCAAAAAAGACCGGCTAGCGTCCCTGCAAGAACAAGAACGCAGGGGAGAACGGCATGGCCGATCTGGAGACGTTCCGCGCCGAGACGCGCGCCTGGCTGGAGGCCAACTGCCCGTCGGAGGTGCGTGGGCCGCGCGACGGCGATGAGGACTATGTCTGGGGCGGCCGCAACGCCGTCTTCAAGACGCCCGCGCACAAGCTCTGGCTGGACCGCATGGCCGAACGCGGCTGGACCGCGCCGGAATGGCCCAGCGCATACGGCGGCGGCGGTCTGAGCCGCGAAGAGGCCAAGATTCTGGCCTCCGAGATGCGCCGCCTCAAGGCGCAGATGCCTTTGGCCAGCTTCGGCATCTGGATGCTGGGCCCCGCGCTTCTGGCCTTGGGGACCGAGGAGCAGAAGCAGCGCTTCCTGCCCCCCATCGTGCGCGGCGAGATCCGCTGGTGTCAGGGTTATTCCGAACCCGGCTCAGGCTCCGATCTGGCCTCGATCCAGACCCGCGCCGAGGATCGCGGCGACCACTGGATCGTCAACGGACAGAAGGTCTGGACCTCCTACGCCGACAAGGCCGACTGGATCTTCTGTCTGGTCCGCACCGACCCCGAGGCGCCCAAGCATCTGGGCATCAGCTTCGTCCTGTTCGACATGGCGACGCCGGGGGTCAGCACCCGCCCCATCACCCTGATCAGCGGCAAATCGCCCTTCTGCGAGACCTTCTTCGACGACGTGCGGGTCGAGAAGGAGAACCTGATCGGGACGCTGAACCGCGGCTGGGACGTGGCCAAGGCGCTTCTGGCGCACGAGCGGACCATGATCGGCGCCATGGGCGACACCGGCGTCGGTCGCCCGCTGAGTCAGGTCGCGGTCGATGCGCTGGGCGTGGACGAGGCCGGTCGGCTGGACGAGCCGCAGCTTCGCGCCCGCATCGCCGACTATGATATCGACGCCGCCGCCTTCCGTCTGGCCATGGAGCGGGTGGGGGATCAGGTGAAGGCCAAGCAGGCCCATCCGGCCATCGCCTCCATGCTGAAATACTATGGCTCGGAACTGAACAAGCGCCGCCACGAACTGGCCATGGCGGCGGGCGGCTCGGACGCCCTGGAATGGGAGGGCGAGCGCTCGAAAGATGGCGCCGTCGCCCGCGACTGGCTGCGCACCAAGGCCAACTCCATCGAAGGCGGCACCAGCGAAATCCAGCTGAACATCATCGCCAAACACCTGCTGCAACTGCCGGGAGCCTGAGCCCATGCCCCTGATCCTGACCGAAGAGCAGACCATGCTTCAGGACGCCGCCGACGGCTTCCTGAGCGAACAGGCCCCCATCGCCCACCTGCGGAAACTGCGCGACAGCCGCGACCCTGACGGCGTCTCGCGCGACCTGTGGCGGGCCTTCGGCGAGATGGGTTTCGCGGGCGTCGTCATTGATGAAGCCGACGGCGGCTCTGGCCTCGGCGCGGTCGAGGCGGGCGTCATCGCCGAAAGCCTGGGCCGCACCCTGACGCCCTCGCCCTTCATGGGCTCGTCAGTGCTCGCCGCCACCGTGCTGAAGGCGGCGGGATCGGAGGCGCAGAAGGCGTGGCTGAGCCGGATCGCGGCGGGCGAGGCCATCCTCAGCCTCGCCGTCGATGAAGGGCCCAAGCACGCGCCGGCGAAGATCACGACGCGGGTCGAACGCGCCGGCAACGGCTTCCGGCTGAACGGCGCCAAGGGCTTCGTGCTGGACGGCCACGTCGCCGACGCCCTGATCGTGGCCGCGCAGACCGACGAGGGTCTGACCCTCTTCCTGATCGACCCGAAGACGCCGGGCGTCGCCGTCGAGCGCACCGTCATGGTCGACGCCCACAACGCTGCGCGCGTCACCCTGACGGATGTGATGGTGGACGCCGACGCCGTGATCGGCGCGGTGGGCGCGGGGCAGGGTCCGCTGGACGCCGCCCTGACGCTGGGCCGGGCCTGCGCCGCCGCCTCTCTGGTCGGGGCGGGCGATCAGGCGTTCAAGATCACGCTCAACTACCTGCGCACCCGCAAGCAGTTCGGCAAGCTGATCGGCGAGTTCCAGGCCCTGCAGCACCGCGCCGCCCACCTCTTCACCGAGCTGGAACTGGCGAAAGTCGCAACCCTGGCCGCCCTGCAGGCCATCGACGCGGGCCGACCTGACGCCGAGCAGGCCGCCGGGATCGCCAAGGCCAAGGCCGGCCGCGTCGCCGAACTGGCGGTGCAGGAGGCGGTGCAGATGCACGGCGGCGTCGGCATGACCGACGAGTTCGACGTCGGCCTGTTCATGAAGCGGGTGCGGGTGCTGAACGAACTGCTCGGCGATGCCGGTTTCCACGCCGAACGCCTGGCGCGGGCGCAGGGCTTTTAAATCCCTTCTCCCCTTGAGGGAGAAGGTGGCCTGCGGAGCAGGTCGGATGAGGGGTGTCAGCGCCGAGGCTCAGCATGGAGAAACCGTCCGACCGAAACCGCGCCTTCGCCCGTCGATCCCGTATCGCGATGACGGACACTGAGACCGAAGTCTGGCGGTTGCTGCGCGACCGACGACTACATGGCGTCAAGTTTCGGCGACAGGTTCCGATTGGTCCTTACGTCGTTGACTTCGTCTGTCATGTCCTGAAGCTGGTCATCGAGGCGGACGGCGGCGTCCATCGTCTGAGGGAGGAAGCGGACGCGAACCGAGACGCCTGGCTGGCGGAGGCGGGCTATACGGTTCTGCGGTTCGACAACTCCATGATCCTGAGGAACCCCAACCTCGTGTTTGAAGGGATACGCGAACACATCCAGCGGCGGGGCTGACACCCCTCATCCGTCTCGCTACGCGAGCCACCTTCTCCCTCAAGGGGAGAAGGAAGGTCATAGTTTGATACAGGGCAAAGCTGGGCGGGGCCGGGGTGACGCATCGGTCGCGCCCGGCTAAACCTCCCGCAAGGGAGAAACCACATGACGCGATCCAACGCGCCCGCCTATCAGACCGGCTTCGCCAACCATTTCGCCACCGAGGCCGTCGAAGGCGCTCTGCCGGTGGGACGCAACTCGCCGCAGCGTCCGGCCCTGGGCCTCTATGCCGAACAGCTGTCGGGCGCCGCCTTCACTGCGCCGCGCGACCACAACCTGCGCAGCTGGCTCTATCGTCTGCGGCCCTCGGCCCAGCACGGTCCCTATGCGCCGTTCGAGCAGGGGCGCGTCCGCTCCGGCCCCTTCACCGAGACCCCGCCCAATCCCAACCGGATGCGCTGGGACCCCCTGACCATGCCGGATAAGCCGACCGACTGGGTTGAGGGCCTGACCACCTATGGCGGCAACGGCGACGCGGATTCCGGCGCGGGGGTGGGTATCCACCTCTATGTCGCCAACCGTTCGATGGTCGATCGCGTCTTCTATTCCGCCGACGGCGAGCTGCTGATCGTGCCGCAGCAGGGGAGCCACCGCTTCGTCACCGAGATGGGCGTGATCGAGGCGGTGCCCGGCCACGTGGTGGTCATCCCGCGCGGCGTGCGTTTCCGCGTCGAAGTCGATGGCGAGGTGCGCGGCTATGTCTGCGAGAACTATGGTGCGCCCTTCCGTCTGCCGGACCTCGGCCCCATCGGCTCGAACGGTCTGGCCAATCCGCGCGACTTCGAAACCCCCGTCGCCTGGTTCGAGGACGTGGATCGCCCGACCCAGTGCGTCCAGAAATACGGCGGGCTTCTGTGGGCCACGACCTTCGACCACAGCCCGCTGGACGTGGTCGGCTGGCACGGCAACTACGCCCCCTATCGCTATGACACGGCGCGGTTCAACACCATTGGCACGGTCTCCTACGATCACCCGGACCCGTCGATCTTCACCGTCCTGACCTCGCCCAGCGACACGCCCGGCACGGCCAACTGCGACTTCGTCATCTTCCCGCCGCGCTGGATGGTGGCCGAGGACACCTTCCGTCCGCCGTGGTTCCATCGCAACGTCATGAGCGAATTCATGGGGCTGATCTTCGGGGAATACGACGCCAAGGCGGGCGGCTTCGCCCCCGGCGGCGCGTCGCTGCACAACCGCATGAGCGGCCACGGCCCGGATCAGGCCAGCTGGAACGGTGCGACCCAGGCCGAGTTGAAGCCGATGAAGATCGAGAACACCCTGGCCTTCATGTTCGAGACGCGGATGCCGATCCGCACCACGGCCTGGGCCGAACAGACGCCGCTGATGCAGCTCGACTACGACGACTGCTGGTCGGGCTTTGACAAGGGAAAGGTCGGATGAGGTTGAAAGCTGTTCTGCTGGCCGCGGGTCTGGTGCTGGCCGCCTGCTCGCCGACCCCGGCGCTCGAACCCGTGATTCCAACGCCCGCCGAGGCGCCCGAGCCGCCGCCGACCATGAGCATCAGCAGCTCGTCTTGCACCGCGCGCGGCGGCGAGATGAGGCAGGTCGGGCGCGCCCAGACCTGGCAGTGCGTGGTCAAATACGCTGACGCCGGCAAGCGCTGCACCGACGCCTCGCAATGCGAAGGCGACTGCGAAATCGCGGGCAATAGCGGCATCACCCCCGGCGCCGTCGCAGTGGGTCAGTGTCAGGTCGACAGCAACCGCTTCGGCTGCCGCACCACGGTCAAGGACGGCAAGGCCGAGGCCACCCTCTGCATCGACTGATACGGTGAAACGAGGCGGGCTCAGCCCGCCTCGTTGAAGGCCACCCGCGCGGCGCCCAGCAGCGCGGCGTGTTTGTGAAGGATCACCTTGGTCGGGATGGCCTGCATATAGGGCTGGAACCGGCCCTTGCGCTCGAACCGCTCGCGGAAGGGGCTGGCCTTGAGGAAGGGCAGGATGCGCGGGGCGATGCCCCCGGCGATGAAGATCCCGCCGCGCGCCCCCATGGTCAGGGCCACGTCCCCCGCCACGGCGCCCAGAATGGCGCAGAACCGGGCCAGGGTGGCGCCGCACGGCGTATTGGGGTCCTTCAGCGCCGTTTCCGTGATCTCGGCCGGGTCGTCGATGTGGGTCTCGCGCCCGTCGATCTCGGCCAGGGCCCGGTGCATGTTCAGCAGGCCCGGCCCGCAGATCAGGCGCTCGATCGACACTCGGCCATAGCGGCGGCGCAGGATGCGCAGGATCTCGTCCTCGACCGCGTCGCCGGGGGCGAAACAGGCATGGCCCCCCTCCGACGGCAGGGCGATCTCGCGGCCGTGGCTGTCGCGCGCCAGGGCCGAGACACCGAAGCCGGTGCCGGGGCCGAGCACGGCGAGGGCGGCGTCATGCTGACCTTCGACTGGCCCGCCCAGCGAGGCCAACTGGTCCTCGGGCACGACGGGGGCCCCCCAGGCCAGGGCCTCGAAGTCGTTGATCAGCCTGACCGGCTTCAGGCCCAGGGTCTGCAGTTCGGCCTCCGACACCCGCCAGGGCGAGTTGGTCAGGTCGATGGTACCGTCCGTCACCGGCCCGGCGACCGCCAGCACCCCGCCGGTCGGCTTGATCGCACAGCCGTCGAGGTAGGCCTTCACCCCGCCGAGGAAGGTCGGGTGTTCGTGGGCGGGGAAGCTCTCATGGTGCTCCAGAACGACCCTGCCGTCCACCCTTCGCGCCAGGGCGAAGCGGGCGTTGGTGCCGCCGACGTCGCCGACCAGAAGGGTGAGGTCGGCCATCACACGTCGCTCCGGGCGTAGCAGACGGTGGCGCCCTGCTCGGCGGTGGTCACCACCTGGCGGAAGGCGCTGAACAGTTCGCGGCCATAGCCCCAGCGGCTGGCGTCGGTCAGGGCGTCGCTGCGCCGGAACGCCGGACGGGCGCTCAGGTCGATCCCGCCCACCGTGGTCAGCACCCCGGCCTCGGGGTCCAGACGGATGACGTCGCCGTCCTTCACATGGGCCAGCGGACCGCCCGCTAGGGCCTCGGGGCTGACGTGGATGGCGGCGGGCGTCTTGCCGCTGGCGCCCGACATCCGGCCATCGGTGACGAAGGCGACCTTGAAGCCCTTGTCCTGCAAGACGCCGAGTGCGGGGGACAAGGAATGCAGTTCCGGCATCCCGTTGGCGCGCGGCCCCTGGAAGCGCAGCACCACCACCACGTCGCGGTCCAGCTTTCCGGCCTTGAAGGCGGCCAGGGCGTCTTCCTGGGTCTCGAACACGGCGGCGGGCGCCTCGACGACGCGGTGCTCGGGTTTGACTGCCGAGATCTTGATCACCGCCCGACCCAGATCGCCCTGCACCAGCCGCAGGCCGCCCTCGTGGTCAAAGGGATCAGAGGCGGGACGCAGGATGTCGAGGTCGAGGCTTTCGGCGACCGTATCGCGCCAGACCAGTTCGCCGTCGATCAGACAGGGTTCCTGGAAATAGGCCTCCATGCCCTGTCCCATGATGGTGGTTACGTCGTTGTGCAGGACGCCCGCCCGGACCAGTTCGCGCGTCACGAAGGCCACGCCGCCCGCCGCCTGAAAGGCGTTCACGTCGGCCGAGCCGTTGGGATAGACCCGCGCCAGCAGCGGCGTCGCCGACGACAGCTGGTCCATGTCGGTCCAGTCGATCAGCACCCCCGCCGCCCGCGCCATGGCCACCAGATGGATGGCGTGGTTGGTCGAGCCGCCGGTGGCCAGCAGGGCGACGATCATGTTGACGATGGTCTTTTCCGACACGACGTCGGCCATGCGACCCTGGCCGGTCCGCGCCAGTTCGACGGCGCGCTTCGCCGCCGCCGCCGTCAGGGCGTCGCGCAGGCCGGTGTCGGGGTGGACGAAGGCGGTCGAGGGCATGTGCAGGCCCGCGATCTCCATCATCATCTGGTTGGAGTTGGCCGTGCCGTAGAAGGTGCAGGTGCCGGGCGAATGATAGCTGCCGATCTCGCTTTGCAGCAGGGTCGCGCGGTCCACCTGGTTCTGGGCGTAGAGCGCCCGGACGCGGGCCTTCTCGGCGTTGGGAATGCCCGACGGCATCGGTCCCGCGGGCGCGAACACGACGGGCAGATGGCCAAAGGCCAGGGCCCCCATGAACAGGCCGGGCACGATCTTGTCGCAGACGCCCAGCATCATGGCGGCGTCAAAGGCGTCGTGCGTCAGGGCCACGCCCGTCGCCATGGCGATGGCGTCGCGGCTGAACAGCGACAGCTCCATGCCCGGGCGCCCCTGGGTGACGCCGTCGCACATGGCCGGGGTTCCGCCCGCCACCTGGGCCGTGGCGCCGACCTCGCGCACCGCCTGACGGATCACGGCGGGGAAGCGCTCGAACGGCTGATGCGCCGACAGCATGTCATTGTAGGCGGTGACGATCCCGACGTTGGGCTTGGACCCGTCCATGGCCGTCAGCTTGTCGGCGATGGTCTGGCCGGCGAAGGCGTGGGCCCAGTTGGCGCAGGACAGCTTGGCCCGCCCGGCGCCGCTGTCGCGGGCGGCGTCCATGCGGCGGATGTAGTCGGCGCGGGTGGCGCGGCTGCGTTCGACGATGCGGGCGGTGACGTCCGCCACGACTGGGTTGAGAGCCATCAGACGGCCTCCGTCCAAAGCACTTCGAGAGGAACCTTGGCCGCGATCAGGGCGGCGATGGGATGGACGCGGGGATCACCCGCCGCCTCGCGCTCGAACACGGCGCGCTTGGTCGCCCCGGTCAGGGCCAGCACCACGCGCCCAGCCTCGGCCAGATAAGACAGGTTGAGCGACAGACGTTCCTGCGGCGGCGCGATCCCGTCACGACCCGGCGGCACGCCATAGACGGCGGGCTTGAGCTCCGGCGTCAGCAGAGTCTTCAGTGTCGGGCTATCCGGGAACATCGAGCAGACATGCCCGTCCTCGCCCATGCCCAGCAGGACGGCGTCCAGACGCCCGCCTTCGGTCGCCAAAGCCTTCGACGCCTCGGCGGCGGCGCGGTCCACGGTCACCGAGGGGGCGTAGAGTGGCAGGAAGCGCGCGGCCGAGGCCGGGCCAGTCAGCAGGGTCCGCTTCATCAGGGCCGCGTTCGACTCCGGCGAGCTGTCGGGCACATAGCGTTCGTCCACCAGGGTGACGACCACTCTGGACCAGTCCAGCTCGATCTGCGCCAGATCGGTGTAGATGGGCGAGGGGGTTGAACCGCCCGCGCCCGCGAAGACCGCGCGGCCCTGATTGAGCACGGCCGCGCCCAGGGTCTCGCCCAGCCGCGCGGCGCAGGCCTCGGCCCAGGCGGCGGCGTCGGGGAAGCTTTCGATGACGGGCTTACTCATCGCGCGTGTTCCACTTCCGCCCGGTCCGCGACAGCAGCAGGTCCGCCGCTTCCGGCCCCCAGCTTCCGGCCTCATAGGCCCGCGGCTTGAAGTCGGCGCCCGACCAGGCGTCGGAGACCTCATCGACCCACTTCCACGCCTGCTCGGCCTCGTCGCGGCGCACGAACAGGGTGCTGTCGCCCTTCAGCGCATCCAGCAGCAGCCGCTCATAAGCGACGCGACGGCGCGGCGGGGCGGCGTCCCGATCATTCATCCCCCAGGACAGGCTCATCTTGATCGGCTGCAACTGCATCCGCTGATCCAGCCCCGGCTTCTTGTTCATCACCGACAGCGAGATGTCTTCCTCGGGCTGTAGCTCGATGACCAGGCGGTTGTCATAGATGTCTCCGCGCTCGCCGTGACCGAAGATGGAGTGAGGCACCGGCTTGAACTGGATGACGATCTCGGTGCGCTTTTCCGGCAGGCGCTTGCCGGTCCGCATGAAGAAGGGCACGCCGGCCCAGCGCCAGTTGTCGATGTCGGCGCGGATGGCGACGAAGGTTTCGGTGTCCGACGCCTGGCCGCGTTCCTCCTGATAGGCCCTGGCGGGCTTCCCTTCGCTGGTCCCGGCCACATACTGACCGCGCACGGTAACGCGCTCGGCGTCCTCCGGCGTGATGGGGCGCAAGGACCGCAGCACCTTGACCTTCTCGTTGCGCACCGAGTCCGGGTCCAGGTCGCTGGGCGGCTCCATCGCCACCAGGCACAGCAGTTGCAGCATGTGGTTCTGCAACATGTCGCGCAGGGCGCCGTATTCGTCGTAATAGGGCCAACGGTCGCCGACCCCGACGGTCTCGCCGACCGTGATCTGGACGTGATCAACCGTCAGATTGTTCCACAAGGGCTCGAATATGGTGTTGCCGAACCGCAGGGCGATCAGGTTCTGCACCGTCTCCTTGCCCAGATAGTGATCAATGCGGAACACCTGACGTTCGTCAAAGGCGTGGGCCACGGCGTCGTCGATTTCGAGGAAGCTCTCCAGGTCGCGCCCGACCGGCTTCTCCAGCACGATGCGGCAGTTCTTCTCGGCCAGACCCGCCGCCTTCATCGCCGTGACGATGCGGCCATAGAGCGAGGGCGACACCGCCAGGAAGGAAGTTGCGTCGCCATCGCCGCACTTTGCCTTCAACGGCTTGAGGCTCTCGGGATCGGTGGCGTCGACGGCCAGGTAGTCGAGGCGCGCCTTCATGCGCCTCCAGCTGGCCTCGTCCCAGCCGCCGTCGGTCTCGGCGCGGGCCTTCACCGCGGCATGGACCTTGGCGATGTAGTCCTCGGCGGTTTCCTCCGAGCGGGCGGCGCCGATGATCTTCAGGTCGTCGGGCAGCAGACCGTCGTGGTCGAGGAAATAGAGCGAAGGCAGCAGCATCCGCATGGCGAGGTCGCCGCCTCCGCCGAACAGAATGAGAGCCGCCATTCGCGCTTTCCCTCCGTGACCCCGACCGGCGGGGCGTCTGGTTTATAGTCTAGCTATCGTCCTTGGCCGGTTGTGCGCGGCGGGCCAAGACGTCGAGGACGTCCTGAAACACCATGTTACGCGCATGGAGCAGGACTAGCAGGTGATAGATCAAATCCGCGGACTCGCTGGCCAGTTCCGCCTCGTCACCCGCCGCGCCCGCCAGGGCCGTCTCCACGCCCTCTTCGCCGACCTTCTGCGCGGCGCGTTTGGGGCCTTGCGCGATCAGGCGCGCGGTCCAGCTGTCATTGGGATCGGCCTGGGCCCGCACATGGATGGTGCGCTCCAGACGGCCGATGCGGCCCAGCCCCGGCGCGTCCTCCTCGCCAAAGCAACTGATGCGGTTCAGGTGGCAGGCGTTGCCCACGGGCCGGGCCTTCACCACCACGGCGTCGCCGTCGCAGTCGGGCGTCACCGAGACCACATTGAGGAAGTCGCCCGAGGTTTCGCCCTTCCTCCATCGCCCCCCGCGCGAGCGCGAGAAGAAGGTGGCCTGTCCGCTGTCCAGCGTCTCGCGCAGCGCCGCCTCGTCCATATAGGCCAGGGTCAGCACCTGCAGGGTGTCGGCATCCTGCACCACGGCCGGGATCAGGCCGTCGCCCTTGGCGAAGTCGATCTTTGAGATGTCGAGGGTCATATCCTCACCTCCACGCCTTGCGCGTCCAGGTAACGTTTGAGATCGGGAATCGCGATTGCGCCCGAGTGGAAGACGCTGGCGGCCAGGGCCCCCGATACGTCGGCTTCGACAAACACATCACGGAAATGCTCGACCGTCCCGGCCCCGCCCGAGGCCACCAGTGGAATGGTCAGCCGACTGCGCGCCTCGGCCAATTGCGCGATGTCGTAGCCGCGCCGCACCCCATCCTGATCGATGCAGTTCAGCACGATCTCTCCGGCGCCGAGCGCTTGCGCCTCGACGATCCAGTCCATGGTCAGCCGACCCGCGCCGCGTCGGGCGTCAGGATCGCCGGTGTATTTATGCACCCGCCATTCGCCGTCCTGAAAGGCGCTGTCGACGCCGACGACGACGCATTGGCGTCCCAGCCGCGCCGCCATCTCGCCGATCAGCTCGGGGCGTTCCAGCGCGGGGGAGTTGATCGACACCTTGTCGGCCCCGTGGTCCAGGCAGCGCGCCGCCTGCTCCACCGTGCGGATGCCGCCCGCCACGCAGAAGGGGATGTCCAGCAGCCGGGCGATGTCCTGCACCCAGCCATAGTCCAGCGTCCGCCCTTCGGGACTGGCGGTGATGTCGTAGAAGACCAGTTCGTCGGCGCCCGCGTCGCGGTAGCGGGCGGCCAGTTCGGCGGCGTCGCCCATGTCGACGTGACCCTCAAAGCGCACGCCCTTGACCACCCGCCCGTCCTTGACGTCGAGGCAGGGGATGATGCGTCTGGCCGTCACGACGCCACCACTTTCAGCGCTTCGGCGGCGGTGAAGCGGCCCTCATAGATGGCGCGTCCGACGATGGCCCCGTCGCAGCCCAGATCACGCGCGGCGATCAGGTCGTCCAGCGACGCCACCCCGCCCGAGGCTTGCAGCTTCAGCTCGGGACGACGCTGCAAGGCCTCGCCCAGCAGGTCGAGATTGGGGCCGGTCAGGGCGCCGTCGCGGCCCACGTCGGTCATCAGCACATGGGTCAGCAGGCTGGCGGGATAGCGCTCCAGCACAGACCACAGATCGACCCCGGCCGACTGGGTCCAGCCCTTCAGCGCCGGCACTGGGACGCCGTCCTCGTATTTCACATCCAGCGCCAGGGTGATGCGTTCGGAGCCAAAACGATCCAGCCAGCCGATCACCTCGTCGGATTTGGTGACGGCCAGCGACCCGACCACGACGCGGCTGACGCCCGCCTCCAGCAGCCGCTCGACGTCGGCTTCGGAGCGCACCCCCCCGCCCGACTGGATCTTGACCGCGACGGAAGCCGCCAGTTCGCCGATCAGGCCGTGCTGCATGGCGCGGCCGGCCTCGGCGCCGTCCAGATCGACCACGTGGACCCAGTCGGCGCCCTCGCTGGCGAAGGCGGCCAGACGCGCGGCCGGAACCTCGTCATAGCGCGTCACCTGATCGAACCGCCCGTGCGTCAGGCGCACGCAGACGCCGTCCTTCAGGTCGATGGCGGGATAGACGATCATGCGGGCAACTCGAGGAAGTTCTTTAGGATACGCGCCCCGGCGGCGGCGGACCGCTCCGGATGGAACTGGCAGCCCCATCGGTTGGCGCTGTTGACCACGGCGGGAACCGGGATGCCGTAGTCGGCGGCGGCGAGGGTCGCCGGGCCGTCGGGACAGACGAAGCCGTGGACGAAATAGGCCCAGTCGCCGTCCTTGATCCCCTCCAGCAGCGGATCGGGACGCCGGATCGCCAGCCGACTCCAGCCCATGTGCGGCGAGGGTCGCGACGGGGCGGGCAGAATGGCCTCGACCCGGCCCGGGATCAGACCCAGCAGGTCGGCGCCGCCATCTTCGGCGCTGGTCTCGAACAGCAACTGCTGGCCCAGGCAGACGCCCAGCAGCGGACGCTTGAAGCGTCGCAGCGGCTCAACCAGACCCAGCTCGTTCAGACGCTGCATCGCATAGCCCGCCGCCCCGACGCCGGGCAGGATGACCCGCTCGGCCTCATCCAGATCGGCGGGATCGGCGGTGATCCGCACCCGGGCGCCCAGCCGCTCCAGCGCGAACCGCACCGAAGCGACATTGCCCGAGCCGTAACCGATCAGGGTGACGTTCACAGCACCCCCTTGGTGCTCGGCACCGCGTCGCCCTCGACGCGGATCGCCTGACGCAACGCCCGGCCCAGAGCCTTGAACACGGCCTCGGTCTTGTGGTGGTCGTCGTCACCGGTGACGCTGACGTGGATCGCCGCACCGAGGTTCTCAGCCAGCGACCGCACCACGTGGGCCGTCAGATCGGTGCGGTAGTCGCCGATGAAGGGAGTGGCGAAGGTCCCCTCGAACACCGGATAGGGCCGTCCCGACAGGTCGATGGAGACCGCCGCATTGGCCTCGTCCATCGGCAGGACAAAGCCGTAGCGGGCGATGCCCTTGCGCTCGCCCAGAGCCTGTTTCAGCGCCTGACCCAGAGCAATCGCGCTGTCCTCAATGGTGTGGTGCGGATCGGTGTGCAGGTCGCCCTCGCACGACAGGCGGATCGAGAACCCGCCGTGCGCCGCCACCTGTTCGATCATGTGGTCGAAGAAGCCGACCCCGGTTTGGATCTTCACCGGCCCGGCGCTGTCCAGATCGACGGCGCAGACGATGCGCGTCTCTTTCGTATCGCGCACGGCCTGTCCGACGCGGGAGCGGCGCACTTTCGGCGCGGCGGCGCCCAGGGCGACCAGCAGCCGGTCGTTGACCTCGGGCTTCAGCGAGACGGGCAGGCGCACCCGCTCGCCGGCCTCGTCGGCGCTCAGGCCGAAGCGGCGCAGGTCGGCGACGACGGCGGCCGGATCGGAGGGGCGGGCGATGATCACCGGCCCGACCCCGGCCTCCAGCGGCATCAACCGTGACAGGGCCTCAACCACGCGGACGCGCTCGCGGCGCACCCCGTTGATGCGTTCGGCGGTTTCGATCATCCGCGACGGGTCCAGCGCCTGCAGCGCCAGCCGCACCGAGACCTCGGGCAGGGCGTAGGGCTCCAGCACGCTCGCCAGCCGCGTCAGCGTTGACGCCTGCGCCACCGCCGCCCCGACCCGCGCCCCGGCCAGGCCATAGGCCAGCGACAGGCTTCGCAGCACGATCAGGTTGGCGTGGTCTTTCACCACGCTGGCGGCGGACGGGCCCTCGGCGAACTCGACCAGACCTTCGTCCACCACCAGCAGGGCGGGGGCGACGCGCTCGGCCATCTCGGCCACCGCCTCGGGCGAGCCCAGGGCGCGGATGACCACGGCGGCGACCTCGGCGTCGTCTGCGGGCCGGGCGTAGAGGGCCGCCAGCCCCTGATAGGGTTCGGCGTCCGGCGCCTGCACCTTCAGCCCCTCGCGCGCGGCCAGGCGCCAGACCAGCTCCAGCCCGTGCGTCAGGCCGCGCACCGGCAGCACCTGATCGGCGGGGACGCCGTAGAGGTCGGCCAGCCGGACGGCCAGCGCCGTCGGATCGGCTGGATAGCGGTCCAGACCCTCGCCGCCTGACACCAGCGGCGGATAGGGGGCGGGCAGGGTCACGCTTCCGCCCTCAGATCGGCGGCGCGGGCGTGGCCCTCCAGTCCCTCCATCCGCGCCAGACGGGCGGCGACGGGGGCCAGGGCGGCGGCTCCGGCCTGCGTCACCATCTGCACCGACATGGTGGTCATGAAGCTGGCGGTGGTGATGCCGCCGAGCGTCCGCGCCCCGCCGTCGGTGGGCAGGACGTGGCTGGGCCCGGCGGCGTAGTCGCCGAGCGTTTCCGCCGCCCATTGGCCGACGAAGACGGCGCCGGCGGCGGTGATCCGATCCACCAGCCGTTCGGCCTCCTCGGCCTGGATCGACAGGTGCTCGGGGCCATAGAGGTTGGCCACGGCGCAGGCCTCGGCCATGTCGGCGACGCGGATGGCGCAGGCCTGCTCCAGCGAGGCGCGGGCCACGGCGGCGCGGGGCAGGGTCTCCACCTGACGCTCCACCTCGGCGACGATCTCGCTCAGGGCCGTGCCGCTGTCGGACACCAGCAGAACCTGCGCGTCGGCGTCGTGTTCGGCCTGGCTCAACAGGTCGGCGGCGACGATCTCGAAATCGGCGTCGCGGTCGGCGATGACCAGCAGTTCCGACGGCCCCGCCGGCATGTCTTGCGCCGGGCCGTTCGGCAGGCTCGACGCATAACGCTTGGCCTCGGCCACATAGGCGTTGCCGGGACCGAACAGCTTGTCGACGGGGGCGATGACGCCGTCGTCCAGTCCGACGCCGAAGGTCAGCGCCGCAATCGCCTGCGCCCCGCCCAGCAGCCACAGCTCATCCAGACCCGCCTCGGCCGCGGCGACGATCATGGCCGGGTGGACCGACCCATCTTTCGACGGCGGGGTGACGGCGACGCGCCGCTCGACCCCGGCCACGCTCGCCGGAATGGCCAGCATCAGCAGGGACGAGAACAGGGGCGCGGTGCCGCCGGGCACATAGAGGCCAGCCGAACCAATGGGCCGCCAGACCAGCCTGGACTTCACGCCCGGCGTGGTCTCGATGAAGGCGGTGTCCTCGGGCCGGGTCGCGGCGTGGAAGACGCGCACATTGTCTGCGGCGACCCGCAAAGCGCGCGCGGCGGCGGGGGGCAGATCGGCGCGGGCCTGAGCGGCAACGGCCTCATTGATCGCTACCCGGCGCGGCGCGGCGCCGTCCAGCTTGACGGCCCAGTCGGTCACGGCCTGACCGCCGCGCGCCTGCACGTCGTCGAAGATCTCGCGCACCACGCTGGTGACGAAGCCTTCGGTGCGCTGCTGCGGGCGGGCCAGGGCCGCCTGGCGCTCGGCGGCGTCCAGCTTGTTCCAGTCGATACGCTTCATCACATCATTTTCTCGATGGGCAGGACCAGGATGGCCGAAGCCCCCGCCGCCTTAAGCTTCTCCAGCGTCTCCCAGAAGACGGCTTCCTGACACACCGCATGGACGGCCACAGCGTCGTCACGGCCCGACAGGGGCATGACTGTCGGCGACCCGGCGCCGGGCAGGATGGCGGTGATCTGATCCAGCGCCGAGCGCGGCGCGTTCAGCATGACGTACTTGGCCCCCTGCGAGGACACGACGCCCGCCATCCGCTCGATGATGCTGTCCAGCAGGTGATGCAGCCCGGCCTCGGGCGCGGTCGGCGACTTGATCAGGACCGCCTGGCTGTCCAGCACGGTCTCCTTGGGCGTCAGGCCGTTGGCCTCCAGCGTGGCGCCGGTCGAGACCAGATCGCAGATGGCCGAGGCCAGCTTCAGCCGCGGGGCCACCTCGACGGCGCCGCGCATGGTGACGATGTCGGCGCGCACGTCGCGGTCATTGAGGAAGCGACGCAGGATCTTGGGATAGGAGGTGGCGATGCGCAGGCCGTCCAGCGACTGCGGCCCGGTATAATTCAGGCTCGGCGGCACGGCGATCTTCAGCGTGCAGCGGCCGAAGCCCAGCGGCATGACCACCTCGGCGTTCGGCCCGCCGTTCTTCACCTCTTCCAGCACGTTCTCGCCGACGATGCCGAGGTCGCAGACACCGTCCGCCACGAAGGTCGGAATGTCGTCGTCGCGCACCCGCAGCAGGTCGATCGGATAGTTCTCGATCCGATACAGCAGCTCGTTGTTGCCTTTCACGACCCGCAGGCCCGCGTCGCGGACCAGGTCGAGGCTGCGTTCGGCCAGACGGCCGGATTTCTGGACGGCGATGCGTAGCCGCCCCTGCACGGTGCTCATGATCTCTACTCAGGCTTGGTCAGAAGGCGTTTTTTGGCGATCCAGCACCAGGCGATAGCCCTGGTGCGGCATGTCCTTCAGGGAACGCGCGACGCGCACTACGGTTGTCGGGCTGGCCGAGGCCTCCACCGCGATCTCGCGATAGGTCTTGTCCCCGCCGTCCAGCAGCCGCGCCACCTGCCACCGCTCGGCGAAGGCGCGCAGCTCGGCGGGGGTGCACAGGTCCGACAGAAAGGCGTCGGCCTCGGCCCGCGTCTGCAGCGAAAGCAGGGCGTCCAGCAGGGCGGTCTTGGCGGCGTCGGTGCTCATGGTGCGTTCCATTATGCTGTAACAATGGAACGGTCAACCCCTCGTCGGGACGGCGTCCCGACGCGATTTCTGCGCCGTTTACTATTCCTCTGTCCTGACAACGGTTTTGAAGTATGCGAGGAAAACCGCCGTTTTAGTTGAGGCTCGCGCGATCCCTGCGGCGCCTCGGCGTCGGGGATTTCAGAATGTTCAATGTCGTGACGGCCGCTGTCGGCTGGACGAAACGCGCCGCCGTTTTCGCAGGGGCGGGTCTGGCGGTTCTGGGCGCGGCGAGCGCCGCCGCCGCCTCGCCGGGCTGCGACGCCATCAACCAGATATGGGGCGGCGGGGTGACGTTGAGCAACGGCGCCGAGCTGTACGATCCCTGGCCATTGCCGCCGATGAAGGCGGGTGACCGTGTCGTTTATTCGGCGACAACCTCGGGCAGCACCAATGCGAGCAATGACCGGAATTCCGGTGCGGGATTCGCACTCTATCGCAACGAGGGCCTGGCGCCCCCGGCGGATGTGCTGCTTGAGGAGTTCGCGACCGTCGGCGCGGAATTGACGCTCAGCGGCTCCCATACGCTGCCTGCCGATGAAACCGGGTTCATCGTCTACGGCTGGAGCAACTTCGCTGGCGCCACGCTGCACGCCACGGTGACCTGCACCCCGGCGCCGGCCGCGCCGAGCATCACCGGCCTGACTCCGGGCAGCGGGCCGACGGAGGGCGGGACGAGCGTCGTTATCGACGGAACCGACTTCACCGGCGTGACCGACGTCACATTCGGCGGCGTGGCCGCGCCGGGGTTCACGGTGAACAGCGCGACCCGGATCACGGCGACCGCTCCGGCGAACCCCGCCGGCGCCGCACCGGTCGCGATCACCAACGCCCAGGGAACCAGCAACCCGTCCGGCGCCGCGACCTATACCTACGTCCAGCGCCCCGCGGCGCCGGTGTTCACCAGCGCGCCGCCGTCGGCCACGAACGCCAGTACGGCGATCTTCGCGTTCAGCCTGCCGGCCGGGGCGAGCGCCGTCTTTTCGCTGGATGGGTCGAGCTTCCAACCTGCGACCAGCCCCCTGAGCTTCGTCGCTCTGAGCGACGGTACGCACACGCTGAGCGTGAAATCCGTCCTGTCCGGCCTCGAGAGCAGCGTGACCACCTATACCTGGACGGTCGACACCATCGTCCCGGCGCCGCCTGTGGTGAACCCTTTGGCTCCGGGGGCTAACCGGAGGCCGACGTTCCAGGGCACGGCTGAGATCAGTTCCACGGTGAGCGTGTTCGTCGATGGCGTCCTGGCCGGCGTGGCGACCAGCGGCGGCTCGGGCGACTGGACGTTGGCCATGACCGGGGACCTCGTGGACGGTCAGCACATGGTTCAGGTCACGGCGACCGACCGGGCCGGCAACGTCTCGCCGCTGTCGCCGCCGGTTCCGTTCGTGACGACCTCGGCGCCGGTCGCATCGGACCTGAGCGTGTCGATACCCTATGGCGTCCCGAATGCTCTGATCGCCTTGGGGAACCAGATCACTGGCGTACACACCAGCATAACGGTGGTTAACGCGCCGGCGCATGGCGCGCTTATTTTGGCGGACTCGTT
This sequence comes from Brevundimonas sp. NPDC090276, assembly GCF_044772165.1. Lineage (NCBI taxonomy): Bacteria > Pseudomonadati > Pseudomonadota > Alphaproteobacteria > Caulobacterales > Caulobacteraceae > Brevundimonas > Brevundimonas sp. NPDC090276. The sequence continues at coordinate 335,498 of NZ_JBIVYK010000003.1, read as the reverse complement.
GGCTACCTATACGCCGACCGTCGGCTATTTCGGCACGGACAGCTTCACCTATACGGCGACCGGTCCCGGCGGAACCTCGGCTGTGGCGACCGTCAGCCTGACGGTGGCGGCGCCGGGCGCGCCCGTGGCGGCTGACGTCAACGGCGTCGCGGTGGCCTATGACAGCGCGGGACAGGCCATTGACCTGTCGGCTTCGATCACGGGGGTGCACGCCAGCATCGCCATAGGGACCGCCCCCGCCCATGGCACGGCCAGCGTTGTGGGCAATGTGGTCACCTATACGCCGACCGCCGGCTATTTCGGCGCGGACAGCTTCACCTATACGGCGACCGGCCCCGGTGGGGCATCGGCGCCGGCGACCGTCAGCCTGACAGTCGCGACGCCGACCGCCCCGGTGGCGGTAAACGTCAGCAACGTCGCGGTGGCTCATGACAGCGCGGGTCAGGCCATCGATCTGTCGGCTTCGATCACAGGCGTCCACGCCAGCATCGCTATCGGGACTGCTCCGGCCCACGGCACGGCCAGCGTTTCGGGCGACGTGGTGACCTATAAGCCGAGCGCCGGCTACTTCGGCGCGGACAGCTTCACCTATACGGCGACCGGCCCCGGCGGAACCTCGGCGCCGGCGACGGTCAGCCTGACCGTGGCGGCGCCGAGCGCGCCCGTTGCGGCAAACGTCAGCAACGTCGCGGTGGCTCATGACAGCGCGGGTCAGACCATCGACCTGTCGGCTTCGATCACAGGCGTCCACGCCAGCATCGCTATCGGGACTGCTCCGGCCCACGGCACGGCCAGCGTTTCGGGCGACGTGGTGACCTACAAGCCGAGCGCCGGCTACTTCGGCGCGGACAGCTTCACCTATACGGCGAACGGCCCCGGCGGAACCTCGGCTCCGGCGACGGTCAGCCTGACCGTGGCGGCGCCGAGCGCGCCGGACATCGATCCGCCTGCACCGGTCGTCGTCCAGCCGACCCCGGGCGGGTCAGCCACGATCGCCCTGCCGCCCGCGACTTCAGGCACGGTGACGGGCTATCGCGTGGACAGCGCGCCCGCGCACGGCCAGGCGGTTATTCAGGCGCCGGGAGCCGGCGGGACGGAATGGAGCGTGGCCTATACGCCAGCTCCCGGTTTCATGGGCGAGGACACCATCGCGGTGGTGGCCCAGGGGCCGGGCGGCGAGTCCGCGCCGGCGACCATGACCTTCCGCGTGCTGGGCCAGGCGCCGGATCTGCAAGGGACTTCGCAGGGCGGTCAGGACGTGGTGTTCGAGCCGACGACCAGTCTGACCGGTGGCCCCTTCCAGGGCCTGGTGATCACGCGTCAGCCGACCTCCGGGACGGCTCAAGTCGATGGCCTGAAGATCATCTACACCCCGGAGGCCAATGCAGCGCCGGCGGCCCGGCGTATGGCGATGCGCGCGGCGGCGGTGCCCGCCGCGGGCGCTCCGGCGTCGATGGACTATGCTGTCATCCTGCCCTTTGGCCAGTCCCTGCCGGGCACGATCGAGGTCCAGACCGTCAGGGCTCCGACCCCGGTCCTGGCGCCGCTGACCGCAACCACCCTGGCCGGGCGTCCGGTGACGGTGTCGCTGACGGACACGGCGACGGGCGGGCCCTTCGTCGGCGCCACGGTGGTCGACGTCACGGATGAGGCCGGGACCGCGATCCTGACCGAGGGTGGCGTCGCGGGGAACCGCACCTATGATGTGACCTTCACTCCCGAGGGCGACTTCACCGGAACGGCCAGCGTCACCTATACCCTGTCCAATGCGGGCGGTCCGACCACGGGCGTGCTGACGATCACGGTCGAGGCGCGCTCAGATCCCTCGCTGGATCCGGAAGTGCGTGGGCTGGTCTCAGCTCAGGCCGATACGGCGCGTCGCTTCGCTCGTTCGCAGGCCGACAACTTCCATCGCCGTCTTGAACAGGTACGTCGCGGCGGCGGCGCGGGGGTCAGCAACCAGATGCGCTTGAATCTCGGCGACGGCGGGCTGAACCAGGACCCGCGAGAAGCCCTGCGTCAGCAACTGGGCCAGTCGCCCAGCGACCGCGACGACGGCTTCGACCGTCTGCCGTCGACCCGGATGTCGGCGGATGACGCCGCGACGCGACAGGCTGACGCGGGTCAGTCCGGCCAACCGGCCAAGGGCGGACTCGGCGTCTGGACCGCGGGCGCCATCGACTGGGGGCGTCGCGACGCCCAGGGGCAGCGCGACTATCGCTTCAGCACCTCGGGCGTCAGCGCGGGCGTGGACATGGCGGTGTCGGACCGCTGGGTCGCGGGCGTCGGTCTCGGTTACGGCCATGATCGCACCAAGGTCGGCGACAACGGCACACTGTCCGAGGCCGACAGCTATGTCGGCGCGCTCTACGGCAGCTGGCGCGCCACCGACGACCTGATCGTCGACGGCGTGCTGGGCTACGGCTCGCTGTCGTTCGACAGCCGCCGCTGGTCGTCGGACGCAGGCGAGTTCGCTTTCGGCGAGCGTTCGGGCTCGGTGCTGTTCGGCTCGGCCTCGGTCGCGCTGGAACGCTCCGCCCCCGGTCTGGCCTGGGCGCCCTATGCCCGGCTGCAGTTCGGCAAGGTTGATCTGGACGGCTTCACCGAAAACGGCGCAGGCTTCTTCGCCCTGAAGTACGACGCCATGACGGTCGACACCCTGGCCGCCGGTCTGGGCGCCAGCTTCGACTGGACCGTGCAGCGGCGCTCCGGCGTTCTGACCCCCAGCCTGCGCGTCGAATGGCGTCATGAGTTCGAGGGCGCGGACGACCAGACCGTCTCCTACGCCGACTGGCTGGCCAGCCCCGAGTATCGGGTCGGGCTGGAGCACTGGGCGCGCGACAGTCTCAGCCTGGGCCTCGGCGTCCAGTGGCGGGCGCTCTCGGGCTGGAGCTACGGCGCGGACTACAGCGGTCAGGCCGGTTCGGACCTGATCAGCCACAGTCTGAAGCTGAGCCTGTCCAAGGCCTTCTGACGAACAGGACCGCGGGGCTCGCCTCGCGGTCCTTTTTTCTGATGGGGCGCGGTTGCAAAGACGGCTCGCCAGGCGCCGCGGGGCGCACTATCTCTCGGCCATGACCAAGGTTCTGATTATCGGCGCGGGACACGCGGGGGGCTCGGCGGCGGCGCTGCTGAGACAGTATGGCTTTGAGGGCGAGATCGTCCTGGCGGGCGAGGAGGCGGCGGCGCCCTATCAGCGACCGCCCCTGTCCAAGGCCTGGCTCAAGGGGGAGGCGGGTCTGGAAGACCTGCTGCTGCGCCCTGAGAGCTTCTACGCCGAGCAGAATATCGACCTGCGCACCGGCGTCACCGCGACCGCTATCGACGCGGCGGCCAAGACCGTGACCTTCGCTGACGGCCTGGTCGAGCCCTACGACGTGCTGATCCTCGCCACCGGCTCGATGGCGCGAAAGCTGGCCATCCCCGGCGCCGACCGGCCCGACCTGCTGGAACTGCGCACGCTTGAAGACGCCGAGCGGCTGAAGGCCGCGCTCGCTCCCGGCAAGCGGCTGGCCGTGGTCGGCGGCGGCTATGTCGGGCTGGAGGCGGCGGCTTCGGCCCGCGCCCTCGGCGCCGAGGCGGTGGTGATCGAGCGCATGGATCGGGTGCTGGCCCGCGTGGCGTCGGAGACCCTGTCGACCTTCTTCACTGACTATCACCGGGCGCACGGCGTCGAGATCCTGACCGGGGTCGAGGTCTCGGGCTTCGAGGACGGCGGCGTGCGTCTGGCCGACGGCGGCTTGATCGAAGCTGACGCAATCCTCGTCGGCGTCGGCGCCCTGGCGCGCGAGGCCCTGGCCCGCACCGCCGGTCTTCCTTGCGAAAACGGCGTGGTGGTCGATGAGAACGCGCGCACCAGCGACCCGGCCATCTACGCCATCGGCGACGTGACCCATCGGCCTATCCCGGTTCACGGCGGGCGGATGCATCGGCTGGAGAGCGTGCCCAACGCCCTGGAGCAGGCCAAGCAGGCCGCCGCCGCCATCGTCGGCCGCGCCGCCCCGGCGCCCGAGGTGCCGTGGTTCTGGTCCGACCAGTATGATGTGAAACTTCAGATCGCGGGCCTGCCCTTCGACACCGATCGTCAGGTGGTGCGCGGCGATCCCACCAGCGGCGCCTTTTCCGTCTTCCACCTGAACAGCGACCGCATCGTCTGCGTCGAGGCGGTCAACGCCCCCGCCGACTTCATGGGCGGCCGTCTGCTGATCGGCAAGGGAGCGCCGGTGGATGCGGCCTTGTTGGCCGACCCCGCGACCTCGATCAAGGCGGTGGGCAAACCGGCCTAGGGGGCGATCCGATGACGATGGTGTGACATCCCTGCCGCAATTGCGATTTAGTCGCAGGAGTCAGATTGTCGCAGGCGGAAAAGGTGATATTGCGAGCCGGTCTCAATCTTAACTGACTGGCTGCTCCCCCATGTCCGACCGCTCCACCGCCCTCAAGGCGCTTCTGTTCGCTTCCAGCGCCGCCGGCATGCTGTGCGCTGCGCCGGCCATGGCCGCCGACGAAGCCCCGATCGCCACAGCGGACGTGACCCAGGACGCCACGACCCTGAGCGCCGTCGACGTGCACGGCCAGCGCGTCAAGCGCGAGCCGAAGGATCCGCAGTTCGTCGCCCCCCTGGTCGACACGCCGCGCTCGGTGACGGTGATCCCGCAGCAGATCATCGAACAGACCGCCGCCACCTCGCTGCAGGACATTCTGCGTACATCGCCAGGCATCACCTTCGGCGCCGGTGAAGGCGGCCAGCCCCTCGCTGACCGTCCCTTCATCCGCGGGCAGGCCTCGGGCAATAACGTCTTCGTCGACGGCATCCGCGACACCGGCGGCCAGCAGCGCGAAGTCTTCAACCTGGAGCAGGTCGAGGTCATCAAGGGCGCCGATTCCGTCTACTCGGGTCGCGGTTCGGGCGGCGGCAGCATCAACCTGGGCTCCAAGGCCCCGCGCCTGACGAACTTCGTCAACGGTTCGGCCGGCGTCGGCACGGACTCCTATGCGCGCGGCACGGTCGACGCCAACTGGCAGGTCAGCCCGACCGCCGCCATGCGCCTGAATGTCATGGCCTCGCAGGGCGACGTGGCCGGCCGCAACGGCGTCGATTTCGACAAGTGGGGCCTGGGCGCCGCCGTCGCCGTGGGCCTGGGCACGCCGACCACCATCACCGCCAGCTACTACCACCTCGACAGCAACCAGATGCCCGACTACGGCATCCCCCTGTTCAACAAGATCTACGCGCCCGCCAATCGCCCGACCGACAGCGGCATCCTCGACGTGCCCTATGACAGCTTCTACGGGCTCAAGGCGCGCGACTATCTGAACAACACGGTCGACAGCCTGACGCTGGAGGTCGAGCACCGCTTCAACGACAACCTGGCGATCAGCAACGTCACCCGCTACTCGCAGACGCTGAACGACTATGTCGTCACCAACCCCGGCGATGGCGGTCGTTTCGACTCGACGCCGCGTGGCGCGGCCCTGGTCAATGGCGTCTGGTGGATGAAGCGGGGCACCAAGTCGCGCTGGAACCCGGCCGAGACCCTGGCCAACGTCACTGACCTGCACGGCTCATTCCTGACCGGTTCGATCAAGCACGACTTCGACATCGGCCTGGAGGTCTCGCGCGAGAAGAACAAGAACGCCTCCTATGTGGTCACGACCCTGTCGGGTTCGGCCTGCCCGGCGCCCCTGACCGGCTTTGACTGCACCCCGGTCTACAACCCCAATCCGAACGACCCCTGGACCGGAACGATCACGCGCGGCGTGGTCAGCACCAGCGATTCCGACGCCCTCGGCGTCTACGCCTTCGACGCCATCCACCTGAACGAAAAACTGATCGTGAACCTGGGCCTGCGCTGGGACGACTATTCGGTCGACGGCGTGAATGCGTCGGGCACGGTCGCGGCGCCGGTCTATGTCGCGACCCGCGGCGACTGGGACTTCTTCAACTATCAGGTCGGTCTGGTTTACAAGCCGACGGCGAACAGCAGCATCTACGCCTCCTACTCGACCGCTTCGACGCCGCCGACCATTTCGGCCGGCGACCAGAACACGGGCACGACCAACGGCTCGGGCAATCTGGCCGTCCAGGTCCTGGACCCGGAGGATACCGAGAACTTCGAGATCGGCGCCAAGGCCAACCTGTTTGGCGATCGCCTGGCCGTCAGCGGCGCCCTGTTCCACCTGACGCGCAAGAACGCCGCCGTCCTGCAAAGCGACGGCGAGTACGAACAGCTCGGCGAGGTCAAGGTTCAGGGCCTGGAGCTGGGCGTGTCGGGCAACGTCACCAGCAAGTGGCAGGTCTTCGGCGGCTATACCTGGATGGATTCCGAACTGGTCAACGGCGCCTCGGGCAACGTCAACATCGGCGACGCCCTGGCCAATACGCCAGAGCACAGCGCCAGCCTGTTCACCACCTATCGCGTCATGCCGAAGCTGAGCCTGGGCGGCGGGGTCTATTACGTGTCGAAGTCGTTCGGCGGCAACCAGGGCGGCGCCGGCGGCGGCGCGAACCGCGTCTTCGCGCCGGAATACACCCGCGTGGACCTGTTCGCCTCCTATGAGATCAACGACCGTGCTTCGCTGCAGTTGAACGTTCAGAACGCGGGCGATGAGGAATACATCATCCGCACCAACGGCGTGCACCACGCCGACCCGGCTCCGGGTCGTTCGGCCATCCTGACGCTCAACCTGCGCTACTAAGCGACCGCGTTTCGCGCCATCATGTCGGCCCCGTCGTTCATCCGAGCGGCGGGGCTGATGCGTTTCCAGACGGTGAGAGAGCCATGCTGCTGCACATCCCCGACGTCTTCACCAAGGCCGAGGTCGCCGCCCTGCGCCGGACCCTGGACGCCGGCCCCTGGGCCGACGGCAACATGACCTCGGGCCACCAGTCAGCCACCGCCAAGAAGAACCAGCAACTGCCCGAGGACAGCGTGGCGGCGAAGGAGGTCTCGGCCCTGATCGTTCAGGCCCTGAACGCCAATCCCATGTTCGTTTCGGCGGCCCTGCCGCACACGATCTTTCCGCCCCTGTTCAACCGCTACGAAGGCGGCGGCGAGTTCGGCGTCCATGTCGACAACGCCATCCGCCAGCGCGGGGACCTGCGCATCCGCAGCGACCTCTCGGCCACCCTCTTCCTGTCCGAGCCCGAGGACTATGACGGCGGCGAACTGATCATCGAGGAGCTGTACGGCGCCCAGTCGGTCAAGCTACCCGCCGGCGACCTGGTTCTCTATCCGTCCAAGAGCCTGCACCGGGTCACGCCCGTGACGCGCGGCGCCCGCGTTTCCAGCTTCATGTGGCTGCAAAGCCTGGTCCGCGACGACGCCGACCGCGAAAGCCTGTTCCGTCTCGACGTGGCGACCCAGCGGGTGAACCTCGACAAGGGGCCTAAGGATCAGGCTGTCATCGAATTGACCGGCCTCTATCACAACCTGCTGCGGCGGTGGTCAGAGGTTTGACGCCTCAGTAAACGTCGCGCCGATACCGCCCGGTGTCGGTCAACCGCATCAGTCGCTCTTCGCCCAACGCCGCTTCAAGCGCCGCGTGGACGCCCTTGGACATGCCTTCCAGGCTGCCGCAGACATAGACATAGGCGCCGCGATCGACCCAGTCGGCCATGGGCCGGGCGTGCTCCGCCACCAACGACTGGACGTAGCGGTTCTCGCCGGCGTCGCGCGAGAAGGCGCGGTCCAGACGGGTCAGGGCGCCCGACGCCAGCCAAGCCTGCAGGTCGGCGTCATAGAGGGCGTCGTGGGCCTGCGTCCGCTCCCCGAACAGCAGCCAGGCGCCGCCGGTCTTCTCATGCCGCGCCCGCGCCTTCAGGTGGCTGCGCAGGCCGGCGATGCCGGTGCCGTTGCCGATCAGGATGATGGGGGCTTCCGGCGGCGGGGCGTGGAAGCTGCGGTTGGCGCGCACCCGCATGGCCACTTCATCGCCGATCTGCGCGTCTTGCGTCAGCCAGCCCGAAGCCAGACCCGGCATCCCGTCCGGGCGCGTCATCAGGCGGATGCAGAACTCCACCCGCCCGTCCGAGGGCAGGGAGGCGACCGAATATTCACGGCTGGCCGGCTGCTCGCCGTCGCGCACCGGCAGGCCCACCTCGGCGATGTCGCCGGCGGCCCAATCGGGCGCGTGGTCGATCGGTGCAAAGGCCAGATGATACGCCTCGCCCCCGGGGCTGCCCGCGTTCAGCAGGGACCGCTCGACCAGTCGCCAGCGGTCATAGGCGGGCGGGGTCCAGTCGGGGGCGGCGGTCGAGCCGGTGAGCTGGTTCAACTGGTGCTGCCAGTGGCGGATCGCGCCCGCGTCGCCGTTGTCCACCTCGACCCGGTCGAACAGGGTCTGGACGCCGCAGCGCTCCAGCCAGTCGCCAACCGCGTGGCCGAAACTGCAGTAGGCGTCATAGGAGCGGTCGCCCAGGGCCAGCAGGCCATAGGACAGGTGCGACAGGTCCACGTTCGCCGCCATCACTTGCCGCACGAAGCGGGCGGCGCTGTCGGGCGCGTCGCCCTCGCCGGTGGTCGAGGCGATGACCAGCAGGCGTCGCGCGCCCTTCAGCGTTTCCAGATCCAGGTCGGCGAATGACAGGGGGCGTGCGCCCACGCCGCCGTCGCCCAGCGCCCGGGCCGTCATCCAGGCCAGTTCCTCGCCAAAGCCGGTCTGGCTGGCGAAGGCGATCAGCACGGCGTCGTCGCCCGCCGCTTCCGCCAGCGCCCGCGCCTGCTCGGTGGCCTTCTTCGCGGCGGCGCGCACGCGCCACACGGTCAGGCCGATCAGGCCCAGCCACAGGATCAAAGCGACGCCGGCCCACAGCCAGCGGGTCAGGTCGGCGGTCACGATCAGGCTTCTTCTTCGTCCATCATGGCAGCGAAGGCGGACGTCATGCGCTCGATCAGGCCGCGCGGGGTGCGCTCGACGAAGTGGGCCGCGATCTGCATGGCTTCGGCGAACTCCGGCCCGTCATAGGGGCCGAGCACGGTCAGGGCCGTGGCCCACGTATCGGCGCGCATGGCCGAGGCGTCAAACACCGTCACCTGCGCCAGGCCATTGTCCACCGGCCGTCCGGTCGAGCCGTCGATGGTGTGCGGATAGAGGCGTTCTTCATGCACGAAGGCCCGGCGCCAATCGCCAGATGTGGCCACCGCCATGTCGAACAGGGCCGCCACCGTATGCGGCGCGGGCGAACCCGGCACGGTCTCGATCTCGACCCACCAGGGCTGGGCGTCCGGCTTGACCCCGCGCCCCAGAAGTTCGCCCCCGATCTCGACCAGATGCGAGGTCGCGCCCATCGCGGTCAGCCGTGCCGAGACCCGATCCACGGCGTGTCCCTTGGCGATGCCCGAGAAATCCAGCTTCATGCCACCGGCCTGCACCGCCGCCTGCGCGTCGCGGTTCAGCCTCAGCTTCTGCCAACCGGACACGGCCAGCGCCGTCTCGATCTCTTCTGCGGCGGGCAGGGGATTGAGCGGATCGCGCGGTCCTGGCGGGCCGAAACCCCACAGATCGACCAGGGCGCCCAGGGTCGGATCGACCGCGCCGTTGACGTCGTCGGCCAGATCCAGCGAGGCGTTCAGCAGGCTCCAGAAGTCGTCCGACAGCTTCCACGTCCCGGCGGGGGCGTTGTTGAAGCGGCTGATCTCGCTGCTGGGCGTCCACGGGCTGAACAAGGCGATGATGCGCGCCAGCTCTTCCTCGATGGCCGCCTGTAAGGCGTCCTGCGTCGTCCACATCGGCGGGACCAGACGCACCGACCAGGTGGTGCCCATGCTTTCCCCCGCCAGCGACCAGATCAGGTCGCTGGGCGGCCGCTCCGGCGCGCGGGTGGTCGGCGGGATCAGGACGCGCGTGTCCTGGCGGCCGTCAACCGCCGCTCCGATCCGGAGCGGCGGCGGGGTCGAGCTGGAGCGTTTCGAGGTCAGGGCAGGACTTCCAGCGCGCCGTTCCACGAGGCGTTCGAGCCGGGCTGGCCGTTCACGCCCGCCGTGCGCACCGAGGCGCCCAGCCAGTAGAGACCGGCCTGCGGCCAGGTCACGGTGAAGGCGCCGTCAGCGCCCGTCTTGACCGTGATCTCTTCCGGGTTGTCGCGATAGCGGGTGCCGCCGCGCGCGATGGTCACGTCCACGCCGGCGGCGGGCTGGCCGTCCTTCAGCAGCTTGAAGGTCGCGGCCTCGCCGGCGGCCAGATCGTTGGGGTGAGTGACCGGGGCCAGTTCCAGACCCTTGCCGACGACGGCCAGATCGGTCGGCTCGCCGAGCGTCACGAAGGTCTCGGTGCGGCTGTCGGTGCGGGTCGCCTCGACCTCGGTGGCGTCGGCGGGCAGGGCGCCGGGGAACTCGGCTTCCGTGCCGCGCCAGCGCTTCTGCTCGCCGCCCTGCTTGTAGCTGGCCATGAAGCCCGAACCGACATTGGCGACGCGATAGGTGCCGGGCTGGGCCAGGTGCAGGTCGAAGCTGGAGCGATACTTGGCCTGCATGACGTTCTCGGCCTGGGCGGTCGAGCCGTCCGGGGCGGTGATGGTCAGGCCGGCCAGACGCATGGCGGCGTGGTCGGGGATGAAGACCCCGTTCGACATGCCGGCGTCGAAGCCGACCCAGGCGTCGTTGCCCGACAGCACGGTCGAGGTCGGGGCCAGCCAGGCGCGGTGCGCCTGGGCCGAGAGCGGGGCGGCCAGAACGGCGGCCAGAGACAGGAAGGCGAGCGTCTTTTTCATGATCACAGGTCCTTAGCGGGTCACGGCGACGCGAACGGCGCCCAGTTCGGTGGAGCCGGTTCCGGCGGCGGTGTTGGCGCCGCCCCAGCGGAAGGGCACGCGGACGACCTCGCGGCCGCCCAGTTCACGGGCCGCCTCGACGACGATGTTGTACTGGCCGGCGGGCAGGTTGCGCAGGCGGGCGCCCGGCACGGTCACGGCGTGACGGCCCGGGGCCTTGGACGGACCGGACACGCCGTCGGCGGGCATGGTCATCGACCGGCCGCCCTTGCGCCACCAGGTGCGCAGGTCCTTCAGCCAGTCCTTGCCGTCACCCTCGTTGTTGCGGGTTTGCTGGTACCAGACGGCCAGGGTCTGCGCCGTCGACTGATCCGGCTTCTCGATCCACACGGCCACATAGGGCCGGTGATAGGAGGCGCTGGCGATGCGCGGCAGCTCGACGTTGACGGTCAGGTCGGCGGCGCTGGCGACGGCCGGGGCGGCGGCGAGGCCGGCGGCGGTCAGGACGAGAGGAAGCTTACGCATTGGGGAGGCTCGCCAGTTGAAGAGTTAATGGATGAACAGGAGGGCGATGACGACAGGAATGAGCAGACCCAGGGCTACGATGGGCCAGGTCGAGGGACGGCCGCGGGCGTGCAGCCACAGCAGGGCCAGGCCGGTGACGGAGAAGATCACGCAGGCCACGGCGAAGACATCGATGAACCAGTACCAGACCACTCCGGCGTTCCGACCCTTGTGCAGGTCGTTGAGGTAGGCGACCCAGCCGCGCGTGGTCTTCTCGTGCACGGCCTCGCCCGTTGAACGGTCGATGGTCAGCCATCCGTCGCCGCCGGGCGTGGCCAGGGCGACATAGATCTCGTCCGCCGTGGTCTCGGTGGGCTTGCCGTCCACCTGCACCTTGAAGGCGTCTGCGGCCCAGCGCGCCACGGGGGCGGGCACAGCGTCGGTGGTTTCCTCGGGGAAGTCGGCCAGACGCGCCAGCAGGGGGGCGGGCAGGGTGGCGGTCGCTTCCTTCGTCACCGGCTCGGCCGGGATCTGGGCCGCGTGGTTCAGGGTGATGCCGGTCGCCGCGAACAGGATCATGCCAACCAGGCTGACAGCCGCCGAGATCCAGTGCCAGCTGTGCAATTGCTTCAGCCAGAACGACCGCTTGGCGTTCAGCGCCGCCTTCGGTTTCACGGCGGTCTTGGCGGGATTTGCAGCGGCTTGGTTCACAAAATGGCTGTGCCATACTCTGCGAACGATTTGCAATACCGTTTAGGCGTCGGAATTGTCGCGGGGCGGATCGTCGTTCAGCAAGTCAGCCGTACTCCGGCGCTGACCAGGCGCGCCGACCATAGCCCGCGACGCCTGTTCCCGCCCCGAAAAGGCCGCCTCGCCCGCAGCAGGCAACAGGCGTGCGACGGTGACGATCACCTCGTCGAGGGGGGCGACGGAAGGGGCGGGGGGGCTGGAGCATCAAGCGGAACCATAGCCCAGCCCAGGCCCGGTTGCGCCTCCTTAAGCCGCCTTCGCCACCGCGTGTCGCGACAGGGCCAGGCGGATGGCGTTCAGCAGGGCGTCGGGCTGGATCGGCTTCTGCGCCACGCCATCCATGCCCGCCGCCAGATACTCGGCCTCGTCGCGCGGGTCGGCGTTGGCGGTCAGGGCCAGGATGGGGACCGCGCCAGCCACGCCGGGTAGGGCGCGGATCGCCCGCGTCGCCGCCACCCCGTCCATCACCGGCATCTTCACGTCCATCAGGATCAGGTCGAACGGCGCGATGGTCGCCCGCTCCACCGCCTGTCGCCCGTCCTCGGCGGTTTCATGGGTGCAGCCGAACAGTTCCAGCACCTTGCCGGCGACGAAGCGGTTGGCGGCGTTGTCGTCCACCACCAGGACGTGGAGGGTTTCGTGCGCGGTCGGGGCGACGGCCCGCTCCTCATTCCGGCGGGCGTCGGCCTCGGCCAGCGGCAGGTGCAGATCGAAACGGAAGCGCGCCCCGCCGGCGGGCGAGCGCTCCAGCGTCAGCCGCCCCTCCATTCGCTCGACGATCTGGCGGCAGATGGCCAGACCCAATCCCGCCCCCGCGCCCTGGCGCCCCGCCTCGCCAGTATTGAAGGGCTCGAAGATGGCGACCGCCGCCTCGTCGCTGACGCCCGGCCCGCTGTCGTCGACAATGGCGTCCAGCCTCACCCGGCCGTCGTCCAGCCGAGTGGTCAGGCTGACCTCGACGGCGCCGGCTTGCGTGAACTTCAGCGCATTGCCGATCAGGTTGTTGAGCAATTGCTTCAGCCGCATCTCGTCGCCGACCACCCAGCGCGCGGCGGCCGTGTCCGTCGCGACGCTCAGCCGCAGGTTCTTCTCTTCCGCGCGCGGTCGCCACAGGGCCGACAGGTCGGCGGCCACGGCGTCGAGGTCCAGCGGCGCCGGCTCCAGAGTCAGGATGCCCGCCTCGGCCCGCGACATGTCCAGCGCGTCGGTCAGCAGCCGCAGCAGGCTGTTGCCCGAGTCCAGAATGGTGCGGACATAGGGGCGCAGCGAGGCCTGCGTCAGCTCGCGCTCCATCAGGGCGGCCACCCCCAGAACCCCGTTCAGCGGCGTGCGGATCTCGTGGCTCATCACCGCCAGGAACTCTGACTTGGCGCGGCTGGAGGCGCGGGCCTCGGCTTCGGCGCGGACCAGGTTCTGGGCCAGCTGGCTCATGGCCTCGGCGCGGCGCTTGTGGATGGCCACCCCCGCCTGCAGCACGTGCAGCCCCGCTCCGACCCCGACATAGCGTCCGCGCGAAACGACGATGAAGCCCTTCAGCAGGGCGCCCAGCCCCGCCGCGTCCATCGACTGGAACAGAACGTCGGCAGAGGCGTCGGCCTCGACCATCAGCGGTTCGGGTTCCATCAGGGCCGAGACGGGGCGCCGGGCATAGAGGGCGCGGCCGAACTCGGCTGCCATCTTCAGGGTGAAGGCGTTGCGCTCGATCAGGCCGACAGGGCGGCCGTCAGCGTCGACCACGGCGATGACCAGGGTGTCGGGCTCGGCCTGAAACCGGTCGAAGGCCTCGGCGCCGGGCGCGTCGGGCGCCATGGGCGGCGCCGCCTCGACGAAGTCTCCGATCCTGGCCATCTGGTCGCCCCTCCCGCGTTTTGCGAGAGCGCAGTTAGGCGGGCGGCGCTTAACAGCCGATTTGCCGAAAGTGAATGTTTTACAAGAACAATTTGACGTTTGCTCCGAGCGCGGAGCTTAAAGTCGGGCCAGAAGCTCCGCCGCGAAACTCGACAGGCTGTCGTCGCGCGCCCCCATGACCACGACGCGGTCGCCGGGTTGGGCGATCGCCACGATGCGGTCGCCGCAGTCGGCGCGGGTAGGCAGGGCCTCGGCCTGACGCCCTTCGGCGCGCACGCCCGCCGCTATGTCCTCGGACCCCACGCTGCGGTCGGTGGTGCCGCCGTAATAGACCGGCTCGGGCATCAGCAGGACGTCGTGCTCGCGCATCAGCCCGGCGAAGCCCTCGATGAACTCCCGCTTCATCAGCTTTAGCGGGCCGAAGCCGTGCGGCTGGAACAGGATCAGCAGCCGCCCGTCGAAGGCGTGCAGGGTCTTCAGGGTGGCGGCGATCTTGTCCGGGTTGTGGGCGAAGTCGTCGATGACGGTGATGTTGTTTTGCGTGCCGACCACCTCGAGGCGCCGCCGGATGCCGGCGAAGCTTTCCAACGCCGTGACCGCCTCATCGACCGACACGCCCAGCGCCTTGACCGCGCCCAGCGCCGCCAGGGCGTTGGCGACATTGTGCGCACCGGGCACGTTCAGCACGACCGCGCGCGGGACCTCGCCGCGCACCCGCAACTCGAAGCTCATGCCGGTGGGCAGGGGCGCCAGATCATGCGCCGACAGGTCCGCCTCTTCCTCGCCGAGCGCGAAGGTGACGGCCTTGCCGGTCGGCAGCGTCTGCGCCAGCGCCGCCGTCTCGGGATTGTCGAGGTTCAGCACCGCCGTCGTCGCCCGGCCGACGAAGCCGCCGAACAGGTCGCGCAACTCCTCCATCGACTTGTGGTCCAGCGAGATGTTGGAGACGACCGCCACCGTCGGATTGTAGCGGGCGATGGAGCCGTCGCTCTCGTCCACCTCGGCCACGAACAGGTCCGCCCCGCCCACCAGGGCGCTGGCGAAAGGATGGTCGGCGTCGGCGAAATTCTTCATCACCGCGCCGTTGACCACGGTCGGCTTGCGCCCCGCCTGATCCAGGATCCAGGCCACCATGCCGGTGATGGTCGACTTGCCGCTGGTCCCGGCCACGCCGATCGAGGTGGGGGCGGCGTTGAACAGTTCGCTCAGCAGCTGGGGCCGGGTCTTGATGGTCGCACCGACGCGCCTGGCCGCGCCGATGTCGGGCACCGTGTCCTCGACCGCGCCGGTGGCGACGACGATCTGGTCGGCGCTGGTCACGCCCGACCCGTCCTGCGGAAACAAGGTCACGCCGTGAGCGCGCAGCCAGTCGAACTTGTCCGGCGTGCGCCCCTGATCCAGGGCCCGGTCCGAGCCGGCGATGCGGTTCCCTTGCGCCTGAACGATCATGGCCAAGGGCAGCATGCCGGACCCGCCGACGCCGCAGAAGAAATAGTCTTTGTTCATCGGCTTGATTTTGACGCGCGAAACCGGGGAATGTCCGGCGGCCTGACTAGCACGGGCGACGCCGGAGGCCAGCCCCATCCCTACGTCCACTCCCTTCAAGATCGGCGTTGTCAACGCCAGCTCGCGCCTGGACCCCGCCCGCGGCGAGGCCATCCGGGCCTGGATGGATCAGGCCTATCCCGGCGGCGAGGTCCAACTGGTCTTCCATCCGACGGTCTTTGACGTGCATGGTCACTTCGGCGGCGACGACGCCACCCGCGCCCGCGCCTTCGTCGAGTTCGCCAATGATCCGGGGCTGGGCGCCGTCTGGTTCGCGCGCGGCGGCTATGGCTCCTGCCGCATCGCCGAGGCGGTCCTGCCGCAACTGACCGAGGTCGCGAGGAAGAAGCGCTATCTCGGCTATTCCGACGCGGGCAGCCTGCTGGCCCTGCTCTACAAGGCTGGCTTCCCCCATGTGGCCCACGGGCCGATGGCCTCGGACGGGGCGCGCCACGAGGCGACGGGCCGTCGCGCGGTCGACTGGCTGGTCAGCGGCGACCGCGCCTCGCTGGAGCCGTCCCTGCTGGACGACTCGCGCCCGGCGGTCGCCTTCAATCTGACCATCCTGAATGAACTGGTCGGCACGGCGCTGGAGCCGGACCTGACCGGCCACGTCATCATGCTGGAAGAGGTGTCCGAGGCCCTCTATCGCGTCGACCGGATGATGTTCCATCTGACGGGGCAGGCCTCGATCCGACGCGCGGCGGGCATCCGTCTTGGCCGGGTCTCGGACGTCACGCCCAATGATCCCGACTTCGGCCTGACGGCGGAGGAGATCGTCCGCCATTGGTGCGCGCGCTCGGGCATCGCTTATCTGGGGGCCGCCGACATCGGCCACGACCCGGACAACAAGGTGGTGCCGTTTGGTGTGAAACGCTGAGGCTTTAGCCCTTGAAGGTCAGGCCCTCGGGTCGGGCCTCGAAGCCCGACAGCCGACCCAGATAGCTCATGCCCAGCAGCGAGGCGGGCATGTCGGCGTCCACCACCAGGGCCTCGACCGAGGTCAGTCGCACCCCCGCCACAGCTAGCGAGGGCAGGACGACGGGCGCCGCCTTCACGGGGCCGGTCGCGGTGTTCAGGGTGCGGGTGAAGTCTCCGGCGGAGACGTTGACGCCCGCCTTTTCGGCGTCGACGCGGCTCAGGGTCACGACGCTGGCGCCGGTGTCGACCAGCATCCGCATCGGCTTGCCGTCGACCACGGCTTCAGCCCAGTAGTGACCGTCGGCCGAGCGCACGACCGAAGGGGCGGCGATCGCGGCTTGCGCCTCGCCCGCACCGTCCATCCAGCGCAGGGCGCCGGCGCAGGCCAGCGACGTGGCCAGGGCGGCGGCGAAAACGACAGCAGAGCGCGGGTCGATACGGATCATGACCCTAATGTGCCGCAATGGTCTTGGCGTCGGGTGAAGCGATACGGCGAACGAAAGGTTGACGGGCGAACCGCGTTACTGGCCCAGCAGCGCCGGGTCGATCCGTCCCCGCCGTCCGTCCAGTTCACCCATGATCTGCGCCCGTTCCTCGTCGCTCATCCGGCTCCAGGTGGCGATCTCGGGCAGGGTGCGCAGGCAGCCCAGGCACAGGCCCGACGCCCCGTCCACGGTGCAGATCATGACGCAGGGCGTGGCGATCGCGCGCGGCGGTCGGGCAGGAGAGGGGACAGGCGACTGGCTCATGTTTTGTGACGTTGAAACTACAATACGTCCGATCTCGGACCAAAATCTTGACTTTTTAACCAAGCTGAGCTATCTAAACCCCTGACGCGAAACGACTGACAGGGTGAGAGTCCCAATAAGCACGACGCGTCTTCTTTCATCGTTCAGCGAAAGGAGACGCCAAAAATGAACGACAAGGAGCGCAACCTCCAGCACGCCATGATGTCCTTCGCCCTGTGGGGCGGGATGCTGGTCAACACGAAGCAGATGAACAACGCGAACAACCGCGTGGTCAGTCATCCTTCCAACTTCGTGCCCATAACGATCAAACGGCCGCGCGCGTAGTCGCGAGGGCAGTTGATCCAACCGCAACCCCGGTCAGAACGACCGGGGTTTTTCAATTCCGCTTGCCTTCGTCCGTCGCCCCGCTGAAACCCGCTCCATCATCAAGAGGAGCATCGCCATGGGTCTGATCGTCGAGGAGCGCCACGGCGCGGTCATGGTCTGGACCCTGACCCGCCCCGACCGGCTGAACGCCTTGCCGGATCTGGAGGACGGCGAGGCCTTCGCCGCCGCCTGCGAGGCGGTCAACGCCGACCCCTCGATCCGCTGCGTGGTGATGACCGGGGCCGGACGCGCCTTTTCGGCGGGCGGCGACCTGAAGGCGATGAAGGCTCGCGCCGACCTGTTCGAGGGGTCGGGCGCCGCCATCCGCGAACGCTATCGCCGGGTGGTCCACCGCATCGTGCGCTCGCTGTACGGGCTGGAGGTTCCGCTGATCGCCGCCGTCAACGGCCCGGCCATGGGACTGGGCTGCGACATCGCCGGACTGGGCGACATCCGCATCGCCTCCGACAAGGCCAGCTTCGGCGTGCCCTTCATGAAGCTGGGCATTATTCCCGGCGACGGCGGGTCCTGGCTGCTGCCGCGCAACGTCGGCTATGTCCGCGCCGCCGAGATGCTTTTCACTGCCCGCTCGATCGACGCCCAGACGGCGGATCAGTGGGGTCTGGTCAACCGAGTGGTCCCGCATGAGACGCTGATGGACGAGGCCATGGACACGGCCGCCCAGATCGCCGCCCAGCCGCCCCAGGCCCTGCGCATGGCCAAGAGCCTGCTGCGTCAGGGCCGGGACATGAATTTCGATCAGATGCTGGAACTGTCCGCCGCCATGCAGGCCCTGGCCCACCTGACCGAGGATCACATCGAGGGCGTGACGGCCGTGCTGGAGAAGCGGCCGGGCGACTTCACCGGCAACTGATCGGCGAACAAAAAAGGGGCCCCTCGCGAGGCCCCTTTTCCACTTTCAGTCTCTGACCCTTAGCGGCGGGCCGGGGTCTGCATCGAGCGGCTCGCGGGGACGCCGGCGACGCTGGTGTCGCGTTTGGCGCCGGCCGTCTGACCCGGCTTCATGAACTTGACCAGGACGCGCTGGCCGATCAGCAGCGGGGCGTCGTTGACGGCCACGACCACCTCGACGACGCGCTCGTCGGTGCGTTGCGAAGGGTCGTCCGAGGCCAGCTTGCGGGCGCCGAAGACGGCGGCGCGGCGCAGGACCTTGCCGACATAGACCTTCGAGGGGTCGCCTTCGGGGGTGATCTCGACGGCCTGATCCACGGCGACGTTGGGGATGTCGGCCTCGACGATTTCGGCGCGGGCGATGCGCGGGGCGTCGGGCTCCAGATCGAACATGTTGGACACGTTCAGGGTCGAGGCGCCGGCGCCGGGGTTGGCGTAGCGGCGCACGATGCGGCCGTCGGCGGGCGAGCGGATGACGGTCAGCTCGACGTCATAGGCGGCCTGGTCGCGGCGGGCGCGGGCGGTCTGGACCGCCGACTGGGCCGAGCCGAGGCGGGCCTGGGCCTGAGAGATGGCGTCGCGGGCCTGATCCAGCTTCTGGGCGGCGACGAAGTTGCTGTCCTTCAGCCGCGCCAGGCGCTCGTACTCGCGCTGGGCCGTGGCGATGTCGACGTTGATCAGGCGAAGCTGGCTTTCGGCTTCCGACAGGTTGGCGGCGGCGGTCTGCAGGGCCAGGCGCGGCTCATCGTCCTCCTGACGGGCCAGGATTTGGCCGGCGACGACGCGGTCGCCTTCCTGCACCAGAACTTCACGCACCACGCCGCCGCGACGGGCCGCGATCTGGATGATGCCGCCTTCGATGTCGACCTTGCCGTTGGCGATGGCCGCATAGGGGCTCTCGACCTTCTTCTCGGCGGCGGCGGCCGCTTCGGCCTTCTTGGCGGCCTGGGCCTTCTGGAACATGCCGAAGCCGACGACGGCCACGATCAGGACCACGAGGCCGATCCAGAGCCATTTGTTTTTCAGAAAAGCGGGCATGGAGGTGTCCTTGAGGATCGGTGTCAGTGCGAGGCCAGAACGGCGTCGGGATTGGGGATGCGGCGCTGGTCGTCGATGATCACGCCGTCTTCGATGTGGATGACCCGGTCGGCCCAGGCCTCGAGGCGCGGGTCGTGGGTCACGCAGATGACCGCCGCGCCATGCTCGGTGGCGGCCCGGCGAAGAAGTTTAATGACGATCTGGCCGTTCTCGCCGTCGAGCGCCGAGGTCGGTTCGTCGGCGAACAGGATCTGCGGGTCCTTGGCCAGGGCGCGGGCGATGGCGACGCGCTGCTTCTCGCCGCCGGACAGGGCCGCCGGGCGCTGGTGCAGGCGATGACCCAGGCCCACTTCTTCCAGAGCGAGGGTGGCGCGCTTCTTCGCCTGATCCGGGGTCAGGCCCTGGAACTTCAGCACCGTGGTCACCTGCTGCAGGGCGCTGAGCGACGGGAACAGGTTGAAGCCCTGGAAGATGAAGCCGCAGTGGTCCAGCCGGAACTTGTCGATCTTGCCCGATGAGAAGGACCACATATCGTCCATGTCCAGGGCATCGACCTGGCCTTCTTCGGGCTTCAACAGGCCGGACAGGGCGGCGATCAGGGTCGACTTGCCCGAGCCGGACGGCCCCATGACCATGGTCAGGTCGCCGTGACGGGCGTCGAAATTCACGCCTTTCAGCACCTCGACATAGTTCTTGCCGGACTTGAAGCGCTTGACCAGACCCTTGGCCTCGATGGCGAACTCGCCATGGCGGCCTTGAACTTTCGTATGCATGTTCATCGCAGCAGGTCCGCAGGTTGGCTCTTCTTCAGGATGCCCATCGAGAGGAAGCCCGACAGCATGGAGATGGCGATCAGGCCGCCGCCCACCACGATCAGCAGGGGCAGGGGCAGGGCGATGATGACCGCCTTGGACATGGCGAACAGCGACAGCAACCAGGTCAGGCCGATGGCGGCGCCGACGCCGACCACACCGACCCAGAAGCTCAGCTCCATGACGATGCGGCGCAAGGATCCCATGCCGACGCCCAGGGCGCGCAGCGAGGCGAACTCCTTGATGTTGGCCATGATGGCACCGCGCAGGGTCTGCCAGGTGATGGCCACGCCGATGATGATGCCCAGCACCACGCAGCCGCCGATGATGATGACCAGAATGCCTTCCTCGAACATGGCGCCGGCGTTGGCGTCGGCCAGTTCCTGACGCGTCCAGGCCTTCCACTGGCCATTGCCGATCTTGTTCAGCTCGGCGACGACGGCCGGGGCCTGGGCGGGGTCCTTGATCTTGATCATCAGCGGGCCGACGCGCGGGCCGGTGTCGGCCTGACCCAGCATTCGCAGGGTGTCGCGCGACATGACCACGCCGGGTTGCATCATGTTGGGATAGCCGCGCGTCACGCCGACGACGGTGACGGTCTGGCCGTTGTACAGGGCCTTGTCGCCCAGCTTGACGCCCAGGGTTTTCAGCGCCGTTTCGTCGACTGCGACGGTGTAGGGCTGGCGCAGGGCGTCGACCAGTTCCTGGGAATAGTCGGTGGGGATGGTGACCGAGCCCGGCGTCGTGTCGATGATGCTGGACTGGACGAATTTCTGACGCGGGGCGCCCTGCTTGGCGTTATCGGCCTGGCTGCGGGTCGGATCGACCTCCTTGACCGACTGGAAGGTGCCGCCGGCGCCGTCCAGAGGCTGCACCTCGACCACGGCGGGGTGGTTGTAGGCCAGGGGAATGAAGCGGCGCGGCACGCCCGACGGCCCGTTGATCAGGCTCTTGGCGCCGGGCTGCAGGATCATGATGTCGGCGTTCGAGCGCTCGATCTGAGCAGTGAAGCCCTTGCCGATGCCGATGAAGACACCGGTCATGGCCAGCACGAGCAGGCCCGACAGGGCCAGCGCCATGACGGCGGCCATATAACGTCGCCACTCGAAGAGCAGCGTGGAAAGCGCGAGCGACATAAGACGTTTCTGATCCCTGACTTGCAGCGTTATCTGACCGGGCGAGGGGCCGGGGCCAAGTTAAATCGGGGTAAGGCGACGGCGGGTCACTGCAGACAGGGGTTGAGGCCCTTCCCCTTGCGGGTCTAGTGACGGGGCAAGAACAAGGCGGGACGCCGGGTCCACGCCTCGGGAGAGCCTGAATGTCGCTTCGTCGCACCTTTTCCTTCACCGCCTCGCTGGCGGCCCTGGGCGTAGCCGCCGCCGTCACCGGCGCGACCGCCACCCCGGCCCGCGCCGACGAGGGCATGTGGACGTTCGACAACTTCCCGATCCAGACGGTGAACGACAAGTACGGCACGCGCATCGACCAGTCGTGGCTGGACCGCGTGCGCAACGCCGCTGTGCGTCTGCAGGGCTGCTCGGCGTCGTTCGTCTCGGGCGAAGGCCTGATCCTGACCAACCACCACTGCGTCATCTCCTGCGTTCAGGACCTGTCCACGGCCCAGAACGACTACGTCAAGAACGGCTGGATGCCGGCCACGCGTGAAGAAGAGAAGACCTGCCCCGGCCAGACCGCCGAGGTCCTGACCGACATCACCGACGTCACCGAGCGCGTCCTCGGCGCCGGTTCGGGCCTGGAAGGCGCAGCCTTCGTTCAGGCCCGTTCGGCCGAGATCGACAAGATCCAGAAGGAAGCCTGCGGCGACGACCGCAAGCTGACCTGCCAGGTCATCAGCTTCTATCGCGGCGGCAAGTACGCCCTCTACAAGTTCCGCAAGTACGAAGACGTGCGTCTGGCCTTCGCGCCGGAGTTCCAGGCGGCCTTCTTCGGCGGCGACCCGGACAATTTCAACTTCCCCCGCTACGCCCTCGATGCCGCCTTCCTGCGCGCCTACGAGGACGGCAAGCCGGTCTCGAGCCCCAACCACCTGAAATGGAATCCGAACGCCCCGGCCGAGGGTGAAGTCACCTTCGTCGCCGGCAACCCCGGCTCGACCTCGCGCCTGCTGACCATGAGCCAACTGGAGCGCCTGCGCGACCAGCAGATTCCGGTCACCCTGATCCAGGGCTCGGAATTGCGCGGCCGTCTGGTCGAGTACTCGACCCAGGGCGATGAAGAAAAGCGCGTCGCTCTGGACCCCATCTTCGGCCTCGAGAACAGCTTCAAGGTCTACTACGGCCAGCAGGGCGCCCTGACTGACCCGGCCTTCATGGGCAAGAAGCGCGAAGAAGAAACCGAGCTGCGTCAGCGCGTCGCCGCCGACCCGGCCCTTGCCGAGCGCATCGGCGATCCGTGGACGGATCTGGAAAAGGTTCAGTCGACGGCCCGCGACCTCTACCTGCCTTACCGTCAGCTGGAAGGTAACGCCGGCGGCGGTTCGACCCTCTATTCCTACGCCCGCGCCATCGTCCGCGCCTCGAAGGAACGCGCCAAGCCGGTCGCAGAACGTCGCGCCGGCTATTCGGACAGCGACATCGCCGCCATCGGCCGTCGCCTGGCCTCGGAAGCCCCGATCGCCAAGGGCGTCGAGGAAATCCAGCTGTCCTTCTGGCTGTCCAAGACCCGCGAATACCTGACCGTCGACAACGCCAATGTGAAGTCGATGCTGGGCCGCGAAAACCCCGAGGGCATCGCCGCCAGGCTGGTTGAAACGAAGCTGATCGACCCGGCCTTCCGCGCCCAGGCTCTGGCCATGACGCCGGAACAACTGGCCGCCTCGGGCGACCCGATGATCGCCTTCGTCCTGGCCAATGACGACGCCGCTCAGGCCGTCCGCACCCAGTGGGACGCAGGCGTCAACGGCCCGACCGCCCGCGCCGCCGAAAAGGTCGCCCAGGCCCGCTTCGCCGTCTATGGCGACAACCTGTACCCCGACGCGACCTTCTCGCTGCGTCTGTCCTATGGTCAGGTGAAGGGCTGGACCTATCGCGGCGTGACCGTGCCGGCCTTCACCTACATGGGCGGCCTGTACGAGCGCGCCACCGGCGCCGAGCCGTTCAACGCGGCCGCCCGCTTCGTCGACGCCGAGAGCCGCATCAACAAGAACGTCGTCTATGACTTCGTCTCGACCAACGACATCATCGGCGGCAACTCCGGCTCGCCGGTGATCAACGCCAAGGGTGAAGTGATCGGCGCCGCCTTCGACGGCAACATCCACTCGCTGGGCGGCTCGTTCGGCTACGACGGCGAACTGAACCGCACGGTGACGGTCTCGACCGCCGCCGTCACCGAGGCCCTGCGCACCGTCTACAACCAGCCGCGCCTGCTGCGCGAACTGGGCGTGCGTCGCTAAGCCTGCGCGTCAAGCAAGACCCTTCTCCCCTTGCGGGAGAAGGTGTCATGCGCAGCAGGACGGATGAGGGGTGTCGGCGACGCGGGTTGAATTTCAGCCTCGCCGCCGGGACCCCTTTTCGTAACCTCGCGCTCACACCCCTCATCCGAGCGCTCCGGCGCCCACCTTCTCCCGCAAGGGGAGAAGGACAAGGAACTCCTCATGCGTCACATGTTCTTCGCCTCGGCCGCCGTCCTGGCCTTCGCCGCTGCCTCTTCGGTTGCTTCTTCGGCGCGGGCCGAGGAGGGCATGTGGACCTACGACAACTTCCCCATTGCCCGCGCCAACCAGACGCTGGGGACCTCGATCGATCAGGGCTGGCTGGACCGCGTGCGCCTGTCGTCGGTCAAGTTCGGCGGCTGCTCGGCGGGCGTCATCTCGGGCGAGGGCCTGGTGATGACCAACAACCACTGCGTCGCCACCTGCGTCGCCAACCTGTCCACGCCCCAACTGCAGTACGCCGAGACCGGCTTCACGCCGAAGAGCCGCGAGGAGGAGCTGAAATGCCCCGGCGGTTCGGCCGAGATCCTGACCGACATCACCGACGTCACCGCACGCGTTCAGAAGGCGGGCGAGGGGCTGGACGGACAGGCCTTCACCCAGGCCCGCGAGGCCGAGGCCGGCCGTATCGAAACCGAAGCCTGCGGCTCTGATCCCAAGATCCGTTGCCAGGTCGTCAGCCTGTATCGCGGCGGCCAGTTCAAGCTCTACAAGTTCCGCAAATACTCCGACGTGCGTCTGGCCTGGGCGCCGGAAGACCGTGCCGCGACCTTCGGCGGCGATTTGGACAACTTCTCCTTCCCGCGCTTCGCCATCGATGCCGCCTTCATTCGCCTGTACGAAGACGGCAAGCCCGCCGCGACGCCGACCCACTTCACCTGGAACCCGAACAAGCCGACCGAGGGCGAGCCCGTCTTCATCACCGGCAACCCCGGATCGACCCAGCGCCTGCTGACCCAGTCGCAGCTGATGACCATCCGCGACGTGGTTCTGCCGATGGACCAGCTGATCGCCTCTGAGCTGCGCGGCCGTCTGATCCGTTATTCCGAGGAGGGCGAGGAGCAGGCCTTCATCGCCATGGATCCCATCGTCGGCGTCGAGAACACCTATAAGCGCGGCCTGGGCCGGATGCGCGCCCTGACCGACCCCGCCTTCATGGACAAGCTGGCCGGTCAGGAGACCGTCTTCCATCGTCAGGTGGCCGAGAATGAAACCCTGTCGGCTCAGGTCGGCGATCCCTGGGCGACGCTGGCGGCGGTCCAGCCTCTGGCGCGCGAGTTCTACGCTCCGATGGCTCTGCTGGAAGGCGGCACGGGCATGGGCACGACCTCAGTGGGCGGCGGCTCCTCGCTGTTCCAGTGGGCGCGGGCCATCGTCCGCGGCGCTCAGGAACGCGCAAAGCCGTCGGATCAGCGTCTGGGTGAGTTTGCCGACAGCCGCCTGCCTGGCGTCCAGTCCGGTCTGTTCGCCGAGCGTCCCACCTATGCGGCGCTGGAGCAGATCCGTCTGGAATGGTGGCTGTCCAAGACCCGCGAATGGCTGACTGTCGACAGCCCCTATGTCCGCACCCTGCTGGGCAAGGAAAGCCCTGAGGCCCTGTCGGCCCGCCTGGTCGAAGGCACGAAGCTGGCGGACCCGGCCGTGCGCCGCGCCCTGTGGGAAGGGGGGCTGCCCGCCGTCCAGGCCTCGACCGATCCGCTGATCCAGTATGTCCTGGCCATTGACGCCGACGCTCGCGCCGTCCGCGCCGACTGGGACAACAAGGTCAAGGCGCCGACCGACCGTGCCTCCGAGCAACTGGCCGCCGCCCGCTTCGCCGTCTATGGCGACGCTGTCTATCCCGACGCCACCGGCACCCTGCGTCTGACCTATGGCCGGGTCGAGGGCACGGACGTTCCGGGCCAGCGCATTGGCGCCTTCACCACCTTCGCCGGCCTGTGGGATCGTGCGACGGGGGCCGAGCCCTTCAACGTCGCGCCCAAACTCTTGGCCGCCAAGGACCGCATCGACCCGAACGCGGTGATGAACATGGCCGTGTCGTCCGACACCATCGGCGGCTCGTCGGGTTCGCCCGCCGTCAACGCCAGGGGCGAGATCATCGGCGCCAACTTCGACTCCACCGTCCTGACCCAGCGCAACGCCTACGGCTATGACCGCAACGTCAACCGCAGCGTCATCGTCACCACCCAGGCCGTGACCACGGCCCTGCGCGACGTCTACGGTATGGATCACCTGATTCAGGAACTGGGCGTGGCGCCCCAGAACGCTGGCAAGGCGGCCCCGCGCCGCACGCGCCGTTGATCGCCGCGACCTTCCGGCCCGCCGCGTCTTCGGACGTGGCGGCGCTGCACCGCCTTGTCGAAAGCGCCTATCGCGGCGATAGCGCCAAGGCGGGCTGGACTCACGAGGCTGATCTGCTGGGCGGCCAGCGTACCGACGAGGCCGAGCTTCTCGACATTCTCGCCGACGCCAGCCGCGTCATACTGCTGGCCGAGGTCGACGGCGTGCTGACCGGCTGCGTCCAGGTGGCGGATCAGGGGCAGGGCCTGGCCTATCTCGGCCTGCTGACCGTCGATCCCGCCCGTCAGGCGGGCGGCCTGGGCCGTCTGCTGATCGACGCCGCCGAGGCCGAGGCCCGCAGCCGTTTCGGCGCGACCCGCATGGAGATGACCGTCATCCGCCAGCGTGCCGAACTGATCGCCTGGTACGAGCGCCGGGGCTATGTTCTGACCGGCGAGACCCGGCCCTTCCCGCTGGACGACGAGCGCTTCGGTCTGCCGCAGACGCGGGAGCTGGAGTTTGTGGTCATGGAAAAGGCGCTGGGATAACCCAGCGCCTTCTTCATTTCAGCTTGTCGACGACGGGGATCAGAGATCCCGCATCTGCTTCTGGGCGGCGTTGAAATACTGCCAGCCGGTCCACAGGGTGATGAGAGCCGCCAGCCAGATCAGGGTGTCCGAGAACAGCTGGAATGCGGGCAGGTAGTCGAAGGGCAGACCCCAGCCATCCCAGTTGCGGGCGAACAGCTGGCAGCCCAGGGCCACCATCTGCAGGGTGGTCTTCCACTTAGCTGCCAGGGTGACGGGCAGGTTGATGCGTCCGGCCATGGTCTCGCGCAGGGCCGAAACCGCGAACTCGCGGAACAGGATCAGGCCGCAGGGAATGATGATCTGCTGCACCGAACCGGAGGTCAGCACGCCCAGGATGGCGCCCGTGACCAGGATCTTGTCGGCGATGGGGTCGAGAATGGCGCCCCAACGCGTTTCAGCCTTCCAGCGGCGCGCCAGATAGCCGTCGATCCAGTCCGTCGAGGCGGCGATGACGAAGATCCAGAAGCCCGTCCGGTACATGGCGAACTGGTCGTCGGGGCTCAGCATGGCCGAGACGAAGGGGAAGCCGCTGGTGGCGCCGGCCAGCAGCAGGAACATGACCACGCCCGCCGCCAGACGAATGCCGGTCAGGATGTTCGGGATCGGGTTGGCTTTGTGGGCAGAAGTCATCATCACGTCCATTGCAACGCCTGCGGTGTGGCATGGTTCGCGGCGCGATGCGAGGGCGACGACCTGTCGCCCTCGGCCGAGGCTCAGTCCAGCCGCTCGAACCGCTTGGCGCCGGTCAGTTTGGTCAGGATGCCGGCGGCGATGCCGAAGTGCAGGCCGCTGAGACGCAGTTCGCCCGCCGCTTCCTTCTCGGCGATCCAGGGGAAGGTGCGCAGATTGTCCAGCGACAGGCGGACCACGGCCTCCTCGGCCACGGTTTCCTGCTCGTCGGCGGCCACGCCCTCGAGAGCGGCGCTGACGGCGGGGACGCCCTGGGCGACCCAGGGGGCGACGAAGTCCTGGCAGTTGGACGGGGCGCCGTTGCGCATGGCGTTAACCCCGCCGCACGAGGCGTGGCCCATGACGACCACGTGCTGGACTTTCAGCACGTTGACGCCGAACTCCAGCGCCGCCGAGACGCCGTGCAGCTTGCCGTCGGGCTGATAGGGCGGCACCAGGTTGGCGACGTTGCGCACCACGAACAGTTCGCCCGGCGCGGTGTCGAAGATCAGGGCCGGGTCGGCGCGGCTGTCGGAACAGGCCACGACCAGGGTGTGCGGCTTTTGCCCGTTCGTGGCCAGGGCCTCGTATTCGGCGCGTTCGGACGGCCACCGATTCTGGCGGAAGCGATGATAGCCCTTGATCAGTTCATTGGTCATGAGCGCCTTCCTAGACCCGCGACCCGTCGCGGCTCAACCGCAAATGCGTCGGTTTCAGGACTTATGGAAGAAGCCGTGGATGCGCTCGGCCAGGGCCTGATTGACGCCGGGGACCTTGACCAGGTCGGCGACCGAGGCGCGCGACACCCCCTTGGCCGAGCCGAAGGCGTGCAGCAGGGCCTTCTTGCGCGAGGGGCCGACGCCGTCAATCTCGTCCAGCGGGTTCTTGCTGATGTCCATTGAACGGCGCTTGGCGTGGGCGCCGTTGGCGAAGCGGTGGGCCTCGTCGCGCAGACGCTGGATGTAGTAGAGGGCCGGGCTCTTCATCGGCAGCATGAAGGGCGGCTTGCCGGGCATGAAGAAGTGCTCCTTGCCCGCGTCCCGATCCGGTCCCTTGGCCACGCCGACGGCGGTGATGTCGTCGACACCCAGGTCGGCCAGCACCGCCAGCACCTCGGCCAGTTGCCCGGCCCCGCCGTCGATCAGCAGCAGGTCGGGGCGCTCGACGACCTCGCCGGCCTCCTCGTCCTTGACCATCTTGCCGAAGCGGCGACGCATGACCTCGCGCATCATGCCGTAGTCGTCGCCGGGGGTCAGGTCTTCGCCGCGGATGTTGAACTTGCGGTACTGGTTCTTGCGGAAGCCCTCTGGCCCGGCGACGATCATGCCGCCGACCGCATTGGTCCCCTGGATGTGGGCGTTGTCATAGACCTCGATCCGCTCGGGCCGGGCGTCCAGACCGAAGGCCTCGCAGACCTCGTCGAGGATCTTCGATGTGGCCGAGTTCTCGGCCAGCTTGCGGCCCAGGGCCTCTTTTGAGTTGGTCAGGGCGTAGTCGACGACGGCCAGCTTCTCGCCGCGCTGAGGGCGGGCGATGTCGACCTTGCGCCCCGACTTCAAGGTGAAGGCCTCTTCCAGCAGCTCCAGCTCATGCGGGCGGACGTTGGACAGGATCTGACGCGGGATCGGCTTGTCCTCGTAGAACTGGGCGAGGAAGGCGCCGAGGATCTCGGGATCGGTGTCCGACTTGTCGATGCGCGGGAAGTAGGCGCGCCCGCCCCAATTCTGGCCCGCGCGATAGAAGAAGACCTGGACGCAGGCCTGACCGCCCTCGGAATGGAGGGCGAAGACGTCGGCCTCGGCGTCGCCGGCCCCTTCGGCGTTCAGGCCCGATTCCATGGCGATGGCCGACAGGGCGCGGATGCGGTCGCGCACCCGGGCGGCGTGCTCGAACTCCATCTCGTCAGAGGCCGTCTGCATCTCGGCGGACAGGCGGGCGATGACGGCGCGCGACTTGCCGCGTAGGAAGGCCTCGGCCTCCTTCACCAGATCGCCGTAGTCCTCCAGCGAAATCAGACCGGTGCAGGGGGCCGAGCAGCGCTTGATCTGATGCAGCATGCAGGGCCGCGTGCGGGTCTCATAGACGCTGTCCGAACAGGTGCGCAGCAGGAAGGCCTTCTGCAGGGTGTTCAGCGTCCGGTTGACCGCCCAGGTCGAGGCGAAGGGGCCGAAATAGGCACCCGGCGTGGTATGGGCGCCGCGATGCTTGCGGACCTGGGGCGCGCGGTGGTCGCGCCGGATCATGATCTCGGCGAAGGATTTGTCGTCCTTCAACAGGACGTTGAAGCGGGGCTTCAGCCGCTTGATGTAGCCGGCCTCGAGGATCAGGGCCTCGGTCTCGGTGGTGGTGACCACCAGCTCCATCGAACGGGTCAGCGACACCATCAGGCCGATGCGCTGGGTGTGGAAACGCCCTTGCGCGTACTGGACGATGCGCTTCTTCAGCGACTTGGCCTTGCCGACATAGAGGCAGTCGCCGGTCTCGCCGTACATGCGATAGACGCCGGGCTTGTCCGGCGCGCGGCGCGCCTCGTCGGCGATCAGGGCGGTGGCCTGAAGCGGCAGGGCTTCGGTCGTCGCGTCGCTCGCGGCTTCGTCCACAGTGTCGATCGTCTCGTCGGTCATCGTGGCGGATATAGGCTCAGCCGCGCCGGACCAGAAGCACGCCGCCGAAAACCAGCAGGACGCCCAGCAGGCGGGTCAGGTTCAGCGGCTGCTTGGGCACGCCGAGCGCGCCGAAGTGGTCCAGCAGGACGCTGATCAGGATCTGTCCCGCCACCATCAGGATAACGGTCATGGCCACGCCGAGACGCGGCACGCTCCAGGCGGCGGTGACGACGAAGATCGCGCCATAGAGGCCGCCGATCCAGACCCACCAGGGCAGGGCCTTCATCGCCGCCGCGTCCGGCCGGGTCTGCAGCGTCAGGGCCAGCAGGCCCAGCGCCGCCGTTCCCACCAGAAAGGAGACGAAGGCCGCATTGACCGGGGAGGCCACGGCGCTCGCCAGTCGGGCGTTGGTCGGCGCCTGCAGCGCGGTCGCCCCGCCCGCGAGCATGACCAGCAGCATCACGATCCAGGACGGGTTCATCGGCGTTTCCTCTACCAGTTCGGATCGGCGGGCGCGCCGTGGAAGATCTCGGCCAGGCGGTCGCGGGTGGCGCGGGTCGCGTCCTCGGGCAGGGCGTCGGGATGGAACCAGCCGATCTCGGCGATCTCGCCGTGGCTGGTGCGCTCGGTCATGTCGAAGGCGTCGATGCGAAAGACCAGGACGTGATCGCCGGGAAAGAAGCGCTCATTGGAATGGACCGACAGCAGCCGCGGTTCCGAGCGGGCGATCAGCCCCGCCTCTTCACGCAGTTCACGGACCACGGCGGCCTGGGTCGTCTCGCCCCGGTCCACCCCGCCGCCGGGCAGCCACCAGCCATGCAGATAGGTGTGCTTGACCAGCAGCACCCGGCCTTGGGCGTCCGTCGCCACTCCGCGCACGCCCAGGGTCATGCCCCGGTTCATCCGCGACCAAGCGAAGAAGAGGGGCCGGGTGAAGGGCTCGATTCGGGTACGCCAGGTGGTCATGGGGTGACGATAGGCCGGGCGGCGGCGGCTTGAACAGTCGCGCCTCTGCCTCTATGCGAAGCTTTGAACAGGAGACTTCCCATGCTGGCCATCGGCATCATCTTCACCTTTATCGCCGTCATCGCCGCCGTGAACTTCTACGAGTTCGGCCGGGTTGACTGAATCGGCGGCCGGCGCGGGCGGGTTCGACTGGCGCAACGCCGGGGACCATGTCCGCGTCCTGTTGTCGGATGTGGCGGTCGATGTGCGCATCGGCCTGCACCCGTGGGAGCGGCACCCTGAGCGCCCCACGCGGCTGATCGTCAATGTCGAGATGTTCGCCGCCTGGCCTCTGCCAGAAGGCGGCTTCATCGATTACGACCGGGTGCGTGATCATATATCCGGCTGGCGCGGGCGTGAGCATGTCGAGCTGCTGGAAACCCTGGTCGAGGAACTGATCGGCGTCTGCTTCGCCCTGCCGCCGGTCGAGGCCTGCCGGGTGCGGATCACCAAGCCGCATATCTTCCCCGAGGCCGCCGGCGCGGGCGTGGAAATCTTCCGCCGCAGGCCGGGCTGAATGGAACCCCTGAACAAGACGGTGCTGATCACCGGGGCCGCGCGTCGCGTCGGCGCCGGGATGGCGCGGGCCCTGGCCGAGGCGGGCTGGGACGTGGCCGTCCACCATCGCGGCGGGGCGGATGAGGCGACGGCGCTGGTCGCCGAGCTGAGCGGCATGGGCGTGCGCGCCGCGGCCTTTCAGGCGGACCTGAACAAGGCGGACGAGCGCGACGGCCTGATCGCCCGCGTTGTCGGCCATTTCGGGCGGGTCGACGCCCTGATCAACAACGCCTCCCTGTTCCGCTATGATACCTTGCAAACCCTGACCGAGGCGTCGTGGGGCGAGCATCTGGCGTCGAACCTGACCGCCCCGGTCTT
This sequence comes from Brevundimonas sp. NPDC090276, assembly GCF_044772165.1. Classification (NCBI taxonomy): domain Bacteria; kingdom Pseudomonadati; phylum Pseudomonadota; class Alphaproteobacteria; order Caulobacterales; family Caulobacteraceae; genus Brevundimonas; species Brevundimonas sp. NPDC090276. The sequence continues at coordinate 303,865 of NZ_JBIVYK010000003.1, read as the reverse complement.
CCTGATCCGCGACTTCGTCAAGGCGGTCGAGGCGGCGGACGGGCAGGGGGTGGTGGTCAATATCCTGGATCACAAGGTGGACAGTCCGAACCCCGACTTCTTCGCCTATACGGCGGGCAAGGTCGGTCTGGCGGGGCTGACGCGGACCATGGCCATGGGGCTGGCGCCCCGCATTCGGCTGTGCGGCGTCTCTCCCGGTCTGATCCTGCGCAGCGGCGAGCAGACCGAGGCCGAGTACGAAGCGGCGTGGCGCGACACCCCGCTGGGGCGCGGCGCGTCGCTGGAAGACGTGGCCCGCACCGTGCGCTTCATCCTCGAGACGCCCAGCCTGACAGGCCAGAACCTGACCATCGACGGGGGCGAGACCCTGATCGGGCGAGGGCGCGACGTGGCCTTTGACGGGATTCCGGTTCCCTGACGCTGTTCTCGGACCCGCCTTTACTTCGCCGCCGTCAGGGTGTTGATGCGCGAACCCTTCGCGGCGCCTATATGGGGCGACTGCGTTTTCGGAACCCTTGCCCCTGATGCCTGCCGTCCAGTTCACCCGCCGCTTCTCGATGGCGCACCGGCTGATCGCCGATGCGGGGTCCAAGTGCGCCGTACCGCACGGGCATAATGAGTTCGTCAAGGTGACGCTGGAGCCGACCGCCGAGATCGCCTTCGGCCAGTCCAACCACGCCGCCTCGTTCGAGAACCTGAAACGGCGCTGGCACGGCTTTGTCGACCGCAGCCTGGACCACGCCTTCCAGCTGAACCGCGCCGACCCCCTGCTGGACTGGTTCCAGACGCATGAGCCGCAGCGGCTGAACCAGGTCCTGACCATAGACGGCGATCCGACGACCGAGGCCCTGGTCATCGCGCTCTGGCGGAAATTGGAAGCCATCCTCAAGGCCGAGGGCCTGCCCTTCCGACTGGCCGAACTGGCCATTGAGGAGACACCGACCAATACCGTGCTGACGCGCGGCCTGACCGAGGCCGAGCGGGCGTGGAAGCTGGGCGACTGGTGCGACCGGGCCGATTTCAGCATCAATGACATCCTGCCGCCGGAGACCTGGTCGTGAGCGCCGTCGTTACGCCTTTCACCGTCTCCGAGCCGCGCCGTCTGGGGCTGACCGTGCTGGTGCGCGGTCTGGAGGTTCAGGCCGCCATCGGCGTGCACGCTCATGAGCACGGCCGGTTGCAGCCCCTGTTCGTGGACGTCGAGCTGGACCTCGGCGCCGCCCCGATCCGCACCCTGTCCGACACTCTGGACTATGAGGGCGTGGCCCGGATCGCCCGCGAACTGGCGGGCGGCGAGCATATCGCCCTGGTCGAGACCTTCGCCGAGCGCGTTGCCCTGGCCTGCCTGAACGATCCTCGCGTCCTGGCGGTCAAGGTCCGGGTGGAGAAGCCCGGCGCCATCCCCGGCGCGGCGGCGGCGGGCTGCGAAGTCGCCTATTCGCGCTGAGGCCGGTTGCGCGGGGCCGTTCGTCCCGCCATTGTCCCGCCTCGTTCAAGAGGTTCCGATGGTCCAGTCCGGCGATTACAGCAGCAACAGCGCGGCCTCGTCCGACCAGGCCGGCGACCTGACCAGCCTCTATGTCGGCTATGCCCTGATCCTGTTCGCCGTGCCGACCTTCGGCGTGGCGGCGGCGATCGGCCTGCTGCGGGTCTGGCGCAAGGCGCCGCCAGCCGATCCGGTGGCGCGCAGCCACTTCATCTTCCAGCAGCGGACCCTGATGGCGGCCGTCGCCGCCATCGTCGGCGGGGTGGTGCTGATCCTGATCAACGTCGGGGTCTTCGTCCTGTTCGTCATGGCGGTGTGGACCATCGTGCGCGGCGCCCTGGGCCTGAAGGACCTGCTGGAAGGCCGCGCCATCCGCCATCCCCATCGTCTGTTCTACTGAGAAAGGCCCGGCCATGACCGATCAGAACCTGGAGGCGCGCGGCGCCGGGCGCGACGGCGCGGTGGTGGCCTGGATCCTCTATATCCTGTCGATCCCCAGCGCGAACGTGCTGGTGCTGGTCGGGCTGGTGCTGGCCTACGCCAATCGCGGCAGCGCGACGGGGCTGGCGGCCCAGCACGTCGAGGCGCAGATCAGCCTGTTCTGGTCAGTCTTCTGGGTCACCATCGTGCTGTGGGGCCTGATCGCGGTCAGCGCGGTGGCCTCGGTCTTCCTGATCGGCATTCCCTTCCTGATCCTGTTCGGGCTTCTTTTGCTGCTGGTGTCGATCTGGTTCACGGTCAAAAGCGTTCTGGGTCTGCTGGCCCTGCTGAACGACCGGCCGGCCTGATCTGAGGAGCCTTTCGTGACCGCCTTCCGCGACCAGCCCGCCGACCGCCGCTTTCAGCAGGAGTTCGCCGACGCCGAGGGGAACGAGCATCCCGTCTGGGCCGAGTACGCCATCCGCGGCCACGCCCGCGTCATCCTTCACGTTGAGGCCCACCCGGCCCTGCGCGGCCACGGCGCGGCGGGGAAGTTCATGCAGGCCCTGGCCGAGCACGCCCGCGCCGAGAAGCTGACCCTGATCCCGCACTGCAGCTATGCGGTGGCGTGGCTCAAGCGTCACCCGGAGTTCTCCGACATCGTCGGCTGACAGCGCGTTTTTCGCTGGGTCTGCGCGAAGCGCCGAGGCCGCGTCGGGTCGAGAAGGCGGAGCCTTCTGACCGCGGCCTACAGCGTCATGGATGGCTCTTGGCGATGATGGCCTTCATGGTCTCGGCCTTGACCGGCAGGTCCTGGCCCAGGCGGTGGGCCAGTTCGCGGGCGCCGACGGGGTAGGCGTCGCCGCCCTCGGCGATCTCCTTGGCCATGTCGGCGGCTTTCAGCAGAACCTCCTCCAGCGCCTCGACCTGTTCGAGCGCCAGGGCGCGCGCCTCGGCTTGCAGGCGCTTGACCCGTTCGGCGGTGGTTTCTGGCGCACGCATCAGGTCATAGACCTCGGCCTCGGGGGAGGTGACCACCCGCAGGTTGGGACGGTCGTCGGATTCTGGACTGTTCGGTTTGGACATGATGCACCCTTCGACACGACAATGCCGCAATTTCCGAGCCGTTCCCTCAAACAAGTGAGGCCGACGCCGGGTTTTGCGCCCCTGTGGCGCCCAAGCCTCAGGCCCCGGCGGTCCAGGGCGGTTCGTCCGGCGGCCCGTTTGTCGGCATGAGGGCGCCGCGCGCGACCGCCTCGTCATGCTTGCGCTGGAAGGCGGCGGCCAGGTGATCGACGCGCGAGAAGAACTCCTTCTGCAGTCGCCGCAGCTCGGCGGGATGGACGTCGCTCACGTCGTCAGGGTCGGCGACGCGGTCGCGGCGCGAGGGTCGGGGTCGGGCCATGGGGGTCTTCCTCTGGTTCAGGCCAACGGGTTTCGCCGCCACGCCGGACGGCGGGCGGTGGAGGGCTGGGCGGAGCGCCGGGCCGACGCCCGGAGTGGATGTGTGTGTACCGTTTCGGCGACGACTGACGCTCCGCGCGGACGGGCTTCCACGAGCTCGGGGCAGGCGCCGGTCTTATCGGCTACCCCCGGCGCCCAATTCTTCAGGAAGATGGGGGCAGGCAGGGGCCTGCTTGCGACAGGCCTCCTGGAACGGTCCGCGTAACCCCGCGACCCTGACCGGAACCTCTATGACGGACGGGTCGAACGCCCCGTTACCAGGCTCCATCGGCTCCTTGTCCTGACGTGTGGTCTATCGCCCTTGGGGGCTACTTGAGACCACGAGACGAAGGTTCAGGCGTTCGCCCTTGCTCCGTCCGTTGCATCTTAGGTCGCGCGGCGAAGACCGCCGCGACCTGTCCGCTGGGCTTCAGCGCCCTTGACCGGAGACCGCGACGGACGCCGCGCGGCCCGACAAGGACCCCGCTCCATCCGCTCCCGCCGCCCGCAAGGTCGCAGGCCTCACGAGCCCTCCATGCGACGGAACGAGCGCAGGGTGGCATGGGCGGAAGGTAGGGCGAGCCGAAAGGGGATGGCGGAGGGGGAAGGGCGAGAAATTGCCGGGATTGGGGCGGTGAGTTGGGCGTGTGTTTTTCGTTCTAAGCTTGAGGGAAAGGTGCTCTGCGCTGGCGATGGCCTTGCGGTTGCATTCAAAAATAGAACATCGATATAGAACGTCGATTTTTATACGATGGGGGATGTTATGAAGTTGGAGCAGCCTAAGCTGATCGAAGGGCCATGGGATTTCGGCTTTGCATTGGACAAACACACAAGGAAAAGTGTGTGCGTCGGTCACAATGAGCATGGCCATCCGGTTTTCGAGACTGATCGCACTCCTATGGGGGAGGCTCTCTTCCAGCTAAAATATCGCCAAGATAACTCCCAAGTTCAGCTTATAGCTGACGCAATGGCTGCGGCCATTGGTGAGGCTCGTGTGATGCAGGAGATCGGTATGGTCATCCCGATGCCTGCAACGACGGCTAGGCTAGTGCAACCCGTCGATCTTCTCGCTGATGCCGTTGCTCAAAAATTGGGGGTGCCGATGTTCAGTAATGTGCTTACCAAGGACGCTCAGCCAGCAGGAGCGCCGGCTTTGAAGAATATGCGTAGTCAAGAAGAGAAAATAGCAGCGCTCGAAGGCAAATTTCGTATAAATGATAACCTAGTCGATGGGCGATGGAATGTTCTTATGGTTGATGATTTGTATGATAGCGGCGCTTCTATGGTGACTGCAGTTAATACTTTAAAGTCATGGCGTAAGGTGGAGCAAGTATATTCAATTTGCTGTACGTGGAAATAGGCTATGACTAAAGTATTTATAGCTGGGTCAATAACGATAAAGAACCTTAGTGAAGAATTTTTGATTCGGATCAATAATATTGTTGATAAAGGTCTGACGGTATTAGTTGGAGATGCTGGTGGAGTTGACTTATCTGTGCAGGAGTATCTAAAGAATCTTTCTGCTGAAAACGTTATTGTTTATTGTAGCGGTTACGTTCCTAGAAATAATGTCAACTCTTGGCCTGTTGTTGCAGTAAAGGTAGATGCCAAAGAGGGTACTAGGGCATTTTTTACTGCAAAAGATAAGGAAATGGCTGCTGTTGCTGATTTTGGCTTGATGGTTTGGGACAAGAAAAGTACCGGTACGTTAAGTAACGTCATTGAGATGATTAAAGACCGCAAAATGGTTGCGGTGTATTTGAACAAGGATGGAGTTTTCTTTGACGTAAAGACGCCGGATGATTTGGAAATTCTTGTATCAAAGATGTCCGATGGCGCTAGAGAATTAGCCGAAAAGAAAATTTCACTAAGCAGCAAGCTGAATTCTGTTCGTTCTGTGCAGCTTGGTCTTGGTCTCTAGCGGTGTGTGAATTTAGGTGCGGTTAAGCGGGGGCTATAGCGAGGCTCGATGTACGCTTCCTCTACCGCCCCTTCCTGAACGCTTCTGCCTTCTCCGCCGCCGCCTCTTGCCGCCAGCGTTTGGGGGCTGACTTGTCGACCTCTTCACCGGCGCCGGTGAGCGCTTCGTTGGCGAATTCGAGGTCGAGGAGCTTCATGCGCTTGATCTCGTCGCGCAGGCGGGCGGCTTCTTCGAACTCGAGGTTGGCGGCGGCGGCGCGCATTTTGCCTTCCATGTCCTTGAGGGCGGCCTGGAAGTTGGAGCCGAGGAAGGGCTTGGCCTCTTCGGCGACGCCGGGGCGGGTCAGCTGGTCGAGGTCGCGGGACTCGTAGGGGCTGTCGAGGATGTCCTTGATGTCGCGCTTGACGCTCTCGGGCGTGATGCCGTGTTCGAGGTTGTAGGCCTGCTGCTTCTCGCGGCGGCGGTTGGTCTCGGCGATGGCGCGTTCCATCGAGCCGGTCATCTTGTCGGCGTAGAGGATGACGCGGCCGTCGACGTTGCGCGCTGCCCGACCAATGGTCTGGATCAGGGAGGTTTCCGAGCGCAGGAAGCCTTCCTTGTCGGCGTCGAGGATGGCGACCAGGCCGCACTCGGGGATGTCGAGGCCCTCGCGCAGCAGGTTGATGCCGATCAGGACGTCGAAGGCGCCCAGGCGCAGGTCGCGCAGGATCTCGATGCGCTCAAGCGTGTCGACGTCGGAGTGCATGTAGCGGACCTTCACGCCCTGCTCGTGCATGTATTCGGTCAGGTCCTCGGCCATCTTCTTGGTCAGGGTGGTGACCAGGGAGCGGTAGCCGGCGCGGCTGGTGGCCTTGACCTCGTCGATGACGTCGTCGACCTGGTTGCGGGTGGCGCCGGAGACAGGGCGGATCTCGACCGGGGGGTCGATCAGGCCGGTGGGGCGGATGACCTGCTCCACGAAGACGCCGCCGGTGCGCTCCATCTCCCAGGCACCGGGGGTGGCCGAGACGTGGACGGTCTGGGGCCGCATGGCGTCCCATTCCTCGAACTTCAGCGGGCGGTTGTCGATGGCGGAGGGCAGGCGGAAGCCGTACTCGGCCAGAGTGGATTTGCGGCTGTAGTCGCCTTTGAACATGGCGCCGATCTGCCCCACGGTGACGTGGCTCTCGTCGACGAAGAGCAGGGCGTTGTCGGGGATATATTCGAAGAAGGTCGGCGGCGGCTCGCCCGGCGCGCGGCCGGTCAGCCAGCGGCTGTAGTTCTCGATGCCGGCGCAGGAGCCGGTGGCCTCCATCATCTCCAGATCGAAGCGCACGCGCTGTTCGAGGCGCTGGGCCTCCAGCAGCTTGCCGTTCTCGTTCATCCAGGCGAGCGTCTCCTTCAGCTCCTCCTTGATGCCGGTGATGGCCTGGTTCAGCGACGGGCGCGGGGTGACGTAGTGGCTGGCGGCGTAGACGGTGACTTCCTCCAACTCGGCGGTCTTCTTGCCGGTCAGGGGGTCGAACTCCTGGATGGACTCCAGCTCGTCGCCGAACAGCTGGATGCGCCAGGCGCGGTCCTCCATGTGGACGGGGAAGATCTCCAGCACGTCGCCGCGCTTGCGGAACATGCCGCGTTCGAAATTCAGGTCGTTGCGCTTGTATTGCAGGGCGATGAGGTCGGCGCGCAGCTTGGCCTCGTCGATGGTGTCGCCGACCTTCAGGGTGAAGGTCATGGCGGTATAGGTCTCGACCGAGCCGATGCCGTAGATGCAGGAGACCGAGGCGACCACGATGACGTCGTCGCGCTCGAGGATGGCGCGGGTGGCCGCGTGGCGCATCCGGTCGATCTGCTCGTTAATCGAGCTGTCCTTCTCGATGTAGGTGTCGGTGCGCGGGACGTAGGCCTCGGGCTGATAGTAGTCGTAGTAGCTGACGAAATACTCGACCGCGTTGTCGGGGAAGAAGGCCTTGAACTCGGAATAGAGCTGGGCAGCCAGCGTCTTGTTGTGGGCCAGGATCAGGGCCGGGCGCTGGGTCTGCTCGATGACCTTGGCCATGGTGAAGGTCTTGCCCGAGCCGGTGACGCCCAGCAGGACCTGATCGCGCTCGCCGGCCTCGGCCATGGCGGACAGTTCGGCGATGGCGGCGGGCTGGTCGCCGGCGGGGGTGTATTTCGTCTCCAGCCGGAAGCGGCCGCCCTTCTTCGTGCCTTCGCGCGAGGGGCGGTGCGGCACCCAGTCGGCCGGGGCTGCGGGCGGCGTCTCGGGCGTCAGTCGCGGGCCGGCGACGGGGGCGAACATGGGCATGGCCTTGCCGCCGCGACCGCGCGGGCCGTCCTGGACGAAGGGCGCGGCCATCTCCTGCATCCCCGAGCTCTGGCCGGGCACGTGGACGGGCTTGATGGGCGGTGTCGAAGGAGAACGAGCCATGAACGTCAAGGTAGTGCGCGCGGGCGCGTGACGCCATAGGCGGCGATTGTGGCGACGCAGGAGGGGCTGAACGCGCCGTCGCCGCGATCCGGCTCGAGCTTTGCCTTATTCGCGCCGAATAGCGTCACAATACAGGCAAGATTTGGCTATTTGTCGCCATAAATGGACGAATTGTGGTTCAAAATAGGTGTGTTGGCGTCAAAATTGACGCGCTTTTTCGCCTAACGTCGCTTTATTGCAATATTTTGGTTGCCCTGATGTGGCGCTTTGCATAGCCGTCAATCCAACCAAGAAACGTAGAGTCGAACATTGGTATCCGAAACGTTGTTCTTGTAACAACGTATCAGTTATTAAATATTCACAGGTACACAGAGGCATATGAGCACTCGTAAAGACTACCTGCTGGGCACGACGATGGTGGCTGGAGCCGCCGCACTGTCGCTGACCCTGCTCGTTCCGGGAGCCGCGTTCGCTCAGGACGCAACCAATACCCAGGAAACCGCATCGACCGTCGACGAAGTCGTCGTCGTCGGCTCGCGCATTCGTCGCGACAATTTCAACGCTCCGTCGCCGACCCAGGTCGTGACGCGTGAAGAAGCGACGCTGCAAGGCTTCGCCTCGACCACGGAAGCCCTGCAGAGCACGGCTGTCACCGGCGGCACGGCGCAGATCAACAACTCCTACGGCGGCTATGTCACCAACGGCGGCCCCGGCTCCAACACGATCGGCCTGCGCGGCATGGGGCCGAGCCGCACCCTGGTGCTGCTGAACGGTCGTCGCGTGTCGCCTGCCGGTTCGCGCGGTTCGGTCGGCTCGGCTGACCTGAACGTGCTGCCGACGGCGATGATCGACCGCGTCGAAGTCCTGCGCGACGGCGCCTCGTCGGTCTACGGCTCGGACGCCGTGGCCGGGGTGGTCAACATCCAGACCCGCAAGAACTTCGAAGGCCTGACCCTGGAAGCCCAGGGCAACCTGCCCCTGGAAGCCAACAGCGCGGGCGGCTCGAGCCGCTTCTCGCTGACGGCCGGCGCTCGTGGCGACCGCTGGCGCGCCGCCGGTTCGATCGAACGCTATGAGCGCGACGAACTGACCCTGCGCGACCGTGAGTTCACGCGTTGCCAGACGGACGGCTTCCTGAACGGCAAGGACTACATCGACCCGATGACGGGCAAGTCGAAGTGCTACCCGATCACGGGTACCGGTTCGAACGGCTCGGCCATCAACTCGATCGGCACCAGCGACGCGACCGGCATCGGCGCGATCGGTACGACGGCGACCACGTTCAACCGTTGGCGTCCGAACGCGGCCATCACCGACGGCGTGGTGGGCTTCGAGGGCGTTGGCGGCACCGGCACCAACGTGAACGTGCGCGACACCTTCGACGATCGCATGCTGAACCGTTCGCTGATCTCGCCGGTCGAAATCAACACCATCTATGGTGAAGGCGGCTATCAGCTGAACGCGCTCGGCAACGCCGAGGTGTACGGCGAGTTCCTGGTCAACCAGCGCAAGTCGTCGCAGACGAGCTTCCGCCAGCTGGCCCTCGACTACGCCAAGGGCAGCCCGCTGATCCCGACCAACCTGGCATGGAGCACCATGTCGGCCAAGGATCTGGGTCTGAACAAGGGTCAAGCCGTGGGCGTGCGCGCCTTCATCGGTTTCGGCAACGACACCTCGACGCAGGAACAGGTGTTCAACCGCAACGTCGTCGGCATCAAGGGTGACTTCTTCATCCCCGACTGGCGCTACGACATGTCGGCCAGCTACTCGCGGTCGCGTTCGGAATACACCAGCCAGCAGTTCCTGACGAACCGCCTGCGCGAAAGCCTGGACGTCGTCAGCGACGGCAAGGGCGGCTTTGTCTGCCGCGAGCTGGCCAACAACCCGGGTTGCATCGCGGCCCCGGCCCTGAACAGCGCGACGATCGGCGGCAAGCTGCCCAAGGACTGGGTGGACTACGTCTTCCGTCCGGTCACGGGCGTCACCGAGTACAAGGAAACCGTGCTGAGCGCGGGCATCGACGGTCCGCTGTTCGACCTGCCGGCCGGTCAGGTGATGGGCTTCTTCGGCGCCGAGTACCGCAAGTCGGAAATCGACGATACGCCGGGCCTGGATTCGCAAACGGGCAACACCTACAACTACTCCAGCTCGGCTATCACGCGTGGTTCGGACTCGGTGTGGGAACTGTTCGGTGAAGTCGAAGCGCCGCTGCTGCGCGACGCTCCGTTCGCCAAGGAACTGACGTTCAACGCCTCGTTCCGCTACACGGACTATGACTCGTACGGCGACGACACGACCTACAAGGCTGGTCTGGTCTACCGTCCGATCGACTGGGTGACGCTGCGCGCCACCTACGGCACCTCGTACCGCGCCCCGGCGCTGTTCGAGCAGTTTGTCGGCGCCTCCACGGGCTTCCAGGCCAGCAACTTCGACCGTTGCGACAGCCTGGCGACCAAGGACAAGGCCACCGACCTGTACAAGAACTGCAAGCTGGACGGTCTGGCCGACAACTTCCAGTCGACCAGCGGCGTGACGGTGATCACGGCGGGCGGCGCTGACGCCGGCCTGGCTGCTGAAACCTCGACCAATATGACGATCGGTCTGGTGCTTCAGCCGCCGCTGCCCTCGGGCTGGGGTGATCTGGCCTTCGCCGTCGATTACTACGAAATCGAAGTCAAGAACGGCGTGTCGCGTACCGGCGCAGGCGAAATTCTGGACCGTTGCTACAATTCGAGCCAGGCTGATTTCGCGGCCAAGGCCGGCTTCTGCCGTCTGGTCGAGCGCGATGCGGATTCGACCAAGCTGACCGTGCACGACAGCTACGTGAACCTGGCCACGGACAACGTGAAGGGCCTGGACTACACGGTTCGCTACCGTAAGGACGTTGGTCCGGGTTCGATCCTGGCCAACCTGGCTGTCACCCAGTACACGGAAATCTCGAGCAAGCTGTTCGAGGAAGACCGTCTGGAAGACGTCAAGGGCATGCTGAACAACCCGGAATTCACCGGAACGTTCGACGTGGCCTACGCCTGGGATCAGTGGCGCGTCCGTTACGGCGTCGACTGGATTCAGGGCATGGACAGCTACGATTACTACAAGGATCGTCCCGCCATGGTGAACTACGATCACCAGGTGCCGGACTACTGGCTGCACAACGCCTCGGTCCAGTATCGCACGGACGGCTGGACGGCCACGGTCGGCGTTCGCAACCTGCTGAACGAAGATCCGCCGACCATTTCGTCGGGCTACTACAACCGGGTCGGCAACGCCCCGCTGTACTCGGGCTACGACTATCTGGGCCGCACGGCCTTCGTGAACCTCACGAAGTCCTTCTAAGGTCCGACCTGATTTCAGGTTGAGGAGAGGGCGGCGGACTTCGGTCCGCCGCCCTTTCTGCTGTCTGGGAACGTGGCGCCTCGTCCGGACGCCCTCGCTCCAAGGGGGCGCAGGGGCCAGGCCCTCAAGCCGTTGGAGTCAGGCCTGTCCGCCCGGCCACGATGTCCTGGGCGCAGATCGCAGGCCTTGGGGCGCCGGCGCGACCAAAGAAAACCCCCGGAGCGCGGGCTCCGGGGGTTTGTCGTTTGGCCGGCAAGGCGGGGATCAGTCGCCGAGGTAGGGCTGGGCGCCGACCGGGGGCTTGGGGTCTCCAGGACGGGTGCCGTCGGCCAGCTTGCGCTGACCGGCGAACATGCGGCCCAGCATCCGGCGGCCCCATCCGGCGATGTCGTCGACGATGGTGAAGAAGGCCGGGATGTAGAGCAGGGACAGGAAGGTCGAGGAGATCAGACCGCCCAGGACGGCGATCGCCATGGGCGAACGGAACTCGACGTCGGCGCCTACGCCCAGGGCGATCGGCACCATGCCGGCGCCCATGGCGAAGGTGGTCATCAGGATGGGACGCGCCCGCTTGTGGGCGGCGTCCATGATGGCCTCGCGGCGGGTCATGCCGCCCTCCTTCTCGGCGATGATGATGTAGTCGACCAGAAGGATGGAGTTCTTGGCCGCGATGCCCATCAGCATCAGCACCCCGATCAGGGCCGACATGGAGAAGCTCTTGCCGCCGATCACCAGGCCGATGAAGGCGCCGCCGATGGCCAGGGGCAGGGCCGCCATGATGGTGACCGGGTAGGCGAAGCTTTTGAACATCAGCGTCAGGACGGCGTACATCAGCAGGATGCCCGAGATGAAGGCGATGGCGAAGCCGGTGATCATCTCCTGGATGAACTCGGCGTCCCCGGCCGGCACCTGACGCACGCCCTCGGGCAGGTTCTTGACCGAGGGCAGGCGGTTGACGGCCTGACCAGCGGCGCCCGTGGTCATGCCCTCCAGTTCGGCGCGGATCGAGGCGATGCGCGACCGGTCCTGACGGCTGACCGTGGCCGGGCCGGCGCCGAACTCGATGTCGGCCACGGCGCTGAGCGGCACCGAGGCGCCCGAGGCGGTCGGGACGCGCAGGTTCTCCAGCACGTTGAGGTCCTCGCGCGCGGCTTCGGTCAGCTGCAGCCGGATCGGGATCTGGCGGTCGCCCAGGTTGTACTTGGGCAGGTTCTGCTCGATGTCGCCGATGGTGGCGACGCGGACGGCCTGGGAGATCGAGCCTGCCGACACGCCCAGCAGGGCGGCCTCGTCCGGGCGCGGCGTGACCAGGATTTCCGGACGGGCGATGGCGGCGGTGTTGACCACATTGGCCAGGCCCTTCACCCCGCGCATCTCCTCCTCGACCTTGCGGGCGGCGGCTTCCAGGGTCGCCGGATTATCGCCCAGGATGGAGAAGGTGTAGCTGGTGCCGTCGCCGGGGCCGCCGCCCTGCTGGGCGATGCCGGCCCGGATGCGGGCGCCGGGGATCTGCTTCAGCTCGTCAACCATGACGCGCTGGAAGGCCTGCTGGCTGAGGGCGCGTTGACCCTTGGGGGTCATGTCGGCGTAGACGTTGGCCTGGCCCACGTTCTGGCCGCCGATGGCGGCGTAGACGGAGGTGACCTCGGGCCGGGCGCGCAGCTTGGCGGTGACCTGCTGCACGATGGCGTCGGTCTGGCGCAGGGTCGCGCCGGGCGGCAGCTCGATCTGGAAGGCGGCGCGGCCTTCGTCGCCCGGCGACATGAACTCGAAGGACATCTTGGCCGCGACCGACAGACTGATGGAGCCGACCAGGAAGAGGGCGCCCAGGCCGAAGACCTTCCAGCGGTTGCCCAGGCACCAGTGCAGGCCCTTCAGGTAGCCCTTCATCCAGAAGGGATCCTTGTCCTCGTGGTGGGTGTGCTTGAGCAGATAGGCGGCCATCAGCGGGGTCAGCATCCGCGCCACCACCAGCGAGAAGAAGACGCTGATGCAGGCGGCCAGGGCGAAGGCCTTGAAGAACTGGCCGATGATGCCCGGCATGAAGCCGACGGGAGCGAAGACGGCGATGATGGTGCCGGTGGTGGCCACGACCGCCAGGCCGATCTCGTCGGCGGCCTCGAAGGCGGCGTCGTAGGGCGGTTTGCCGTCGCGCATGTGGCGGACGATGTTCTCGATCTCCACGATGGCGTCGTCGACCAGGATGCCGATGGTCAATGACAGGGCCAGCAGGGTGACACCGTTCAGCGACTGATCCATCGGCGCCAGAAGCGCAAAGGTCGGGATCAGCGACATGGGCATGGCCGTCGCCGCGATCAGGGTCGCACGCCAGTCGCGCAGGAAGATGAAGACCACGATGACGGCCAGGACGGCGCCCAGACCGAGGGCTTCCAGCGAGGCGAGGTAGCTCTCCTCGATGTATTTCACGCTGGAGGTAACCTGTTCGATGGTCAACTCAGGGTGGGCCTCGTCGATCTTGGCCACTTCGGCGCGGACCTTTTCCGCCACCTTGACCTCGCTGGCCTCGCGCGAGCGCAGGAAGTTGAAGGTCACGGCCTCCTGGCCGTTGTAGCGGGCCAGACGGCGGGGCTCGCCCCATTTGTCGACCACGGCGCCGAGGTCGCCCAGGCGCACGCTCTTGCCGTTACCCAGCGGCACCAGGGTCTCGCGCAACTGCTCGACCGATCCGGCGGCGCCCAGGGTGCGCACGGCGCGCTCGGATCCGGCCACGGTGACGCGACCGCCGGGCAGGTTGTTGTTGACGTTGGTCAGGGCCTGGCTGACCTGGGCGGCGGTGACGCCGTAGGAGGCCAGGCGCACGGGGTCCAGCTCGACGCGGATTTCGCGGTCCACGCCGCCCGAACGGTTGACCTCGCCGACGCCGCCGAGGGCGAGCAGGGCACGGCTCATCTCGTTGTCGATGAACCAGCTGATCTGTTCCGGCGTCATCGTCGGCGAGCGGACCACATAGGTGATCAGGGCGTCGCCGGTGATATCGATGCGCTGGACCGTCGGCTCCTGCATGTCCTGGGGCAGGGAGCCGCGCACGCCGCTCATGGCGTTGCGCACGTCGTTGGTGGCGCGCTCGGTGTCGGTGCCCAGTTCGAACTCGATGGTGGTCGAGGAGACGCCGTCGGTGACGTTGGAATAGATGTGGCGCACGCCCGACAGGCCGGCGATCGAGTCCTCGATCACCCGCGTGACCTGGACCTCCATCTCCGCCGGGGCCGCGCCGGGACGGGCGGCGGTGACGGAGACCAGAGGGAAGTCGATGTCGGGGTTGTTGTTGATCCGCATCCCCATAAAGCCGGTCACGCCCGCGAGGGTCAGCAACAGGAACATCAGGATGATGGGGATGGGATTCTTGATCGACCAGGAGGAGATGTTGTTCATGGCCGGGTCTTACTTCGCGGCCGGAGCGGCGGTGGCAGGCGCGGCGGCGATCGTGACCTTGTCGCCCTCGTTCAGGAAGCCGGCGCCCTGGACGACGACGCGGACGCCGGGCTCGACGCCGCTGACCGAGGTCTGGTCGTCGCGGCGCGACAGGACCGTGACCGGGCGGAAGTGGGCCGCGCCCTGGGCGTCCAGCACGAAGACGCCCGACTTGTTGTTGCGATAGAGGACGGCGCCGGTCGGCACCACGGTCGCGGGCTGGGCGCCGGCGTTGATCGAGGCGCGGGCGAACATGCCGGGCTTCAGACCGCTGCCGGGCGACAGGGTGATGCGGGCCAGGCCGAGGCGGGTCTGGGAATCGACCTCAGGCGTGACGATGCGGATCGTGCCGGAGGTGGCGACGCCCTCGTTAGAGGTGATGGTCGCGGTCTGGCCGGCGCGCAGGGCGGGCAGCTCGGTCTCGGGCACCTGGGCGTCCAGTTCCAGGCGGCCGTCGCGGACCATGCGGAACAGCTCGGTTCCGGCGGCGACGATCTGGCCCTTGGTGACGCTGCGGCTGATGATGAGGCCCGAGACGGGGGCCTTGATCTCGCTTTGGGCCAGACGGGTGCGGGTTTCCGACAAGGAGGCGCGGGCCGAGGCCAGGTTGGCCTGGGAGGCGCGCTGGTCGGCCAGGGCGTTGTCCAGCGAGGCCTGGCTGAGGAAGCCGCGTTGCTTCAGCTCCTGGGCGCGGGCCAGGGCGGAGTCGTCGCGGGCGGCGTTGGCCTCTGCGGTCTGCACGCCTGCCTGCTGCTGGCGCAGCTGGGCCTGCAGCAGGGCGTCGTTCAGCTTGACCAGCACCTGGCCCTGACGGACGTAGGAACCTTCATCGACATAGACGCCGACGGCGGTCAGGCCGCCGGTCTCGGCGCCGATCGGCACTTCTTCCCAGGCCGAGACGCTGCCCGAGGCGACGATGACGCGCGGCAGGGCGATCTCGACGGCCGTGGCCGCCGTGACCGTCTGGCGCGAGGCCCCGGCGGGCTTGTCGGTCTTGGCCTTGTCGTCGTGGCCGCCGCAGGCGGACAGGGTCAGGGCGGCGGCCGCCGCGAGCAGGAGGGCCGGAGTACGAAGAGTGGACGCCACGTGCGAGGATCCTTGAAGGGTCGGTGCAGGGAGGGCGCGAACCATTCTGTCCGGCGCCGGACGCGAGTTTGATAGCCACGCTTCATAGCGTTTCCGCGAAGCGCTCTCAAACCTCGCACACCACCATTACCGCGAAGTAATCCTCGCCGCCGTGGGATCAGGGGCGGTCGCGGGAGGGCAGGGCCATGACCTCGGCCTCGGTCAACTGCTTGACCACCTGGACGCGGCAGAGATCGCGCGGGGGGGCTCCGACGACCAACCGCGAGGTGTCGCCGACGCACAGGCGGCTGAGGGCGGTGTTGGGCACGAAGGCGATGGCGAAGGCGAAATCGACGTCGGAGCACATGCCGAAGGTCTGGAGTTCGAACACGTCCTTGTTGCGCGCCCGCACATAGATGGTCTGGTTGTTGCCGCGGAAATTATCGACCTGATCGGGATAGAAACACTGTCTGTTCGGCGAGGGCTTGGCGCCTTCGCCACCAGTCATGGGGGCGCAGGCGGAAAGGGCGGTCACGCCGAGGGCGGTCAGCAACAGCGAGGATAGACGCGACATGGGAGCCTCCATTGAACCGAGGATCGCGCTTCTAAAGCGTCGAGATGAACCTGGGCTTTAAGCGTGATCGGGCCGCTTTGGTTGCGCGAGGAGGCGCGAGGCGGCGAGGCGGGCGCCGAAGGCGGCGGGCAGGGGCGAAGGCTGTTTCAGGATCACGGCGGCCTGATGCTCGCCCAGCAGGGGGGCGACGCAGAAGCCGCGCGAACCGAGGCCGGTCAGGGCGTAGAGGTTTTGGCGGGACAGGGCGCCGATGATCGGCAGGCGGTCGGGCGTGGTGGCGCGCACGGCCTTGCGGGTCTGGACGGCGGCTTCGACGCGCGCGGCCAGCTCGGGCAGGGCGGCGGCGAGGGTCGTCAGGTTGCGACCGGACGCCTCGGCGGTCGGGGCGAGGTCGGTCTGGCCCCTGTCGTGGGTGGCGCCGAACAACAGGCCGGTTCCGGTGGGCACGGCGTAGCCGCCCCAGGCGACGGGCGGGGTGGTCGGGCCCTCGACCCATTGGGCCTGACCGGCGACGGGGGCGAGCGGAAGGTCGGGCGCGAGGGCGGCGGTTCCCCAGCCGGCGGCCAGGACCACGGCGTCGGCCTGGACCAGGACCGCGCCGACGGCGTCGCGCAGGGTCCAGCCCTCGCCTTCGGGGCGCAGGCTTGCGACGCGGGCGGTCAGGCGTTCGGCGCCGCTCAGCCAGGGCTCAAGCACCGCCGAGGGGCGTAGGGCCAGGGCGCCGCCCATCATCAGGCCGCCGGACTGAACGGTTTCGCCCAGATGGTCGGCGCAGGCGGCGGCGTCGAGGCGGGTCATGGCGGCGGCGGGGGCCTCGGCGGGCCACAGGTCCTGGACGGCGATCTTGTCGAAGCGGACGGCGTCGCGCGGGGTCTGTTCCAGTTGGAGCACGCCCTCGGCGATCACAGCGTCGGGCAGGGCGCGATAGAGATGGCGAGCGCGTTCCAGCGCCTGGGCGTGGAAGCCGGCGATGACGGCGTCGCCCGCGTCGAGGCGCGGCGTCACCAGGGCGGCGGGGAAGCCCGAGCCGCCCGCGCCGGGGCGCTCGGCCTCGATGACGGTGACGCGGGCGCCGCCGGCGATCAGGGCGCGGGCGACCGAGGCCCCGGCGATCCCGGCGCCGACGACGGCGACGTGGCGTTGCGGGCGGGCGGCGGGCGGGGGCGAGGGCAGATGCGCCTCAAGCCTTTCGCGCTTGCGCCCGTGACCGGGCTTCTTCTCGACGACGAAGCCGTGCTCGGCCAGGCCACGCCGCACGGCGCCCGCGACGGTGAAGGTGGCGACCCGCGCGCCGGGGGCGGAGCGGGCGGCGATCAGGGCCATGATCTCGGGCGACCACATGCCGGGGTTCAGCGCGGGCGAGAAGCCGTCGAGGAACCAGGCGTCGGCCGGGCCGGACCACTGCTCCAGCGCCCACTGGGCGTCGCCAACGGCCAGGTCGATGGTCACGTTCCACTGCGGCAGGTCGAGGCGGTGGAAGCCGGGGGCGCCCTCGGGCCAGACGGCGAGGACGGCGGCGGCGGTCTCGGCCAGTTCGGGCCAGGCGGCGAGGGCGCGGGCGGCCTCGTCGCGGGTCAGGGGGAAGCCTTCGATGGAGAAGACGTGCAGACGGGCGTTTGCGGGGCGGGCGCGGCGCCACAGGTCGAGCAGGGCGACGATGTTCAGCCCGGTGCCGAAGCCCAGTTCGGCGACGGTGAAGTCGGCGCGATCAGCCCAGGCGTCCGGCAGGCCGCAGCCGTCGAGGAAGACCGCGCGGGTCTCGGCCAGGCCGTCGTCCTTGGAGAAGTAGACGTCGCCGAAGCGGCCGGAGCGGGGTGAGCCGTCCTCGGCCCAGACCAGCTGGGGAGAGGCGTCGGTGGTGTCGTGATCGGGCAGTTCGTCGGCCATGGCGGCGCTTTAACGGCCCAGGCCTCTGCTGGATAGCAGGCACGAAAAAAGGGGCCGTCCGAAGACGACCCCTTTCCGCATCGCGACCCGGAGGCCGCGATCCAAGACGTAAGTCTTAGTGAGCGGCGGCCGGAGCGGCAGCCGGAGCAGCGGCGGCCGGAGCAGCAGCGGCGTCGGCAGCAGCCGGAGCAGCGGCAGCAGCGTCGGTGGCGGCGCCAGCAGCGGCGGCAGCGTCGGTGGCGGCGGCGTCGGCGGTGGCGGCGGCGTCCGTAGCGGTCGCAGCGGCTTCCGTGGCGTCGGCAGCGGCGTCTTCAGCCTTGTCGGTGGCGGCGGGCTGGCAAGCGGCCAGGGCCAGAGCGGCGGCCGAAGCGGCGATCAGAGCGGTGATGCGCATAGTTGTTATCCTTCAGAAGGGAAACGCGAGATCATGAATCCTCGCTGAGTGGAGATAACGGGATCGTGAGCGAATCCGCAAGCAAAATTCTCACGGGTTCGTGAAGTTGCGTTATCCGCATGAAGAAAGGCCGCCCCGACATCCAGTCGGGGCGGCCTTTTGCCGGTTTTTAGGCCAGTCGATTTTTTAATTGGGCGCCTTCTCGGGGGCAGCCGGAGCGGGGGCCGGAGCCATGGCGGCGCCGGCGGCGTCGGCGGCGTCGGCGGCTTTTTCAGTCGCGGCGCCGGCCGAGGCGGCGGCGTCGGTGGCGGCGCCCGCAGCGGCGGTGGCGGCGTCGGCGGCGGTGGCCGCGGCGTCGGTGGCGGTGTCGGCGGCCGCGTCAGCGACGGCGGCGGCTTCTTCGGTCTTGGGCGCCGGCGGCTGGCAGGCGGCCAGCGACAGGGCGCTGAGGCCCGCGGCGACGATCATCAGGCGACGGATGGTCATGAGACTATAGCCCCTTCGATATCAGTTTTCCGGCGGGACCAATCCCGCCGGTGCAAGGCGTAACGCGAGATTACGGGGTTCGGCAAGTCTGATGTCGGGTCAACGTCAGACGCTCGGGGGCGGCGGCGCGGTCGGGTTCATCGGATCGGTCGGGGGATCGGTCGGCGGCTTGTCGTCCGGAAGGGGCGGTGGCGGCGCGACCGATTCGCCCGGCGGCGGCGCGGCCTCGTCCGGCGGAGAGGGAGAGGCCGTCGGTTCGCTGGAAGCTGGAACGGGTTCGCTCGCGGGCGGCGTCACAGAAGGAACGCCGACCTCGTCGCAGGCCGCCAGCGCAAGCACGCCGGCGGCGGCCGGAATCCAGGGCGGAAGCGCATTCATGCGGAGCTCCACAGGGCGATGCACGCGAACGTGACCGATGGAGAACCGGCGTGAGGGAACTGTGTTCCCGGGGCCTTGCGCGGGATCAGGCGTCCATCGGTGCGGCGGCCAGGGCTTCTTCCATTTCAGAGAAGGAGGGCTGGGCCGTCGAGGGGATGTCGCCGCGGCCGATCTCGACCGAGATCTGGGCGGCGTTGCCGTGCAGGTGGGCGACCAGCACAGACTGGATGATCTTGTAGTAGGCGCCTTCCTCTTCGATGATGGCGTTGAGGCGCGCGGCGAAGGGGCCGACCAGGCCATAGGCCAGGAAGACGCCGAGGAAGGTGCCGACCAGGGCCCCGCCGATCATGCCGCCCAGGACTTCCGGCGGCTCGGTGATCGAGCCCATGGTCTTCACGATGCCCAGAACGGCGGCGACGATGCCGAGCGCGGGCAGGCCGTCAGCCAGGTTCTGCAGGGCGTGAGCGGCGGCCAGGGCCTCGTGGTGGTGCTTCTCCAGCTGCTTTTCCATGGCGTCCTCGATCTGATGCGGATCTTCGAGGTTCATGGTCATCATCCGCAGGGTGTCGCAGATGAAGTCAGTGGCGAAGTGGTCCTTCAGCACCTTGGGATACTTTTGGAAGATGCTGCTCTCGGCCGGCTTCTCGATGTGGCTTTCCAGGGCGATGACGCCCTTGGACTTCATCGTCTTGGTCAGCTGGAACAGGAGCGACAGCAGATCCTTGTAGTCCTGCTTCTTCCACTTGGGTCCGGCGAAGGTCTTGCCGAAGCCGGCCAGCGAGGCCTTGATCACCGGCAGGCTGTTGGAGATCAGGAAGGCGGCGACGCCCGCGCCGCCGATGGCCATGAACTCGTGCGGCAGGGCGTGCATGATGACGCCGAACTTGCCGCCCGCCAGGACGTAGCTGCCGAACACCATGGCGAACAGCAGGACAATGCCGATAATCTGGAACATGGGGCGGTCGGACGTCCTGCGGGAGAAAGCTCAGGACGCCCGTTATCGGCGTTAATGCTTAAGGGCGGGTTTCACGAATCCCGGTTCGGGACGTAGGCGACGGAGCGCGATGTCGCACCTTCGTCGCGCTAGAGCCGCGTCGTGCCGTCGAGGATGGCCTCGTAGGCCTTGGCGGTCAGCTTCTGATAGCCGGCCTTGCCGCCGCGGACGTAGACAGCGCCCGTGACCTTCTCGAGGTCGAAGCCGTCGGCGACCAGGTCGACCTTGCGGTACTTGAAGGTGCCGGTGGTCTCGGCCGACTTCATCAGGCGCAGGAAGACGGGGCGGGCGTAGGCCGGCAGTTGCTCGTCGGCGTAGGCGGCGAAGGCGGCGGGGTCGAACTTGCCCTCCATGACCAGGCCGGCCATGCCCGCCTTGCCTTCCTGACCCGGGACGACGACGCCATAGGCGATGACTTCCTGAACGCCGGGGGCGTCATGCAGGCGCTGCTCGACCTCGGCGGTGGAGACGTTCTCGCCCTTCCAGCGATAGGTGTCGCCCAGCCGGTCCATGAAGTAGAAATAGCCGTCGCGGTCCTGACGCATCAGGTCGCCGGTGCGGAACCAGCGGTCGCCCTTCTTGAAGACGTCGGTGAGGATCTTCTTCTCGGAGGCCTTCTTGTCGGCGTAGCCCGAGAAGTCGTGACGGATGTCCGAAGCGATCTGACCGACGGCCTCGCCGGTCTGGCCGACCGAGACCAGCTGGCACATGCCGTCCGGCCGGCGCAGCGGCTCGCCGGTTTCCGGGTCCAGGGCGATCAGGCGGATGTTGATCTGCGACTTCAAATAGCTGGGCACGCGACCGATGGCCCCGGCCTTGCCGTCGAAGTTGAACAGGGAGACGTTGCCCTCGGTGGAGCCGTAGAACTCCATGATGTCCTTGATGCCGAAGCGCTTCTGGAACTCGGTCCAGACGTCGGGGCGCAGGCCGTTGCCGAAGGCCAGGCGCAGTTTGTGGGCGCGCTCGTCCTCGTTGGGCGGGCAGTTGACCAGATAGCGGCACAACTCGCCGATATAGACGAACATGGTGGCGCCCGAGGCTTTCACGTCGGGCCAGAAATGGGTCGAGGAGAAGCGGCGGCGAATGATCATCCGCCCGCCGTTCAGCAGGATCGACCCGACCCCGACCAGGCCGCCGGTCGAATGATAGAGCGGCAGGCAGTTGTAGAGGGCGTCCCTGGTCGTCGAGGCGGTGGCCCCGGCGAAGGCGCGCATATAGGTGCGGGCGCGCGAGTGCGGGATGCGCGCCGCCTTGGGCAGGCCGGTGGTGCCCGAGGTGAAGATGAACAGGGCCGTGTCGCGGTTGGTCAGGCCGTTGCGCAGGCTCTTGTCGGGGCGCACCGAAGAGGCGCTGCGAACCGCGTTGTCGATGTCGCGGCGGTCGTTGGTCTCGTCCTCGTCGGCCAGGCCGTGGACCCAGCTCATCAGATTGCGGTCGATGAAGGGGCGGGCTTCTTCAACCGCGCGCCAGCAGTCCTGATCCGTCACCACGTTGAAGGCGTTGGAGATGGTCAGGCAGTGGGCCAGGGCCTGACCCGTCAGGTTGGTGTTGATCAGGGCCGTGGCCACGCCGACCTTGGAGAAGCCGATCCAGGCGGCCAGGTATTCGACCCGGTTGTGCATCACCAGGGCGATGACGTCCGAGCGCTTCAGGTTCCGCGCCTTGGCCCAGTGGGCGTAGCGGTTGGCCAGGGCGTCCAGCTCGCGATAGGTCAGACGGCGGCTTTCGTCCTCGACGGCGACATGGTCCGAGAACTTGTCGACGGCCTCCTCGATGTCGTCACAGACCAGGACGTCGCTGTCGAGCGTGATCGGCTTGATGCGCTTCAGGAGGCGGTACAGCCCGCCCGCGAACTTCATATCGCGCCGGATGTTCGCTGCCAGACCCATGGTTGCGCCGCCCCTTGTTAGAATGTGGTCTCGTGGTGATGAACGGGCGGCGACGGCGGGTCAACAGGTCGCGAGCGCCCATCGCCACAATGTTTCGTCGATGCGATGCTTGGGCCTCATTTTCGATGACGTTGGGTAAGGTTGCTCTGCGACGTTACGTCAACCTCCGTGGCGATCAGACGGAAGAAGGCGGCAAGAAATGACAGTCAGATGACTTGATCATGCTTTCGCCTGAACTGTGGCGGTGGTGGTGTTTCTTCGGGGTGGTGACGTTATTCGTGGAACCTTGCTCTTTTTGGCGGGGTTGTGTGGCCCTTGGATCGAGGAGAAGACATCATGTCCGTGACCTATACTGATCAGGTTCGTTCCGCCGCCGCCCGCAACGACGCCGAGGCCTATGTGCCGGTCTATGCTCGCAGCCGCGCCCGCAAGTCGAACAAGCCGGTGAAGACCTGGATGATCCTGGCGCCGATCGGCTTGCTGGTGGTCGGCGGGGCGGCGGCGGCCATGCTGATGCAGCCGGCCACGCCTGCCGTGGAAGAGGCGGCGCCGTTCGCCCCTCTGGCGGCGCAACTCGCTGCATCGGAGACCCAGCCGCTCACCGCGCCGTCGATTCCGATGGA
Organism: Brevundimonas sp. NPDC090276; assembly: GCF_044772165.1. NCBI lineage: Bacteria > Pseudomonadati > Pseudomonadota > Alphaproteobacteria > Caulobacterales > Caulobacteraceae > Brevundimonas > Brevundimonas sp. NPDC090276. The sequence continues at coordinate 281,127 of NZ_JBIVYK010000003.1, read as the reverse complement.
GACCCCCGCAGAGCTGACGAGCGATGCGCCGATCCCGCCGTCCGTGGCGGCGCCGGTTGAACTTCGCGCGACGCCTGTGACCCCGGCCCGCGCCGCCCGCGTCACGCCGCGCGTCGTCGCTGCGGAAGCGGTCGAGGCGCCGGTCGCGCCCACAGGTCCGCAGCCCTATCTGTCGGTCGCGCCGCAGACGGCCGCGCCGACGGTCGTAGCTCCGTCGGCGCCCGTTGCGCCCACGACGCCGCCCGCGCCCATCGCGATCACGCCGCCGAACTGATCGAGGCGACGGCGCAAACTGAAAGGCCCGGCTCGCGCCGGGCCCTATTTTCTGGAAGCCTCAAGGGCGAGCGGCGGGCGTGACCCGCCAGATGACGTCGCCCACGTCGTCGGCCACCAGCAGGGCGCCGGAGCGGAGGCCCAGCACCCCGACCGGGCGGCCCATGGCCTCGCCCTTGTCGTTGCGGAAACCGGTCAGGATGTCCTGGGGCGGACCCGCAGGCTTGCCGCCGCTGAAGGGGACAAAGATGACCTTGTAGCCGGCGGGGGGATTGCGGTTCCACGAGCCGTGCTGGCCGATGATCGCCCCGTTGCGCCACTGGGGCATCAGGGCGCCGGTGTAGAAGGTCAGGCCCAGCGAGGCGGTGTGCGAGCCCAGGGCGTAGTCGGGCTTGATGGCCCTGGCGACCATGTCGGGCCGGGGCGGCTGGACCCGGGCATCGACGGTCTGGCCGTAATAGCTCCACGGCCAGCCGTAGAAACCGCCGGGCGTGACCGAGGTCATGTAGTCGGGGACCAGGTCGTCGCCGATCTCGTCGCGTTCATTGACCGAGACCCAGAGGCGGCCGTCCTCGGGGTTCCAGGCCATGCCGACCGGATTGCGCAGGCCCGAGGCGAAGACGCGGCGGGCGCCGGTGGCCGGGTCGATCTCCAGCACGGCGGCGCGGTCGACCTCTTCGTTCAGGCCGTTCTCGCCGACATTGGAGTTGGAGCCGACGCCGACATAGAGTTTGGAGCCGTCGGGCGAGGCCACCAGGCTCTTGGTCCAGTGGTGGTTGCGGCCGGCGGGCAGGTCCGCGACCTTGACCGGGGCGGCGTCGATGCGCGTCTGGCCGGTCTGATAGGGGACGGCGACCACGGCGTCGGCGTTGGCGACGAACAGGCGGTCGCCGATCAGGGTCATGCCGAAGGGCGAGGTCAGGCCGGACAGGAAGACGGTCTTCGTCTCCGCGACGCCGTCGCCGTCGGCGTCGCGCAGCAGGGTGATGCGGTTCGCGCTGGGCGCCCGCGCGCCCGCCTTGCCCATGATGCGGCGCTCGAACCAGCTACGTATGCCGCCGCCGTCGCTGGATTCAGGCTTGGGCGGGGCGTTGGTTTCGGCGACCAGAACATCGCCGTTGGGCAACTCGTAGAGCCAGCGGGGGTGGTCCAGATCGCTGGCGAAGGCATTGACGGCCAGACCTTGCGCCGCGACCGGGGTGCGGCCCTCGGGCCAGCCGACGGCGGGGGCGATCTTGACCGTCGGCACCTTCTGGACCCGGGCTTCGGGCAGTTGCGGGTCTGCGCCGAAGCCGGCGCTTTCGGGCAGTTTGCTCTCGGTCTCGCAGGCGGACAGGGCGAGGATCAGGGGCAGGGCGGCGACGGCGAGGATACGGGAACCGGGCATGGGCGGACCTTGCGTCTGAATGATCTTGGGAACGACGGTATTATAGCGCGGTTTCGACCTCAGGGATCAGCGTCGCCGTGGGGCCTTGAGCGGGCTACGACGTCTTCCTATCTGCGCAACCTGCGCCGGGAGGGCTCATGCCGCCAGTCATCACCATTCAGGGTCTGACCAAGACCTACAAGTCCGGCCATCAGGCGCTGAAGCCCATCGATCTGGAGATCGAGAAGGGCGAGATCTTCGCCCTGCTGGGGCCGAACGGGGCGGGCAAGACGACGATGATCTCGATCATCTGCGGCATCGTCACGCCCTCGACCGGGACCGTGATCGCCGACGGCCATGACATCCAGAAGGACTATCGCGCCGCCCGCACCCGCATCGGCCTGGTGCCGCAGGAGCTGACGACGGACGCCTTTGAAACCGTCTGGGCCACCGTCACCTTCAGTCGGGGTCTGTTCGGCAAGGCGCCGAACCCGGCCCTGATCGAGCGCATCCTTCGCGACCTCAGCCTGTGGGACAAGAAGGACGCCAAGATCATGACCCTGTCCGGCGGGATGAAGCGCCGCGTCATGATCGCCAAGGCCCTGAGCCACGAGCCCGACATCCTGTTCTTGGACGAGCCCACGGCGGGCGTGGATGTGGAGCTACGCCGCGACATGTGGGGTCTGGTGCGCAAGCTGCGCGATCAGGGCGTGACCATCATCCTGACCACCCACTACATCGAGGAGGCGGAGGAGATGGCCGACCGCGTCGGCGTCATCCTCAAGGGCGAACTGATCCTGGTCGAGCAGACCGCCGTCTTGATGAAGAAGTTGGGCAAGAAGACCCTGACGCTGAACCTGCAGGAGCCGATGGCGGCGATCCCGGCGGAACTGGCCGAATGGGACCTGAGCCTGAAGAACGAGGGTGGGGAACTGGAATACGCCTTCGACGCCCACGCCGAGAAGACGGGGGTGCCGTCGCTGCTGCGCCGCCTGTCGGACCTCGGCATCGCCTTCAAGGACCTGAACACACGCCAGAGCTCGCTGGAAGACATCTTCGTCAGCCTGGTTCACCGCGATGGGGAGGCCGCCTGATGAGCTTCAACGGACATGGCGTCTGGGCCATCTATCGTTTCGAGATGGCGCGGGCCCTGCGCACCCTGTGGCAGTCGATCGTGACGCCGGTGATCACCACGGCGCTTTACTTCGTCGTCTTCGGCGGGGCCATCGGCAGCCGGATGAGCGAGGTCGGCGGCGTGCCCTATGGCGCCTTCATCGTGCCGGGCCTGATCATGCTGAGCCTGTTCACCCAGTCGATCTTCAATGCGTCATTCGGCATCTACTTCCCGAAATTCACCGGCACCATCTATGAGATCCTGTCGGCGCCCGTCAGTCCGTTGGAGATCGTCCTCGCCTATGTCGGGGCGGCGGCGACCAAGTCGGCGGTGCTGGGGCTGATCATTCTGGCGACCGCGGCCCTGTTCGTGCCCTTGCAGATTCTGCACCCCTTCTGGATGCTGGCCTTCCTGATCCTGATCTCGACGACCTTCAGCCTGTTCGGTTTCATCATCGGGGTGTGGGCGCAGAATTTCGAACAGCTGCAGATGATCCCCATGCTGATCGTCACGCCCCTGACCTTCCTCGGCGGGGCCTTCTATTCAATCGACATGCTGCCGGACGGCTGGCGGACGGTGACCCTGTTCAATCCGGTGGTCTATCTGATCTCGGGCTTCCGCTGGGCCTTCTACGGCATAGGCGACGTCAGCGTGGGCCTGAGCCTGACGGCCACCCTGGGCTTCTTCTTCGCCTGTCTGGCGGCGGTGGGCTGGATTTTCAAGACGGGCTATCGTCTGAAGAACTAGGTCGACGGCGGTTGTCACGAAACCGCCGAACTCGCTCAGCAGTCTGAGGGCCTGCCGACCCTCTTCGTGATGCGCGCCGCCCGGCGCCGGAGCCCGAATGTCCGACGCCGACGACAAGTCCGTTCCCTTCGCCCGCCGTCAGGTGCAGTGGGGCCGTCCGCCCCAGACGACCTTTATCGCCGGACCTCTGCCGCGCGGCACAGGTCTGATGCCGCCCGTGACGCCCAAGGCGGCGGAAGCGCCGAAGCCGGCGCCGCGTCCGGCCGCGCCCGCCGCCCCGCGTCCGTCTGCGGCGTCGAGCAGCATGTTTGGCGGCTCGCTGGTGCCGCAACGTCGCGCGCCGCAGGCGAACGCTTCGCCGAACCTGCTGACGGCCCCGATGCCGTCTGCGCCGCAGCCCCGGCCCGCGCCCCAGCCTGGGCCGCGCGTCGCCCCGGTCGCCCCGGCGGCGCCGGTCGATGCGACGCCTCGGCCATTGCCCGCAGCAACACCCGTCGCGGCCCGTGAGCCGGAGGCGGCGCAGCCTGTCGCGCCCCGGCCGACGCCTGCGCCTGAACCGGCGCTGGCGCCGACGTCTCGCCCCGCCGCGGCCAGGCCCGTCGCGGAGACGCCCCGAACGGCGACGCCTGCGCAGGCCCAGGTCTCGGCCCGCAGCCGCACGCCCCTCTACATCGCCGCCGCCGCCGTGGTGGTGATCGGGGCGCCGCTGGCTACCTGGCTGATCACGCGCTCGAACAGCGAGCCGGCCGCGCCGTCGATCCCTGAGGCTCCGGTTGCAGCCGAGGCGGTGCCTGCCGCTTCGGCGCTCGAGGCGGCGCCGGCCTCGGTCGTGGCGCCGAGCACAGCGCCCGCAGCAGCGCCGCTGACGAGCGCTCCAGCGCCCCGACCGGCCGCGCCGCGTCGGGCCGCTTCGACGTCGCCTGAAACCCTGGCCGCCAATACGGCCGCGCCCGCCGCCGCGACGGCCCCGGCGACAGCGCCCGCCGCTACCGCGCCCGTTGCGCCGCCGCCGGTCGTGACGGTCGCGCCCGCGCCGGAGCCGACCCCGCCCGCCGGTCCGCCGCCCACCGCCGCCCGCCCGGCCCAGAGCGACCCCGACGCCCCGGTGGTCACCAAACCCCAGCCGTTGGACTAGGGCGCGGACGTCAAGGCGTTTGACAGCCGTGCGGGCGCTTGTCCGCTCGGTCCTGCGCGGCTATGGCCACGGTCGGAGAGGGGCGCGCTGGTCGGGGCGCTCTGCCGTCCCCCAGTAAATGTCGCGTGAGTCCAGCCTATGCCTACCTCGAACCCAGCAGCCTTCGCCGTCCGTCTCGGCGGCGAGGGGCATAGGGGCGAGACGGCGGCGTCGGTTCGGGCGCTTCTAAACGCGCACGCCGACAGCCTGGTTCAGGCCTTCTACGACACCCTGCTGGATGACCCGGAGGCCAAGGCCTTCCTGCACCACTCCATCGTCCAGGAGCGGTTGAGCCGGTCGCTGCACGACTGGCTGCTGGACCTGCTGGACACGACGGGCGACGCCAATGACGCGGCCTTTATCGCCCGCCAGATCAAGATCGGCGAGGTCCACGCCCGCATCAAGATTCCGGTGCATCTGGTCATGGCCGGGGCCTCGGTGCTGAAGGCCCGTCTCGCCGACCTGCTGGAGGGCGAGGCCGACGGCTTCCGCCAGTTCCGCCTGATCGACGAGCGCATCGACGCGGCGATCCGCCTGATGAGCCAGTCCTATGTGAAGGGCACCATGAACCGGGCCCGGCTGGACGAGGCCTATCGCCTGTTCTCGCTGGATCAGGACGTCAATCTGGAGCGCGAGAGCCAGCGCGCCAGCCTGATGGAATGGGGCCAGAAGACCCTGTTCCGCATCCTGGGCAACGGCGCCGTAGACGGGCGCGAGGCCATGGCCAACTCGCCGTTCGGCCTGTGGATCCGCCATCGGGCGGGCTTCCTGTTCGAGACCTCGCCGCATCTGGCGGCGCTGAACCAGGCCATGACGCGGATCGACGGGGTTCTGTTGCCCCGACTGGAGCCCGACAGCGGCGGCGACCGTGCCGAGGCCCTGAAGGCCCTGCAGACGGCGGTCGAGGAGGTCGCCTATCTGCTGAACGAGATGTTCCAGGTTCTGGGCGACATGGAGAACGGGCGCGATCCCCTGACACGGGCGCTGAACCGGCGCTTCCTGCCCTCGATCCTGAGCCGCGAGATCGGCTTCGCCAACGCCAACAAGAGCGCCCTGTCGGTGATGCTGATCGACGTGGACCACTTCAAGAGCGTCAACGATACGCGCGGCCACCAGGCCGGCGACGAGGTGCTGCGTCAGGTCGCCGAGTCGATCACCGAGAACGTCCGGCCCAGCGACTTCGTCTTCCGCTACGGCGGTGAGGAGTTCCTGGTGGTGCTGGTCGAGACCCGCATGGATCAGGCCCTGGCCATCGCCGAGCGCGTTCGCGCCGCCCTGCAGGGGCGGGCGATCAAGGCGGGGGGGCTTGAGGCCTTCGGCGTCACCGCCTCGATCGGCGTGGCCGAACACGGCGGCCACCCGGACGAGAACTATCTGATCAAGGCCGCCGACGAGGCGCTGTACCGGGCCAAGAACACGGGCCGAAACCGCGTCGAGCGGGGGTAGGGCTTACGCTTATCGCAAGGTCAGGTAGCCGCGTTCGACCATGCGGCGCAGGGCCTCGTAGGCTTCGGCCAGTTCTTCGTAGGCGGTGCGGGCGGCGGTCAGGCGGGCGGTCTGGTCGACGGTCACGGCCGAACCCGATTCCGACAGGCGGAGGGCCTCGGCGGCCCAGCGGGCGCGGGCGTTGGCGGTCAGGACGGCCAGCTTCTGGAAGGTCCCGGTATTCACCTGCGACAGGGTCTGGCTGATGACCTCTCGGTTCGAGATGAAGGCGGCGTAGTCGATCTGCTCCAGAAGGCCGCGCAGGCGGCGCTGCTCCTGCGGGTCCATGTCCTGCGGCTCGAAATGGTCGCGCTGGCGGCGGTAGCTCTGGGTCAGCACGGTCGACATCGGCGGCGCTCCACAAGGCGGCCCACAGGGACTGTGAGCCTGAGGCTGGCCCGCTTTGGTTAAGGAGCGGTTTGCATCCCTGTAGGGGCCAATTTGAGCCGCTCGCGGTCGGGTGCGCCCAGACCGCGCGGGCAGGCCATGGGCTGATAGGTTCTGGAGTAGCAGAGCCGCGCCTCGCGGAACCAGCCGTCGGTGGTGGCGATGAAGACCCCGTCGCGCGGCAGGCCGGGGTTGGCGGCGACGAAGGCGTCGCGGATGGCGCCGGCGGTCAGGCGTTCATCGGGAATGGCCTCAAGGTCCGGCTTGTTCAGGCCGTTCCACATCCGCGCGGCCTGTTCGAAATAGGCCTCGGGGCTGTCCCAGCCGCAGGTCCCGTGGGCGGCCCATTCGTGCTGCTGCAGGGACGGCGAAGGGGTCATGCAGAAGTGCTTCTTCACCGTCGCGACCGGGATGGCGGGGCCCGGAGCGGCGCAGTAGCGCGGGTGCTTGTCAGCCGCGCCGTTGGGCCACAGGCCGTGCAGGGTCAGGCCGAACTCATTCCGGGCGCACTGATAGCGCTCATCCGGGTAGTCCTTGCCCGAGCGGCAGGCCTGGGGCGACCAGCTGACGGCCAGCATGTTGAAGGCTACCGGCACGTCGGGCGCGGCCTCGTCGGCCGGGATGGCGTAGGGGCGGGCGGGCGTCAGGTCGGCGGGGACGGCGCAGGTCGCGCCCTCGGTCGAGGCCGTCATGACCGGCGACGACAGGCGCGGCTCGCAGGCGGTCAGCAGCAGGGCGGCGCCCAGAGCCAGGGCGGAGGCGGCGGGCGAAAGCAGAGAGAAGGGCCGCATCAGGGGCTCCGGTCGGGCAGGCGATAAAAAACGACGACTAATGGCTGGGCGCCGCGCGGTCGAGGCGGAACCCACCGCCGCTCTCGCTCATTGATAAGCGTGAGCATAGGGGACCCTGTGATGCCTGAACAAACCGCCTTTGAAGCCGCCCTGGAAGAGGCGATCGCCCTGTTCGAGCAGGGCGAGGCGATGAACCAGGCCCGCTTTGACGAACTGCTGGCCGAGCTGGAAGCGCGTCGCCCCGACCTGGCGGCCGTGCCCGAGAGCGACCCCCGCGCCGCCAAGGCTCGCGAGTTGCAGGCCAGGGCCGACGAACTGGAGCGCCGCGCCGCCGTCGGCCACGGCCAGATGGACGAGGTCAACACCCTGCTGACCCCGCTGATGGGCCGCAAGGGCGCCTGAGCGCTCAAGCAGCCCAGAGGACGGTAGCGCGCTAAAAACTAGTAGCGCCCGTCGAAGCCGAAGGCGGGCTTGCGCTCGCTCCATTTGCCGCGAGTGAAGTCGGGGAAGTCCAGGGTGCGGTTCCCTTCGGCGATCGACTGCTCCGACAGGGGGGTGATCGCGCTCCAGCTGACCCCGTCATAGATGTCGAGCGGCATCGGCACCTTGGCCTTCAGGGCCTCGATGAAGGCGTGGATGACGAAGAAGTCCATGCCGCCGTGGCCGGAACCGGCGGCGACGCTCTCATAGGTCTTCCACAAAGGGTGGTCGTACTGCTCGAACCAGGCCTCTTGCGCCTCCCACTGGTGGGCCGGGCTGCGGCCCTCGATGTGAACCGACTTGTTCAGATCCATCCAGAGGCCGTTGGTGCCCTGGACCCGGAAGCCCAGCGAATAGGGGCGCGGCAGGTTGGTGTCGTGCTGCAGCAGGATGGTCTCGCCGTTGAAGCAGGTGATCGAGGTGGTGACCACGTCGCCCAGCTTGAACTTCACCGCCGCATTGGGGTGATCGGCCCCGCCGGTCTTGACCACATAGTCGTGCAGGCCGCGCGCCTTGCTTGAGTGGCTGGTCAGATTGACCATCCGGTTGCCCCGGTTCAGGTCGATGTAGTTGGCGATCGGGCCGATGCCGTGGGTGGGATAGAGCTCGCCGTTGCGGTTGACCGAGTGCCAGGTGCGCCAGCGCGCCTCGGACCAGCCCTTGGGCCCGAACTCGACGCCGCCGCCATAGGGCTTCTGCGGATCGCCGCTGTTGAACTTCACCGCGCGCAGGTCGTGCTGATAGCCGCCCTGCAGGTGGACCAGTTCGCCGAACAGGCCGGCGCGGACCATGTTCAGCGCCGCCAGGACGTCGCGGCGATAGCAGACGTTTTCCAGCACCATATAGGGGGTGCCGGTGCGCTCATGGACCTCGATCAGGTCCCAGTGATCCTGCAGCGTCACTCCGGCGATGACCTCGCAGGCGACGGGGATTTTGGCCTCCATCGCGGCGATGGCCATGGGGGCGTGCCATTCCCAGGGCGTGGCGATGACGACGGCGTCGAGGCCGGGATGGGCCAGCAGGTCGAGGTAGGCCCGGTCGGGCGCCCCCTCATAGGCGCGCGGCGCGGGACGGCCGGCGGCGGCGATCATGCCCTTGGCGCGGGCGATCATCAGGGGCTCGATGTCGCAGACGGCCACGATGTCCACGTCGTCGCGTTTCAGCAGGATGGGCATCAGGCTCTGGGCCCGCAGGCCCGTGCCGATGATCCCGATCTGCAGCCGGTCGGTGCTCTGCGTCCGCGCCATGGCCGGCATGGCCAGGGTCGAGGCGGCGGCGGCGGAAGAGGCGGCGATGAAGGCGCGGCGATCCATGAGAGCTCCGTTGGTCAGCAACTGATCCGGCTTAGGCGATGACGGCGACCGCGTCATCAGCCAGGGGCTGGCGCAGCGTAACAGCAACACCATATGGTGCGGATAATCAGAGGAACCGCCCCATGACCGACGCCCCCGCCCCGCTGAAGACCCTGAAGATCGACTTCGTTTCCGACGTGGTCTGCCCCTGGTGCGCCGTGGGGTTGGGCGGGCTGACGACGGCGCTGGACAGGCTGAAGGGCGAGGGGATCGCCGCCGACATCGCCTTCCAGCCGTTCGAGCTGAACCCGCAGATCGCGCCGGAAGGCGAGAACATCGTCGAGCATATCGGCCGCAAGTATGGTTCGACGCCCGAACAGTCGGCGCAGAACCGCGAGATGATCCGCGCCCGCGCCGCCGAGGTCGGCTTTGACATGAAGATGGGGCCGGAGAGCCGCATCTGGAACACCTTCGACGCCCACCGCCTGCTGCACTGGGCCCACGAGACGGCGCCCGAGAAGCAGGAGGCGCTGAAGCGCGCCCTGTTCACCGCCCACTTCACCGAGAACCGCAACATCACCGACGCCCGCGTCCTGACCGAGGCCGCCGAGGCGGCGGGGCTGGACAGGGCCGAGGCGGGCGAGGTCCTGGCCTCGGGGCGGTATGCGACCGAGGTGCGCGGCGCCGAGGACCTGTGGCGGGCGCGGGGGATCACCTCGGTGCCGGCCGTCGTGGTCGAGGGCAAGTACCTGATCAGCGGCGGCCAGCCGGCGGCGGCGTTCGAACAGGCCCTGCGCCAGATCGCGGCGGAGGTTTAAAAGGGCGGATCGCCCAGGTTCTCCACGTCATAGACGTCGCTCAGCGCATACATGCGCGGGCCATAGTCGGGGTGGCCGGGCGGCGATGTCTTCACCAGCTCCTCGCGGGCGCGGAAGAAGCCGAGGAAGTCGCCCGACGACACGCTCATCAGCAGCCGGGTCGACTCCTGGCCCTGGTTGCCCTGGGCGTGGGGCGTGCCGCGCGGGATGAAGACATAGTCGCCCGGCCCCAGCACCCGCGTCTGGCCGTCGACATGCAGGGTCAGCTGTCCCGACAGGACATAGAAGCTCTCGTCCATGCGGTGGTGGACGTGGATCGGGGTGCGATAGCCCGGCCCCTCGATCAGCAACAGCTGGCCCAGAGCCCCGGCCTCGGGCGGGGTCAGATAGGCGACCTGTCCCACCCCGATCGTGCCCGCCGCTTCGTCGGCGCGGCGGATGACGGCGGCGGGCGTGGGGGCGGGGGCCTCCTGAGCGGGCGGCGTCAGCAGGGCGGCAAGCAGCATCAGCATCGGGCGGTCCTCCCTGACCTGCCGAACGGCGATATGGCGCCATCAAGCGCCGCCGGGCGCGGTTTGGCAAGGCGGGGGAGGGCCCCGCAAAGACCATTCGTCATCCTCCGGCGAGCGGAGCGAGACCGGGGGACCCAGCGGCGCCCGTAGGGCGACCTGAAGGACGGCGCGTAGCAGCCAAACCATCATACTCGAGGTTACTGCAAAGATCGCCTTCGGCGCCGCTGGGTCCCCCGGTCGGCGCCGCTGCGCGGCTTGCCGGAGGATGACGGAGGCAGGGTCAGGGCGGGGCTGGCTCCACGGAAAAAACAGAGTCCAATTCGTCTGAATCGTCTGAAATCAGCCCCTCGGGATCGAGGCGGGTTTTGAGGGCGGCCAGGCGGGCTTCGATGGCGCGGCGGCCGGCGTGGTCGTCGGGGGGTAGGGCGGCGGCGTCGCGGGCGACGGCGGCGACTTCCTGCAGGTCCTGCTCCAGGGTGGAGAGGGGTTCGGGTTCCGGTTCGGGCGCGGCGGCGGCCAGCAGGGCGGGGTCCGTCAGGGCGCGCCAGGTGCGCAGCCAGGAGGCGGCCTCGGCGGCGCGGCCGCGCTGCAGGGCGCGGTTCAAGCGCATCAGGGCCTGGGCCGCCATGCGGGTCAGGTCGGGCGGGGAGGCGTCGGCCTCTTCGTCCTGCGGATCGGGCCAGACGTCTTCGATGTCGCTGCGGCGCCAGCCCTCGCGCGCGGCGCGGGAGCGCAGGGTTCCCAGCTTCAGGTCATAGCGGGCGCAGACGGCCTCGGCCGCGTCCCCGGCCAGATAGTCGCGCCGCGCCGCCGTCCAGACGGCGTCGGAACGGATGCGATAGCCGTCGGCCCCGCTCCTCTCGCCGCCAAGATCGCCCCCAAAATCGCCAAGCGGGGTCGCGTCGGGATCGGCGGGCGGCGCCGTCGAGGGGCGGATGTGGTCGGGGATGTAGGTGGCAGCGCCGAACTCATCCTGCTCCCACCGGCCGGAGGCGATGATCCGGGGCTCGCCCTCGTGCCAGTAAGCCTCGTCGTCCATCTCGCCGCCCTCCTGCCTGAGTGAAGGAGGTTGGCGGACGGGTGCGTCAGGATCGGACGGGGGGTGCCCCTTCTTTCGTCATCCTCCGACGACCCCCGCGAAAGCGGGGGGAGATCGGGGGACCCAGCGGCGCCGAAGGCGATCTTCACAGCAAGCGCGGCGGGTCGCGTTAGCTCGGTTGGGCCGGCGAGGAGAACGATGGTGGGCATGAGCTTATCGAATGCAGCCTCATTCAAAGCCCGTTCACGCCCCCGCTGCCTCGATGTAGGCCGCATTTCGCATCCGGGCGTCAGTGAGCAAATCTCTCCATTCGATAAGCTCTATTGTGCCTCGGAAGTCACCATTGAGCTCTAGCCAGCGGCCACGACCATCCGCTGTTGTTTTCCATCCGGATGTATATGTTTTGAGTTCTCCGACGATGTCGGCAACGACGTAGCAATAGAAGATGCAATCTTCCGCCACGCGAACTCGCTCGCCCCGATAACTCTGAATGTCGCCGTTCTTCAGAGCTGTCAGGTAGCGCATAATCTGATTGCTCGGCAGGTATCGCTCTGTGTATTGCTCGCGACCCGGTTTCTTAAATTCGACGAGCATCACGCGCTTGAGGGGCTCTCCGCTGTCCTCCCCTAAGCCGTGTAAGCGGTCCCAGACTAGAAGATCGGGACGTTCTCCATTTCGATTGTCTTCGATCAGATTACGAACGGGCACGTCCGAAGCAAAATACCTTGCGAGGGTGAGCCGCTCGTCAATGATCCAGAGGTCGTGGTCCGAATCTTCAACTCTGGTTGGATCATCGCCGCGCACGCGCATCGGGCAAATAAATTGATGAAGCGTGGCTTCGAGATGGTAATCTTCTTCGCCATCTGGCCGTGCGCGCAAGCGCCGTATGAGCACATCCAGGACGTCTAATACGACCTTCCTGCGAAGGACGTACTCTGTGAGTTGTCTTTGCTCTTCTGCGCGAACGTCATTCGCGGCCTCGCGTATACGTTCTGCAAGGTCGCCCTCTACGTTGTGACCTTCTCCAATTTCGGCAACGATCCTCTGAACCCGTTTCTTGCGTTCCGTGTCGCGACGTATCCGGACAGGAATCAATGCCTGAGCGAACTGCTCCGCTTTGGTTGCGTTCTTGGGCGTTCTCGCCAGAAGCGCATCAATGTCAGCGAATCCAAATGATGGATACTCGGCGATGAAATCAGACATCGTTTCCGATCTGCCTACATCGTATGTCTGAACTTCTTGATTAAGAGCATCCCTCACCGCCGCTTCAGCGCAGACCTTAGAAAGTTGCTCTAGAGTTTTCTCATCGAAATTGAAGTTCGTGCGCTCTTGGTTGACCCGGTCATCGAGGAATACGCCTGAAACACAGCCGTGATAGACGGCATTGTCATCGGGACCGAAGCGACCGACACCGATTAGCCCATCAATCTTGCGGCTTGTGACGGTGCGACCATTGGCGATGAAATGAAGCTGATGTTTGCCTTCGAAGCCCGCCGACGCCGCGCTTCGAAAAACGAAGTGCGAAACTTGCAGCTGACCAAAAACATCATGATTGAAATCAGAGTGACCACGCTCTTCGATGAGAAGATTTCTTATATCTTGGGGGAAAGTGGCGTTTCGAGCGTCAACTTGGACGAAGACCTGTGGGGAGTTTCCTAGAATAAACTCGGCGAGGAAGTGTGAGCCAAAGTGCCGAACAACAACGGCCGGGCGCTCGGGGAATTTCGCCCGATACGCTCCCTCGCGGATGCCGACGAACTCAACAGACGTTCCGGGAGCGCCGTCCAAAATTTGCTCTAGCACTTCATTTTGGAGCTGATCCCGTTCAGCTAGGACAAAGTCAAAGCTTCGGCGCCACAACTCCTGCTGTTCGTTCAAGAAGACACTCTGAACGCGGACTGTTTCGAACATGTCGAGCCAGAGGAGGCGGCCAACGCCCTTCCCGCCTCGCTCAAATTTGAAGCCCGTATCGGTTGTAATGAACGCATTAAAGCGAGCGTCGTCGAGTCCGATCCCGTTATCAGTCACACGAACTGACACTTGCCCAGGGTTGCCGAGGTTCTGAACTACTACGTCAATGCGCCCTTGAACCTTTGATTCGCCGTTGGGAAAGCGGTCGTCGATGGCGTGCATCGCATTGCTCACCGCCTCGAAGATCGGCTGAAGCGCTTCCGCCGCCGTTGTGGGTTTCGGGAGGCGGCGGACGCGGTTGACGATATCGCCAGCTAGTGAAGTCATTCTATCCCCCAAGACCGCACTTAGGTTGCCCGGCCAAGGGTGCGCGGTAAAGTGGTATTGTCGCGCTCTGTGCTACGTCAGCCTTTCACACCTTCACCTCCACCACGCCGCCTCCAGCCCGGAACTTGGCGCTCATTTCGGCCATGCCGGCTTCGGCTTCGGTGAGGCTGGCGCCGGCGTCGTTCTGGGCCAGGGCGTCGCGGCGGATGTCCTGGCTGATCTTCATCGAGCAGAACTTGGGGCCGCACATGGAGCAGAAGTGGGCGGTCTTGTGCGCCTCCTTCGGCAGGGTCTCGTCGTGGTACTTGCGGGCGGTTTCGGGGTCGAGGCCGAGGTTGAACTGGTCCTCCCAACGGAACTCGAAGCGGGCGCGGCTGAGGGCGTCGTCGTGCATGCGGGCGGCGGGGTGGCCCTTGGCCAGGTCGGCGGCGTGGGCGGCGATCTTGTAGGTGATGACGCCGTCCTTGACGTCCTGACGGTCGGGCAGGCCGAGGTGTTCCTTGGGCGTGACGTAGCAGAGCATGGCCGTGCCGAACCAGCCGATCATGGCCGCGCCGATGGCCGATGTGATGTGGTCGTAACCGGGGGCGATGTCGGTGGTCAGCGGGCCAAGCGTATAGAAGGGCGCTTCGTGGCAGTGCTTGAGCTGCTCATCCATGTTGGCCTTGATCTTGTGCATCGGCACGTGGCCGGGGCCTTCGATCATGACCTGGCAGCCCTTGGCCCAGGCGATCTTGGTCAGTTCGCCGAGGGTGCGCAGTTCGGCGAACTGGGCCTCGTCATTGGCGTCGGCGATGGAGCCGGGGCGCAGGCCGTCGCCGAGGCTGAAGGAGACATCATAGGCGCGCATGATGTCGCAGATGTCCTCGAAGTGCTCGTAGAGGAAGCTCTCCTTGTGGTGGGCCAGGCACCACTTGGCCATGATGGAGCCGCCGCGCGAGACGATGCCCGTCACGCGCTTGGCCGTCATCGGCACGAAGGGCAGGCGGACGCCCGCGTGGATGGTGAAGTAGTCCACGCCCTGCTCCGCCTGTTCGATCAGGGTGTCGCGGAAGACCTCCCAGGTCAGGTCCTCGGCGATGCCGTTCACCTTCTCCAGCGCCTGATAGATGGGGACGGTGCCGATGGGGACGGACGAGTTGCGGATGATCCAGTCGCGGATGTTGTGGATGTTGCGGCCCGTCGACAGGTCCATGACGTTGTCGGCGCCCCAGCGGGTGGCCCAGACCAGCTTGTCCACTTCGTCATCGACGCTGGAGAGCACGGCCGAGTTGCCGATGTTGGCGTTGATCTTCACCAGGAAGTTGCGGCCGATGATCATCGGCTCGACTTCGGGGTGGTTGATGTTGTGCGGGATGATGGCGCGGCCGCGGGCGATTTCCTGACGCACGAACTCGGGCGTGACGAAGTCGGGGATCGAGGCGCCGAAGTCTTCGCCGTCGCGGATGCAGGGGGCGTTCTGCTCGCGGCGCAGGTTCTCGCGGATGGCGACGTATTCCATCTCGGGGGTGATGATCCCGGCTTTCGCGTATTCGTACTGGGTGACCGGGCGGCCCTCGACGCCCTTGAAGACCTGATGGTTGGAGACGTCGAAGCGGGGGGCCAGGTGCTTGCCCGACGCGTGGCCGTTGTCCTCGGGTTTGACCTCGCGCGGGTTCAGGACGGGGGCGATGTCGCCGCGGTCCAGCTGCCACGACGACTTCACGCGCGGCAGGCCCTTCTTGATGTCGATGACGACATTGGGGTCGGTGTAGGGGCCGGAGCTGTCATACATCGTCACCGGCGGCTCGTTGGCGCTGGGGTGGACGGCGACCTCGCGGAAGGGGACGCGGATGTCGGGGAAGAGCTCGCCCGCCACATAGACCTTGACGCCGCCGGCGCGGGGGCCGGTGGGGATGCGGCCGGTCTCGGCCTCGACGGCCTTGCGGGCCTCGGCGAGGGGGAGCTCGATGTTCGGCTCGTGCGGCTGTTCGGTCGTCGGCGTGACGTTGATGTTCATGGCGGCCTCTAAACTGCGAGAGGTCCGCCGACGTCGGGCGAGGCGGTCCCCTGACGTAAAGCCGCCGGAGACCAAAGCGTTTCCCATCCCTTCGCCGGCATGACCCGGATCAGGTTCGACGGGTCAGGCGGCTACGCCAATCTCAGCCGCTCAAATGCGACCCCCCGGAGAACGGCGCGACCCTAGCTCCTTTCCGTGGCGGGTCAAGCGAGGCGTGTTACGGAGGGGCATGACCCATTCGCGACCCTATCGGCTGGACGACATGGCCGGGTGCCTGGCCCTGTTCGACAGCAATACGCCGCGCTTCTTCGACGAGAGCGAGCGGGAGAGCTTTGTCGGCTTTCTGCAGGATCAGGCCCTGCGCTGGCCCTATCAGGTGATCGAGCTGGACGGGCGGATCGTCGGCTGCGGCGGCCATGCGGTCGAGCCGGACGGGATCAGCGTCGCCCTGTGCTGGGGCATGGTCGACAACGGCCTGCACGGTCAGGGGCTGGGGCGGGTGCTGACCGAGGCGCGGATCGCGGCGGCGCGGGCGACGCCGGGGATCCGCCGCGTCATCCTGAACACCAGCCAGCATACGCAGGGCTTCTATGCGCGGTTCGGCTTCGAGACGGAAAAGGTCACGCCTGACGGCTTCGCGCCCGGCATCGACCGCTGGGACATGGTGCTGAGGCTGTATTGAGAGGGGGCCTAAAGGATGATGCAGTGGGCCTGACGCATCGTCGCCCGCAAAGCCTCGTCCATATGGTGCGGCAGGAAGGTCGCTTCCTGACGGATCAGGCGAAGGTGGGCGTCCGGCGTCGGACGATACCAGATCAGATAGCCGCATTCGTCCTGAAGGGCGTGAGAGGCGACATAGTCGACAGCGCCATAGTGGCCCGCCGGTGCGCCTGACGGATTGGAGTACCAGGTCAGGCGGCCGATCTGGCGTTCGGTTGTTGCGCCAATGGTCTCCCTCTGCGCGAGGACGCGGGCCGTCCAGTTCTCGAGCGTGGCGCCGCCCGTCATCTTTTCGTCGACCATGGCGAAGGCTTCGGCGAAGCGGCCTTTGTCGAGGGCGTCGAAATAGGAGTCGCTCAGGGCGGTAAGCCGGGGGTTGAGCGCCGCTGTGTCGGCCTCGCTCAGAACCGGGGCGGCGGCGGGCTCGACAACCGACGTAGCGGGGCCGCAAGTCAGGTTCTGCACGACCGTCAGCGCCCCGTTTTTCACCTCCGTCGATCCCTTGGCGACGGTTTGCTCGAGGTCGAAGGTGTAGCGACCGAAGTGGTATCCGGCCACGCCGCACAGTTCCGCCGCGCGCGGACGAAGGCGCTCGGCCAGGCGGAGGGGATCGGTTTCATCCTTTGCGGTGATGGTCAGGCGCCACGCGTCGTGGCCGTCAGCCTCCACAACGATCTGTGGATCAGCCTGCAATGCGGCCGTGAGCGCGAACAGTAACAACGACATCGAGACGTCCCCCAACAGACCAACAGCAGATATCGATGTTCGGTTGCGGTCAAGGGAGGAGGAAGGGGGGCGGTCCGACTTCTCAGTCGGGGGGGCGTTAAGGCCGGACCGCCACAGACGACATCGGGGTTGGGGGGCGTCCGATGTGTCCGATGCAATAACAACGGACCTGAAACTTGGTTCCGCAAGAATTCGCGTCTTAAGCATGATTGTTGAACGCCGGTCGGCGAGGCCGTGGTTTCCTTCGTCCGCGAACGGTTGAAAGATGTATTTCCGAGCAAGACAGAGGCGCGCGGCATGAAGACTTTGGGCGTTCTGGGCGGCATGGGGCCGGCGGCGACGGTGGCGTTTCTGGCGCGGGTGCAGGCCCTGACGCCGGCGAAGGGCGATGAGGACCACATTCGCGTGGTGATGGACATGAACCCGCAGGTGCCGAACCGGCATACCCAGCCCGAGGCGGCGGGGCGGACCCTGGGCGAGATGGCGGTGAGACTGCGCGAGGCCGGGGCCGAGGTCTTGGCCATGCCGTGCAACACCGCCCACGCCCACGCGGCGGCGATCCGCGCGGCGGGGCTGCCCTTCATCGACATGGTGGCGGAGACGGCGAAGGCGGCGAAGACCGGGGGCGCGACCCGGATCGGGGTGCTGGCGACGCCGGGCGGCGAGGCGCTCTATGCGAAGGCCCTGGCGGCCGAGGGCGTGGAGATGGTGCGGCTGTCGGAGGCCGACCGGGCGCGCTTCATGACTGTGGTGTTCGGGGTCAAGGCGGGGGACGTGGGGCTGGAACAGAGGGCGGCCATGCGGGAGCTGGCGGCGGCTCTGGTCGCGGCGGGGGCCCAGGGGGTCATCGGCGGCTGCACCGAGGTGCCGCTGCTGCTGGACACGGACGACGTCGTGGTTCCGCTGACGGACTCGGCCGAGGTGCTGGCGCGGGTCTGCGTTGAGGCCTGTCTCTGACAAAAGCTTAAGTTGCCGGGAGCGAAAGTCGAGGCGAACGCTTCCGGCTTTGCAGCAGCGAGGTTTGGATCATGAGCCTGTATCTTCGCGCCATCGCCGTGGTGCTGGCGCTGGGGGCCGCCGGCCCGGTCGTCGCCCAGGAGGCGGCCTATCCGCAACGTCTGGCCACGCCGGGCGGCGAGGTCATCATCCCTTCAGCCGGGCAGAAACGGGCTCACGACGAAATCGGATATGCCCCCGCACGTCGGGTCGGAGACGTTCTGTATGTGTCGGGGCTGGTGGTGTTTCGCGCCGAGGGCGAGGGGAACGACGTGGCCGCCTTCGAGGGGCAGGTGCGCCGCGCCCTGCGCCAGCTGAACCAGACCCTGCGGGCGGCGGGAAGCAGCCTGGACGATGTCGCCATGCTGAACACATTCCATGTCTGGGACGGACCGGGCTTCGCAGGCACGAGGGACGAGCAGGTCGCGGTCCTGTCGAAGGTCTGGCGCGAGTTTTCTCAGGGACCGCGACCAGCCTGGACGGCGGTGGGGACCAGTGGCCTGCTGGGCGGCGAGGGCAGCATTGTCGAGATCCAGTTGATCGCCCATTCGCCCGCCCCGCGCGACTGAGGCGCTTGCGGCGCTCGGCCGGTCGGGGCAGGGAAGGACGGTGAAACAGTCTCTCATCATTGATTGCGATCCCGGCGTCGACGACGCCACGGGGTTGCTGACCGCCTTCGCCTCAAACGACCTCGATCTGCTGGCCGTGACTACGGTCGGGGGCAATGTCAGCGCCGTGCAGACGGCGCGGAACGCCCGCATCCTGCGTCAGATCGCCGGGCGCGAGGACGTGCCGGTCCATGCCGGGGCCGAGCGGCCCCTGAAGCGCGAACCGGCCGGGGCGGGCGAGTTCCACGGGGCCGAGGGCCTGGGTGATCTGGCGCCGTTCGAGCCGGAGGCGCCGGCGGGCGACGGGACGGCGGCGGAGGCCATTGTGCGGCTGGTGATGGAGCGGCCCGCGGGGTCTGTCGCCCTGGCCGTCATGGGGCCGATGACCAATCTGGCCCTGGCCCTGCGGGCCGAGCCCGCGCTGGCGGCGCATTTGGGGCCGGTGGTGGCCATGGGTGGGGCGCGCGCGGAAGGCGGCAACATCACCGCCAGCGCCGAGTTCAACATCTGGGCCGACCCGGATGCGGCGGCGGAGGTTTTCGCCTCCGGCTGCCGGATGATCGTCATGGGTCTGGATGTCACCCATCAGGTGCGGGCTACGGAAGACCGCATCAACGCCATCGAGGCGGTGGACACGGCCTCGGCGCGGACGGCGGCGGCCATGCTGCGCTTTTCGCAGCGGATCGAGCGGGTCATCGTCGGCTGGGACGCCGGGCCGTTGCATGATCCCTGCACCGTGGCCTGGCTGCTGAAGCCGGAACTGTTCGATCTGGCGCCGTGCCGGATCGACGTGGAGACGCAGAGTGATCTGACGCGCGGGCATACGGCGGTGGAGTTCCGCGTCGAGGCCGCGACGGCGAACCATTTCTGGGCGACAAAGGCGGATGCGGACGGGGTCTTCGCCCTGATTACGGAACGACTGGGAGCAGGCGCATGAGGATCACCGTCGTCGGGTCGATCAATCTGGACATGGTGGCCTCGGCCCCCAGCCTGCCGGCGCCGGGAGAGACGGTGACGGGGGCGACGCTGGCGCGGCACGCGGGCGGCAAGGGCGCCAATCAGGCGCTGGCGGCGCGGCGGTTGGGGGCCGACGTCAGCCTGATCGGTCGCGTGGGCGAGGACGAGATGTCGGGGGCGGCTGTGGCCCTGATGCTGGCGCACGGCGTGGACCTGTCGGGCGTCGAGACGGACATCGCGGCGCCGACCGGGGTGGCCCTGATCGCCGTCGATCCCTCGGGCGAGAATCAGATCGTGGTCGCCGCCGGGGCCAATCACATGGTGACGCCCGAGCAGTTGCCGTCGCGGATCGAGACGCCGCTGATCGCCCAACTGGAGCTGCCGATTGAGACGGTCGAGGCGGCGGTGGGGCGGGCGACCGATTTCGTCTGCGTCAACCTGGCGCCCGCGGCGCCGGTGTCGGAGGCCCTGCTGCGCCGCGCCGATCTGATCGTGGTCAACGAGACCGAGGCCGCCTTCTATGGCGAGGCTCTGCACGTCGGCGGCGGGCGGGTGGTGGTGACCAAGGGCGCGCGCGGGGCGGTCATGTACCGGCGCGGGGTCGAGATGGCCTGGGCCACGCCACCACGCGTCGAGGCGATGGACGCCACAGGGGCTGGCGACGCCTTTGTTGGGGCCATTGTCGTGGCCCTGCTGGACGGGATGACGGAGGACGCAGCCCTGCACTTCGCGTGCGCAGCGGGGGCGCTGGCGGCGACCCGGCCGGGCGCCCAGCCGTCGCTGGGCACGCGTGCAGAGGTCGAGGCCTTGCTGGCGGGGTAGGGCGTTCTCCCTCCCCCTTCTTGAGGAGGGAGTCGGCGGGATTGTCCTAGCGCTCGTCGTACTGGCGCAGCAGGAACAGGGTTCCGACCGCCGTCAGGGCGCCGAGGGCGAAGGCGGCGACCAGGGAGCCGGTGGCGGCGGCGGTGGAGACGGTGACCGGACGTTTGGCGTACCATTCGACGATCTCGCCCGCGTGGGCGTGGTCGAGGCCCTCGTCATAGGCGTCGTCCAGATAGGTGTCGTCGGCGGCGGCCATAGGCGTCTCCTTATTGCCTGCGCTAAATCCCCGGCGCGGTCGGGCGGTTCCCAGTCGTGACAGAGGATCGCACATCCAGTAAAGGGCGCGCCTCACGTTTCAGAAATCTGGCAGACGAAACCATGGCCGGCCACTCGAAATTCAAGAACATCATGCACCGCAAGGGGCGCGCCGATGCGCAGCGCTCCAAGCTGTTCTCCAAGCTGTCGCGCGACATCACTGTGGCCGCCAAGAACGGCATGCCCGACCCGGCGCTGAACCCGCGCCTGCGTCTGGCGGTCAATAACGCCAAGGCCGAGAGCCTGCCCAAGGACGTCATCCAGCGCGCCATCAACAAGGCCGCCGGCGGCGACGTCGATACGATGGAAGAGGTCCGCTACGAGGGCCGGGGCCCCGGCGGCGTCGGCATCATCGTCGAGGCCCTGACCGACAACCGCAACCGTGCGGCCTCGAACATCGGCGCGGCCTTCAAGAAGAACGGCGGCGCGCTGAGCGAGATGAACTCGGTCGCCTTCATGTGGGATAAGGTCGGCCAGATCATCTACAAGGCCGAGGCCGGCACGGAAGACGCCGTCATGGAGGCCGCCATCGAGGCCGGCGCCCAGGACGTCGAGAGCGATCTGGTCAAGCCGGACATCTATGAGGACGCGCCGGGCCACACCATCTGGACCGCCTATGAGGACCTGAACGAGGTGGCCGAGGCCATGTCCAAGGTGCTGGGCGACCCCAAGTCGACCGCCATCGTCTGGAAGCCGCAATCGGAAGTGCCGGTCACGGGCGAAGCCGTCGGCACCCTGTTCAAGCTGCTGGACGCCCTGGACGCCGAGGACGACGTGTCGTCGGTCTATTCCAACGAAGACATCTCGGACGAAGACGCGGCCAAGTACGCGGGCTGATCGTCCCGGGACCTGCCCCTAGACGGGGCAGGTCTCCATCCAGTCCTGATCCGGCTCGGCGGCCCTGAGGTCGTCGAGCGACGGCAGGTTGCGCTCGGCGTCGGCGCTGACGGTGATGGACGACATGGCCGAGGCCGTCGGCGCCTCGCGACTGTAGACGCTCAGGGCGAAGGGGACGTGGCCCGGGGCATCGACGCGCCAGACGCTGTTGGTTTCGCCCGCACCCAGGGCATAGCAGCCGATCGGATAGACCTCGGCCCCGCGTACCCGAAGGGCCTCGACCGGATCGAAGGGCACAGGCTGGCCCGTCGCCGACCAGTTGAAGATGATCCGGGTCGTGGGCGTGCGCGTGGTCTCGACATTCAGATCCGCCAACCGACCTTGCGACGGCGAAGTCCAGCGGACCATGGACGCGCGGCGCTGAAGGTCGGCGGGGTCGAGCGCTGAGGGCGTGCCGGCGACGAAGGCCGACAGGATGGCGTCGACCATCTGATTGGCGCGGGTGATCTTCGGCCATTGCTCGGCGCAGGCGCCCTCTGCGTAGCTCTGCATATTGGCCGTTCGGGCCAGAGCCATGGTGCAGCGGTCCATAAACTGCTCCCGCGTCTCCTGGGCGGCGACGGGCTTCGCGGCGAGAGGCAGCAAGCAGGCGAGAGAGGCAACGAACAGGGCGGCGCGCATGGCGGCTCCTTTCGGCTATCGCAGATTTTTAAACCATGCGCCTCGATGCGGGGGCGAGCAAGCGTGGCCGGAGTGGACGCACCCTCTTGTGACCCCCTCTTGTGGCCGGGCGCGGCGCGGTCCACGGTGGGCGGTCCTGTGCAGCTTGAGAGGCGGACATGACGATGGCCGGAACGGTGGACTGGGCGCTGATCGCCCCGGTGGCGGCGGCGATGGTCGCGGGCGGCCTGATCGGGATTGAGCGGACCTACCACGGGCACCCGGCGGGGTTCCGCACCCATATCCTGGTCTGCATGACGTCCTGCGTGCTGATGCTGGCGGCCATGCATCAGTCGACCTGGGCCTTTGTCGCTCTTCCGGATCAGAGGCTGGTGATCGACCCGACGCGGATGGCGCACGGCATCCTGACGGGCATCGGCTTTCTGTGCGCCGGGGTCATCTTCCGCGAGGGCTTCTCCGTCCACGGCCTGACCACGGCGGCGTCGCTGTGGACCACCTCGGCGGTCGGGGTGATGTTCGGGGTCGGGATGTGGAACCTGGGTCTGGTGGCCGGGGGCGCGACCCTGCTGGTGCTGGCCATCCTGAGGTTCCTCGACGCGCGTCTGCCGCACGTGGGGGTGGTCGACGTGACCCTGCGCTGGGCGCGCGGCGCTGTGCCGGATGAGACGAAGCTGCGGGCCCTGCTGAGCGACAGCGGGCTGAAGTCGGTGCGCATCGGCCATGTGGTCAGCCACGACGGCCAGATCCACGAGCACCATATCAAGGCGCGTGGGGCGATGCCGCTGCGGGTCCATGACCTGTCGGCGCGGCTGGGCGAGCAGGCCGGGCTGGCCGGGTTCTCGGTCATGCCCAGAGACGACTGACGGGACGGCCGGCGGGCTCTGCGAGCGTCTGGTCATTGTTCGTCAACCTCGTTTGGGGCATGACTGGAACGAATGACGAACGTATCGACTCGAATCCTGGGGCTGGACCCCGGTTTGCGCCGCACCGGCTGGGGCGTGATCGAAAGCGAGGGCAGCCGCCTGCGCTGGATCGCGCACGGGGTGGTGGCGCCCGCCGAGAAGGCGCCTTTCCCGGAGCGGCTGCTGCATCTGCTGGAGGAGGTCGGGTCGATCTGCGCGGCCTATAGCTGCGACGAGGCGGCGATCGAGGAGGTCTTCGTCAACATGAACGGGGCCTCGACGCTGAAGCTGGGCCATGCGCGGGCGGCGGTCATGCTGGCCCCGGCAAGGGCGGGACTGAGCGTGGCCGAATACGCCCCCAGCCTGGTGAAGAAGGCCGTGGTCGGCGCCGGGCAGGCGGACAAGAGCCAGGTGGCCTTCATGATCAAGCGGCTGTTGCCTGCGGCGGGCGAGGTGAAGGCGGACGCGGCGGACGCCCTGGCGGTGGCCATCACCCACGCCCACCATCGGCGGAGCCTGAGTTTGAATGCGAGTTTGAGGGGGGCGGCATGATCGGTCGTCTGAGAGGCGTTCTGGCCGAGGTCGGGGAGGCGGAATGCCTGATCGACTGCGGCGGGGTGGGCTATGTGGCGACCTGCGGGGCGCGGACCCTGGGGCGTCTGCCGGCGCCGGGCGACGAGACGACCCTCTATATTCACAGCCAATGGAGCGAGGACGCGGGGCCGCGTCTGTACGGTTTCCTCTCGCGCGACGAGCGCCGCGCCTTCACCCTGCTGCTGGCCATTCAGGGCGTGGGGCCGAAGGCGGCGCTGAGCGTGCTGGACGTGCTGCCGCCGGGCGAACTGGCCAGCGCCGTGGCGCGCGAGGACAAGGCGGCGGTGGGGCGCGCCAACGGCGTGGGGCCGAAGCTGGCCCTGCGCATTGTCACCGAACTGAAGGGCAAGGCTCTGGGCGACGGGCATTTCGCGCCGAGCGCGCCGGGGGTTCACGCCGAGGTCGCCGCCGCTCCGCCGCCGCCGAGCGTGACGGGCGAGGCGGTCGCGGCCCTGCTGGGGCTGGGCATAGCCGAGGTCAATGCGCGCCGGGCCGTGGATCAGGCGCTGATCCGGCTGGGCGACGAGGCGGAGTTGTCGGCGGTGATCCGCGCGGCGCTGCAGGAGCTGGGACGGTGAGGCGCGCGCTTCGGGCGGGGAACTTGTTCCGCGCGCGCGACGCGGCCTATGACGGCGGCCTCTCTGAAACGCAGTCAAGGTTTGAAAATGAACAAGAAATTGCAGGTCGTCATCGTTTTCATCGTTGGACTGGTCGCCATGGCGGCGGGGTACGCCGTCCTGAAGATGTAAGGCGGACCGGCGTGGGAGCGATGCGATGACGGATGACCGGCTGATCGCTCCCGACGCCGCGCCCGGCGAAAAGCACGACCGCGCACTACGCCCGCAGACCCTGTCCGAGTTCGTCGGCCAGTCGGCGGCCAAGGGCAATCTGAAGGTCTTCATCGACGCCGCCCGCGCGCGGTCCGAGGCGCTGGATCACGTCCTGCTGTTCGGGCCACCCGGTCTGGGCAAGACGACGCTGGCGCAGATCGTGGCGCGGGAGCTGGGCGTGGGCTTTCGGGCGACGTCCGGGCCGATCCTGGCCAAGGCGGGGGATCTGGCGGCCATCCTGACCAATCTGGAGCCGCGCGACGTCCTGTTCATTGATGAGATTCACCGCATGGCCCCGCAGGTGGAGGAGATCCTCTATCCGGCGATGGAGGATCATGTGCTGGACCTGATCATCGGCGAAGGGCCGTCGGCGCGCAGCGTGCGCATCGACCTGGCGCCCTTCACCCTGGTCGGGGCGACGACGCGGGCGGGGCTGCTGGCCACGCCGCTGCGCGACCGGTTCGGCATTCCGCTGCGGCTGGAGTTCTATACGCCGGAGGAGCTGACGGCGGTGATCCGCGGGGCGGCGCGCAAGATGGGTGCGGCCATCACCGAGGACGGGGCGATGGAGATCGCACGTCGGGCGCGGGGCACGCCGCGCATCGCCGGGCGACTGCTGCGCCGGGTGCGGGATTTCGCCGAGGCCGAGGGCGGCCAGATCGACCGGCTGGCGGCGGCGCGGGCGCTGGCGCGGCTGGAGGTCGACGAGCAGGGGCTCGACAGTCTGGACCGGCGCTTCCTCAAGGCCCTGATCGAGAACTATGGCGGCGGGCCGGTGGGCATGGACACCCTGGCCGCCGCGATCGCCGAGGCGCGCGATGCGGTCGAGGACGTGATCGAGCCCTATCTGCTGCAACAGGGCTTCATCATGCGCACCCCGCGCGGACGCGTGGCCTGCGCCAAGGCCTATGAGCATCTGGGGCTGGAGGCGCCGAAGGCTCAGGCCGCGCCGCCGCCGGATCTGTTCG
This sequence comes from Brevundimonas sp. NPDC090276, assembly GCF_044772165.1. Taxonomy (NCBI): domain Bacteria; kingdom Pseudomonadati; phylum Pseudomonadota; class Alphaproteobacteria; order Caulobacterales; family Caulobacteraceae; genus Brevundimonas; species Brevundimonas sp. NPDC090276. The sequence continues at coordinate 255,456 of NZ_JBIVYK010000003.1, read as the reverse complement.
GGAAGTAGATCGCAAGCGATTCGCAAAGGGGCTTCACCCGTTCGTCAAACCCGGCCATGCTCCGTGGCGAAGGGAGACGGGCGATGGCGCGAGGCGGGATCGGCAAGGACCAGATGATCGTCGTGCTGGGCGCGGCGGTGCTGCTGCTCGGCGCGCTGAGTCTGGTCGCCGTCAGTCAGGGCGCGCGCTTCGGGCCGAAGCAGGCGACGCCGGCGGAACGGGCCCTGACCCAGGTGAAGGCCCAGATGGGGCCGGGCGCCGAGGTGCGCTATCTGGAGACTGGCAAGCGCCGCGCCGTCTGCGGCTACGCCGGGATCGCCGGGCAGAAGGCAGCCGTGGCCTTCGTCTCGCGACCCAACCGCATCCTGATGGGCGATGATCCCCTGGGCGCCGAGTTCGCGGAGATGAAGGCGCAGTTCTGTCCGGGCTTCAACGCGGCCGCCCCGACGGCTAAGGCCTCGGCGACGACTTCCGCTCAGGGCTGATCCATGACCGACCAACCGACCGCCGGCCGTTTCGACGGGCAGGATCACCTGCTGCCGGTGCGGGTCTATTACGAGGACACCGACTTCACCGGTCTGGTCTATCACGCCAACTATGTCCGCTATTTCGAGCGGGGGCGGTCGGACTTCCTGCGGTTGGCCGGGGTGGGGCACGCCGAACTGCTGGATCAGGACGAGCCGCTGGCCTTTGTGGTGGCGGAGTTGAACATCAGGTACGCCAAGCCGGCGCGTATCGACGACGCCCTGGTGGTGCGGACCCGCTATGAAGCGATCAGGGGGCCGCGCCTGATCATCCGCCAGACGGTCGAGCGCGACGGCGAGGTGCTGTGTCGGGCCGATGTGACGGCGGTCTGCATCCATCTGGACGGACGCCCGCGGCGGCCGACGAAGCGGTTGGTGGAGTTGGTGACGCCGTGGCTCTCCGGTGAAGCTTCGCAATAACGAGGTTGTCAGATCGGCCCCCCGTGACGCAGGAGCCGACGACCGCTAGACCCGCCGCCATGAAACCGCCACGTCGGCCCGCTCGAAAAGGGCTGACGACACCGGACCCATCCAAGGACCCTGCATGACCGCCCCAGTCGACGCTTCGCTGCTGAATCCCATCGAGCTGTTCATGACCGCCGACTGGGTGGTGAAGACCGTGATGATCGGCCTGGCCGCGGCCTCGGTCTGGTCCTGGACCATCATCATCGACAAGGGCGTGCGCTTCGCCCGCATGAACGCCCGCGCCACCGAGTTCGAGAAGCAGGTCGAGAGCGGCCGCTCGCTGGAAGACGTTGCGGCCCAGGCCGGCGCCCAGCCCGTCGATCCCCTGCCGCGCATGCTGGTGTCGACCCTGCAGGACTGGCGTGAGGCGCGCACGCGCGGGGCCATGACGGACACGCAGGGCAATATGCTGATCGCCCGCATCGACCGCGCTCTGGACTCGGTCATCGCCCGCGAGAGCCAGAAGATCGAGAACGGTCTGGGCGTGCTGTCGGTGGTGGCCACGGCCTCGCCCTTCATCGGCCTGTTCGGCACGGTCTGGGGCATCATGAACGCCTTCGACAGCATTGCGGCGGCGGGCAACACTAATCTGACGACCGTGGCCCCGGCCATCGCCGAGGCCCTGTTCGCCACGGCCATCGGTCTGGCGGCGGCCATCCCGGCCTATATCGCCTTCAACGCCTTCTCGGTGTCGGCGGGCAAGTTCACCGGGCGTCTGGAAGCCTTTGCCGACGATCTGCAGTCGGCCATCGCCCGCCGTCTGGGCGCGCCCTCGGCCCCGCCGCCGCCGCCGCCGCCGTCTGCTGACCTGAACCTGCGTCGGGGCGCCTGATCCATGGCGATGGGTGGAGGAGGCGGAAGCTCGGGCGGGCGCGGTCGTCGCCGCGCGCGCAAGCGGCCGCTGAGCGAGATCAACGTCACGCCGCTGGTCGACGTCATGCTGGTGCTGCTGATCATCTTCATGATCTCGGCGCCCCTGCTGACCGTCGGCGTGCCTGTGGAGCTGCCCAAGACCGAGGCCAGCGCCGTCGAGACGACGGACAAGCCGATCACGGTCTCGATCGATCAGAACGGGGCCATCTTCATCGGCGACAGCGAGGTCCGCTGGGAGAACCTGGCGATCCGCGTGGCCGAAGAGGGCGGCGACAAGGCGCGCGACAAGGCCGTCTTCATCCGCGCTGACGGCCGCGCCCCCTATCAGGCCGTGGCCCGCGTGATGGCGCGTCTGTCGGCCTCGGGCTTCACCAAGCTGAACCTGATCACCGACACGGCCGCTGACGAGACGACGGAGGGCTGACGGCTTTGCGTCGACCCAGTCCCGCCATTGTCGGATCGCTCGCGCTGCACGCCGGCGTGGTGGCGCTCGCCCTTGTCTCGTGGTCGTCGAAGGACGAGCCCAAGCCGCTGGTGAACTCGGTGCCGGTGTCGATCGTCTCGGACATCGAGATCGCCGCCGCGCCCGCCGACAACCCGCAGCCGGAGCCCTCGCCCGAGGACGGGGCCACCGCGCCGGTCGAGACGCCGCCGGAACCGGTTCCGCCTGAGCCGACTCCGACCCCGCCGCCGCCCAGGCCGACGCCGCCCGCGCCCCGGCCGGTTCCGACGCCCCCGGCGCCGCGTCCCACGCCTGCGCCGACGCCCCGTCCCACGCCGCCCAAGCCGACGCCGCCGACCCCCGCGCCGCGCCCGACGCCGACGCCGCCGCGTCCGACCCCGCCCGCGCCTGCGCGTCCCACGCCCCCGGCTCCGGCGCGCCCGGCGCCCGCCAAGCCCGCGCCCGGTCTGGACCTGGACGCCCTGGCCGGTCCGCCGCGTCCGACCCAGAACCGGGGCCGTCCGGCCACGGGCCAGCAGGGCTCGGGGCAGGCCAGTCAGGCGACGGGGCCGCAGATCACGGCCATCTTCAACCAGGTCTATGACAACTGGAACGTGTTCATTGTTTGCAACATGCCGGGTGGAGACGAGTTGCGGATCCAGATGGACGTGACCCTGTCCGCAGATGGACGGATCACGCGCGGGCCGACCCTCATCAATCCGCAGTCCAGCAACGTGTATCGTGCCGCCGCTGATGAAGCGATGCGCGCCCTGCGCCAGACGGCGCCCTTCGACGTGCCGACGGGCTTCCCCGGCGGAGCCTATCGTCCGACCTTCAACACCGAGCGGGCCTGCGCCAACCGGTAGGGCGTGCAGCTCAGCGATCCTCCCCTGCGCAGCGGGGGAGGATTGAGCGGCGGCGGCGTCAAAGTCTGAAAGTCGCCCCATTCCGGGGCAAGCTTGTCTTTCACAAACTGGTTTTTGTCATACGGTCTGGCGATAAGGACCGACGAGCCGTCCAACTTCCGGGAGTTCCCCCTATGCGTCTGCACCTTCTCCTCGCCTCGACCGCAGCGGTCCTGATGGCGGGTCCGGCGACAGCCCAGACGCAGCCGACCATGCCTGCGCAGCAGACGGGGCCGGTCGAGGTCGAGATCGATCAGGGCGTGCTGCGCCCTCTGCAGATCGCCATCGTGCCCTTCACCGGTCAGAACGGGCCTCAGATTTCGAACGTCATCAGCGGCAACCTGAAGCGCTCGGGCTTCTTTGATCCGCTGAACCCGGCCAGCTTCATCGAGACCGGCCTGACTCTGGCCAATGCGCCCAACTTCCCGCAGTGGACCTCGATCGGGGCGCAGGCGGTGCTCTACGGCGGGGTGACGCCGCGCGCCGACGGGCGGGTGGACGTGGGCTTCCGCCTGTATGATCCGTACCGCCAGTGCCAGCTGGTCAGCTATCAGTTCACCGCCACCTCGGAGCAGTGGCGCCGGATCGCGCACAAGATTTCCGACGTCATCTATCAGCGCATGACGGGCGAGGCGGGCTTCTTTGATTCGCGGGTCCTGTTCGTGTCGGAGAGCGGCACCCAGTTGAACAAGCTGTCGCGTCTGACCATCGTCGATCAGGACGGCTACAACCCCGTCTTCCTGACCCAGGGCGACGAGATCATCATGTCGCCGCGCTTCTCGGCGTCGAACCCGGACGAGGTCACCTATGTGGCCCTGGGCAAGGATTACAGCCGCATCTACCTGTACAACCTGTCGACGGGCCGTCGCGAAAGCCTGGGCGAGTTCGACGGTCAGGTGCTGGCGCCGCGCTTCTCGAACGACGGGTCCAAGATCGCCTTCTCGATCATTCGCGGCGGCAACACCGACGTCTATGTGATGAACCTGCGCACGCGTCAGCTGTCGCGCCTGACGTCTGATCCCGGCATCGACACCTCGCCGTCGTTCAGCCCGGACGGCAACCAGATCGTCTTTACGTCGGACCGCTCGGGTTCGGCGCGCCTTTACACCATGCGGGCGGACGGCTCGGGCCAGCGTCCGATCTCGCGCGGCGGCGGCATCTATACGGCCCCGGCCTGGAGCCCGCGCGGCGACATGATCGCCTTCACCAAGCAGTCGGGCGGGCGTTTCCACATCGGCGTGATGAAGTCGGACGGCACCGGCGAGCGCATCCTGTCGTCCAGCTACTTCGAGGAAGGTCCGTCCTGGGCCCCGAACGGTCGCTACATCGCCTTCGCGCGCCAGAGCCCCGGCGGCGACACCCGCCTGTGGACCGTCGACCTGTCGGGTCGCGTAGTGGCGCAGGCGGGCTATGACGGACGCGGTTCGGACCCGGCCTGGTCGGGCCTGCTGGACGCTCCGCCGGCCACGCTCGGCATCGGTCAGGGCGCGGATTCCTGCCCGGCGTAACCGGGTTACGGCTTCGTGAGATCACGCGCGGAGCCCATCCCATAAACTGTGCGTTATCACGGTTCGGCATGGCTGGCGTGGCGGGATGCCGCACGGTAGCAGAGCCGAATAAAGCCAAGCTTTGAGGCCGCCGTCCTCAGAATGAACACCAAGGAGACGACCCCGATGAATTCCTCGACCCTGATCAAGCTGGCGACCGTCAGCGCCGCCGTCGCCGCCCTGGCCGCCTGCGCGCCCAAGCCCAAGGTCGAGCCCGCCGTGCCGGTCGAGCCGGCCCAGCCGACCGGCCCGCAGTACCCGACCGCCCCGACCGGCCCCGTCACCGGCGGCAACGTCGGCGCCGCCCTGCCGGGTTCGGAGCAGGACTTCGTCGTCAACGTGGGCGACCGCGTCTACTTCGACCTGGACTCCTACTCGGTGCGCCCGGAAGCCCAGCCGCGTCTGGACGCCCAGGCCGCCTGGCTGGCCCGCTATCCGCAGGTCACTGTCCGCATCGAAGGCAACGCCGACGAACGCGGCACGCGTGAATACAACCTGGCCCTGGGCGCCCGGCGCGCCGAGGCTGTCCGCACCTATCTGATCCAGCGCGGCGTCCCCGCCGGCCGCATCGACACCATCAGCTTCGGCAAGGAGCGTCCGATCGCCGAGGGTTCGAACGAGTCCGCCTGGGCCCAGAACCGCAACGCCCACACCGCCATCGTGTCGGGCGCCCCGCGCTAAACACCGCGGAAGCAACGGAATGAGGAGAGGCGTCGGCTTTGCAGCCGGCGCCTCTTTTCTTTGAGGGCGTAGCGGATCAAAGTCCGCGCCGAATCCGGGGGGAAGCTGAGTGATTGATCTGGAAGCAGCGGGCGGCGCCATGACGGGCGGCATCATCGCAGGGGCCATCGAGAAGCCGACCGGGCAGGCGGGCGAGCATCATACGATCTGCGCCGACTGCGGGGCCGAGGTTACCGGCAACTTCTGCTCCAACTGCGGTCAGGCGGCGCACGTGCACCGCACCCTGCTGCATCTGGGCGAAGAGCTGCTGCACGGGGTCATGCATTTCGACGGCCGCTTCTGGCGTACCCTGCCGCTGCTGATCCTCAATCCGGGTCGGCTGACGCGCGAATGGGTGCAGGGCAAGCGCACGCGCTATGTCTCGCCCCTGGCCATGTTCCTGTTCACGCTGTTCGTCATGTTCTTCGCGCTCAGCTTCATGCCACATTCGGAGGTGAAGCTGCAGGGCCTGCCGGAGCAGATCGCCGCCCAGCGCGAGGCCATTGCTGAGGCCGAGCAGGTCGTCGCGGCCGCCCAGAAAGAGGTCGACGCCGCCGCCGCGGCGATGGAGCCCGCAGACGGCGCGCCCCCTGCGCCCAACAGCGGCGCGCGGGCCGGCGTCGCCGCCGGTGTTCTGGCCGCCGCCCAGGCTGGGGTCATCAGCGAAAAGGCCAAGCTGGAACGTCTGGAGCATGACGCCGTCGAGGGGCGCAAGGACGGTTTGGCGCCTGGCAGCTGGCAGGCCCAGGTGGCGGACATCGCCGCGGACGTGGGCAAGGACGGCGAGGTCAACGGCCTGACCAAGACCGTGGCCAAGAAGCTGAAGAACCCGGACCTGGCGCTCTACAAGCTGCAACAGACGGTCTACAAATTCGCCTTCCTGCTGGTGCCCCTGTCCATCCCCTTCGTGGCCCTGATGTTCCTGTGGAAGCGGGGGTTCACCCTGTACGACCACGGGGTCTTCGTCCTCTATTCGCTGACCTTCATGTCCTTGCTGCTGATGGCGGTGGTGATCGTGGCGACAACGATCAAGGGGGCGGGGGCCGCCGCGGGGCTGGTGGCGGGCCTGATCGTGCCGGTCCACATGTTCGCCCAGCTGAAGGGCGCCTACAGCCTGAAGATCTTCTCGACCCTGTGGCGAACGGTGGCCCTGGTGATCTTCTGCGAGATCGCCGCGACCCTGTTCATCGTGTCGATCATCTATCTGGGCCTCGGCCACTGACCTTGGCCTTGCGAGCGCCGCAAATCGATGGGACGACTTGAGACATGCTGAAGCTGCCTTTTTCCAAATCCGCCGCCCTGACGGCCATCGGTCTGACCCTGATCGGGGGCACCGTCGTCGCCCAGGTCGCGCCGATGGAGCCGGTCCAGTGGGACAAGCGCCGTCTGGACCAGCTGGACCGCAACGTCCGCCGTCTGGAGCGCGCCCTGACCCAGAGGAACGCCGCCGGCCAGCCCGTGGTGGTTGAACCCGATCCCGAGGTTGTGGCCATGCAAGGCCAGCTGCAGATCATGGACCGACGCCTGTCGGACCTGGAGCAGACCTTCCAGCGGGTGAACGCCGACGGCGAGCGGCTGACCTTCCAGCTGGACGAGGCGACGCGCGACAACGCCGCCCTGAGTCGCCGTCTGCGCGACGCCGAGGCCCGTCTCGAGAAGATCGAGAAGGCGGCGGAAGAAGAAGCCGAGATGAACGGCCCGATCACGCCCAACTCACCGACCGGCGATGCGGCCCAGGACCTGACGGCGGCGCTGCGCCTGCTGGGGACCGATGGCCCGCGCGGACAGCGGGCGCTGGAGACGGTCATCGTCACCTGGCCCAATACGCCGCAATCGCGTGAAGCCAGCTCGCGCCTGGGCGACCTGCACGTCGCCGCCCGCGACAACGCCGCCGCCGTGCCCGCCTACGCCGCCGCCCTGAACGGCTGGCCGCGCACGCCCTGGGCGCCGGAGACGACGCTGAAGCTGGCCGAGGCCCTGCGCGCCACCGACCGGGCCACCCAGGCCTGCGGCGCCCTGACCGAGTTCACCCGCCGCTACGCCGAGACGGCCACGGCGGCGCAGAAGACCCGCGCCACGCAACTGCGCACGCGGGCGAACTGCAGCTGACGCCAGACGACGCCGACGGCCTGACCAGCCGGGTCTTCGCCCGGCTGGACGCGCGGCTGGATGCGGATCGGGTGGAGCCGGTCGCGGTCGCCCTGTCGGGCGGGGGCGACTCGATGGCCCTGCTGCGCCTTGCCGCTGACTGGGCGAAGGCGCGGGGGCGGCGGCTGCTGGCCCTGACGGTGGATCACAATCTCAACCCTCAAAGCGCGGACTGGACCCGGTTCGCGGGCGAGGCCGCGCGGCAGGTCGGGGCCGACTGGCGGGCCTTGAGCTGGGAGGCGCCCGTCGCTGGGCCCGGGCTGACGGCGCGGGCCCGGGTGGCGCGGCATGGGCTGATCGCCGAGGCGGCGCGGGCGGCGGGAGCGCGGGTCGTGCTGCTGGCCCACACTTTGGATGACGTGGCCGAGGCCGACTGGATGCGGGCGCGGGGCTCGACCCTGGGGCGGGTGCGGGAGTGGTCGCCCTCGCCGGTCTGGCCGCAGGGGCAGGGGCTGATGCTGTTGCGGCCCCTGCTGGCCGAACGGCGCAAGGGCTTGCGGGAAGATCTGCGGGGGCGCGGCGTCGGCTGGGTCGAGGACCCGGCCAATGCGGATGAGCGGTTCGGGCGCAGTCGGGCGCGGGCGGCGCTGGCTGGTGAGGCGCTCGCCCTCCCCGCCCGGTCGCTGCGCGACCACCCTCCCCATGCAGGGGAGGGAGAGGCGGGGCGCTTCGCGTGGGTCGGGGTGCTGGAGGTTTCGCGCGATGTGTCGGCGTCCACGCTGGCGGCGGCGCTGCTGTGCGCGGGGGGCGGGGCGGTTCCGCCGCGCGGGGAGCGGCTGGAACGGTTGAAGGCGCGGCTGGCGGCGGGCGAGGATTTTTCGGCGGGGCTGGCGGGGGCGCGGGTCGAGGCGGCGGGGGCGTCGGTGCGGCTGATGCGCGAGCCGGGGGAGATGAAGCGGCGTCCGCAGGAGACGGTGCGGCTGGCGCCGGGCGTGGCGGCGGTTTGGGACGGGCGGTTCGAGATCGCTGCGACCGAGCCGGGCTGGCGCGTCGAGGCGGCGGCGGGGCGATTGGTCCGGCTGTCGGACGCCGACCGGCGGGTGGTCGCGGGCTTGCCGGCAGGGGCGCGGGGGAGCTTGCCGGTGCTGGTTCGCGAGGATGGAAGCGGGGCGATCCTGGCCTGGCGCGGGGCCGAGGTGCGGGCCCTGGGGGCGCGGCGTCTGCGCCTGGCCTTGGGCGAAACGACGCAGGAAGCCGACCTCTTTCACCCCATGCATGGCGAAACGCCGCCGACTGACCTATTTTCCTAGAAAGACTGCTGATCGACGGGGCCCGTGGCGCACGTCGAGAAACCGAGGATCGAATGAATCTGCGTAATTTCGCCATCTGGGGCGTGATCCTGCTGGGTCTGGTCGCGCTCTACGCCGCCATCGGCCAGAATGGCGGTGCGGCCATGCCGGGCGCCAAGACGGCGGCGGCGGGCCGTCCCGATCCCATCACCTATTCGCAGTTGATCACCGCCATCAACGGCCAGGAGATCAAGTCGGCGACCGTGCGCGGCGACACCGTTACGGGCGTCTACAAGAACGACAGCAAGTTCACGACCGTCACGCCCCTGCCCAATATCGACCTGGTCGACAAGATGCAGGCCGCCGGCGCCGCCGTGGACGTCAAGAGCACGCGCCAGCCCTGGTGGTCGGGCCTGCTGGGCCTGCTGCTGCCGGTGGCCCTGATCATCGCCTTCTGGTTCTTCATCATGAACCGGATGCAGGGCGGGGCGAAGGGCGCCATGGGCTTCGGCAAGTCCAAGGCCAAGCTGCTGACCGAGCACAAGGGCCGCAAGACCTTTGACGACGTCGCCGGCGTGGACGAGGCCAAGGACGAACTGCAGGAGGTCGTCGACTTCCTGAAGGATCCGGGCAAGTTCCAGCGTCTGGGCGGCAAGATCCCCAAGGGCGCCCTGCTGGTGGGCCCTCCGGGCACCGGCAAGACCCTGCTGGCGCGCGCGGTGGCGGGCGAGGCGGGCGTGCCCTTCTTCTCGATCTCGGGTTCGGACTTCGTGGAAATGTTCGTCGGCGTCGGCGCCAGCCGCGTGCGTGACATGTTCGAGCAGGCCAAGAAGAACGCCCCCTGCATCATCTTCATCGATGAAATCGACGCCGTCGGTCGTCACCGCGGCGCCGGCCTGGGCGGCGGCAACGACGAGCGCGAGCAGACGCTGAACCAGCTTCTGGTCGAGATGGACGGCTTCGAGGCGTCCGAGAACATCATTCTGATCGCGGCGACCAACCGTCCTGACGTGCTGGACCCGGCCCTGCTGCGTCCGGGCCGCTTCGACCGTCAGGTCGTGGTGCCGAACCCCGACGTCTCGGGCCGCGAACGCATTCTGCGCGTCCACATGAAGGATGTGCCCCTGGCCGCCGACGTCAACGTCAAGACCCTGGCGCGCGGCACGCCGGGCTTCTCGGGCGCGGACCTGGCCAATCTGGTCAACGAAGCGGCCCTGATGGCGGCCCGCAAGGACCGCCGCATGGTCACGCACCGCGACTTCGAGGACGCCAAGGACAAGGTCATGATGGGCTCTGAGCGGAAGTCCATGGCCATGAACGAGGAAGAGCGCCGCCTGACCGCCTATCACGAGGCCGGTCACGCCATCGTCGCCATCAACGTCAAGATGGCCGACCCGGTGCACAAGGCGACCATCGTCCCGCGCGGCCGCGCCCTGGGCATGGTGATGCAACTGCCGGAAGGCGACCGCTATTCCATGAAGTTCCAGCAGATGATCGACCGCATCGCCATCATGGCGGGCGGCCGGGTCGCCGAGGAACTGATCTTCGGCCCTGAGAGCATCACCTCGGGCGCCAGCTCGGACATCGAACAGGCGACCAAGCTGGCCCGCGCCATGGTCACGCGCTGGGGCTTCTCCGAGAAGCTGGGTACGGTGGCCTATGGCGAGAACCAGGAGGAGGTCTTCCTGGGCCACTCGGTGTCGCGCAGCCAGAACGTCTCGGAAGAGACGGCCCGGATCATCGACGAAGAGGTCAAGCGCATCGTCACCGAAGGCTGGGACGAGGCGCGTCGCATCCTGACCGACAAGGCGGGCGACCACGAGAAGCTGTCCCAGGCCCTGCTGGAATACGAAACCCTGTCGGGTGATGAGATCCGTGACCTGCTGGAGAAGGGCGTGGCCCCGAACCGCGACGAGGCCAATGACACGGTCGCCGGGCCGTCGGTCTCGGTGCCGGTGACGCCGGTGTCGGACGGCGTCGAGGTCGAGACGGCCAAGCCGTCGGAACCGGCCGCCGCCCCGACGACGAGCGTGCCGACCGTCTGATCTTTCGGACAGGCTGAAACAAGGAGGGGCGGGCCGTGAGGCCCGCCCCTTTTTCGTGCGTGAGGGCTCGCGATGCGGTTTGTGCAGACTTGTTTGTAATTTAGACTGGTCTGTGAGATGTAGAGTTATCCGAAACAGGAGGACGCCATGACGGCATCCCAATTCGATCAAACCGAACGCCTGCATGGCCTCGACGGGCTGCGGGGCGCGGCCCTGTTGCTGGGGGTGGTGCTGCACGCCACCCTGTCTTTTTTTCCCGCACAGATCTGGATCGTGGCCGACGACCATACGTCGGTCTGGGCCAGCGGGTTGTTCTTCGTCATCCATCTGTTCCGCATGGCGAGCTTCTTCCTGATCGCCGGCCTGTTCGGCCACATGATGCTGAAGCGGCGCGGGGCGGCGGAGTTCATCAAGAACCGGCTGATCCGCATCGCCGGACCGCTGGCGGCCTTCTGGGGGCCGGCAATGGCGGGGATCGTGGCGGTGCTGATCTGGAACGCCTCGCTGCACGGCCTGACCGCCGCCGACGCGCCGCCGCCGCCGACCTATGACTGGACCAATATCCCGCTGACCCATCTGTGGTTCCTGTGGGTGCTGCTGTGGTTCTACGCCGCCCTGTTGATCGGGCATGTCGTTGTCGCCCGGCTGGATCGGAATGGCGCTCTAGGGCGTGGGATGGACCGGTTGGCTGGCGGTCTGATCGGGCCGTGGGGGCCGCTGGTGCTGGGCGCGCCGCTGGCGTTCGCCCTGTGGTTCGAGCCGAACTGGATCGCCTTCTTCGGCATTCCGACGCCGGATGCGGGGCTGGTGCCTGAGACGGCGGCCCTGGTCGGTTTCGGGCTGGCCTTCGGCATGGGGGTGTTGCTGGCTCGCCGTCGCGACCTGTTGGCGCGGATCGAGACCTGGACGCCGGTCTGGCTAGGGCTGGCGCTAGGGGCGGGGACGACGGCGTTGATGCTGTCGGGCGGGCCGACGCCGGTGCTGACGCCGATGACCGATCCGGCGGCCAAGGCCATGACGGCGGCGGCCTTTGGCGTGGCCACCTATGCCTCGATGTTCGCCGTGGTCGGTCTGGCGCTGAGGTTCTGGTCGGGACACAGCGCGGTGCGGCGCTATCTGGCCGACGCCTCCTACTGGATCTACATCGTCCATCTGCCGCTGGTGATGGCGGCGCAGGCGGTGGTGCAGGACTGGACCCTGGTCTGGCCGGTCAAGCTGGCTGTCGTCGTGGTCGGCGTCACGGCCCTGTCCCTGGCAAGCTATGAGCTGATGGTGCGCCACGGGATGATGGGGCGGTGGCTGAACGGGCGTCGCGTGCCGTGGCGCCATCCCGCGCCTCGGACCGCCCCCGTCGCCGCCGAATAGCTTGCCAACCTTGGCGGCTGCGTCCATCCGAGGGGGCAGCCGCGTCGCGCCAGGAATCACCCGATGACCGACAAGTCCCGCACGCCCGAAGCCGACCTCGCCTTCCTGCGTTCGATCGTGGAAGGGGGCGGGCGACCGCCGATGACCCTGGCGATCTGCTATCTGGCGGGCGGGCTGCTGTACGGCCTGCAGTGCCTGTTCCATGTCGGACAGGTGATCGGGCTGATCCGCTGGCCCGATCTGGCCAATCTGGCCTTCGTCGTCGGCATCACCGTCGCCTTTCTGGCGGTCCTGACCTGGGCCATTTTGAAGGACCGCAAGGCTGGCCCGTCCAACCGCGGACCGCAGGCGACGCGGGTCATGAACGCCGCCTTCAGCGCCACGGGCATGGCCAACGCTGCCGTGGTGATCGTCTTCGCGGTGGGGGCGGTGCGGGATCAGGACTTCGCCGTCTGGCTCTACTACGCCGCCATCGTCTTCGCCCTGCAGGCGGCGGCCTGGTACGTGGCCTGGGTGCTGAAGAAGAAGGGCTGGATGCTGGCGGTGTCGCTGGGCGGCTGGGTCACGGCGGTGGCCCTGGGCCTGCTGGTGCGCCAGCCGGTCGCTTATCTGGGCGTCTGTACAGCAGCCCTCTTCCTGCTGTTCGCCCTGCCGGGATGGGTCCTGTTCCGCGACGCCCGCGCGGGCGCCAGGGCCGCCTGACGTCATGGGTCTGGCGGACGATTTTGGACGGATTGACGAGGTCATCCACGGCCGCATGCGGCTGGGGATCATGGTCTATCTGGCCGACGTCGAGGCGGCGGACTTCACCGAGCTGAAGACGGTGCTGGAGGCGACCCAGGGCAATCTGTCGGTCCACCTGAAGAAGCTGGAAGAGGCGGGCTATGTCGCCATCAGCAAGAGCTTCGTGAACAACAAGCCCCTGACCCGGATCGCCATCACCCCGGAAGGACGGGCGGCGTTCGCCGCCTATCTGGACGCGCTCGGCGGGTTGATCGGGCGGAAGTAGCCGCCCTTCTCCCGCAAGGGGAGAAGGGTTTTACCAGCGCAGGGACTTTCAGTGGGCGGCGGCCTCGATGGGGTCTTCGTCCTCGATAAGGACCGGGGTCAGCTTGCGGGTCTCGCCCGAAGGGTCGGGCCAGACGATGGACTGGCCTTCCTTGAGGCCGATCAGGCCGGCGCCGACGTGCGACAGGATGGAGACGCGTCCGGCGTCGATGTCGGCCTCGCGCGGCAGGACCAGCTGAACGCGGCGGACATCGGGGTGGCGATCATCGGCGTAGTGCAGCCAGCGGTTCAGACCGACCACGTCCTTGGGCATGTCGGCGGACTTGCACACCTTGGCGCGGTCCAGTTCCTGCTGCAGCAGGCCGGCGGGGCCCGTGCCGGGCAGGTCGCCGACGAGGCGATCCAGGGCGTCAAAATCTTCCTGGCTGAGGACGATGGCGGGCAGGGCCGGAGGGCGGCCGCGGGTCTTGGCGGTGGTCATGTCGGTTCTCGATGTAGAATAGAAGAAAAAGTGGCGTCAGGCGGCCGAGGGGCCGTCGTCGTCGCCGTCGTCGCTCATGTCGTCAGACGGGAGCGAGGGTTCGGGCGCGAAAACCGGCGGCGTGTCGACGGGCGGCGAGGGCCGCCTGAAGGGCAGGATGTCGGCGCTGCGCGCGGGCGCAGCGACGTCCTGGGGATCGTCTTGACGATGGGTCATGACATGCATGTTCGCGGGCGCCGGTGGGCGAACGCGATCCTGATGAGTGAAAACTAGGGAAAAAGCGAAGCAACGCGCCCCGTAGCGGACGACAGCAAGCTGGCCGCTACGGGTTAAATGCCTTCGACGCGGCGACCCGCGTGGGTGAGGCGTCGAGCCTGGCTGACGAAACGTTCCATAGTGGCTAGAGGCTGGGCCTCAGCGCGCGGAAAGTCAAACCGGCGCCCCGGGAGTTCTTGTCGCATGAGCCTTCAATCCCTCGTGAAACCGCCGCTGGTCATGGGAATCGTCAATGTGACGCCCGACAGTTTTTCGGACGGCGGGCGGCACGACACGCACGAGGCGGCGCTGGCCCATGCGCTGCGGCTGATCGAACAGGGAGCGGACGTGCTGGACATCGGCGGCGAGAGCACGCGGCCGGGCTCCGAGCCGGTGGCCGAGGATGAGGAGATCGCCCGCACCCTGCCGCTGATCGCGGCGATCCGGGCGCGCTGGGACGGGCCGATCAGCATCGACACGATGAAGCCGGGGGTGGCGCGGGCTGCGGTCCGGGCGGGGGCGACGATGTGGAACGACGTGACGGCCTTGAGCCACCATCCCGATAGTCTGGCGACCGCCGCCGAGCTGGGCTGCGAGGTGGTGCTGATGCACATGAAGGGCGAGCCCAAGACCATGCAGGATGACCCGCGCTATGACGACGTCGTGGCCGAGGTGGCTGCCCATCTGGCGGCGCGGGCCGAGGCGGCCATGAAGGCGGGGGTGGCGCGCGACAAGATCTGGCTGGATCCCGGCATCGGCTTCGCCAAGACGACGGCGCACAATCTGACGCTGACGGCGCGGCTGGAGGCATTGGTCGAGCTGGGCTTTCCGGTGCTGTACGCGGCCAGTCGCAAGCGGACGATTCAGGGCGTGGACGAGACGGCGGTGGCGGCGACCGACCGGCTGGGCGGCTCGCTGGCCCTGGCGCTGGAAGGCGCGCGGCGCGGAGCGAAGATGGTGCGCGTCCACGACGTGCGCGAGACGGTTCAGGCGCTGAAGGTGCAGGCCGCCGTGACGGCTAGAGCGAAATCGGTTCAGATGCGATCGCATCTGAACCCAGATCTTCGCTCCAGCATTAATCCTGGAGCCTGATTCACGGCATTGGTGGGATCGCGAAGCGATTCCACCTCAACCGATCAGGCTCTATGGCGCCAGGCCGATCTGTTTCATGAAGGCCTGGTTGTCCCAGTAGAGCCATTCCTCGACCATCAGGCCATTCTCCCAGCGGCCGACGGTCAGCATGGGCAGTTTGAACGCCTTGCCCGTCGGCTGGATCATCTTGCCGCCGCCCACGTCCATGGGCTGGGTGAAGGTGCCCTCCATGATGCCCTGAACCGCCGTGAAATTGCCGTCGGCCAGTTTGATCGGATGCTCCCTGATCCGGGTGTCGGGGGCGAAGACGAACTGCGGCTTCAGCATTTCCAGATGGGCGGGCAGGCCGGTGGTGGTCGTGCCGTCGGGGTAATGGACCAGGATGTTCGGCGCGTGGCTGCGGGTGAACTCGTCCCACTTCTGGCCGCTGTAGACGTTGAAGTCGAGGTCGTCGAAATTGGCCAGGTTGCGGGCCTGTTCGGCGGTGTGGCCGGGCGCGGCGGCGGCTTCGGGCGCCTTCTCCTTGGTCTTGTCAGCGGCGGGCGGGGAGCAGGCGGCGAGGGCCAGACCCGAGGCGGCGAGCAGGATGAGATGGCGCATGGTCCCCTCCCAGGGGGCGGCGTCGCGGGATGGCGCGACTCGCGGTCCTAATGCGCGGCCGGTATCGTCGTTCCGCGAGGCGCGGCGGCGAAAGCGGTTGCCCCGGGACGGCGGCTGGGTCATGCAGCGGCCATGTCCTGGCTGTTGTCACTCAATCCGTGGGCGGTGCTGATCGTCGCCGGTCTGTTCGAGGTCATGTGGGCCTCGGGCATCAAGTATGTGGGCGTGCAGCGGCCGTTGCTGTCGCTGGGCGTGGCCGCAGCCCTGGTGGCCAGCATGGTCGGGCTGTGGATCGCCACGCAGAAGCTGCCGGTGGGCACGGCCTATGCGGTGTGGACCGGCATCGGCGCCGTGGGCGCGGCGACGGTCGGGATCGTGGTCTATGGCGAGCCGGCGACGGCGGTGCGGGCGGTCTGCATCCTGCTGATCGTGGCGGGCATCGTCGGGCTGAAGCTGTTTTCGGGAGCGGCGGCGTGAGCGAAGCCAAGGGACGCGTATTGATTCTGGCGGGCTCGGATTCCGGCGGCGGGGCGGGCGTTCAGGCCGACATCAAGGCGGTGACCATGCTGGGCGGGTTCGCCGCCACGGCGATCACGGCCATCACCATCCAGAACACCCTGGGGGTTCACGGCGTCTACCCCCTGCCGATCGACGTGATCGAGGCCCAGGCGAAGACGGTGCTGGACGACATCGGGGCCGACGCCCTGAAGACCGGCATGCTGGGCTCGGTCGAGGTGGTTGAGGCGGTGGCGGGTCTGATCGACTATGCCGACGGCGTGCCGGCGGTGGTCGATCCGGTGATGATCGCCAAGGGCGGTTCGCCCCTGCTGGAAGATCGGGCGGTCGAGGCGGTGCGGCGGCTGATGGTCCCGCGTGCGGCCCTGCTGACCCCCAATGCGCCCGAGGCCGAGGCCTTGACCGGGATCGCCGTGGTTGATCTGGACGGCCAGCGCCGGGCGGGCGAGGCCCTGCTGGAGATGGGCGCGCGGGCGGTGCTGATGAAGGGCGGCCATGTGCCCAGCGAGACGGTGATCGACCTGCTGCTGACCCGCGATGGGGAGACGGTGCTGGAGAGCGAACGCATCGACACCCGCCACACCCACGGCACAGGCTGCACCCTGGCCAGCGCCTGCGCCGCCGGGATCGCCAAGGGGTTGCCGCTGCAGACCGCCGTGGCCGAGGCCTGGGCCTATGTCGCCGAGGCCATCCGCCGCGCGCCGGGCTTGGGGCAGGGACATGGGCCGCTGGATCACGGCTGGCCGTTGCGGGGTTAGGGCTTTCGTCGGACGCGGAATCGCCGTCTCTGCCGCCCATGAGCCTAGAGACCCGACTGATCGAGATCGTCCGCGCCGACCCGGCGCTGATGCATGTGCTGACCGTGATGCGGGATCTGGACCTGCCGGACTGGCGGCTGTTTTCCGGCGCCGTCTATCAGGGGGTGTGGAACGACCGGACCGGGCGGCCGGTCGGCTACGGCATCAAGGATTATGACATCGGCTATTTCGACCCCGACACCTCGTGGGACGCCGAGGATGCGATAATCAAGCGCGTCGCCGCCGCATTCGAATCGCCGTTTCGCGACCTGGTCGAGGTGCGCAATCAGGCGCGGGTGCATCTGTGGTTCGAGAGCAAGTTCGGCGAGCCCTATGAAGCCCTGACCTGCACCGACGACGCCCCGGCCCAGTTCGTGGCCCCGGCCTTCGCCCTGGCCGTGCGGCTGGAGAAGGACGACACGATCAGCATGGCCGCGCCCTATGGCCTGCAGGACGTGTTCGACATGGTGATCCGGCCCAATCCCGTGAGGGGGCTGGCCAAGGGTTGGGACAAGGTCGTCGCCAGCGCGCGCGGGCGCTGGCCGGAGATCACGGTGATGGAGCCTGCATGACGAAAAGGGCGCGACCCTTGCGGATCGCGCCCCTCGGTCGGGCCTCGGACAGGGAGGGATGAGGCCCGGTTCTCAGTCGGCCGTCAGTGGCGACGGCCGTTGTAGTCGTTGCGCTCATAGCGGACCTTGGCCGACAGGCGGTCGTAGCGACGGTCCAGGTCCTCGCGCTCCCAGCGGGTCAGGCCGCCGCGCATGTACTGCCGTTCCAGACGGACCAGGCTGTTCAACTCGTCCTGCAGGCGCGAGGCCTCGCGGCGGCTGAGCTGGTGATTGCGGATGCCCTGGTCGATGCGGCGATCCAGGTTGTGCTTGCGCTGCGAGATGGCGTTCCAGCCGTTGTAGTTCTGCTCATAGCCGTGACCGCGCGAGGGACCATGGCGGTCATAGGATTGAGCGGCGGCGGGCAGGGCGGCCGAGGCGACAGCGACGGCCAGGGCGGGGATCAGCAGCTTCTTCATGGTCTTGCTCCTTCGGTTCGTCGCAACCGGATCGGCTGCGTTGATCCCAAAAGACCACCCGGCGGCTGAGCCGCGTCTGAACGGCGCGTTTCAGACAGCGTTCATCAGCATGAGAAGTTCTTCATCTTCATCGACATGCGACTCCCGCGTCTCTTGTGGGCGACGGCGACGGAGAATCCGCGCGTGCACGTTCCTAGTTCGGATGAACGGCGATAGACTGTCTGTTCAGCCCCTGTTCAGAGGCCCCTGTCTAGAAGACGATCCATGATGCGCATTCGAGCCCTCCTGCTGGCCGGCCTGATCGCCCTCGTCCCCCTGACGGACGCGGCGGCCCAGTCGCGCGGCCGCGACCGGGATCGCGACGACGATCGCCGGGAGCAACCTCGCGGCTATCCGGGTCAGGGGCTGCGCGACGCGCCCCGCTCGGCGCCGCGCGCGGATCCGGGCGACATCGCCCGCCGCGTCCAGTCGGGCCGGCCCGGCCGGATGCTGGGCGTGCAGCAGCGCGGCGGCGACTATGTGGTGCGCTGGGAATATCCGGGCGGACGCGTGTCGGACATACAGGTTGACGGCCAGTCCGGCCGGGTTCGCGGAGACGACTGAATGCGGGTGCTGCTTGTCGAGGACGACGTCGATCTGTCGCGCCAGCTGAAGACCGCTTTGGGCGACGCCGGATACGCCGTTGATCACGCCCCCGACGGCGAGGAAGCCTGGTTCCTGGGCGACACCGAACCCTATGACGTGGTGGTGCTGGACCTGGGTCTGCCCAAGATCGACGGCGTGTCGGTGCTGGAGCGCTGGCGTCGCGAGGGCAAGACCACGCCGGTGCTGATCCTGACGGCGCGCGGCGCATGGTCGGACAAGGTGGCGGGCTTTGACGCCGGGGCCGACGACTATCTGACCAAGCCCTTCCACACCGAAGAACTGCTGGCCCGTCTGCGCGCCCTGTTGCGCCGTTCGGCCGGTCATGCGGCGGCGACCCTGACCTGCGGCGGCCTGAGGCTGGACCCGCGCGCGGCGCGGGCGACGGTGAACGGCGAGCCGCTGCGCCTGACCAGTCTGGAATACCGCCTGCTGCACTACATGATGATGCATCAGGGCCGGGTCATCAGCCGCACCGAGTTGGTCGAGCACCTGTATGATCAGGACTTCGACCGCGACTCGAACACCATCGAGGTCTTCGTCGGTCGCCTGAGGAAGAAGATCGGCTCGGACCGGATCGAGACGGTGCGCGGTCTGGGCTATCGCCTGTCGCCGCTGGCCGGCGAGAGCGACGCGGCCTGATCGCGGGATGAGCGACGCCGGGGCGGCTGAAGCGCCCGCCAAGCCGCACAGGAACGAATGGGGCCGCTGGTTCGGGCGACCGGGCAAGTCGCTGACGCGTCGGCTGATCTGGCTGGCCTCGGCCTGGATTCTGGTGGCCCTGCTCGTCACGGGCGTGGTCCTGACCTCGGTGTTCCAGGAGTCGGCGCTGCGGCGGCTGGGCAATATGCTGGGCGACACCATCGACGAGACGGTGGTGGCCGCCAGCATCACGCCCGAAGGCGAGGTCTTCGTCGGCGAAATCCGCGACGCGCGCACCGAGCGCCTGCTTTCCGGCAAGTACTGGATGGTGGCCGAGCCGACGGCGGACGGACGGCTGCAGGTGGTGGCGCGCTCGGCCTCTCTGGGCCGGGCCGATCTGGAATACGCCCCCGATCTGGACGAACGGCTGAAGGCGGCCTTTGGCCAGACCATCAGCTACAACGCCGAGGACGGCCCCAAGGGCGAGCCGCTGCGCATCGCCGCCAGCATGAAGCAGTTGCCGGGACGCACCGCGCCGGTGGTCTTCTTCGCCGGGGTGGACCGCTCCGACATCGACGCCGACACGCGCCAGTTCGCCACCGTGACCTGGGTGGCCATGCTGCTGCTGGGGGCCGGTCTGGTCTCGGCGGTGTTCATTCAGGTGCGGGTCGGTCTGCGGCCCCTGTTCGACCTGCGCGATGAGATTTCGGACGTGCGCAAGGGCAGCTCGCACCGCATCGAGGGCGTCTATCCGGTCGAGATCCAGCCCCTGGCCGAGCAGGTCAACCGGCTGCTGACCCACAATCAGGAGACGGTGGAGCGCCAGCGCACCCACGTCGGCAACCTGGCCCATGCGCTGAAGACGCCGCTGGCGGTCATGCTGGCCGAAGCGGGGACGGCCGAGGGCGTCCTGCCCGACATGGTGCGCAAGCAGACCAAGGTCATGCAGGATCAGGTGGATCACCATCTTCGCCGCGCCCGCGCCGCCGCTCGCGCCGCCCATGGTCTGGGCGAAACCACGCCGGTGGGCGAGGTGCTGGACGAACTGGCGGTCATGCTGGAGCGCGTGTTCGAGACCAAGGGGGTTGAGATCGACTGGCGTGCGCCGGACGAGCTGGCCTTCCTGGGCGAGCGTCAGGACCTGCAGGAGATCTTCGGCAACCTGATCGAGAACGCCGCCAAGTGGTGCAAGCGCCGGGTGCGGATTTCAGCCGGGGCCTCGGTGCCCGGACAGATGGTGGTGGTGGTCGAGGACGACGGCCCCGGCCTGCCCGCGGATCAGCGCGACGCCGCCCTGAAACGCGGCACGCGCATGGACGAGGACACGCCGGGCACCGGTCTGGGCCTGTCCATCGTCGAGGACTTGACCCGCGCCTATGGCGGGCGCGTGACCCTGGCCGACAGCGACATGGGCGGGCTGAAGGTGCTGCTGGAACTGCCGGCGGCGGAGGCCTAGCGCCGCTTTCGTCGAAAGCGGTCGAGCTGAAGGTCGGCCAAGGGTGGAAAGCGGGCCTTGAGCCGCCGAAAAGTATTAGACATGCTGCCGAGATGACCGTCGAGAACGAAACCCAGATCGATGCCATGGGCATTGAGCCGGCCACTGGCAACGTGGTCCTTATGATCTCTGATCATTTGGACTGGTCAGAGACGCCAACCCACCTCGAAGCAATTGAGGCCAAGGTGAACGCCTATCTCGCGTTCGTTCAAAGCCCGCAGCTTGTCGAAGCGAACCCCGACGCCAGAAACCGCAAAGTCAAGATTGCGATCTATCAGGCCCACCCCGAACCTGAGGAGGTGAAGCCCATCCTCAACAAACTGGCCCGGCAACTGGGCTTTGTCGGCATCGAACTCTGGCGCGGCGCTCTTCCCCCAGGCTACTAGGCGCACAGCAGCCCTTCTCAAGATCCGCAACGGGTGGTTAGCGGACGTCACGCCGACCGAAGCCGCTCCAATAAGCGCAGTCCTGCGCGAGTAAGAAAAAGCGGTTGGTCAGCCCTTCCGCCACCTATGATAATTTCGTCAGCGTCCACCCACTCACCCCGAACTAGGCGCATGGAAAGCTCGTCGCCGCGATAGGTGTGAGTGATCTCCGCGATACGTTGATCGCCGTTGAAGACTGCGTAGAGGTAGTTGCTAAACGGCCCGTCGTCTTTGCGTCCATCGGGGGACATCCGGCCATCGCGGGTAACAGTGATGCTCTCCATTCAGGATCAATAACGTCGATCTCAGAGCTTAGAAACAGACGTTGCCGACGTCCGCCTTGGGTCGATTCCGGCCCTAGGCTCCGGCGTTGACAACGGACATTGGCCACTAGGCTCGAAAACTGGCTGACGCCAGCCACAATCCGGCGCTGGGTTTGAGGTGCCGAGAGTTCAGGGCGCCGTCTTGGCCTTTTTCAGCTCGGCTTTGAGCGCGGCGGCTGCCTCGGGTGAAATTTCAACACGAACTTCCTGGGTCTGGCGTGATGTTGAATGTCGCCCTGCCTGCTCAGCATTTCGAACTTCGACGCTGACTTCATGTTTCGGCTCGGAACAGGCGGCGAGAAGCAGCAGTCCAAGCACCAATCCCGTATTTCGCATCGTCGCCTCCGGTTGCCCAGCGCTCAACCTATCCGGTGCGGGCGGAGTGTCGAGTGAACCTTGTTTCATGAAGTCACGCTCGATGGGGACGGCCTGAAGGCGCGGCGGCGATTTGACAACGTCGATTTATACAACATATTGCGCAACATATTTCATGATTGGATCGATGATGAAGACACGCGCTTTCCCTTCGCTGTTGGCGGTCGTGGCCCTGGGGGCGTCGCCGGTTGTGGCGCAGACGCTGGATCAGGGGGCGCAGCGCGAGGTGGTGGCGCGGCTCGAGACGGCGCTGAAACAGAACTACGTCTATCCTGACCGCATCCCCGCCATAGCGGCCGAGCTGGATCGACGGGTTCAGGCCGGGCCGGTCGAGGCGAAACCCTTCGCCGAAAGCCTGGCCCAGGGTCTGGTGAAGGCGAGCGAGGACCTGCATTTCTCGGTGGCCTTTGATCCCGCGGAGGTCGAGGCTGACCGCCAGGCGAAGGCGGGCGGCGAGGCCACCACCCAGGCGCAGCGCGACCGGGAGCGCGGGGCCAATTTCGGGTTTCGTGACGCGCGTCGGCTGGACGGCGACCTGGCCTATGTCCGCTTCGACTTCTTCGCCGACCCGCAATACGCCCAGGAGACGGCGGCGGGAGCGATGCGGTTCGCCGAAGGGGCCAAGGGGCTGATCTTCGACCTGCGCTACAACAACGGCGGGGTGCTGGAGATGGCGCAGTTCCTGATGAGCTACCTCTATCCAGCGAGCAAGGATCAGGAATTCTTCGACTACAACTACAACGAAAAGGGGGTGCAGGTGGCGCGGAGCCAGTGGAGCCTGCCCGCCGTGTCCGGCCAGCGCGCGCCGGACATGCCCGTCGTGGTGCTGACCGGGTCGACGTCCTTTTCTGCGGCCGAGTGGATGGCGTTTTCGCTGCAGCGTCTGGGGCGGGCGACCGTGATCGGGGAGCAGACCGCCGGCGGGGCGCACCCCGTCACCCGCGTGCCGATCGACGACCGTTTCATGCTGCAGGTGCCGTTCGGGCTGATCCGGGACCCGGTCAAGGGGGAGGATTTCGAGGGCGTCGGGGTGACCCCCGATCTGGCCGTCCCGGCCTCGGAGGCGCTGCTGGTCGCGCAGAAACACCTGCTGAAGGGCCGGGCGGAGGCGGGCGACGCCGACGCCCGATGGGCGCTGGTCCCGGTCGAATGGGCGCTCGCAGGTCAGGCGCCCAGCGCCAAGGACCTGGACGAGGCGGTCGGGGCCTATGAAGGGCGGACTCTGGTGCGCACGCCCGGCGGGCTCGCCTATCACTGGCGCGGGCGCTTCGTTCTGGCGCTGGACCCGATCGGCAAGGATCTATTTGCGGTTCAGGGAACGGACGCCTACCGGTTCCGGCTGGTGCGGGCCAAGGGCGCCGTCGCCGCGCTGGAGCGCGTGGAGAAGTCTGGCGAGACGACGACCTATCGTCGCCTGGATTGAGGAGATGTCGGGCGAATGATCGAGTTGAACCGCACCTATCTGGGGCGCCTCAGCGAGCAGTTGAGCGAACTGATCGAGCAGCAGTCGGCCGAGGTGTTCAGGCGCGCCGGTCTGGTCATTCCGGTCAAGTCGTCGTCCCTGATGATGGCGATCGCGAAGCTGGGGCCGGTCTCGGTCGCCGATCTCGGGCGGGCGCTGGATCGTTCCCACCAGTTGATCCAGCAGAAGATCCCCAAGCTGGTGAAGCTGGAGCTGGTCATACGCCAGCCTGATCCCGAGGATCAGCGCGTGACCCTGATCGCGATCACGGACAGGGGGCGCGAACAACTGGCCCTGCTGGACGGTCTGGATGGCGCCTTCGAGCGCGCCTACGCCGGGATGGAGGAGGATGCGGGTCCTGTGTTCGACGGGATCAAACGCGCCGTCCAGTCCCTGAAGGCGCGGCCTCTGGTCGAGCGAATGGACATCTGAATCCGGACAAGGGTCCGCCTTAATATCGTCGCTTAAAGCTTGGCCATATTCGTCGCGGGGCCGTGGGGCCGCGTGGGGAATGAGGGAAGTCTATGGCGTCGCGTTTCATTGGCAGGCGGGTTGGACTGACTACGGCCTTGCTCCTGCTTTCGGCCACGGGCGCCGCCGCCAGGGCACAGCCTGAGGCCGCACCGGCCATGGCGGCGTTCGAGCAGGCGCGGTCCCTGTGCGAGGCGGACGGCGGGCGGGCGTGGGGTGTCAGCCTGTGCGGGCCTGTGCTGATCGCCGATCCGGCGACCCGACAGGTCATCGCCAACATGGACGGGGTCGATGCGCCGCTGGAACGCGACGGGGCCGTCTTCCGCGGCCGCCTGCCGGACGCCGTGCCGATCGCCAACACCGCCGTGCGCTGGAATGGCCGCGTCTGGACCATGCTGGTCGCGCCCCTGCCGCAGGATGAGCCGGGGCGGTCCATCCTGCTGATGCATGAGGCCTGGCACCGGATCCAGGATCAGATCGGCCTGAAGGCGGCGAACGCCGACCAGCCCCAGTTGGCGACGGAGGCGGGGCGGGTGTCGCTGCGTCTCGAACTGCGGGCGTTGTCGGCGGCGCTGGTCGCCACGGACCCGGCCGCGCGCCGCGTCGCGGTGGAGGACGCCCTGACCTTCCGCGCCTGGCGCCATGCCCGCTTCGCCGAAGCGCAGGCCGCCGAGGACGCCCTGGAGCGGCATGAAGGGCTGGCTGAATACACCGGCCGTCTTCTGTCGCGGGACGAGGCCATGATCCCGCATCTGGGCAGGGGGGACCGGGTCCGCGCCTATGCGCGATCCTTCGCCTACTACACGGGACCGGCCTACGGCCTGCTGCTGGACGCTGCGGCGCCGGACTGGAAGACCACATGGGACCGGCGCGAGGGCCTGCCGCAGTTGCTGGCACGGGCGCTGGGTCTGGAGATGGCCGCCGACGACGCCGCCTTCGCGGCTAGCGGAGCACGCCACGGGGCGACGATGATCCAGGCCGAGGAGGCCGCGCGGGCGCTGGAACAGGCGGCCCGTGTCGCGAGCCTGAGGGCCGGGCTGGTGGACGGTCCGGTGCTGGTCGCGCCTGTCGCCGGAGCGAGCTTCAGCTTCGATCCCAACCGGGTGACGCCCCTGCCGCCCGAGGGGACCGTCTATGGCGTCATTCGCGCGGCCGCCGACTGGGGCGTGCTGGCGGTCGAGAAGGACGGGCTTCTGTCGACTGACTGGTCGTGTCTGACTGTGACCCATGCCGGGGCGACTCCGATGGAGGGCGGCCTGAAAGGCGACGGGTGGACGCTGACGCTCAAGCCGGAATGGCGGCTGACGCCGGGCTCGCGCGACGGCGACTGGACGATCGCGCGGCGTCCCTGAAATCGGGACCGTCGGATGGGCTCCAATCCCCTGTTAACCCGAAAGGCGCACCCTGACCCCCTTGGCCGGGAATCGGATCGGCTAGAGGAGAGTGCATGGCGGACCTGTCGGCCGCGCAAAGGGCCGCCCTGGCCCAGCTGATCGCCGCTTGCCCGGATCATCTGCTGTCCCAGCTGGAAACGCTGGCGGCGGCGATGACGGGGGATCGGGCGTGGGCGCTGCGCGACATGGTCGAGGCCGAGGTTCTCGACCGGCGACGGCGTGACGCGGCCTTTGCGCCATTGAGGCCCTTGTTCCGACGACGTGAGGACGGGCTGGAGGGGCTGGGCTTTCCCGCGACGATCCCGGCGCGGTTGTGGCGACTGGCGACGCGGAATGAGCCTGAACTGCTGCCGCAGCTGGATCGCGACGACGAGCTGTCGCGCATGGTGGCCGACCGCCTGTGTCTGGGCGCGGCCTCGGCGGTGCGGGATCGGGGCGAGGAATTGTGGCCCGGCGCCAGCGCGGCGCGGCTGGCCGAGCTGGCGGCCTGTTTCGATCTGGCGGCCCTGGCGCGGCGCTGTCTGGATTATCTGGAGACCTGGCTGGGACGGCCGGGGCCGGAGGCGGTCGCCGAGCTGAAGCTGGCGCTGAGGCAGGCGGGCGCGATCGCGCCAGACGGGGCGGCGCGGCTGATGGAGATGCTGTTCGCCCACCTGCCGGACGCGCGCATGATGCTGCGGGTGGTGGCCCAGGCGACGCCGACGGCGGGGCGGGAGACCCTGCTGGGCGAGAGCGAGCTGGCGGTCTTTGTCGACCGGGTAGTGACGGCGCTGGCGCACCGGGCGGCCGAGGCGGCGGCCTTTGATCCGACGGCGCCGGGGGCGGATGCGGCCCTGCTGAAGGCCGACCTGGACTGGTGCGCCGAGACCCTGTCGGAGATCGACATGACCCTGTCGCTGCGGGCTGACAGCGCCTGGGGCAAGGCGGTGCGGCAGGCGCGGGTGAAGATCGCGCTGCGCTTGTCGGAATTGTTCAGCGCCGCCGAGAAGGCGACCGGCAAGGTGCTGCCGGTCGAGCGCACGGCCATGGCGGGGCGGATGACGCGCCCGGCGCCGCGCCTGGACGAGGCGGTGGACGCGGCGGCGGCGGACAGGGCCAGGGCTTTGGCGGCGGTGATCGGCCTGGTACGCGGGCCAGCCACGGTGTTCGGCTGCGAGGCCGAGCGACGCCAGACGGCGGAAGGCCTGACCGGGCGTCTGGCGACATGGGCTGACGAGGCGCTGGAGCGGCTGAACGACGGCGAGGCGGCGGATGAGGGGATCGCGCGCAAGCGGATCGCCCTGACCGCCGAGCTGCTGGGCCTGATCGGAGCCAAGGAGGCGCAGCGGACGGTGAGGCGGCGGCTGACGGTGGCCGGGGCGCCGCCCAGCGTCGCGGTCGAGGCTGCGACTTCGGGAGCCTCGCGTCGGCGCGCCTGATCCGCTAGAGCGGCGAGCATGACGATCTTCTGGATCATGACGGGACTGGCTGCGGCGATGGCCGGGCTTCTGGTGCTGGCCGGCGCGCGACGCGGGGCGGACGCCGAGGCCGTGGTCGATCGCGACGCCGCCGGGCGCGAGTTGGCCGAGCTGGACCGGCTGAAAACACGCGGCCTGCTGGACGAGGCGGGCTGGACCGCCGCGCGGGCCGAGGCGGGACGGCGACTGCTGGCGGCGCGTCGCGATGCGCGGGCGCCGACAGTGGGATCCAAGGATCGCCTCTGGGTTCTGGGCGGGATCGGCCTGACTGCGGCGGTTTCGCTGGGCCTCTATCTCGGCCTTGGCGCACCGGGCAGGGCGGATCAGGCCTATGAGACGCGGGTCCGCGACTGGGCGGCCTCGCCCGAGACGCTGGAGCCGGCCCAAGCCGCCGCCGTGATCGGCCGCATCGTCAAGGATCGACCCGACGATCATCGCGCCCTGACCATGCTGGGCGCGGCGCGGTTCGAGGCGGGCGATCCCATCGGGGCGGCCTCGGCCTTCCGTCGGGCGCTGGCGATCAAGCCCGACGACGCCCAGAGCTGGGCGCGGCTGGGCGAGAGCCTGGTGCGGGCCAACGAGGGCGCGGTCGGCGGCGACGCCGAGGCGGCTTTCCGCGAGGCGCTGAAGCACGATCCGGATCAACTGGGCGCGCGCTACTTCCTCGGCGAGGCGGCGCTGAAGCGCGGCGACAAGGCCGGGGCGGCCGTGGTCTGGGGGCCGCTGATCGCGGCGCTGGAGCCCAACGACCCGCGCCGGGCCGAACTGCAACAAAGACTGGGCGGAGTCGGATGACGGCGCGCTGCAACCCTTCTGTGATGTCCTGACATGAGCTGGCTTCCCAAATCGCCCAAGGCGCGGCGGCGTCTGTGGATCGTGGCTGCGGCGGCGCCCGTGCTGGCCCTGGCGGTCGGCCTGTCGCTGTGGGCCATGAAGGACAACGTCACCTATTTCTTCTCGCCGTCCGA
Source organism: Brevundimonas sp. NPDC090276 (assembly GCF_044772165.1). NCBI lineage: Bacteria > Pseudomonadati > Pseudomonadota > Alphaproteobacteria > Caulobacterales > Caulobacteraceae > Brevundimonas > Brevundimonas sp. NPDC090276. The sequence continues at coordinate 227,760 of NZ_JBIVYK010000003.1, read as the reverse complement.
AGTGACCGAGGAAGCCGCGCCGGTCGGGCGAGTCATCCGTCTGGGCGGACTGGTCGAGGCCGGCAGCGTGGTCAAGGGCGCGGACGGGACGGTGGTCTTCGTCGTCACCGACAACGTGGGCTCGTCCAAGGTCAGCTATCACGGCGACCTGCCCGACCTGTTCCGCGAGGGGCAGGGGATCGTGGCGCAGGGGGCGTTCCGTCCCGACCGCACCTTCGAGGCCAGTCAGGTGCTGGCCAAGCACGACGAGACCTATATGCCGCGCGAAGTCGCCGACCGCCTGAAGGAAAAGGGCGAGTGGCGTCCTGAAACCGGCGAAGCCCCGCCCGCAGCAGCCGCGAGCCGCAGCCTGTGATCGTCGAACTGGGGGCGTTTGCGCTGATATTGGCGCTGGTACTGGCCGGGCTGACGACGGGGCTGGCGACGGCCGGGCGGTTGAGAATGAGCCCGGTGCTGGCGGGGGCAGGCGGCGGGGCGTTGATCGCCTCGGCGGCGGCGACATTGCTGGCCTTCGCGGCCCTGATCTACGCCTTCGCGGTGTCGGACTTCTCGGTGTCGAACGTGGCCCTGAACAGCCACACCGACAAGCCCATGCTGTACAAGGTGGCCGCCGCCTGGGGCAGTCACGAAGGCTCGCTGGTGCTGTGGTGCCTGGTCATGACCGGGTTCGGCGGGGCGCTGGCGCTGGCGCGCGGCCTGCCGTTCGGGCTGAAGACGTCGAGCGTGGCGGTGCAGGGCGCGCTGTCGACCCTGTTCCTAGCCTTCGCCGTCTTTACCTCCAATCCGTTTGCGCGTCTGGACCCGGCCCCGGTGCAGGGGGCGTCGCTGAACCCGCTGCTGCAGGACCCGGCGCTCGCCTTCCATCCGCCGCTGCTCTATGCGGGCTATGTCGGGTTTTCGGTCTGCTTCTCGCTGGCGGTCGCCGCCCTGATCGAGAAGCGGGTCGATCCGGCCTGGGGGCGCTGGGTGCGGCCGTGGGCGCTGGCGTCCTGGGCCTTTCTGACGGTCGGCATCACGCTGGGCTCCTTCTGGGCCTATTACGAGTTGGGCTGGGGCGGCTGGTGGTTCTGGGACCCCGTGGAGAATGCGTCCTTCATGCCGTGGCTGGCGGGGGCGGCCTTGCTGCACTCGGCCATCGTCACCGAACGGCGCGGGGCGCTGGCGGGTTGGACGGTCTTCCTCGCCATCCTGGCCTTCACCTTCTCCATGCTGGGGGCGTTTCTGGTGCGCTCGGGCGTGCTGACGAGCGTCCACGCCTTCGCCGTCGATCCCGAGCGGGGGATGATGCTGCTGGCCATCCTCGGCGTGGCGGCGGGCGCGGCCTTCATCCTGTTCGCCTTGCGGGCGCCGGCCATCCGGTCGGGCGCGGCATTCGCGCCGATCAGCCGCGAAGGCGCGCTGGTGTTGAACAACCTCTTCCTGACGGCGGCGGCGGCGACTGTGCTGCTGGGCACCCTCTATCCGCTGATCCTTGAGGGGATTTCGGGGGCGACCATTTCGGTGGGGCCGCCCTATTTCAACGCGACCTTCGTGCCCCTGCTGCTGGTGGCCTGTCTGATCCTGCCCGCCGGGCCTCTGCTGGCGTGGAAGCGCGGCGACCTGAAGGGGGCGCTGCAGCGTTTGTGGCTGGCGGCGGGCCTGGCGGTCGTGGCGGCCTTCGCGGCCTTCCTGCTGTTCGAGCCGAAGAAGGCGCTGGCGGCGGCGGGCTTAAGCGTCGGGGCCTGGCTGATCTTCGGCGCGCTGGCGGAACTGGCGACGCGGACCAAGGCGTTTCGCGCGCCGCTGGGCGAGACCCTGCGCCGGGCCAAGGGCCTGCCGCTGGGGGCCTGGGGCATGACCCTGGCCCATGCGGGTCTGGGCGTCTTCATCCTGGGGGCCGTGGTCGAGACCAGCTTCAAGGCCGAGGCCGCAGCCGCGGTGCCTCTGGGCGGGGTGGTGTCGTCGGGGCCATGGCGGGTGCGTCTGGACGCGGTCGAGGTGATCGAGGGGCCGAACTACCTGGCCGAGCAGGGACGACTGACCGTCATGCCGGTTTCGGGCGATGCGGTTGAGCGCGTCGTCACCGCCGAGCGCCGCTTCTTCCCGGCGGGCGGGCAGACGACGACCGAGGTGGGCCTCGACTTCCGCGGGCTGGACGACGTCTATGTGGTCATGGGCGAGCGAGCGGCGACCGAGAGCAACGATCAGGCCTGGACGGTGCGGGTCTATTATAATCCCTGGGCGCGGCTGATCTTCCTCGGCCCGGCCATCATGGCGCTGGGCGGGGTGCTGTCCCTGCTGGATCGGCGGCTGCGGGTCGGGGCTGGCTCGCGCAAGAAGAGCGCGGAGGCCAGGGCGTGAGGCGTCTGGCGGCATTGGCGGGGGCGCTGAGCCTGATGGCGGGTGCGGCGATGGCCGAACCGCCGCCGGCGCCGGACCGGCCCCTGCCCGACGCGGCGCAGGAGGCGCGGGCGCGAGCCCTGTTCGGCGACATCCGCTGCGTCGTCTGCCAGCACGAATCCATCGCCGACAGCCCGGCGGGCATCGCGGCCGACATGCGCCGTCTGGTCCGCGAAGAGATCGCGGCGGGCAAGAGCGATCAGGCTGTGCGCGCCGATCTGGTGCGACGCTATGGCGACTACATCCTGTTCCAGCCGCCGGTGCGGGCGGGGACCTGGCTGCTGTGGTTCGGCCCCTTCGCCCTGGTGCTGGGAGCGGTGGTGGTGTTTGTGTGGAGATCGCGCCGCCGTCGGGTCGAAATCGCTCCCCTGACGGACGAAGAAGAACGGGCGCTGGCGGAACTGACCGCCGCGCAGACCGCTCAGCCTGACGAAACAGAAAGCCTTTCGCCGCGATCCTGACGCACCTGCGCCACACCGGGAACGATCATCGCGGTCAACCATCGCGAGGGCGTGCATTGGCTTAGGCTGAAACCCCCTATATCCATGGGCGAACGGAGCTTTTGGAGCTCCAGATTTCAGGACTGCAAGGACGACGATGCTGAAACGCAAGGAGTTCATTCTGGGGGCCGCCGTCGGCCTGACCTTCGCCGCGGCTGCGACGGCGGGCGGGGTCATCAGCTGGCCGGGCGCGCACGCTGCGCCCGCCGCTGCGCAGGCGGGACGGCTGGTCCCCTCGGCCGGGGCTGCGGGCCTGGCCTTTGCGCCGCCGCAGGGCGCGCCGCTCAGCTTCGCCGACATCTTCCAGCAGGTCGCGCCCGCCGTGGTGCAGATCGACGTCAAGACGCGGGTCCAGCGCCCGGCCGGCGTGCTGCAGATCCCCGGCTTCGGCGCCGTGCCCATTCCCGGCCAGCCGCGCGGCGGCGGTTCGGGCGAAGAGGGCGAGGACGACAACTCGACCACGGCGCTCGGCGCCGGTTCGGGCTTCCTGATCTCGGCCGACGGCTTCATCGTGACCAACAACCACGTCGTCGAGAACGCCGAGGAGATCAAGGTCAAGCTGAGCGACGGTCGCGAGCTGAAGGCGCGCCTGATCGGTCGCGACGAAGGCACCGACCTGGCGGTCATCAAGGTCGACGGCGACGCCTTCCCGTTCGTCAGCTTCGAGGAATCGGCAGCGCCGCGGGTCGGCGACTGGGTCATCGCCGTGGGCAATCCCTTCGGCCTGGGCGGCACGGCCACGGCGGGCATCGTCTCGGCCATGTCGCGCGACATCGATCCGGCCGGCTACAACGAATACCTGCAGATCGACGCGGCCATCAACCGGGGCAACTCGGGCGGGCCGACCTTTGACATCTATGGCCGGGTGATCGGCGTCAACACGGCGATCTTCTCGCCGACGGGCGGCTCGGTCGGCATTGGCTTCGCCATTCCCGCCGCGACCGCCAAGAGCGTGACCGACAAGCTGATGCGCGGCGAGACGGTCGAGCGCGGCTATCTGGGCGTGCAGATCGTCACCCTGTCCAGCGAGGCGGCGGCGGCCCTGGGCCTGCCCGAGAACACCAAGGGCGCCTATGTCGGCGACGTCACGGCCGGCGGCCCCGCCGACAAGGCCGGGGTCAAGGTCGAGGACATCGTGGTCAGCGTCAACGGCGACGCCATCGACAGCTCGACCGAACTGACGCGCCGCGTGGCCCGCGCCAAGGTCGGCGACGCCCTTCGGCTGGAAGTCCTGCGCGACGGTCGTCGTCAGACCCTGGACGTCCGCGCCGGTCGTCGTCCGTCGGAAGCCGAACTGCGCGCCGGTCTGGGCGAGGACGAAGGCGCCCAGGCGACGCCCTCGGCGCCCGCCGGCCAGGCCGTCGAAGGCATGACCGTGACCGGCATAACCCCGGCCCTGCGTCAGCGCTACTCCATCCCGGACGGCGTCAACGGCGTGGTGGTGACGGCGGTCGAGCCGCGCTCCAAGGCTGGGCAGATGCAGATGCCGGCGGGCATGGTGATCATGCGGGCCAACAACCGCACGGTCGCCTCGGCGGCGGATCTGAAGGCGGCGGTCGACGCGGCCCGGTCGGCGGGACGGCCCGGGGTGTTGCTGCTGGTGCGCACGTCCAGCGGCAACCAGTCGGTCGTGCTGGAGCTGTCCAAGTCTGAATAAGGCGTAACTCACAGGATCGGCGGCGATGCGCTAACATCGCCGCCGAATCTTTTTCTGGAGGGGCCCATGCGTATTCTGGTGGTCGAGGACGACGCCGAGGCGGCGACGGCGATGGTGCGAGGTCTGTCCGAGGCCGGGCACGAGGTGACGCACGCCGTGGACGGCGCCTTCGGCCTGCTGGAATCGCAAAAGGGCGGCTACGACGTCTATGTCGTGGACCGCATGATGCCGCGTCTGGACGGCGTCGGCATGGTCGAGACGGTGCGCAAGGGCGGCGATCAGACGCCGGTCCTGTTCCTGTCGGCCCTGGGCGAGGTCGAGGACCGGGTAACGGGCCTGAAGGCCGGCGCCGACGACTATCTGGTCAAGCCCTACGCCTTCGCCGAGCTGATCGCGCGGGTCGAGGCCCTGGCCCGCCGTCGCGAGACGGGCGGGGTGCAGACCGTGCTCAAGGTCGGCGAACTGGAGATGAACCTGATCGGCCGCACCGTGCATCGCGGCACGACCGAGATCGACCTGCAGCCGCGCGAGTTCCAGCTGCTGGAGTTCCTGATGCGCCACGCAGGTCAGTCGGTGACGCGCACCATGCTGCTGGAGAAGGTCTGGGAATACCATTTCGACCCCCAGACCAATGTCATCGACGTCCACATCAGCCGCCTGCGCTCCAAGATCGACAAGGGCTTCGACAAGGCCATGCTGCAGACCGTGCGCGGCGCGGGGTACCGGCTGGAGGCTTAAGGCCCCCGCATGAAGCTGCCCTCGCTCTTCCGGCGGACGCCGTTTCGGCTGACGCTGCTGTTTCTGGCGCTGTTCGTGGCCACGGCCAGCGCGGTGCTGGCCTATGTCTATGTCGCTTCGGCATCGGAGGCGCGGGCGCGGGCCGAGGCGGGGGTCCGCAGCGAGGTCGAGGCCCTGACGGCGGTCTATCGCACGCGCGGCGTCGACGCCCTGAACCAGGCGCTGGTGGACCGGACGCTGCGGGGCGGATCCTATCTCTATCTGCTGATGGACAAGGACCGGAAGACGATCACCGGCAACATCTCGACCTCGCCGCTGGAGCCGGGCGCGGCGGTGCAAGGCGGGCGCTGGGACGATTTCCGCCTGACCGACACCGACGAGGAGGGCCGCGTCCGCAAGCGTCAGGCCATTGGCGTGGAGATGCCGCTGTCGGGCGGCGAGCAGTTGTTCGTCGGCGAGGACATTGGCGATATCGAAGCCTATCTGTCGCGGCTGACCCAGGCCCTGTGGGGGGCCATGATCATGGTCCTGATCCTCGGCATTGGCGGCGGTCTGGTGATCAGCCGCCGCGTCGAGAAGTCGATGAGCGGGCTGAACCGGGTGGTCATGGCGGTGCAGGAGGGCGACCTGAAGGTGCGCGCCCCCGTCACCCATTCCGGCGACGAACTGGACGAACTGGGCCAGGGGCTGAACACCATGCTGGACCGGCTTGAGGCCTCGATGGCCTCGATCCGCCACGCGGGGGACGCCATCGCCCACGACCTGCGCTCGCCGCTGACGCGGATGCGGGCCAAGCTGGAGGTGGCGCTGATGGACGCCGACGCCGGCAAGGTGTCGGGCGTGGATGCTCTGGGCGTGGCGCTGGACGAGGCGGACCTGCTGTTGAAGACCTTCAACACGGTTCTGGCCATCGCCCGTCTGCAGGCGGGCGGGGCGCCCGATCCCAAGGTGTTCGACGCCGCTGAACTGGCCACCGACATGGCCGAGCTCTACGAGCCGTCGGGCGAGGACAAGGGGCTGGAGTTCTCGGCCGAGATCGAGAAGGGACTGATGATCGAGGGCAACCAGCCCTTCCTGGCCCAGGCCCTGGCCAACATCATCGACAACGCCATCAAGTACACCCCCGAAGGCGGGGCGGTGAAGTTCCGGGCGAGGCGGCGGTCGTCGGGCGAGATCGAGTTCTCGGTCACCGACACCGGGCCGGGGGTGCCGGACGAGGATCGCGAGCGCGTGCTGCAACGCTTCGTCCGGCTGGACAACAGCCGCACCGAGCCGGGATCGGGTCTGGGCCTGTCGCTGGTGACGGCGGTGGCCGAGGCCCACGGCGGACGGGTGCAACTGGACGAGGGACCGGGGGCCTATGGTGGGCAGGGGCCGGGCCTGCGCGTGGCCCTGGTCCTGCCGCCAGCGAGCGGGACAGCGGACGGATGAGCGAGCATCTGGGGGGGCTGCTGACACCGTGCGGGCCGGTGCGCCATGCCGACGCGGCGGCGCGCATCCACGAGCAACTGACCGTGGCGGCGGACGAAGGCGGCTGGCGCGCGAGCCTGGACGAGGCCTGGGCGGCGCTGGAGCCGGTGTTTGCGGCCTCGCCCTATCTGGCCGGGCTGGCGCGGCGCTGGCCCGAGCGGTTGCGGCAGATTCTGGAGACGGCGCCCGAGACGCGGTTGGCCGAGATTCTGGCGACGACCGACGCCATCGACGGTCTGGCGGACGAGGCCAGGGCGCCGCTGCGCTGGCTGAAGGCGGAACTGCATCTGCTGACGGCCTTGTCGGACCTCGGCGGGGTCTGGAATCTGGAGGCGGTGACGAGCGCCCTGTCGCGGTTCGCCGACGCCGCGGCCCAGGCGGCGCTGCGCTGCGTGGCGCATGACCAGAGGCGGCGCGGCAAGCTGACTTCGGCGGCGGACGACCCGCGCGGGCCGGTTCCCGGCCTGTTCGTCCTGGCCATGGGCAAGGGCGGTGCGTTCGAGCTCAACTATTCCTCGGACATTGACCTGTCGCTCTTTTTTGAGCCGGAGGCGCTGGAGAGCGCCCTCGGCGAGGGCGTGGAGGCGCAGAGCTTTGTGAACCGGCTGGCTCAGGGTCTGGCCAGTCTGCTGAGCGAGCGGACGGCGGACGGCTATGTCTTCCGCGTGGACCTGCGGCTGCGACCCGACCCGTCCTCGACCCCGCCGGTGGTCGCGGCGCCCATGGCCCTGGCCTACTACGAATCCGTCGGCCAAAATTGGGAGCGGGCTGCCTTCATCAAGGCGCGGGTCTGCGCCGGGGACGCCGCCGAGGGCGCGGACTTCCTCAGGGCCTTGGTCCCCTACATCTGGCGACGCAGTCTGGACTACCAGGCCGTGCTCGACATCCAGTCGATCAAGAAACAAATCCACGTCCACAAGACCGGCGAGGGGCTGGAGGCGGCGGGCGCCAATTTGAAGCTGGGCCGCGGCGGCATCCGCGAGATCGAATTCTACGTCCAGACCCAGCAGCTGATCCTCGGCGGGCGCGACAAGGGCCTGAGGTCATCGCGCACGCTGGAGGCGTTGGACGCCCTGACCGAGCGCGGTCATGTGACGCGCGAGGCGCGCGATGAACTGACGGCGGCCTATTATGAGCTGCGGGCGCTGGAGCACCGGGTGCAGATGCTGGCCGACGAGCAGAGCCACGTCCTGCCGGCCGATCCAGAGCGCCGCGCCGACGTGGCGGCGCTGGCGGGGCATGGCGATCTGGCGGCGTTCGACGCCGGGGTCGAGGCCGTGCTGGTCGGGGTCAACCAACGCTATGGCGAGCTGTTCGAGGACGGCGAGGAGCTGTCTTCTCCTTACGGGAGTCTGGTCTTCACCGGGGTCGAGAACGATCCGGGGACGCTGGAGACGCTGAAGCGGATGGGCTTTTCCGAGCCGGCGACCGTGTCCGACACCATCCGCAGCTGGCACCATGGGCGCATTCCGGCGACGCGGACGGCGCGGGGGCGGGAGCTGTTCACGCGGCTGGCTCCGCAACTGCTGACGGCGGTGGCGAAGACGGGGGCGCCGGACGCGGCCTTCCGCAGGTTCGCGGTCTTCTTCTCGGGCCTGAGCGCCGGGGTTCAGGTCCAGGCCCTGTTCCTGAACCAGCCGAAGCTGTTCGATCTGGTGGTCGGGGTCATGGCCTTTGCGCCGCGTCTGGCGCGGGCGCTGGGACGCCAGCCGCAGGCCCTGGACGGAGTGCTGGACGCGCGCTTCATGACGGCGCTGGGCACCGACACCGGCCTGGCCGATCAGGTGGTGCGCGAGGCCCATGAGGCCGGCGACTTTGAAAGCGCCATGAATGCGGTGCGCCGTCTGCACCGCGAGCAGACCTTCCGCATCGGCATGCATGTCGTCACTGGCCGGACCACGGCCGAGCAGGCCGGGCTGACCAATACCTCCCTGGCAGATGCCTGCATGAAGGGCCTGGCGCCGGCGGCCCTGACCGAGGCCGAGCGGATGGGCGGGGCGTTCGAGGGCGCGGTCGCCGTGGTGGCCCTGGGCAAGGCTGGATCGCGCGAGATGACGGCGGGGTCCGATCTGGACCTGATGACGGTCTATGCCGCGCCGCCCGAGGCGCTGTCGGCGGGCAAGGGGTGGAGCGCGGATCTCTTCTATGGGCGGTTCACCCAGAGGTTCATCGCCGCCCTGTCGGCCCACACCGCCGAGGGCGGGCTGTATGAGGTGGACATGCGGCTGCGGCCGACCGGGTCCAAGGGGCCCGTGTCGGTGCGGCTGGAGGCGCTGGAGGCCTATTACGCCGAGGAGGCCGAGACCTGGGAGTTCATGGCCCTGACGCGCGCGCGTCTGGTCTGGGCCAGCGACGCGGCATTCGGCGCGCGGGTCGAGGCGGCCCTGGAGGCGGCGCTGCGGCGGCCGCGACCGGGGATCGACGTGGCGCGTGACGTGCGGGCGATGCGAGACCTGATGGACCGCGAGCGGCGGCCCAAGGGCTTCTGGGACCTGAAGCTGTCGGCGGGGGCGCAGGTCGACGCCGAGTTCGTGGCCCAGTACCGCCAGCTGTGCGCGGCGGCGGCGGGCGAGCCGTTGACCGTCTCGACGCTGGAGGCGCTGAAAGGGGATCCCGTCCTGGCCGAGAGCTGGCGGACGCATCAGCAGCTGGGCCAACTGATGGCCTGCGCTTTCGAGGACAAGGGCGACCCCGACGCCGAACCGGCGGGCTTCCAGCAGCGGCTGGCGGAAACGGCGGGGGCGCCGGACTTCGAGGCGCTGAAGACGCAGTTGATCGATCTGCGGCTGAGAGCACGAGGGGCGTTCGAGGCGGCGCTGCCCGCCGTGACGGACGTCAGGCGCGACGGAAACTGATCCGGGCGGCGTTCTATTTCTCGACAGGGAGTTTTCGGGCCTCGGCCCGTGGAGACCATCGAGATGAACAAGACCCTTGGCGGCGTGGCCGCCATCGCCCTTCTGACGGCTTTCAGCGGCGTGGCCGTGGCGCAGACCGCCGCGCCGCAGCGCCCGGCGCGCGCGGCCATGATGCAGCCGGTCTCTCAGGCCGATTTCGTCCAGCGCCGGGTGGAGCGCCTGCGCGCGGCTGACGCTAATCACGACGGCACGGTCACGGCCGAGGAAATGCGCGCCGCCGGTCAGGCCAAGCGCGCCGAGCGCCGCGCCGCCATGTTCGAGCGTCTGGACGCCAACAAGGACGGTGCGATCAGTCGGGCCGAGTTTGATGCGCCACGCGCGGACGGCCAGCGGGCGGGACGTGGCGAGCGTGGCCATCGTGGACCGCGCGCCGAACACGCCGGTCGCGGCCATGGCGGCGGGATGCATCGCGGGGCGCAGCATATGGGGCGCAACGGCGAAGGTCGCTTCCCCGTCGTCATCGCCGAGGCCGAGCGCAAGGCGACTGAAACCTTCACGCGGCTGGATGCTGACCACAACGGAAGCCTGACCGGCGAGGAGCGTCGCGCTGGCATGCAGGCGCGTCGCGCCGAGATGCGTGAGAAGCGCCAGGAACGCCGTCAGGCGGCGCCGGCGGCGTCGCCTTCGACGCCCGCTTCGGAGTAGGGTGATGTCGGGGAAGGCGGTCCGACCGTCGGCCCGTTTCGTGAACGGCGAAAGAGGCTGGATTGGCGAAGACCGCCGACCCCGACGAGGAACTGGTGCGGCGCGTGGGTCAGGGCGACCCCGCGGCGATCCAGGCCATGGTCGCTCGCAAGCTGCCGCGCATGCTGACGCTGGCGCAGCGGATGCTGGGCGACGCGGCGGAGGCTGAGGACGTGGCGCAGGAGGCGATGCTGAGAGCCTGGCGACAGGCGCCCCGCTGGACGCCGGGTCAGGCGAAGTTCGACTCCTGGCTGCACCGGGTGGGGCTGAACCTCTGTTATGATCGGCTGCGGCGTCGGCGCGAGATCGCGACGGACGCGCCGCCGGATCGGCCCGACGACGGGCCGGCGCCCGATCGCGGCCTGCTGGCCATGGAGACGGGGGCGCGGGTTGAGGCGGCCCTGGCGAAACTGCCCGAGCGGCAGCGCGAGGCCATTGTCCTGTGTCACTACCAGGAACTGGGAAACATCGAGGCGGCGGGGCTGATGAACGTCAGCGTCGAGGCCCTGGAGAGCTTGCTGTCGCGCGGACGGCGGGCGTTGCGGACGGCGCTGGCCGATATGGCGCCGAATGCAGTGAGAGCGGCGAATGGGTAAGGCGGGGGCTGGAACCATGACGATGACGTACGAGCGTTTTGAATATCTGGCCGACGCCTATGGCGGCGACCTGCGGCGCTGGCCCGAAGGCGAGCGTGAGGCAGCGCGCGCCCTGCTGGCGAGCGATCCGCGCGCGGCGGTCCTGCTGCGCGAGGCGGACGGACTGGACGCGCTTCTGGACGCCGCGCCGCGTCCGGTCGCATCGCACGCCTTGCGCGAGGCGGCTATCGCCAGTGCGGCGGGGGCGGGCCTGAAGGCGCGCCGTCGCGGTCCTGGGCCTCTGGCCTGGCTGTCGGGCGCCGGATGGGCGGCGGCGGCCTGCGCCGGGGTGGTGTTCGGGGTCAACCTGACCAGCCACCTGACCGCCGACGTCCAGGCGGACGCGGTGCTCTATCAAGCCAGTCTGACCAGTGCGGACGACACGGAGGTTCTGGGCGGATGACGTCGCGCAGTTTGAAGATCGCCCTGGCCGTTTCGGTCGCCCTGAACGTCTTCGCCGTCGCGGCGGTCGGCGCCGTCTGGGTGTCGCGCGACAAGATCGAGCATCGGATCGCCGAGGCGCACAAGCCGGGGCCCCGGGAGCCGGTCTGGGATGTCATCGAACGGATGGACCCGGCCGTGCGCGATCAGGTCAAGGCGCAACTGCGCGCGGCGGCCATGCAGGCGCGGCCTGACTTCGAGGAGGCGCGGGCGGCGCGGCGCGAGGCCATTGCCCTGACCGGCGGCGAGACCTTTGATCCGGTGGCGGTGGCCGCCCTGCTGGAACGCTCGCGGGCGTCCGAGGCGCGCGGCCGCTCGCGGCTGGAGACGGGGGCGGTCGAGACCCTGAGCCACCTCAGCCCGGCCGACCGCAAGGCCCTGGCCCCCATCCTGTCGCGCCACAAGGCGAAACGGGAGGCGCGCAAGCCCGAGAAGGCCGAGAAGCCGGTCACGCCCGTGGCGGCGGCGCCTGCTACGGCGCCGGTCCGGCCGTAATCTTGTCCCTCATCCCGGACGGCCGTCAGGCCGATCCGGAACCGCGGCATCGGCAGTAGGGCTGACCGCCTAAACCGACTGTCTCAGCTGACCTGACGAACGTCAGCTGAGAATGGGAAGCGGACAAGCGATCAAGCTGTGAGGTCAGGGGCTGTCGTCAGTTTTCGACGGCGAGATCGGGGATGTATTGGGCGGCAATCTGGTCGACGAACTTCTGGGGCGAAGCGCCCATAAGGTTCGTCAGAACGATCACCGTCAGGTCGTCCTCGGGGTAGATGAAGATGGCCGCGCGGTCGCCGCCCGTGGGCGTGATCGCGGGATGTTGCGCGCGGCGGATGGACGGCCAGCCCAGTCCATAGCCGTTGATGGTCCGGTTGAACCCGCGATAGCTTCCGTCGGGCAGTTGCTGCGGCGTCCAGAGCTGTTCGAGCCCCTTTTCGCTGACCAGTTTCCGATCCTGCAGCGCGATGACCCATGCGGCCAGATCTCGAGCCGTGGTCTGAACGCCGCCGGTGGGATGCATGTAGGCCGGCCACGTCTCATGGCGCGCCATCGGGGTCTCGCTGCGCTCGACGCCGACAGCCCTCATGCCCTCCATCTTCAGCGTCAGATAGGTATAGAGCGAGGCCAGCTCGGGCACGGTGTCGGCAGTATTTCCAAAGCGGGCCTGCTCCATGCCCGCCGCGTTGAACTGTCTCTCGCGAACGAAATCGACGAAGGGCTTGCCCGAAATCTTCTCGATGATCTTGCCCATCAGGGCATAGCCGGTCTGATTGTAGGCGTACTGCGTCCCGGGCGTATATCGCAGGGGCAGTTCCTGCACCTTCGCCCAGGCGGCGTCGGGCGAGGCGCCGTCGATCAGTCGGGTGTTGTCGTCGATGATCTCGGGCAGGCCGGACGTGTGCGTGAGGACCTGGCGGACCGTGATCGCTTCCCACGACGCCGGAAGCCCTTCGAGATACTGCGTCACCGATGCGTCGAGATCGAGTTTTCCGGCCTCGACAAGCTGCATCGCCGCGACGCCGGTGAACGCCTTGCTGATCGAGTTGACGCCGAAGACCGTGCGTTCCGTTACCGGCTTCGCGGTCTCGAGGTCGGACTGGCCGTAGGCGCCGGTGAATATGATTTCGTCGTTTCTCACGATCGCCAGTTGAAGCCCCGGAATACGGCGAGAAGCCATCTCGTCTTGAACCAGGCGTTCAATCGCGGCGGTCTTGTTGTCCGCTTCTGCGGTCTGCGGCGCCTGGGCGTTAGCGTTGTCGGCAAGACCGCCCATGATCGCAATCAGGCCGATTGCGGCAGAAATTTTGTTCAGCATTTTTTGGCTATCCAGAGCTTGGGCGCAACGACGCGTTGACTGAGAGAGGGGCTGGTCTTGGTCGTCGATTGGCCCGTTCGCCGCACGCTCGTCCATCGCGGCTCGGTCAATGGTGCGCCTCGATCGGTGAATGGCCGGGCGTCCCGGTGAACGGTCGCCTCAGGGGCCGCCATGGTCGAAATACGACCTTGGAGTGAAGTTGCAGGACGGACGCCCGGCGCGGGTGATCCGCGCTTGTCACTGACGATGTTCGGGCAAGCGCCGTTGCCTAGATCCTAGATCTTCGGCTCGCGGGAAGAGCGGCTCAGGCCGCTTGAGACTGAACCCGCTGGACGGGGGCGCCGAGCGGGGCCATGGCGCCTTCGGGAGCGCGGATGGGCAGGTCGAACCAGACGGTGGTGCCGTGGCCGGGTTCGCTTTCGATAGTCATCTGGCCGCGATGCAGTTCGATCAGGGACTTGGTCAGGGCGAGGCCCAGGCCAGTGCCTTGCGTGGTCTTGGAGTGCTGGCCCTCGACCTGTTCGAAGGGCTGGGCCAGACGTTCCAGGTCGACGGCGGCGATGCCGATGCCGGTGTCGGTCACCGAGACGCGCACGTGATCGGCGTCGTGGAGCGCGACAGTGACGGTGACGGCGCCGCCCTCGGGCGTGAACTTCACCGCATTGGAGATCAGGTTCAGCATCACCTGTTTCAGGCCGCGATGATCGGCCTCGACCTCAAGCGTTTCGGGCGCGACCAGGCCGAGTGTCAGGCCGGCCTCCATCGCCTTGCCGCGCATCAGGCGGATGGCGTCGTTGCACAGGGCGTTCAGCGACACGGCCTCGTAGTGCAGGGTCAGCTTGCCGGCCTCGATCTTGGCCATGTCGAGAATGTCGTTGATGAGGCTGAGCAGGTGCTGGCCGGACTGGTGGATGTCGGCGGCATAGCCCTTGTAGCGGCGGTCGCCGAGCGGGCCGAACATCTCGCCGGCCATGATTTCCGAGAAGCCGTTGATGGCGTTCAGCGGGGTGCGCAGCTCGTGGCTCATGTTGGCCAGGAACTCGGACTTGGTCTGGTTGGCGGCCTCGGCGCGGGTCATGGCGACCTCGTACTTGCGGGCCAGCAGGGACAGCTTGGCCTCGCGGTCCTCCAGTTCGACCACCATGGCGCGCAGTTCGTCGGCGGCGCGGCGGCGCTCGGCCTCCTGACGGCGGATGACGGTGATGTCGGCGCAGATGACCACGGTGCCGCCGTCGCCGGTGAAGCGTTCGGCCATCTGCAGCCAGCGGCCGTCCCTCAGTTCGACCTCGCGCACCCCGGCGCGGCCGCTGGCCGAGGGGTGCTCGGCCTTGATGGCCTGGGCGGCGATCTGGTTGAGGGCGTCCTTCTGGGCGCCGCGCACGACGACGCCGGCCGGGAAGGCGAAGGCGTCCTGGAAGGCCTGGTTCCACAGAATCAGGCGGCCCTGACGGTCGAACAGGACGAAGGCGTCGGACACGCTTTCGATGCCGTCGCGCAGACGGTTCTCGGCGGCCTGGGCCTGGGCCTTGGAGCGGCGGGCCTCGGTGATGTCCAGCGCCACGCCCAGCAGGCTGGTGAAGCCCGCGTCGCGACGCGGCTGGCGCGACTGACCGCGGGCGTCGATCCAGCGGACGCCGCCGGACTTGAGCGGAATGGGGAAGGTGACGTCAAAGACGCCGGCGGCGGCGGCGCGGTCCAGGGCGTCGACCAGGGTCTCGCGATAGCGGGGGTGGACCTTCTCGATCAGGGCCTGGGTGGTCAGGACGGCGCCGGGCTCGACCTCGAGCAGGGCGGCCATGTAGTCGGACAGGACGACCTCGCCGCGGGCCAGATCCCATTCCCATACGCCACAGCGGGCGGCCTCGACGGCGACGCGGAAGCGGCGCTCGGTGTCGGCCCACTGACGGCCCGCACGGGACTGACGCCAGTTCTGGATCGCCAGCACCATCAGCATCAGCACGACCAGGATCAGCGGCGCGGCCAGCATCCAGGCGTCGTCCAGCCAGGCGGACAGGCCGCCGGTCGCGGGCATTGAGGCCACGACCGCCTGACCGGAAGCGCCCGCGAGGGCCGAGCCGATCAGGCGCAACTTGCCGTCGGCGTC
This sequence comes from Brevundimonas sp. NPDC090276, assembly GCF_044772165.1. NCBI lineage: Bacteria > Pseudomonadati > Pseudomonadota > Alphaproteobacteria > Caulobacterales > Caulobacteraceae > Brevundimonas > Brevundimonas sp. NPDC090276. The sequence goes on along the minus strand of NZ_JBIVYK010000003.1, from coordinate 212,424 downwards.
CTTGACCGGACGAGTTGCGTCGGCGGGAACCTGACCGGCGAGGACAACGCTGAGGCTGGCGTCGCTCAGTTCGGCCTTGAGCGAGGGCAGGGGCGTGCGGGCGACGACGGCGCGTCCGTCCTTGAGCGGACGTCGGATCAGCAGGGCGTCGCCGTGCAGGGCGTAGGCGGCGGAGCGGGCCGCGGCGGGGTCGGTCTTGCCGCCCACGGCCGCGAGAACCTGTCCGTCGGCGTTGGTGACGACGAAGCCCGCCTCGGGGGCGACGACGCGGGCGCGGTCCAGGGCCTCGACGGCCTGGGCGGGATGCTCGGCCAGGTCGCGGGCGATCAGGTCGAGGGCGCGGTCGGTCAGGGTCAGGCGGGCGGCGATCTGGTCGGCGGCGCGTTGGGCGTCCAGCGCCAGGGCCTCGATCTTGAGCGCTTCGGCCTCGCGCCGCGGGCGGCCGTCGTCGCGGATGACCAGTAGGGCGTAGGCGGTGATGACCAGAGCGACGGCGAGCAGCAGGGCGCGCACCCACGGCAGGTGGCCGCGCGTGGTCTGGTCCGTGGCCCGACGGCCCGGCTGATAGCTGCGGCGCTCCTTGCCCTGCAAGCCGACCTCTCATCCTGAACAGCAGGCGGGAATCTAGGCTGCGTCGCGGATTCCTGTCGAGGCCCGCAGGGACGGGGTTTTCACCTTAGAGGCGAACCGGTGCAGGAAAGACTCAGGCGGCGTCCTCGGCGGCCGGCGCCGAGGCGCGCGGGGCGTCGCCGGGTGCGGCGAGGACATCGGTGATCTGGCGCAGGACGTCGCGGGCGCGACGGGCCATACGGAGGCTTTCCGGCGGGGCGTCGTCGGGGGCTTCGGAGACGGTCTCGATCAGTTCGCGGGCCAGTTCCATCAGGTCGGGCGCGGCGGCGATCAGGCGGGACTGGAACTCGATACGCTCGGGATCGCGGTCGTATTCGGCGCCGGGCACGCGCCAGCCGCCCCAGTCGGCCTTGTCGGTGACGACCACCGGATAGGAGCCGGGGAAGGGGTGGTGAGCGCAGTCGGCCGGTTCCTGCCACTTGTTGCGGGCGCGCAGAATGCGCCAGTCGCCCAGGGCGGTGGCGGCGACATTGTCCTCGGCCGGAAGTTGCAGCTCGGCGGCCTGGAACTCGCGCCCCAGGCCGACCTCGTAGGTGATGCGCACCGGTTCGTCGAAGCCCTTGGCCCAGACGGGCAGTACCTTTTCGACCTGGGCCCAGGCGCCGACGCTTTCGACCCAGACCTTCTGACCCTTCTGGAACTGCGCGCGCGCCATGGACGTCTCCCCGGATGTAGAGAGCCAGAATGGCGCAGCAGCGGTTATCGCCGGGTTCCGCGACGTGGTTAGCGCGCGGTAAGGACTGGGTCAGGAGGGGCGGGAAATCTCTTCCAGCGCCTCGCCGGCATACTTCTCCTTCACCCGTGTGGACAGGTCGCCGAGCGAAACGATCCCTACCAGACGGCCGTCCTTGTCCACGACCGGCAGGCGGCGCACCTGGCGCGAGCTCATCAGGTCCAGGGCGACCTTCAGCTCGTCGTCGGCGCGGACGACCAGGGCGTCGCGGCTGAGGAACTCGACCACGCGCGCGGTGGGCGCGGCGCCTGCCGCCACGGCGCGCACGGCGATGTCGCGGTCGGTGAGGGCGCCCACCAGATTCTCGCCGTCGGCCACGGGGATGAAGCCGAAATCGCCGGCCGCCATGCGGGCGGCCACTTCCTGAAGGGTGTCGTTGGGACGGGCCACCTGCACGTCCTTGCTCATCACGTCGCGGATCTTCATGGGTCTCTCCAAGAGGCTCTGGCTTGGGCTTGGGAACCCACGACGACCGGGGCGGTTCCGGCGCGAGCGGAACGAGGCTCGCAATCGCGACGCTTCGTCCCCACAATGGAGGCTTAATCCGAAGGGTGAGCGATGGCCGAGGCGGCGACGGGACTGGATCTGGGCCATGTGGCGGCTCTGCTGGCGGCGGGGGTCGTGGCGGTGCCGGTCTTCCGCAAGATCGGGCTGGGCTCGGTCCTGGGCTATCTGGCGGCAGGGGCGGCCATCGGGCCGTTCGGCCTGGCCCTGTTCCGCGAGCCGGAGACCATCCTGCACGTCGCCGAGTTCGGCGTGGTCATCTTCCTGTTCATCATCGGTCTGGAGATGCGGCCCAAGCGTCTTTGGGGGATGAGGAACGAGATCTTCGGTCTGGGCGCGGCCCAGGTCGGGCTGGCGGGGCTGGCCCTGACGCTTGTGGCCATGGCGGCGGGGGTGTCGGCGCCGGTGGCCTTTGTCGGCGCCATGGGCTTCGTCATGTCCTCGACCGCCGTTATCGTGCAGATGCTGGAGGAGCGGGGCGACCTGCCGACGCCGCAGGGGCAGAGGGCGGTCAGCATCCTGCTGTTCGAGGATTTGGCCATTGTGCCTCTGCTGGCCATCGTCGCCATTCTGGCCGCGTCGGTCGGGACGGCGAGCGAGAGCGCCACGCCCCTGTGGCAGACCATCGGCCTGGCGGTCGCGGCGGTGGCCGGGGTGCTGGTCGCCGGGCGTTACGCCATCAATCCGGCCTTCCGCTTCCTGGCGCGCAATGGCGGGCGCGAGGTGATGACGGCGGCGGCTCTGCTGGTGGTGGCGGGCACGGCCTGGATCATGAACGAGGTGGGCCTGTCGATGGCCATGGGGGCCTTCCTGGCCGGGGTGCTGCTGTCGGACTCGACCTTCCGGCACCAGCTGGAGGCCGACGTGGAGCCGTTCCGCGCCATCCTGCTGGGGCTCTTCTTCCTGTCGGTCGGCATGGCGCTGGACATCGGGGTGGTGACTTCCGACTGGCGCATCGTGGTCGCCGGCTTGCTGGCCTTCATGGTGGTCAAGGCCCTGGTCATCTATGTGGTCGCCCGGCTGTTCAAGGCGCGCCACCACGAGGCGATCGAGCGGGCGGCTCTGTTCGCGCAGGGCGGCGAGTTCGCCTTTGTCCTCTATGGCGCGGCGGCTGCGGGCGGGGTCATCGATGGTCAGGCTAGCGCGGCCCTGACGGCCATCGTCATCCTGTCCATGGCCCTGACGCCGCTGACCACCCTGGCGATGAAGCGCTGGCTGCCCAAGGAGGCGGGTCTGTCGCCTGAAGAGGCCGAGGGCGTGGACACGGCCGAGGGCCTGCGCGGTCAGGTGCTGATCATCGGCTTCGGTCGCTTCGCCCAGGTCGTGTCGCAGCCGCTTCTGGCGCGCGACGTGGACGTGTCCATCATCGAGAACGACGTGGAGATGATCCAGGCGGCGGGGAACTTCGGCTTCAAGGTCTATTACGGCGACGGCACCCGGCTGGACACGCTGCGGGCCTCGGGCGCGGGCAAGGCCGAGGCGGTGCTGGTCTGCGTCGACAAGCCCGAGGCCGCCGACCGCATCGTGCAACTGGTCAAGTCCGAGTTTCCGGGCGTGAAGCTGTTCGTGCGCGCCTTTGACCGGGGCCATTCGCTGCGCCTGATCGAGGCGGGCGTCGACTATCATATCCGCGAAACCTTTGAATCGGCGCTGAAGTTCGGCGAGGCGGTGCTAGTCGATCTGGGCGTGTCCGAGGACGAGGCGGCCGAGACCATCGCCGACGTGCGCCGCCGCGACGCGGCGCGGCTGGACCTGCAGGTGACGGGCGGACTGACCGCCGGGCGGTCGATGATGCGCGGCAACGCCGTGACGCCGGAGCCCGAACCCTACATCAAGCCCAGCCGTCCCGGGCGGCTGCTGAACGAGGATGAGGCCGGTCCCCCGGCGCCCTTGAACGAAGAACAGGCCGACTGAGCATGGCGAGCGTCGATCTTGCCAAGCGGGCCTATGACCACGGCTGGCGGCTGGACCCCATCGTCCGCAGCCTGCTGGACACCGACTTCTACAAGCTGCTGATGCTGCAGCTGATCTGGCGCAAGCATCGCGACGTGCCGGTGACGTTCAGCGTCATCAACCGCACGACGTCGGTGCGGCTGGCCGAGGAGGTGGACGAGGCGGAGCTGCGGGCGCAGCTGGATCATGCGCGGACGCTGCGGTTCTCGAACCGCGAGCTGATCTGGCTGGGCGGCAACACCTTCTATGGGGTGAAGTCGATCTTCAGCCCCGACTTCCTGGCCTGGCTGGCTGATTACCGCCTGCCCGAATACGACCTGTCGCGCGGGGCGGACGGGCAGTTCCGGCTGGAGTTCTCGGGCGGGTGGGCTGACGTCACCCTGTGGGAGATTCCGGCCCTGTCGATCCTGAACGAGCTGCGCAGTCGCAAGGCTCTGCGCCGTCTGGGCCGGTTCGAGCTGGATGTCCTCTATGCGCGGGCCAAGACGAAGCTATGGGGTAAGGTCGAGCGGTTGCGGAAGCTGGAGCCGCTGTCGATCTCGGACTTCGGCACGCGGCGGCGCCACGGTTTCCTGTGGCAGGGCTGGTGCGTCGAGGCGCTGAAGGAGGGGCTGGGGAGCGCCTTCATCGGCACGTCCAACGTCCTGCTGGCCATGAACAACGACCTGGAGGCGGTGGGCACCAACGGCCACGAACTGCCCATGGTTCTGGCGGCCCTGGCCGGGGACGACGACGCGGCCTTGCGGCGTGCGCCCTATCAGGTGCTGGAGGAGTGGCGGGCGACCTATGACGGCAATCTGCTGGTGGCCCTGCCGGACGCCTTTGGCACAAGGGCGTTTCTGGCCGATGCGCCGGATTGGCTGGCCGATTGGAAAGGGTTCCGGCCCGACTCGGCGCCGCCGATCGAGGGCGGCGAGGAGATCCTGGCCTGGTGGTCGGCTCAGGGGCGCGACCCGCGTGAGCGGCTGCTGGTCTTCGCCGACGGCATGGACGTGGATACGATCGAGGCGACTCACGCCCACTTCAAGGGGCAGGTGCGGACCAGCTTCGGCTGGGGCACCAATCTGACCAACGACTTCCGCGACTGCGCCCCGGCGCCCATGCCGGAGCTTACGCCCATCTCCCTGGTCTGCAAGGTGACGCGGGCGGGCGGGCGTTCGGCGGTCAAGCTGTCGGACAATGTCGAGAAGGCCACCGGCGACCGGGTCGAGATCGACCGCTATCTGCGGGTCTTTGGCGAGGCGGGACGGGGGCGTCAGGCGGTCACCGTCTGAGGGGGAACCGCCAGGTTTTCTGAGGCATTTGGCTGGAGGCGGCGGTCGGCGTCGTCTCACCCAGCGGGATGCGCGTCATGACCACCTATAACGTCGGCTATATCGTGGGGTCTCTGGCCAAGGGCTCGATCAACCGCAAGCTGGCCAAGGCCCTGATCCGGCTGGCGCCGGAGAAGCTGAAGCTGCACGAGATCTCTTACGCGGACCTGCCGCTCTATTCCTATGACCACGACGGCGACTATCCGGCCGCAGCGACGACGTTCAAGGCGGCGATCAAGGACTCGGACGCCATCCTGATCGTGACGCCGGAATACAACCGCTCCATCCCCGGCGGGCTGAAGAACGCCATCGACTGGGCCAGCCGGCCCTATGGCGCCAACAGCTTTGCGCGCAAGGCCACGGCGGTGATCGGAACCTCGCCGGGGGCCATCGGCACCGCCGTGGGGCAGCAACATCTGCGCAGCATCCTCAGCTTCCTGCAGGCGCCGCAGATGAATGCGCCCGAGGCCTATATCCAGTTCACGCCGGGTCTGATCGACGACGACGGCCATGTCTCGGTCCAGTCCACCGAGGACTTCCTGCGGGCCTATATGGAAGAGTTCCACCAGTTCATGGCGCGGGTGCTGACGGTCTTGCCGCGCGACGCCTGATCCATCAGGGAGGCGGGATCGTATTCGGACAGCCTCACATCAGGACCGTCGCTTGCCCGCCTCATCACCCGTCATCCTGTGGTTCCGCCGCGACCTGCGGCTGGCCGACAATCCGGCCCTGCACCACGCTCTGGCGACGGGGCGGCGCGTGCTGCCGGTCTATGTGCTGGATGCGCGGCTGGAAGGACGCCCCATCGGCGCGGCCTCGCGCTGGTGGCTGGACAAGAGCTTGCGGGAGCTGGACGCGGACCTGAGGGCGAGGGGCGGGCGGCTGATCCTGCGGCGCGGCGATGCGGAGGCCGAGCTGCGCCGCCTGATCGAGGAGACGGGCGCCGATCAGGTCTGCATGAACCGGCTGTTCGAGCCGGAGGCCTTCGCCCGCGACGCCGACATCGCCCATGGGTTGAAGGCGGAAGGCGTCGAGTGCCGGGGCTTCAACGCTGCGCTGATGTGCCGACCGGGGGCGGTGCTGAACGGATCGGGCCAGCCCTACAAGGTGTTTACGCCCTTCCTGAAGGCGCTGCTGAGCGTCGCTGAGGCTCCGGCTGGGTTGGACGCGCCCGAGGCGATGACGGTCCCGGATGACGTGGCGAGCGAGGCGGTTGACGACTGGGGTCTGCATCCGACGCGGCCCGACTGGTCGAGCGGCTTTGTCGGGACGCCGGGCGAGGCGGGGGCGAAGGCGGCGCTGGCGGCCTTTGTCGCGGGCGGTTTGAAGACCTACGCCACGGATCGCGACCGGCCGGATCGGGACGGGACCAGCGGGCTGGCGGCCCATCTGCATTGGGGCGAGATCGGTCCGTGGCGAGCCGTCCAGACGGCGCGGGCGGCGGCGGCCGAGGGTCGGGTTCCGGCGGGTGAGGCGGAGAAGTTTGTCGCCGAGATCGGCTGGCGCGAGTTCTCGGCCCACCTGCTGCACCACTTCCCCTGGCTGCCCGAGCGGGCGTTCAGACCCGAGTATGACGCCATGCCGTGGCGCGACGATCCGGCGGGGCTGGCGGCGTGGAAGGCGGGGCGGACGGGCTATCCTCTGGTCGACGCCGGGATGCGCCAGCTGTGGGCGACGGGGACCATGCACAACCGGGTGCGGATGGTGGTCGCTTCCTTCCTGATCAAGCACCTGCTGATCGACTGGCGCGAAGGCGAGGCCTGGTTCTGGGACTGCCTGACCGACGCCGATCTGGCCAGCAATGTGCAGAACTGGCAGTGGGTGGCGGGATCAGGCGCCGACGCCGCCCCCTATTTCCGTATCTTCAATCCGGTGGTTCAGGGCGAGAAGTTCGATCCTGAGGGGCGCTATGTGCGGCGTTGGGTTCCCGAGGTGTCACGCCTGCCGGATCGCTGGCTGCACGCGCCGTGGACGGCACCGCCGATGGTGCTGAGCGAGGCGGGGGTGCGGCTGGGGGCGACCTATCCTCGGCCCATCGTCGATCACGTCGAGGGGCGCGAGGGGGCCTTGGCGGCGCTGAAGACGGTCAGCGCCAGTCGGGACGAAAGCGATTAATCTAGCGACCAGACGCGCGAGCGTTTGACCTCCTGGTCCTCCAGCTCGCGAGTGGTGGGGACGGTGTATTCGGCCAGCAGGGTCAGGCCGGATTTCGGGAAGTAGGTGCGGCCCGGGTCGCCGACGATGACGCGCGTTCCGTTGGCTTGCGCCTGTTTCAGCCAGGCCAGAACCGCCTCGGCCATCGGCTTTTCATAGAAGACGTCGCCGGCGCAGATCAGGTCGACGGGCGGCGGCGGGGCGTCCAGCAGGTTGGCGTCGGTGAAGGCGATCTCGACGCCGTTGGATGTCGCGTTGGCGGCCACGGCGGCGGCGCAGAAGGGGTCGATGTCGGCGGCGAGAACCGAGGCCGCGCCCGCCTTCATCGCCGCGACGGCGACCAGACCTGAACCGGTGGCGAGGTCGATGACGCGCTTGCCCGCGACCTGATCCGGGTGGTCCAGCAGCCAGCGGGCGAGCGCCTGACCGCCCGCCCAGGCGAAGGCCCAGAAGGGCGGGGGCAGGCCCATGGCGCCCAGTTCTTCCTCGGTCAGTCTCCACAGGGGCGTGATCTCATCCGCCAGCCACAGCGAAATCTCCGGCGCGTGCGGCACGGATTGCAGCCGGGTGTTGGCAGCGATGAAGTCGGGCGCGTTGGCGGGGGTGAGGCGCATGGGCGGTGTCTAGGGCGCAGGCAATTGTTTGTCATCCCGGGAAGCCCTGAGGGCTATCTGGGGCCGCAGGAAGCGCAGGCGGCGGCGTTTTGGGCGGTCCCGGCTCTGCGCCTCGCGGGGCGAGGCTGGGCTGGGATGGCAAAAAATCATGCTGGCCTGACAAAAAGTCAGGTTGACATGACATGTCGTTGACGTAAGGTAGTCCTTACATTCAGTCAGGAGCGCCTTCCATGTTGACGATGACCAAACAGACCACCCCCGCCGGTCGCCGCTATGTGATCCGCACCATGGCCTTCATGGCCGGCTATGTCGCCGTCATGCTGGCGACCATCGGCGGGGCCTTTGATACGATTCAGGGCAAGCCCGCGGCCTGGGTTCTGGCCCTGGCGGTCGCCGCACCTATCGCCGGCCAGATCTGGGCGACGTTGAGCTTCATGCGTGACAGCGACGAGTTCGTTCGCGCGGTGACGGCCAAGCAGTTCATCGTTTCTGCGGGCGTGGCCATGGCGGCCTTCAGCGCCTGGGGCTTCGGCGAGAGCTTCGCCGGGGCGCCGCACGCTGAGGGCTGGATGATCTATCCGCTGTTCTGGGCCGTGTTCGGCTGCGTCTCGCCCTTCATCCGGTCGTCGAACTGATGAAGAACAAGCTGAAACTGCTGCGCGTCGAGCGCAACTGGACCCAGGAGCAGCTGGGTCAGGCGCTGGGGGTCTCGCGTCAGGCCGTCAACGCCCTGGAAACCGAGAAGCACGACCCCTCGCTGGACCTCGCCTTCCGCATTGCGGCCCTGTTCGCGCGCCCGGTGGAAGAGGTGTTCGAGAACCCGCACGCCTGACGTCTTTGTCAGTCTAACCTTACTTTTCCTGTCTCGCTTTTCCGCCGTCATTTCCGGGCCGCCTCGGAAAGCGATCTCGCGCGCCCGAACGCCGGGCGACGACGGCGGGTCCATCTCAAAACCGAAAGGAAACGCCATGTCCAAGATCTTCGCTCCCGCCAAGACCCTTCGCGCCTTCGCCCTGGCCGCCGCCGTCGGATGGGCCGCCGGCAACATCTTCTCGCCGGCGCAGGCTGCAGCGGTTCACGTCGAACCGGCCCGCGCCGAGGCGCCGGCCTTCGCTTCGGACCGTCTGTCGGTCGAAGTGTTGGGCCAGGGGCCTGACGTCATCCTGATCCCGGGCTTCGCCTCGTCTCGGGACGTGTGGCGACCGCTGGCCGAGCGTCTGTCGGCCACACACCGGGTGCATCTGGTGCAACTGTCGGGCTTCGCCGGCGAGGCCTGGAGCCACGGCGACGGCGCCTTCGTCCAGCCGGCGGTCGATGAGCTGGCCCGCTACGCCAGGACGCTGAACAGGCCTGCGATCATCGGTCATTCCATGGGCGCCCTGACCGGGCTGCTGGTGGCGCAGCAGCATCCCGAGGTCGTCGGCAAGCTGATGAGCGTCGACAGCTTGCCCTTCTTCAGCGCCCTCTACGGCCCGACCGCCACGGCCGAGAGCGCCAGGCCCTTCGCCGAGCAAGCCGTCGCGGGCATTCTGAACGCCGACGTCGCCGGTTTCCGCGTCCAGCAGGAGCGCACCGCCGGGACCATGATGCGCAACGAGGCCGGGCGCGCCGCCATGGTCGAGTGGTCGATGACCTCCGACCGCCACGCCATGGCCTCCGCCATCCGCGACGTGATGACGACCGACGCCCGCCCGGGCCTGGCGGCCATGACCGTTCCGGTCTGGGCCCTCTATGCCGCCGACGCGAACGGCGGCGTGTCGAGCACCATTGCCGACGCCATGTGGAGCCACGAATACGCCGCCTTGCCGAGCGCCAGACTGGTCCGTGTGGATGACAGCCGCCACTTCATCATGACGGATCAGCCGGAGCGGTTGGGCGCGCTGGTGGATGAGTTCCTGGCGGACTGAGGTGCAGTGATCCTCCCCTGCTTAGCGGGGAGGATCAGGGGTGGGCTCTGGCTCTTACTTCGGGCGCAGGTCGTTGGTGACGTCGCCGGTCTTCAGCGGCTTGCCGCCGAACTCGGCGGCGTAGGCCGGGGCGAGCAGGTTCTGGAAGGCCGAGGCGGGCAGGGTGAGGTAGTAGGCGCCTTCGACGTAGGGGCCGACCGCATAGGCGTCGAGCAGGAAGGTCAGGCCGCCGGCCTTGCCTGCCGCATCGCCCGGGGCGAGAATCACGGCCACGTCCTTCAGCCTGGGGCAGGACCAGGTGTCGCCGCCGACCTTGACCGGGGTCGCGCCGGGGCGGGCCTTCTTGGCGGTGTTGACGGCGTCGCACAGGGCGCGTTCCAGCGACGACAGGTCGGCGCCCTTGGCGAAGAGGTCGGCGGAGGTGATGCGGCGCTTCTCGGTCTTGTCCCACAGCAGGGCCGTGGCGACGGTGTTCGGGTGGGCGCCGCCCGAGTAGTCGAAGTCGGTGCGCATGGCGCTGAACAGGCGGCCGGTCTGGACCGGATCGCCATAGACGATGGTCTTCTCATAGGGGCCCATGGCGCTTTCGCCGCCGGCCTCGGTGCGGTCGGCCTGGGCGCCCTCGGCGTATTTGGCCAGGTCGGCGACTTCCTGACGATAGAGAGCGGCGTAGAGCTCGGGCTGGGTCTTGATGGCCTCGGGCAGGGTCAGGCTGGTCTTGGCGTAGGGCGTAGCGCTCTCGTATTTCAGCGGGCCGTCGGCGGCGGCCGCGGCGGCGGCCTTGGGCGCCTCGGCCTCCTTCTTCTCGGCGCGCTGGCAGGCGGCGAGCGAGGCCGCGACGGCGACGGTGACGAGAAGAATGCGAGCGGAACGCGAGGGGATCATGCCGGACTCCTAGGGCGAGATCAGAAAGCTAGGCCGTTGAACGCAATCGCGGCCAGAAGGATCAATCCGGCCTCACGATTTGATTTGAATAGGCGCAGGCAGAGGACGCCGTCCTCGGGTTTCAGCGCCTTGACCTGCCAGGCCAGATGCAGGGCGTAGGCGGCCAGACCCCCGTAAAAGATCGGGCCGAGACCGGCGGCGAAACCGGCGCCGCCGGCCAGCAGGACGGCCAGGGCGTAGAAGACGGCCACACCCGGCTTGACCTGAGCGCCCAGCCGCCGGGCCGAGGACTTGATGCCGGCCATGGCGTCGTCCTCGATGTCTTGCAGCGCGTAGATGGTGTCGTAGCCGAGGGTCCAGAACAGGCCGCCCGCATAGAGCAGCAGGGCCGACAGGGCGACGTGGCCCATCTGGTTCAGACCCTCGGCCATCCAGTAGGCGTCGCCACTGGCGCGGACCTGCAGCACATAGAGCCAGCCGAGCGAGAACAGGCCGCCGGTCGCCGCAGCGAAGCCCAGCAGGGCGCCCCAGTTGAAGGTCAGGCCCAGCCAAGCCTGGGGCCACCAGGTGATGCGCTTCATGAAGGGATAGGCCGCGACCAGACCCAGCGACAGGGCGCCGAGCAGGACCGAGGTCAGGTTCATGGTCAGCAGGATGCACAGGCTGACCAGGCAGAGGCCCGCAACGAAGGCCCAGGCCTGTTTGACGCTGATCTGACCCGCCGGGATGGGGCGCAGGGCGGTGCGGGCCACCTGGGCGTCGAAGTCGCGGTCGACGATGTCGTTCACCGCGCAGCCGGCGCCCCGCATCAGGCAGGCCCCGATGGCGAAGCCGACGATCAGCCACAGCTCATAGCCGCCGAAGGGCCGGTCGTACTGGTTCAGCGCCAGCATGATGCCCTGCCAGCCGGGCAGCAGCAGCAGCCAGGTGCCGATGGGGCGGTCGAACCGGCCCAGCTTCAGCCACGGCTTCAGCCCCTCGGGGGCGTAGCGGTCCACCCAGTTCTGGCGGGCGGCGTCGGGAAGCGGGGCTGTGCTCATGAAAGGGGTCTTAGACCCTGAGGCGGTCGCGGGTGAAGGGGGCGCGTCCGATCGGCGTCATGCGAGGGGCATTGCGGAGCGCCGCCGTCGCGCGTTTAGTGGCGCTTCAAACTGGAGGGAGCCGCCGATGACTGACGCGCCGATCAAGGGCCCTGCGTCCTATTTCCCCTCCATCGAGAAGAAGTACGGACGGCCCATCGCCGAGTGGAAGGCCGAGGTCCGCGCCCGCTATCCGGCCAAGCACATGGAGCTGGTGACCCTGCTCAAGGACGAGCACGACATGGGCCACGGCCACGCCAACGCCATCGTGGCGCACACCCTGGCGGAAGACGGGCTGAAGTAGGCGCTCAGGCGCGCTGATCCGGCCCCAGGGCCTCGATGATCAGACAGGTTGAGATCGTGCCCTTGCGGCATTGCGACAGCAGGGCCGACAGCTCGCGACGCAGGGCCTCCAGATCGGCGATCTTGCGTTCGACCTCGGCCAGATGGGCCCCGGCCAGGGCATCCACCTCGGCGCAGGACTGATCGCGGCGATCCGACAGGGCCAGCAGGTCGCGCACCTGCTCGATGGAGAAGCCCAGGTCGCGGGCGCGGCGGATGAAGGAGAGGCGGTTCAGCTCCGCCTCGCCATAGGCGCGGTAATTGCCCTCGGTGCGGGCGGGTGCGGCCAGCAGGCCGATGCGCTCGTAATAGCGGATGGTCTCGACCTTGGTGTCGGTCCGCCGTCCCAGTTCGCCGATGCTCAGCGTCACGCCCGCCTCCGGTGTTGTCAGTGTCCGCCGCCGAAGCGGATGCGCACTCCGCCGTTGACCGTGAAGCCGTCGGTCGGACCCCAGGCCTCGGTCGTCCAGCGGCCGTCGTTGGCGCGCTGCGGCAGCAGCAGGGGATGATGCTTGGTCACACGCTCATCCAACAGGTTCTCGGCGTTGAGGAACAGGCTGTAGCGGCCGAGGATGATCTCACCCAGCAGGCCGACCTCCAGGTAGGAGGGGCTCTCGCTGCGCCAGGGATTGTCCTCCAGCGCCTGCTTGCCGGTGTAGTAGATTTCCAGCCCCAGACGGCCCTTGTCGTGCTCCTCCCACATGGCGACGAAGCCGGCGGTGTGGCGCGGGGTGACGGGCGTGTCGCGGCGCGACAGGCCGTCATTCTCGGGCTCCGTGGCATCGACGAAGACATAGCTGCCGGTCAGGGTGAAGGGCGCGTGGCGATAGCGCAGCAGCGCCTCCAGCCCGCGCGTGCGGGTCACGCCGTCGACATTGATCAGGCGGATGCGGTCGGGCCCGTCGTCCACCGCGCGCACGGCGTCGTCCAGGTCGGAGCCGAACAGGGTCAGGTTGGCCTCGATCGGTCCCTGGCGATAGCCGACGTCCAGCGAGGCGGTGCGGGCGACCTCCTCCTTCAGGCCATCCAGCGGTTCCAGGCGCGACAGGCCTGTCGCCTCGGTCACGTCAACGAAGGGCGTCGGGGCGAAGAAGCCCTGACCGGCCGAGGCGCGCACGGTCCAGCGGCCGGGACGATAGAGGACGGACAGACGCGGGCTGAACTGGCCGCCGTATTCGCTGTGGTGGTCGAAGCGGGCGCTGCCCGCCAGGGTCAAGTCTGGGCTGAGCTCATGCTCGACCTGAGCGAAGACGCCAGGGACCGTGTGTGTGTAGTCGAAGTCGGAGAAGGTCTTGCTGTCGTAGCCATCGACCTGGACCGCCGCCCCGACCAGCCAAGTCGTGGTTCCGACCTCGGACCCATAGGCCGCTTCCAGGAAGCCGGTGTCGTGCCGGTCCTTCTCGAAGACGTCGCCGAACTGATGATCGTGCGCCTGGGTCATGGCCGAGGCGCGCAGGTGAAGCGTGCCGGGGCCGGCTGGCAGGCTGGCGACCAAGCCCGCGTCGAAGCGGTCGGTGTCCTGTGCCTGGACGAAGGGGCGGCCGTCGGGCGCGGTGCGGCCCGGCTCGGTCCCGCCGCTGCGGGTCTCGGTCATGGCGCCGAGGGTGACGAAGGCTTCACCGCCGTTCTCGCCCTGCCAGAACAGGCGCGGGCGCAGGGACCAACGCTCATAGGCGGCGATGTCGCTCCAGCCGTCGCCGTCCAGGTCCTGACGGCTCTGACGGTGATAGCCGCCGACCAACGACTGACCCCAGGCGCCCTTGAAGGGCGCCGAGGCATAGGCCGTCAGGTCCTGCCCGTCGCGGCTGGTGATGTTGGCCAGGATTTCCGTCTCGGCCTCGTCGCCCGGACGGCGCGAAACCAGGTTGATGACCCCGCCGAGCGCCGAGGGGCCATAAAGGGCCGAGGCCGCGCCCTTGATCACCTCGACCTGGCCGAGGTCGGTCGGCGGAATCTGAAGGACGCCGAGCGAGGACGCCTGACCGCCGTAGAGAGGCAGTCCGTCGGCCAGAAGCTGGGTGTAGCGCCCGCTCATCCCCTGCATGCGGATGTTGGCGGCGCCCAGGGCCGGCGAGGTCGTCTGCACCCGCACCCCGCCGGTCTCATTGACCAGCATGGCGATGTTGCCGGGCGTCATCAGCAGCTTTTCCTCGATCTCCTCTCGCCCGATGACCTCGACGCGGATCGGCTCGTCCTGAATGCGGCGGCCCGAGCGGGTGGCCTGGACGATCACGTCCTCGACCTCGGTCGCCTCGTCATGATGGTGGTCGTCGTGGGTCTCCTGCGCCGAGGCTGGAGCAGCGGCGGCTGACAGCAGAGCGGCGACCGCCGCAAGGATCAGATGGCGGCCACGAAGTGAAACGATGGAAGAGGACACGCTGGCTCCGAAGCGATCAGGAAGCAGGAAGGGAATTAGGATCAGGCGACTGGCTTGTGCCGGGATTCGACCTTCAACGGACGGGACGACGGCGTCGCACGTGCGCTCTTCAGTTCGGCGCGGGCGTGGCGGATCACCTGCCAGCCGCCTTGCAGGGCCAGTCCCGCCATGACGGCGGCGACCAGCAGATCCGGCCAGCGCGTGCCGGTGCCGAACACGCCCCACGCCGCGAGCGCCCCTCAGGAGGCCGGTCGGTTTCGCACAGGGTGTCGCCGCAGCAGTTCGCCATGAGGGCGTCATGCACCCTGTAGTGGCTACAGGGTCAAGCCGGGCAGCACAGCTTTCGGGCGCATGAACGCCCTTTCGGTGTTAGGACATTCGTCAGCGAAGGTTGTCGGCGACCTGGAGGCGCATTTCATGACCTCGATCCGATCCGCGGCGCGTCCGCCCGTCATCCTCTATCTGACCTGGGTCATCCTGATCGGGGCGGCGGTGGGCGGGTTCCTGACCGGGGCGTTCAGCATCACCTTTGTCGCGGCGGGGACGCTGTTGCTGTCGCTGGTGCCGATCTGGGTGGGTGAGAAGGTGGGGGTGACCCTGCCGACGGCCTTTGTCAGCGCCATCGCCGCCTTCCTGTGCGCCACTCTTCTGCTGGGCGAGGTCGGGGACTTCTATGAGCGGTACTGGTGGTGGGACGTGGTGCTGCACGGCGGCTCGGCGGTGGCCTTCGGTCTGGTCGGGTCGCTGCTGATGCTGATGCTGGTCAAGGGGAACCGGCTGACGGCGGCGCCCTTCACCGTGGCCTTCTTCGCCTTCTGCTTCGCGGTCATGATCGGCGCGGTGTGGGAGATCTGGGAGTTCACCCTCGATCAGCTGTTCGGCCTGAACACCCAGAAATCCGGTCTGGTCGACACCATGTGGGACCTGATCGTCGACACCGGCGGCGCCATCATCGGCGCGGGCGCGGGCTGGGCCTATCTGAAGGGGCGACAGAACGGGCCTCTGACCAAGGCCATCCGCGCCTTTGTCGACAAGAACCGCCGCCTGTTCGGCGACGACTGACCCTTCAGGCCGGGCCGGGGTGTCGCCCGGCGCGCTGCGGCAGGACGAGGATCAGGACGATGATCACCGCCGCCAGCACGGCGGAGGCCAGCGGGCGGCTGAAGGCGAGGCCGCCGTGG
Source organism: Brevundimonas sp. NPDC090276 (assembly GCF_044772165.1). NCBI lineage: Bacteria > Pseudomonadati > Pseudomonadota > Alphaproteobacteria > Caulobacterales > Caulobacteraceae > Brevundimonas > Brevundimonas sp. NPDC090276. The sequence goes on along the minus strand of NZ_JBIVYK010000003.1, from coordinate 196,752 downwards.
TCCAGCGGCTTGTCCAGAAAATCACCGACGGTGGCGCCTAACGGCCGGGTCAGGATGAAGGCGGCCCAGAACAGCAGGACCCGGTTCATCTTCGTCCAGAAGTACAAACCCGCGACCACGGCCAGCAAGGCGCCGAAGACCAGGGCCGCGCCGACATAGCCCAGACCGCCGGTGTCGGCGGTCCAGTCGCCGAGCGCCGTGCCCAGCGTCTGGGAGAAGGTGATGGTCAACCAGTAGAAGGCTTCGGCGCCCGGTGTGCTGATCGCATCGGACGAGATGGAGCCGGTGGTCCAGCGCCAGACCGCCAGCGAGGCGAGCACGCAGGCCAGCAGCAGCAGTGAGCCGCCGGTATAGCCTATGCCCAGCGAGCGGGTGGCGAAGTCGGCCAGGGCCGTGCCCGCCGTGGTCGAGGCCACGATGGTCGCCCAGTAGAGGAAGGGATGAAAGCGCCTGGCCGCGATCTGACGCCAGACCAGCAGGACCAGCACGGTCATGAAGATGCCGGTCCCCTTCAGATAGCCCAGGTTCATCGTCATGGTGACGGTGTCGCCGGCGGTCTCGCCCAGAGTGGTGGCCAGGATCTTGATGGTCCAGAAGCCGAGGGTGACGGCGGGGACCTTGCTCAGGGTATCGCGCTCTTGCTCGGTCATGACCGGCCCTTTCACGCGAGGAGGGGGCTACTTGGCCAGTCGCCCCTTGGCCTTGTCGGCGGGGAAGACGATGTCACGGTCGGGCTTGCCGGCCTCCAGGCCCGGGCAGTTCAACTGGTGCAGGACGTGGCGAATGATGTTCAGCCGCGCCTTCTTCTTGTTGTCGGTGGCCACGACGGTCCAGGGCGCATAGTCGAAATGGGTGCGTTCCAGCATCTGGTCGCGGGCGGTGGAATAGTCGCTCCAGCGTTTCTGGGCCTCGGCGTCCAGCGGTGAGACCTTGAAGCGCTTCAGCGGGTGGGTGGTGCGTTCCTCCAGCCGCCGGTCCTGCTCCTCGCGACTGATGTCCAGCCACAGCTTGATCAGGGTGGTGCCCGACTGGGTCAGCATCCGCTCGAAATGCGGGGCGTCGTGCAGGAAGCGTTCGTGCTGGGCCGGGGTGCAGAAGCCCATGACGGCCTCGACGCCCGCGCGATTGTACCAGGAGCGGTTGAAGAAGACGGTTTCACCGGCGGCGGGCAGGTGGCTGGCGTAGCGCTGGAAATACCACTGGGTCAGTTCGCGGTCGTTCGGCTTGGGCAGGGCAACGACGCGGGTCTGGCGAGGAGCCATGAACTCGGTCATGCGCTTGATCGCCCCGTCCTTGCCGGCGGCGTCGCGCCCCTCGAAGACGATCACCACCTTCAGCCCCTGTTCGATGGCCCAGGCCTGCGTCTCGACCAGTTGGATTTGAAGGGCGGTCAGGGTGTCTTCGTAGTCGTTCTTGGCCATCGGAGGGGTCCTTTGCCGTCATGAACGCGAGAAGCTTGCGGCCATTTCCCTCAGTGCGCCAGTCGGAAGCGTGAATTGGAACTGTGTTCGACGTTTACCAAGCGCTTGCGTGCAGCCGTTCGCTTTACAGTTGACGGACTGTGGATAGTCGGGTGACAAAGTCGGGCAGTCCGGATTTCACGTGGGGTCCAAACCCGCGTCTCGCTCCTTCGCCTGAACGAGCTTGTCCAGATGGACTGACGGATTCTCCTGCGTGGAGATCCGCCTGGCAAAGCGCGTTTACGGAGACGCTAAGATGGCGACCGGCACGGTTAAGTGGTTCAACCCCACCAAGGGCTATGGCTTCATTCAGCCCGACGGCGGCGGCTCGGACGTTTTCGTCCACGTCACGGCCGTTCAGAAGGCTGGCCTGCAGGGCCTCGATGAAAACGCCAAGGTCGAGTACTCGCTGGAAGATCAGCGCGGCAAGACCTCGGCTGTGGACCTCAAGGTTCTCTAAGGCCGACGAACCCGTTTCGGGTTGAAAGGCGCGGACCCCTCGGGTTCCGCGCCTTTCTTTTTGCCTGGAAGAGAAGGGCGCTATGGGCGGGTCGCGGGCCCCCGCGACTTGAGCGCATTTGGGCGCCTAACGGGCGGCCGCCCTGCTTGAGCGCCGCCTTCCTCGCTGTGCGGGGCGCTAGAACCCCAAGTCCGCTTTCAAGGCCTCGGGCGTCAGGCCGTCCGCACGCAGTTCGGCCAGGGTGACCGACTGGTCGCGCTTGGCGTAGCGGCGGCCATCGGGGCCGGTCAGCAGGCGGTGGTGACGGTAGGTCGGCGCGGGCCAGCCCATCAGGGTCTGGATCAGCCGCTGAATGTGGGTGGCCTCGAACAGGTCCAGGCCGCGGATGACGTGGGTGACGCCTTGCACGGCGTCGTCGTGGGTGACGGCCAGGTGATAGGCGGTCCCGGCGTCCTTGCGGGCCAGCACCACGTCGCCCGCGGTCTCTGGCCGGGCGCGGACCAGTCCGGTTTCGCCGTTGGGGCCTTCACCTTCCTCGACAAACGAAAGCGCGCTCCAGGCGTCTTCGCCCAAGGCTTCGCGCGCGCGGTCCAGCGACAGCCGCCAGGCATAGGGACGGCCCTCTGCCAGCAGGCGGGCTTCGTCCTCCGGCGTGTGCGGGCCGGGGCGGACAGCCTCGGCTGGCCCGTGCGGGGCGTCGCCGATGGCGTCGAGGATCTCCTTGCGGGTGCGGAAGCAGCGGTAGAGCAGGCCGCGCGCCTTCAGCGCCTCGATGACGGCGTCGTAGTCGGCCAGATGATCGGACTGGCGCCGCACTGGCGTCTCCCAGTCCAGCCCCAGCCAGGCCAGGTCCTCATAGATGGCCGCCTCGAACTCCGGCTTGCAGCGGGTCGGGTCGATGTCCTCGATGCGCAGGACGAAGCGTCCGCCCGCCTCGCGCGCGGCGGTCCAGGCGGTCAGGGCTGAGAAGGCGTGCCCCTTGTGCAGGCGGCCGGTGGGCGAGGGGGCGAAGCGGGTGGCGAACATCCGTACAGCCTAGCGGTTTCCGGCCGTGGTCAGAATGGGGGATGGGCGGCCTCTTTCCCGATGGCCGTGCCCCGGCCTAGCATGAGGCATGGCCAGTGCTCCCTCCGCATCCTCCATCGCCGCCGCCCGTGAGGCCCTGGCCGCCGCCGATCCGGCGCTGGCGCGGGCGCACGCCTCGACCCCCGTGTTCGAATGGCGGCTGCGGCCCGGCGGATACGAGGGCCTGTTCCGCATGATCGTCGAGCAGCAGGTCTCGGTCGCCGCCGCCGCCTCGATCTGGAAGCGGACGGTGGAGGGGCTGGGCGGAACGGTGACGCCGGACGCCGTGCTGGCGCTGGACGCCGAGACCCTGCGCAGCTTCGGCCTGTCGGGGCAGAAGGCGAAGTATGGTCATGAGATCGCCCGCGCCCAGACCGAGGGCCGCATCGACTTCGACCACCTGGAGCGGCTGGACGACGCTGAGGCCATCGCGGCCCTGGTGGCCATCAAGGGCGTTGGCAAGTGGACGGCCGAGACCTTCCTGATGTTCTGCGAGGGGCGGCTGGACGTCTTTCCCGGCGGCGATGTGGCGCTGCAGGAGGCGATGCGCTGGGCCGACGCCGCGGAGGACCGTCCCAATGAGAAGCAGGCCTATGTCCGCGCCGAAATCTGGCGGCCGCATCGCGGGGTGGCGGCGCATCTGCTCTGGGGATGGTATGGAGGGGTCAAGCGTGGCGATATCGCGCTGGAGGACCTGAAGACTTGAATCCGCTGACCAACGCCGATCTGACCCGGCCCGAGACCGTCCTGCCGCTGCTGGACTTTGCGGGGGTGGCTGTCTTTGCCGCGACGGGGGCCCTGGCCGCCGCGCGCGAGAAGCATGATCTGGTGACCTTCGCCTTCTTTGGCGCCATCACCGGGGTCGGGGGCGGGACGCTGCGCGATCTGCTGATTGGGGCGCCGGTCTTCTGGGTGCAGGACTGGCGCTACATTGCAGTCTGTCTGCTGACGGCGGCGGCCTTCTGGGTGCTGGGCGCGCGGACCTGGCGTTTCCGGGCCCTGCTGTGGCTGGATGCGGTCGGCCTGGCGGCCTACGGCGTCATGGGAGCGGCCAAGGCGGGCTCCTATGGCGTGGCGCCGCTGATCTGCATCGTCATGGGGGTGCTGACCGCCTGCTTCGGCGGGGTGGTGCGCGACGTCCTGGCGGGGCAGCCGTCGATCCTGCTGCGGCGCGAGCTGAACATCACGGCAGCCTTGCTGTCGGGCGGTCTGTTCGTGGTGCTGAAGGCCCTGTCCGCGCCGACCTGGCCGGCGGTGGCCGTGGCGGTGGCGGCGGGCTTCGCCCTGCGCGCCGGGGCCCTGCTGTGGGGATGGAGCCTGCCGGCCTTCCCCAGCGCACCGACCCGAAACTGAGGACTGACCCATGACCGACGTTCCCGCCGCCTATCGTGAGGCGCCGCGCTGGCCTTTTGGCGATAGCCCTGAGTTGGCCGACGAACTGCTGGCCCTGGTGCTGGCGGGCGGCAAGCGGGCGACCTGTTCGGCTCTGGCGGCGTGCGAGGCCGACATCATGCCGACGGTGGGCGAGATCAGCGTCATCCTGGACGGCGCCGGGACCCCGCGCTGCGCCATCCGTACGACGGAGGTCGAGATCATGCCTTTCGAGCAGGTCAGCGAAGACTTCGCCCGCGCCGAGGGGGAGGGCGACCTGACCTATGAATGGTGGCGCGACGCGCACGAGGCCTATTACCGCCGCGAAGGCACATGGGCGCCGGGCATGAAGGTGGTCTGCGAGCGGTTTGAACTGGTCGAGGTCTTCTGAGGCGGCGTCACGAAAACGCTGCATACCGGTCATGGCGATGAGGGAGAATCGGGCGTAGGCTGAAGTTGTCAGACTAGGCCAAGATTAGGGAAGGAGACGTGTCCTCACTCCTGTCGCCTCGGTATCCCCCCGTATGAGCGGGAGGGCCTGATGCAGGTCCTGACCCGCCCCCCGTCCGGCTTTCCGGCCCTGGTGCTGAACGCCGATTTCCGTCCTCTGTCCTATTACCCCCTGTCGATTTGGCCCTGGGAAGAAGTGGTCAAGGCCGTCTGGCAGGAGCGCGTCGACGTGGTCGCCACCTATGACAAGGTGGTGCGCAGCCCGTCGATAGAGATGCAACTGCCCAGCGTCATCTCGCTGAAGTCCTATGTCGATCAGGACCGCAAGCCGGCCTTCACCCGTTTCAACGTCTTCCTGCGCGACGGCTTCGCCTGCCAGTATTGCGGCGAGAGCGGCCTGGCCCAGGACCTGACCTTCGACCACGTCGTCCCCCGCTCGCGCGGCGGGCGCACCACCTGGCAGAACATCGTCGCCGCCTGCGGCCCCTGCAACCTGAGGAAGGGCGGGCGTACGCCCCAGCAGGCCGGAATGCCCCTGCTGCGCCGCACCGCCCATCAGCCCAACTCGTGGGAACTGCAGGAAGCAGGCCGCCGCTTCCCGCCCCACTATCTGCACCAGAGCTGGCTGGACTACCTCTACTGGGACATCGAGCTGGAACCCTGAGCCCGGTCTGGCGGGGCGCTTACGCGACGAAGGCGGCGTACCGACAAGATTTGGCCAAATTTGTTGCCGGTGTATTTACTGTAAACTAACGTAAAATCATACACTTAGTTACGTTCTTAGCGTGGCCATATCCGGTCGTGCGGGCTAGTTGCCCGATCTTCGACCCATCGGGGGGCGATGCTGCGTAGTTTGACGTCCGGGCTTTAATGAAGCGCCGGGGCTGATCTGCGTCGTCATCTTCGCCGTCTCCCGAGTCTTCGGTCGAACCGGAGGCTCGAGACGTGTTGAATCTGCTGAAATCCTTCAAGCGCCTGGCGCTGCGCGCGGTCCGCATGGCTGCGCCCCTGGCGATCGTCGGCGTGGCCGGCGCCGCCGCCGCGTCGGACCTGCAGGTCTCTTCCTACACCTGGTCGCCCAATCCGGTGGCCAACGGCGCGCGCGCGACCTTCACCGTGCGGGCCACCAACAACGGGCCGGATCCGGTCAACGACGCCGTCGTGACCATCGCCGTGCCGTCGCACTTCTCGGTCGCGGCGGGGACCTTCCCCGCCGACTGTAGCCTGAGCGGCGCGGTCGGCGCCCAGACCCTGACCTGCGCCATGCCGCCGATGGCGGGTGGGGACGCGTCCATTGTCTTTTCGGCCGATGCCATCTCCGCCGGGTCGCGGACGACGACGGCCAGCATCTCGAGCCCGACCAACGTCGACGCCAACCCCGCGAACAACAGCCTGCCGGTGTCTCCGGCCGTTCGCGAGGGCGCGGACATGTCGGTGGTCAAGGATGACGGCGAGCCGGACGACTCCATCCCCGCCGGCGGCATCCTGACCTATACCCTGCAGGCGAAGAACGCCGGACCGGATGCGACGGCGGCGATCCGCGTGACGGACAACCTGCCGGCCGCCAGCAATTTCGAGTTCATCTCGGCGGCGGGCAGCGATTGGACCTGCAACCGCAGCGGCGTGACCGTCGCATGCAATTATAATGGAGCGGCGCTGATCGGCGATCTGCCGCCGATCACCATCAAGGGGAAGGTGCTGGCCACTGGCGGCACCATCACCAACAACGCCTTCGTCGGACTGACCAGCCCGCTGGTGCTGGATCCGAACACAGCCAACGACGTCGCGACCCCGGTGGTCACCATGATCGAGCCGGGCGCCGACCTGTCGGCGCAAAAAGCCATGCCGGCGACCATCATCCTGGGCGACAGCGCCGATATCACGCTGACGATCCGCAACGCCGGGCCGTTGACGGTCGACGGGGCGGTCATCGTCGATGAGATCGCGCCCGAGTTCGAAATCCTGACGCCCTTGCCAGGCGGCTGCGCCGCGGTGGGGCAGACCGTGACCTGCACGGCCGGCAGCCTGTCGACCGGGCAGACCAAGCCCTTCGTCATTTCCGTGCGCTCGCTCGCCGTCACCAGCGGCAGCGTGGTCAATTCCGCGACCGTGACTTCGCCGGCGGGGATCACCGACCCGATTGCGGACAACAACACCGCCAACGCCAGCTACAGCATCGTCGAGCCCAACGCCGACCTGCGCGTGAGCAAGAGCAAGGGCCCCAATCCGGTCGAGGCCGGCGAGGTGATGACCAGCACGATCACGGTCCGCAACCTGGGACCGTCGGTGCTGACCTATGACGCGGCCAATCCGCTGCGCATCGTCGATACGGTCACCGATGACGAGAGCTTCGTCTCGGCTGACGCGCCCTGGACCTGTACTTGGAACAAGCCTGAGATCGCTTGCGAACTGGCCGGACCGGGCAGCCTGGCCGTCGGCGCTGACGCGGTGCTGACGCTGAAGACCCTGGCGGGCATGGGCGCGGACCTGAACCTGAGCAACACGGCCTGCACGGCCGCCGGCGCCCTGCCGGGCGACCTCGACGCGGTCAACAACTGCGCCTCGGCGACCTCGCGCTCGACCCCGAACGAGGCCGACCTGGCCATCGTCAAGGAGGTCAGCCTGGACCCGGCGGACCCGGACAGCTGGACCCAGGCTGGCCTGTCGGTGCCCCACGACACCCAGCAGTTCTACATCCGCTTCACGGTCAGCAACCTGAGCGGCCAGATCGCCCGTACCGTGGTGGTCACCGACGACCTGCCCAACTTCATCAACGACAACGGCTTCGTCACCGGCTTCAACCTGGAAAGCGCGAGCAAAGGCACGCCCTCGTACAGCGCGAGCAACGGCAAGATCAGCTGGACGCTGAGCGACCTCAACGTCGGCGACAGCGAGACGGCCGTCGTGCGCATTTCGCGTCCGGTCGAGAGCGGTCTGTTCGACAACGTCGCCGAGGTGAGCTCGCCGGACACGACCGAGAATCCGGCGGCCTTGGCGAACAATACATCGACGGCCAGCTACGACATCGCGCCGATCACCGACATCACCCTGAACGCCAAGACGATTTCGCCGGATCCGGCCAAGGTCGGCGTGCTGGCCACCTACAGCATCAGCGTGCGCGGCCTGGGGCCGAACCCGGCCGCGGGCGTCGTGGTCGAGGATACGATCGATCCGACGCGCTTCGAACTGGTCGGTCAGCCTTCGACGACCAAGAGCGGCGTGACCTGCGTCAAGAATGACGTGACCGGCAAGATCAGCTGCCCCATGGGCACGATCAACCGCGGCCAGACCTATCAGATCAGCCAGCAGGTTCGCGCCCGCTTCCCGTTCGGCGGGGCGATCTCGGGCTTCCCGATCAACCACGTCAACACCGCCACGGTGACCACCACGACCGATGAGACGGATGCGACCAACAACAGCGTCGATCTGACTCACGCCGTACTCGCCCCGACCATGGACCTGGCGATCACCAAGGAAGAGCCGAGCGCCGAGTTCGACCCGATGCCGTTCGGGTCCGAGCTAGTCTATGACCTGCGCGCCTCCAACTTCGGCCCGTCGCGCGCGGGCAATGTGGTGGTCACGGACATCCCGAACCCGCCAGCCGGCTATACGATGGCCATGTCGCGGTTCGAGGTGAACCCTGTCGGGGCCGATGGCGGCCTGACGCTCTACACGCCGCCTGCGCCGACCTGCGTCACGGTGGCCGGGGGCAAGATCGAATGTCGCCTGCACGCCAGCGACACGACCCGGAACTATCTGGACGAATCCAGCCAGGTCATCTTCCGCCTGCACATGGCCGTTACGGGCGCCGCGCCCACCGGTCCCATGACCTTCTCCAACGGCGCCGAGATCGTGTCGCTGGAACAGGACAACACTACCGTCAGCCAGGCGGACGCCCAGCTGGACAACAACACCGCTGTCCAGACCACGACGGTCCTGCCGTCGACGGACCTGGAAGTGGTCAGCAAGACCCGCGTCACGCCGTCGCCGGTGCAGATCAACCAGCCGGTCGAATACCGCATCGTGGTGCGCAACAACGGCGTGTCGCCGACGACTCAGGTGCGGGTGTCGGATCAACTGCCCGCAGGCTGGGCCCGGGTCTACGTGGCCGGTACGTATCAGGAGAGCGTCACCGTCGCCGGCGCGGCCTCGGTTTCGAACATGACCTGTTCGGGCGCGAACAAGATCACCTGCGTGCTGGACGGCGACTTCCCGGCCGGCGCGGGCAACACCGTGACCCTGACGATGTTCGCCAAGGCGGCGCATCCGTTTGCGGGCGCTCTGAACACGAACCTGACCAATACGGCCGAGATCAAGCCGGGCCTGGACGGCTCGGGCAAGGAAATCAGCCGAGACACGAACCCGGCCAACAACACCAAGACCGAAACCACCCAGGTCGCCCAGTCCTCGATCGCGGGCACGGTCTATCGCGATGACGACCGCGATGACGTGATCGACACGGGCGAAGGCATGGCCGACGTCAGGCTGACCCTGAGCGGAACGGATGCGTTCGGCAATGCCATCAGCCGCACGACGGACACGGTGGCGGGCGGGGTCTTCACCTTCGATCGCCTGCCGGCTGGCGCCTACCAGATCGTCGAGACCCAGCCTGCGGGCACGTTCGACCGCAATGAAACCGCAGGCTCGGCGGGCGGAACCGTCAACAACGCGGCCTATGGCAGCGGCGCGCCGACCAATACGATTGCCAACATCGCCCTGCCGGCGGCCACGGCCGCGACGGGCTATGTCTTCCAGGAAGTCAGCGCCGCCAAGGTGTCCGGCTACGTCTATCGCGACCTGAACAACAACGGCCTGCGCGAAGCCGGTGCAGGCGAGACGGGCTTTGCGGCCAGCGCCTTCGCCTCGACGCCGCACATTCGTCTGACGGGCACGGACTACGCCGGCGGCGCCGTCAACCTGACGGACAACGTCAACGGGTCGGGCTTCTACGAGTTCGCCTCGGTCCCGCCGTCGAACGGCACGGCCTATACGGTGACGCAACTGGTCCAGCCGATCGGCGCGTCGGACGGCAAGGACGCCAACGGCGCGGCGGTCATTCCCAACTCCAGCGGCCGCGCGGCGCCGGAAGGTTTCGACATCGGCGCGGTGGCGCCGGGGGCCGACCTGACCGAGCGCAACTTCGGCGAACTGCCGACCTCGACGCTCAGCGGCATGGTCTTCCTGGACCCGAACGCCGACGCCGTGCGCGGGGCGGGCGAAACCACGGGCCTGTCGGGCGCCGGGGTTCGCCTGACGGGTCTGAACGACCTGAACGAGACGATCGACTGCCTGATCACCACGACGGCGACCGGCCTCTACAGCTTCCCGATCGCGGGCTCGGCCACGCCGAGCTGTCAGGTGCTGCGTCCCGGCGTCTATGCGCTGGAGATCACGCCTGCGGCCGGTCTCACCCATACGGGCGCCTTCATCGGCAGCTCGGGCGGCGACTCCGGCAGCCAGAGCGGCGCCGATACGGCGGCGCCGGGCGCGGGCAACACGACCGTGACCGCCATCGCTGTCGTCGCGGGTTCGTCGTCGTCCAACTATGACTTCGGCGCCAGCGGCCAGGGCCTGAGCGGCTATGTCTATGTCGACAGCAACGACACGGGCGTTCGCGATGCGAGCGAGGCCGGCATTCCGGGCGTGAGCGTCACCCTGTCGGGCACGACGGCCAACGGCCAGGACGTCTGCACCCTGATCAACTGCACGGCTGTGACCGATGCAGCGGGCGCCTTCATGCTTCTGTCGGTCCCGGGATCGGACGCAACGGGCTACACCCTGACCCAACAGTCGCAGACCGCTGCGCCCCTGTCGAACTACAGCGACGGCAAGGATGCAGCCGGCCTGGTCGGCGGCGTCGTGCGCGGCACGGCGGCCAATGACGTCATCAGCGGCATCGTGCTGAACACCGGCGAGCTGGGCTCCAACTACGCCTTCGGCGAGTTGGCCGGTTCGCTGGCCGGTCTGGTCTATGTCGACGGCAATGACGACGGCGTGCGCCAGCCCACGGAACCGGGCCTGGACGGCATTGTGATCACCCTGTCGGGCACGACCGCCGACGGCCAGGACATCTGCGCCTGGCGCGCGGCCCTGGACCCGAGCCTGACCTGCACGGTCACGACCAAGGCGGACGGGACCTATGGCTTCGACAACCTGCCGAAGGGGACCTACGCCCTGACGGAGACCCAGCCCAGCGCCTATGCCGACGGTCGTGAAGCCGCCGGTTCGGCGGGCGGTTCGGTCAACAATGGCGTCTTCGACAGCACGGCTGCGGCCAACGCCATCACCGCCATCAATCTGGAGGCCGGCGAGAACGGGACCGACTATGTCTTCGGCGAGCGCGCCGTGGTCATCAGCGGCACGGTCTTCAAGGACCCGCAACGCGACGGCGTGAACGGGGGCGGCGAGCCGCCTCTGGCCGGCGTGACCATCGAACTGGTCCAGAACGGCGTGGTCATTGCGACCACGACGACCGGCCCGGACGGAAGCTACAGCTTCATCGACCTGCCCGCCGGCGACTATACGGTGCGCGAGGTCCAGCCTGACGGCTATGGTTCGTCGTCGCCGAACGAGGTCTCGGTCAACCTGACCCCGGGTCAGACCCAGACGGTCGACTTCGCCGACACGGTCAGCAGCATCGCCGGCCATGTCTTCGTCGACAGCAACAATGACGGCGTGCGCCAGCCGGGCGAGGCCCCCATCGCGGGCGTTCTCGTGACCCTGACGGGCACGGACGCGGCGGGCGGTGCGGTCACGCGCACGGCCACGACCAATGCCTCGGGCGAGTGGGTCATCGACGACCTGCTGGCCGGGACCTATGTGGTCGCGGAAACTCAGCCGGCCAACTATTCGGACGGCCTGGACAGCGCCGGTTCGGCGGGCGGCGACATGGCGACGCCGGGCGACCGGATCAGCAACATCGTTCTGCCGGTAGCGACCGACGCGATCGACTATGCCTTCGGCGAGCGCGGTCAGGGCGTCAGCGGAAACGTCTATGTTGACGTGGACCTGAACGGTCAGAACGACGGCGACGATCGGCCGCTGGCGAACGTGGTGGTGGAACTGCGCACCGCCTCGGGCGACCTGGTGGCCACGACGACGACGGGACCGGACGGTTCGTACAGCTTCGGCGACGTTCCGGCGGGCGACTATGTGGTCATCGAGACCCAGCCCGCGGGCTATGGCGAGGGGCCGGAGCATCCGACCAACCGCGTGCCTGTCACTGTCGTCACGGATGAGAAGACCGCGCCGATCAACTTCGGCGAGCGCACCGGCTCGCTGTCGGGCCTGGTCTACAACGACACCAACAACAACGGCGTTCGCGACGCCAACGAGCCGGTCATCGGCGGCGTCACCGTCGTCCTGACGGGAACGGACGCGCGCGGCGAGGCGGTCACCCGCACCGTCGTCACCGGACCGGACGGAAGCTACCGCTTCACCGACCTGCCGGGTGGGACCTATACGGTCACGGAAACCCAGCCGGACGGCTATGACGACGGCCTGGACACGCCCGGCACCTCGGGCGGCGTCTCGGACGGCGGCGACGCCATCACCGGCATCATTCTGGCCCCGGCCGCCGACGTGACCGGCTACCTGTTCGGCGAGCGCGGCGACGAGGCCCAGATCTCGGGCTCGGTGTGGATGGACTCTGACCACGACCGCGCACGCGGCGGCGGCGAGGCTCCGCAAGCGGGCTGGACCGTCGAGCTCTTCCTCGGCGACGTCCTGATCTCGACCACCCGCACCGGCGCCGACGGCGGCTACGCCTTCACCGGCGTGGCGCCTGGCTCGGGCTATGGCGTGCGCTTCCGTCACCCGGACAACAACGCCGTCTATGGCGGCGGGCGTCCGAACGAGACCGGCGCAAGCTTCGTCGACGGCGTGACCTCGGCCTCCAACGCGGGCGGCGCCACGCTGAAGGCGCGCGAGCTGACGGGCATCACCCTGACGCCCGGCGCCGGCGTGACCCAACAGTCACTGCCGCTGGATCCGTGGGGCGTGGTCTATGACTCGGTCCGTCGCACGGCCATTCCGGGCGCGACGGTCCAGATCACGGGCCCGGCCGGCTTCGATCCTGCCCTGCATCTGCTGGGTGGAACCGGCAACGTGCGTCAGATCACCGACGCCCTGGGCATGTACCAGTTCCAGCTGATGGCCTCGGCCCCGGCCGGCGCCTACAGCCTGTCGGTGACGCCGCCGAACGGGACCTACAACCCGAACCAGCCGTCGACGATCATTCCGCCCTGCGCGGGACCGCTGACGGTAAATGCGACGCCGGATCCCCTGCTGGTCTCGACCAGCAACGGCCCGCCGCCGCTGGGCACGGCCGAGGGCTGCCTGACCGGCGTGATGACGACCGGCTATGTCCTGAACTTCAACCTGACGCCGGGGGTCTCGGCCAACGTCGTCAACAACAACATCCCCCTGGATCCGATCCTGGAGGGCGCGATCGAGGTCACCAAGACGACCCCGATGGTCAATGTCGTGCGCGGCGGTCTGGTCCCCTATGTCATCACGGCCCGCAACACGCTGGCCGGGACGCTGACGGGCCTGACCCTGACGGACCGCGTGCCGGCCGGCTTCCGCTATCGCGAAAGCAGCGCCCGTATTGACGGCGTGGCGGTCGAGCCGATCCAGAACGGCCGTCTGCTGACCTGGAACGACCTGACCTTCGCGGCGGGCGAGACCAAGCGTCTGGAGCTGATCCTGGTGGTCGGTTCGGGCGTGGTCGAAGGCGAGCACACCAACGTCGCCTTTGCGGTGAACCCGATCGTCGATCAGGTCATCTCCAACCTGGCCGAGGCCACGGTGCGGATGATCCCCGACCCGGACTTCGATTGCACCGACATCCTGGGCAAGGTGTTCGACGACCGGAACGGCAATGGCGTTCAGGACGACGGCGAACCGGGTCTGCCGGGGGTGCGTCTGGCGACCGCGCGCGGTCTGCTGATCACCACGGACGCCGAGGGCCGGTATCACATCACCTGCCCGATGATCCCGAACGAGGACCGCGGTTCCAATTTCATCGTGAAGCTGGACGACCGGACCCTGCCGACGGGCTACCGCGTCACCTCGGGCAACCCGGAAACGGTGCGCCTGACGCGCGGCAAGTTCGCCCGCCTGAACTTCGGCGCCAGCCTGCACCGCGTGGTCCGTCTGGACCTGAACGGCGAGGCCTTTGACGGCGAGGTTCTGCGTGAGGAGTTCGAACAGCAGTTCGAGGGCCTGATCGCGACCCTGGCCGAGCGTCCCTCGGTCCTGCGTCTGGCCTATGCCTCGCAAGGCGAAAGCGCGGACCTGATCAAGGACCGCGTCGCCCAGGTCCGACGTCGCCTCCAGGACCGCTGGAACGACGAGCGCGGCCGCTACCGACTGGTCGTCGAAGAGGAGACCGTCGTCCTGTCCACCCCTCATGAGGGAGGCGTGCAATGATCCGCGCGTCGAACAAGCTGCTGACCGCCCTGCTGATGGGCGGATCAGCCATCGCCCTCGCCACCGGGGTTCAGGCCCAGGACGCCGCCGCTGACGACCGTTCGGTCTATTGCGGCCGCGACACGGAACGCCCCTGCGGTCCGGTGGCGGATGATGCGGCGGTCGAACGTCGCGGCGTCGGGAACAACCTGGAAGCCGCTGATCGCGGGGCGGCGCGTCCGTTCCGCGTCAGCGTGGACGGGGCAGGAGAGGGCGGCGATGATCTGCGCGCCGACCGCCAGCGTCGCCAGGACCTGGCCCTGGCCGGCGCCGACGTGCGGGTTCAGGTCACGGCCTATGTCGCGCGCGCCGAGGTCCGCATCTTCCGTGACGATCAGAGCATCGAGGAAGCGCCGCTGACCGTCATCCCGGCGCGTCTTGGCCAGCCCGTCCTGTGGACGACTGACCGGGATCAGCCGGGCGAGCATCGCTATCGCTATGTCCTGCGCGTCTATGACGCCGAGGGTCGCTACGACCAGACCTCGGCGACGATGCTGGCCGTGACCCATGCGGTCAACGTCACCAAGCCGGACATCCTGGCCGGGCCGTCGTTCGAGAACATGCGCGTCGTCGACGCCATCTCGGTCAAGGGCGCCGCCGTCACCCTCAGCGGCGAGGTCGAGGACCCCGCCACGCGCGTCACCGCCTTCGGGACTTTGGTTCCGGTCGACCGCACGGGCCGTTTCATGGTCCAGCAGATCGTCCCCGCCGACACCGCCGCCGTCGCCGTTCAGGTCGCCCGTCCCGGTCAGGCCCCGGTCGATCTGGTGCGCGAGATCGTCCTGCCTCGCAGCGACCGCTTCTTCGTCGGCATCGCCGACATCACGGCGGGCAGCCGCAGCTTCGACGCCGCCAAGCATGAACTGCTGGGCGACACGGGCGATCACCGCGACGATTTCGTGGACGGCCGTCTGGCCTTCTACTTCAAGGGCGTGGTGAAGAACGACTGGCGCCTGACGGCCTCGGCCGACACCGGCGAGCAGCCGTTGAAGAGCCTGTTCGACGGCTTCCTGGAAAAGGACCCACGCTCGCTGCTGCGTCGCATCGACCCGGAGATGCACTATCCGGTCTATGGCGACGACTCGGTCACGGTCGAGGACGCTCCGACCTATGGCCGCTTCTATGTGCGGGCCGAGAACGAGAACACCGACGCCATGTGGGGCGTGTTCCAGAGCCATCTGGGCGGCAATGAGCTGATCCGTCACCAGCGGACCCTCTATGGCGCCAATCTGGACTGGCGCAGCGACGCTGTGACCGCGACCGGCGAGCGCCGCACCGAGGTCAACGGTTTCGCCGCCGATCCCGGCACCATCGCCAGCCGCGAGGACTTCGCCTCGACCGGGGGTTCGGTCTACTTCTTCCGCAATCGCGACATCGCGCCGGGTTCGGAGCGGGTCTTCCTGGAAGTCCGCGACAAGGATTCCGGCCTGGTGCTGGAGCGTCAGGAACTGATCGCCGCCCGCGACTATGAGGTGAACTACCTTCAGGGCCGGGTCATCATGCGCAACCCGCCGCCGATGACGGCGGACGCCAACAGCTTCGTGTCCCAGTCGTCGCTGGCCGGGAACCCGGTCTGGGTCGTGGCCACCTATGAGTATGCGCCGGGCCTGACCCGCCCCGAGGCCTTCACCACGGGCGGTCGGGCGCAGCACTGGCTGACCGACCGTCTGCGCGTCGGCGGCAGCGCCTATCACCAGGGCGAGGAGCAGGCGTCGCAGGACCTGTTCGGCGCCGACCTGCTGTACCAGCACGCGGCCAACAGCTTCGTGAAGCTGGAGTTCGCCCAGGCCGATGGTCCCGGCGACGGCTCCTACCTGTCGTCCACGGGCGGCTATGACTTCACCAAGGTCGACACGGTCGCCGATCAGGCCAACGCCGTCAGCCTGACCTTCGCCGGTCAGTTGGACGAACTGGGTCTGGACCGCGACGGCCGCTTCGGCGGCTACTGGAAGACGCGTGAGGCCGGCTTCTCGGCCCCCGGCGAGCTGACCTTCGGCGAGACCCTGGATCAGTACGGCGGCGTCTTCGACATGGCCCTCAGCGACACGGTCCGCCTGCAAGCCAAGGGCGACGTCACCGACGGTCGCCTGACCGAGCGTCATGCGGTCGAGGTTGGTCTGCGTCGCGAGACGGCGGCGGGCTGGTTCGGCTCGGTCGGCGTTCGGTCGGACAAGCAGCAGGGCCAGCGTACGCCCTACAGCCCCCTCTATACGCCGCCGCCCAGCGAGGGCACGCGCACCGACGCAGCCGTCTCGGTCGGCTATCGCCACACGCCGAACCCTGAGACCCCCAACGTCGATCAGCGCGACGCCCCCTGGGCCGTCTGGACCTTCGCCCAGGCGACGCTGGACCACGACGGCGGCCGGGAATCGAACGACCGCTTCGGCCTCGGCGGCGAGTATCAGGTCCACGACCGGCTCAAGTTCAAGGGCGAGGTCTCGGACGGCGACATGGGCTTCGGCGCCGATGTGCGGGCCGACTTCGCCATGACGGATCGCGGCAGCCTCTATCTCGGCTACGCCCTGGCCGGCGAGAATCCCGACGCCATGACCGGCGGTCGCTTGGGCCGCCTGACCGGGGGGGCGCGTCAGCAGATGGGCGAGAAGACCAGCGTCTTCGCCGAGCAGCGCTATGACCATGGCGACGGCCCGACCGGCTGGACCCAGGCCTATGGCGTGGACTTCAGCCCCATCGAGGCCTGGACCTTCGGCGCGCGCTACGAGACCGGCTCTCTGTCCGACGCCCTGGGTCAGGCCATCGACCGCATGGCCATCGGCGCCACCGCCGACTACGGCAGCGACCGCCTGCGCTGGGCCTCGGCGCTGGAATACCGCAAGGACGAGGGCGACACGGTCGGCGAACGCACTACGGTCGCGACCCGCAACCAGGTCACCTACAAGGCCACGCCGTCGCTGCGCCTGTTCGCCAAGGCCAACATCTCGCTGTCCAACTCGGATCAGGCGATGGCGATGAACGCCGACTACTATGAGCTGGCGCTGGCGGGAGCCTATCGCCCGGTCGACAACGACCGACTGAACCTGCTGACCAAGTACACCTATCTGGCCGACCTGCCGTCGCCGGCCCAGGTGGACGCCCTGGGTCAGTCGCTGGACTACGCCCAGCGCAGCCACATCGCCGCCGTTGACGGGACCTATCAGGTCACGCCGCGTCTGGCGGTCGGGGCCAAGGTGGCCTGGCGTCTGGGCGAACTGCGCGCCTCTCGCGACGAGAGCGCGCCCTGGTTCGACAGTGAGGCGGTCTTCTGGGCCGTCCGCGCCGACTATCAGATCGTCCGCCGCTGGGATGTTCTGGTCGAGGTGCGCGAGCTGTCCATCAAGGAAGCCCACGACAGCCGTCTGGGCGCTCTGGTCGGCGTCTACCGCCACTTCGGCGACCACGTGAAGCTGGGCGTCGGCTACAACTTCACCGACTTCTCCGACGACCTCGGCGATCTCAGCTACGACGAGCGCGGCTGGTTCGTGAACCTGATCGGCAAGTTCTGATCCAGACCAGGTCCGGTTTGAGCAACCATGAACCCCGCAGCCTTGGCTGCGGGGTTTTTGTTTGGGGTCAGTGAGCGGCGGCGGGGGCGGCTTGCGAGGCCTTCCAGACTTCCAGGTATTCCAGCCGGCGCAGCAGCTTCGAGCCAGGGTCGAGCAGGACATGGGCGCCGGCGGGCACGGTGAAGGTCGCGCGGCCGTCGGTCATGGGCAGGGTTCGGGTCTGGCCGTCCACCTCGACCTCGACGGGCAGGGGGAAGGGGCGGCCGTTTCCGGTCTTCCATTCCAGGGTCACGTGGTCTTCGGCGCGGGTCATGACCAGATCGGGCAGGGCGGCCTGATAGAGGTAGGCGTCAAAGAACCAGCCCAGGTCTCGGCCCGTCACCTCATTGACGATGGCGATATACTCGGGCGTCGTGGCGTAGCGGGGCAGGAAGTTGCCGGGCCGGGGATCAGGACGGCCGTATACCAGCCGGCGCAGGCTCTCGAAGAAGGCCTCGTCACCGATGTAGAGGCGCAGGGTGTGGGCGATCAGGGCGCCCTTGTAATAGAGGTCCAGCCCCGGCCCGGTGGCGCCGTCATAAACGGTTCCGGCGTCCTGAGGCTTGCCCGACACCATGGGGAAGCGGTTGGCGAGCGTTAGCCGCATGGTCTGCAGTTCGGCCTGCATGGCGCGCTCCCCGTTCAGCCAGCGGGCGTAGAGTGGCTGCATATAGGTGCCAAAGCCCTCGTGCAGCCACATGTCGTCCCAGTCGGCGTTGGTCAGCTGATTGCCGAACCACTCGTGCGCCAGTTCGTGCTGCAACAGCCAGTCATAGCCCTTGCCGTCCAGCTTGTAGCCGTTGCCGTAGGCGTTGATCGTCTGGTGCTCCATGCCCAGATGCGGGGTCTCGACCACGCCCATCTTTTCGTCGCCGAAGGGGAAGGGGCCGATGGTGGCCTCATAGAAGTCGAGCTGTTTGGGGAACTCGGCGAACAGGGCGGCGGCCTTGGCCGGGTCGTCCGACGCCAGATGCCAGAATCGCAGGGGAATCACATTGCCGAATCGGCTGGGGTAGGCGGCGGCCATCTCCACGAAGGGGCCGACGTTCAGGCTGATGGCGTAGGTGTCGGGCTGGCGCGCGGTCCAGTTCCAGGTGGTGGTGCCGTCGCCGTTGTCGGTCTTGCCCAGGAAGCGGCCGTTGGCGGGGGCGGACAGGTTCGACGGGACGGTGATGTGCAGGTCTACGCGATCCGGCTCGCCCTGCGGATGGTCGATGCAGGGCCAGAACAGGTCGCAGCCCTCGCCCTGAACCGCGCTGGCGATCCACGGCTTGCCGTCGGGCGTGGTGGTCCAGACGAAGCCGCCATCCCATGGCGCGCGTTGGGCCTGATGCGGGCGGCCGGAATAGGCGATGCGCACAAACGCGGTCTGGCCGGCCTCCAGGGGGCGCGGCAGGGGGATGGCCAGGCGACCCGCAGGGTTGGACCAGCCGGTGACCGTCTGGCCGTCCACGGCGATGGAGGCGATAGCGAACAGCGCATCCAGTTCGACCACCACGGCCGACGCGGGGCTCGTTGCGGTGAAGTCGAGGACCGCGACGCCCTCGATCGACTGGGTCTCGGACAGCAGCTTGAACGACAGGTCCGCCTTGTCGAAGCGCAGGGCCAGCTGTTCCGGCGTGCGCGCCGTGCCGCTGGACAGGGTGAAGGGCGTCGAATCGCGGGCCGGCGCGGCCTCCTGCGCCAGAGCCGGGGCGCTGAGGAGGGCGGTGGTCAGGCAGAGGGCGGTGATCAGGCGCAAGGCGACGGCTCCGGCAGAACGAGCCTTGAGCCTAGCCGGGGTCGGAATGCGCGCAAAGAAAAAGGCCGGTGTTTCCACCGGCCTCTTCAAATCTTGTCAGACGACGCTGATTAAGCGGCGGTCTGCTCGGCCAGCTTGGCCTTGACCTGGCGCTTGATGCGCAGAGCAGCGACCGACAGCTTTTCGTCGCGAGCCTTGACGATGAAGGCGTCCAGGCCGCCCTTGTAGTCGAGCGTGCGCAGGGCAGCGTTCGAGATACGCAGCGAGAAGGTTTGGCCCAGCGATTCCGAGGCCACCTTGACCGTCTTCAGCGACGGCAGGAAGCGGCGCTTGGTCTTGATGTTCGAGTGGCTCACATTGTGGCCGACCATCGGGCCGATACCCGTGAGTTCGCAACGACGCGACATCTTAAGATCCTCAAGGTCACATCCGCGAGACGTGAGCGGACGCATGAAACAGGTGTACGCAGCGGGCAGACCCCTGCGAGAGAGGGGGCCGTATAGAGGAATGACTCGGAGGCCGTCAAGGCTGGAGTCGAGTCAGGCCGGGGATAGAACTGCATGACCGCATGGGATCGCCTTCGTTCAGCCGACGTTCAACGACCTGCTATATAGAGGATCGCATGAAGACCCATCGGAAGCTGCTTACCATGAAGACGCTGCCTGTTTCGTTTGCCCGTGCCCTGGCTGTGGCCGCCCCCGTCGTGGCGGGCGCCGTCATGCTGGCCGCGCCCGCCGCCGCGCCTCAGGCCCAGACGGCGGCCCCGGCCCAGCCGGTCCTGCCCGGCTATTGGGAATACACCACCAGCGCCCTGGGCAGCCGCGACACCGAAACCAAATGCGTCCGCCCCAGCGAGATCAACCGCTTCTTCGGCGGCCTGTCGACCAACCGCTGGAAGTGCACCTATCCGACGCGTCAGGTCGGCGACGGCCGCGCGCGCTTTGAGGGAACCTGCCAGGACAAGAAGGGCCGTCGGGTCAACGTGCGCCTGAACGGCACCTATCAGACCGAAAGCTTCCACTTTAACGGCGGCGCCCAGTTGATGCGCGGCACGCCCTACATCCCCGCCAGCATCACCGCCCGACGCATCAGCGCCCAGTGCCCGGCCAACGCCGAGTATTTCTGAGGCCGGGCCTGCGGGCGGCCCGATTTCTTCACCCTGAAACGGCAAAGCCGCCCGGTCATCGAACCGGGCGGCTTTTCTGTGGAACGGAAGCTGGCCTCTAGAGGCGTGAGTCCGCCTGCTCGCGCATACGTTGGGCCGAACGCACCATATCGTCGGCCTGGCCTGGCATACGTCGTGACAGGGCGATCAGCTCGGCGTGAGTGACGTCGTTGCCGCGAGCGCGGTTGTCGGCGATGACCTGCTCACGATAGGCCGGGTCGCGCAGGCGGAGGGCCTCGGCGCGCATTTCCTCCGCGCCTTCCTCCATGCTGTCAGCCCCGCGGCGCATCTCGACGCGCGCCTGGATCATGGCGGCGCGAGCCCCCTCCCGCGCCGAGTCGGCGGCGACCCTGGCCTGAACTGCGGCGTCGCGTGCGGCGGCAACGGCCTGTCGGGCGGCGTGTTGGGAGGTCGCCTGGCTATGGCGGGCGGCCTCGAGCGCGGCGCGACGTTCCACGTCGGCGGCTCTGCGGGCCTGATCGGCCTCGCGGCGCGCTTCGGCGGCGACACGCCGGTCTGCGTCGGCCGCGATGCGGGCCTGCTCGGCGTCACGACGCGCTTCGGCGGCGGCGGCTCGAATCTCGCGCCAGTCGTTGACGTCGCGCGATTCCAGATAGGTGTTGCGACCAGTCTGCAGGGAGGCAGGCGGGGCAGGGAGCGCAGGCGGAGCCGGAGGGGCAGCGAGAGCCAGCGGAGCCGACGGAGCCGGAGGCGCGGGCGGTGCAGGCGGAACGGGCGGCGCCGGGGGCGGGGGCAGGTCGAGCCATCCGGCTTCTTCGGCGCGCGGCATCAGTTCAAGGGCGGCCAGGGGCGTGGCGACGGCCAGCAGGACGCCTGCGGACAGAAGCAGGGCCAGCGGACGGGACGGGGTCTTTTGTCGAGTCTTCATGATGCGGCTTATCCTTTTGGCGAGAGAGGCATGGGATCCGGTCATGCCCAGGGCGGCCAGGTCTGGGGCGGCCGGGCGGACGAGGTCAGACGCGATATCGATCAGGATCCGGGCGTAGGTCCGGCGGTCCATGCGGTCGACGGCCAGGGCGTCGGCGGCTTCCTCGGTCCGGGCGGCCAGGCTGGCGTGCAGCAGCCAGACCAGGGGGTTGAACCAGAAGAGGGCCAGGGCGAGGCGCGACAGCAGGGTGAAAATCCAGTCCCCGCGCTGGATGTGGGCCAGTTCATGGGCCAGAATCGCTTCGGCTGTTTCGGCGCGGCGCAGATTGTCCTCGCCGATCAGAATCGTGCCGGGCGGCAGGCCCCAGCTGAGCGGCGCGCGGACACGAGGCGTGGCGATCAGGCGGGCGCCGTTCGAATCAAGGCGTCCAAGGGTTTCGGTCCAGACCCGGTGGGTGACGGGGCGACCGGCCTCGGTCCAGCGCCGCAGGGTCCAGACGCCCAGCGCGAAGCGGCCGGCGATCAGCATCAGGCCAGCAGCGTAGGCCAGAGCGGCCATTACGGTCCAGGGCAGGCTCGCCGGCGCTTCGCCGCTGACGGCGACCCCGGCGATGGGCTGGAGGTCCAGGCTCCAGGCGCGGGTCTCGGGCAGGGCGGGGGCGGCCGGGGCGGCCAGCCAGGCCAGTTCCAGCCTGGGGCCGAGCCACAGGTAGAGCGGCAGGATCAGCAGCAGGCCGACGGTCACGCGCAGGATCGCCGCGCGCTCTGCGGCAGGCCGTGAGGCAAAGAGAGCCGACAACCCCACGCCGGTTCCGGCGATGACGCCGGACTTGAGCAGGAGCTCGAGGATTAATGACCAGGTCACGAGGGATCCTCTTCGCTTGCGGCGTCGAGGGCCTGACGAAGCGCGGCCAGCTCCTCGGGTTTCAGCGTCTTGGTCAGGCCCAGCAGGGCCGTGGCGGCGGAGGCGGCGGACCCGGCGAAGAAGGTGTCGACCATACGCCGCAGGGCGTTGTCCGCCAGGGCGCGTCCTTGCGGCGCCGGACGCCAGGCGCCGCTGACGCCGCGCGCGACCAGGCCCTTGGCCTCAAGGCGTTTGAGCAAGGTGCGGACGGCGGAATCGCTGAGGGGATCGCGCAGGGCGTCGCGAACGGCGGCGGTGGCGCCTTCGCCCAGGCCGCACAGGGTTTCGAACACCTCTCGCTCTCTTCGGGGCAGGGTCTCGATCATGGCGCGCCTTCATGTCCGCTACATATGTAGCGCTACATTTGTAGCGAAATGTGTCTGGATTGCGGCGCTCTGCGTGAACTTTCGGACAGGCGACCGACAAAGAAAAAGGCCCGGCGTTTCCGCCGGGCCTTCGTCGTATCAGCTTGTCGCCGTGGATCAGGCGGCTTCGGCCTCGGCCTCGGCGGCGGCCAGTTCAGCGGCGGTCGGGACCGGCTTCTTGGCGCTCAGCGACTTGGCGAGAAGGGCGACGGCGGCGTCCTTGTCGATGCGGTTGGCGGCGGCGACTTCGCGGGCCATGCGGTCCAGAGCCGATTCGTAGAGCTGACGCTCCGAATAGGACTGTTCCGGCTGGGTGTCGGCGCGGTGCAGATCGCGGACCACTTCGGCGATCGAGATCAGGTCGCCCGAGTTGATCTTGGCTTCATATTCCTGAGCGCGGCGCGACCACATGGTGCGCTTGACGCGGGCGCGACCCTTGAGCGTGGTCAGGGCCTTGGTGACGGTGTCGT
Organism: Brevundimonas sp. NPDC090276; assembly: GCF_044772165.1. Classification (NCBI taxonomy): domain Bacteria; kingdom Pseudomonadati; phylum Pseudomonadota; class Alphaproteobacteria; order Caulobacterales; family Caulobacteraceae; genus Brevundimonas; species Brevundimonas sp. NPDC090276. The sequence continues at coordinate 173,400 of NZ_JBIVYK010000003.1, read as the reverse complement.
CGGCGGCCAGGGTGCGCAGACCAGCGGTCTTGGCCTTCTTGGTCGGGACGCGCAGGGTCATCTTTTCATGGTCGAAGGTCACGACATAGACCTCCAGCGACATGCCGGCGACTTCCTGAGTCTCGATGGCGGCCACCTTGCCGACGCCGTGCGCGGGATAGACCACCGCATCGCCAACCTTGAATTCCAGACCGGTCTTGCTCGTCATGTCATTCCTTTCCCGGAACAGGGGCCAAGCGAGGCGCTGAGCGCAGCCGATGGGCGAAAACAACCCCGCCGCCGGAAACTGGTCCCGTCGGTTGGGCGGTCAGGTCACACATCAGAAGCGAAAGCGGATCACCGAACCTCTGGCCGACCCCGTCTGTTCGGCGGGGGACTGTCGCAAACGCGGGCGGCGCGCATGACTGCGGAACCGCCCGTTTCGAATAGGGAGGAACCTATCATAAAATTAGGAAATCTCAAAACATCCACAGGACGACTGAGCGGTTCCGGCACTTTGTGACCGGATTGTGTCGAGGCCTTAGGAGCCCTTGCCCGGTTTGGTGCTGAAGTATTTCTCGAACTTACCGGTTTCGCGTTCATACTGTTCGCGGTCGACGGGGGGCGTGCCCTTGACGGTGATGTTGGGCCAGACCTTGGCGTATTCCGCGTTGACCTGCAGCCACTTGCCGTCGGGCTCGTCCTCGGTGTCCGGGACGATGGCGTCGACGGGGCATTCCGGCTCGCAGACGCCGCAGTCGATGCACTCGTCCGGGGCGATGACCAGGAAGTTCTCGCCCTCGTAGAAGCAGTCCACCGGGCAGACCTCGACACAGTCCATGAACTTACATTTCACGCAGGCGTCGGTGACGATGTAGGTCATGGCGGTCGGGCGGGCCTTTGGCGGCGATCAAGGTCGAGGGCGGGCAAATGGCCCCGTCGGAACCAACTGTCAACCGAGGCCGCTGTCGCAAGGGTGTGCGAAGCTTGACGGGACTAGGTCGCGTCTGCATCCCATACGATTACAGATCATCGCTCAGAAGGAGGTTCGCCCATGCGTTTCACCGCTCGTTCCACAGTCGTTCGTGTCGGCGCGGGGGCGATGGCCCTCAGCCTTCTGGCCGGCGGCGCCGTCGTCGCCCAGGCGGCCCTGACCCGCGTGCCCTCCGAGGTGCAGGCCGGCGACTACAAGCTGGATTCCGCTCACGGCAAGATCACCTGGTCGGTCGATCACCTGGGCTTCTCGAAATACTATGGCCAGTTCGTCAATGTGCAGGCCGAGCTGAAGCTGGACCCGGCCAATCCGTCGGCCAGCAGCCTGACGGCGACCATTCCGCTGACGGACGTGGATTCCAACTCGGACGGGCTGAACCGTCACCTGCAGACGGCGGACTTCTTCGACACCGCCAATCATCCGGTCGCCACCTTCCGCTCGACCCACATCATGCTGGACCCGTCCGAGCCCAACGAGGCCATGGTGCACGGCGAACTGACCCTGCGCGGCGTGACCAAGCCGGTGACCATGGAGGTCGAGTTCAACCAGGCCGGCCAGACCCGCAACGGCTACAAGGCCGGGTTTGACGGCGAGGCCAAGATCAAACGCTCGGACTTCGGCATCACCTTCGGCCTGCCGGCGCTGGGGGACGAGGTGGAGCTGCACATCGAAGGCGAGTTCGTGAAGCAATAAAACACGATCAGAATCCTGGCGCGTCGAGCGCCGCATAAAGGGCGCGGGCTTCCTCGGGAGGGCCGCGCCTTTCGCCCAATTGCAGCACGCGCACGGCGATCAGCCGCCCGCCCTGCGCGAACAGGATGTCGTCGCCGGGGTGGACGCTGCGGCTGGGCTTGTCGAGACGGGTCTGGACGCCATGATGCGTCAGGCGGATCGCGCCGCGCTCGACCATGTCGGCGGCCAGACTGCGGGTTTTGGCGAAGCGGGCGCGCCATAGCCACAGGTCGATGCGGCAGCTTTGCACGGCCTCATGCGCGGAGGTCACGCGGCGGCGGCCTTGCGCCTCGGACGGCGCTTGCGGCGCGGGGGCGCGGGCGGCTGGGTCAACTGGGCCAGGGCCGCGAAGGGCGAGTCCTTGGGCGGCGGCGTCGGCTTGCCCGCACGCGGGGCCTTGTCGGCGCGGGGGACGCGCAGGGCGGTCTGTATCTGTCTGGCCTGTTCGGCGGTCCAGCCCAGTTCGGCCAGGGCCTCCTCCGGCAGCGGCGCCTTGCCCGCCGCGCGCGACAGTTCGGCGAAGCGTTCCAGCGCCTCGACCGGGGCGCTCCATGCCCCGACGGCGCGACGACCGAAGGCGGCGAGCGCGCGGGCCGACGGTGCGGGCGAGGGCAGGGACAGGAGGGCCTCGCCGCCGGGGCGGAAGGGCTCGGTCACGAAGGCTTGCGCCAGCAGCCGGGCGCGGGGCTTCAATGCGCCGGGCAGCCAGACGGAATGGGCGCCGATGCGGATGGCGAAGGTCTTGACCGTGCGCCGCTCGTGCTGGCTCAGCGCCGCCAGATCGCGTTCGACCTCGGCGCGCGGGATGACGCCGCCCGACTCGATCAGGCGGAAGGCGAGGCCGCGCGGCAGGCCGGTCAGAGCGCCGCTGTCGACCGCCTGACGCAGGCGGCGCAGTTCGCGAAGGGCGCGGCCCGCTTCCGACGCCAGCCAGGCCTCGATGCGGCGCTGCGCCCGCTCGCGCGCCGGGGCCGGGCCGAGGTCGCCCAGCAGCCGAACACGCGGCGAAAAGGGATCGTCGTTGAGGATGCGGGCCGTCAAAGCGCCCTTCCACAGCACGTCGCCGCCGCCCGAGCGCGGATTGGGAATGACGCTGAAGGCCTCGTCGGCCTCCGACGCCAGCTTGCCGAGGCGCCGCGCGATCTCCGGCCCCACGGCGCGGGTCGCGGCCTGTCGCAGGGCGCGATCCGCCAGGGCCGAGCCGCCCGCGTCGGGGGTGAAGCGCACCCCCTCCAGATGCCCGACCACCTCGCCCTCGACCGTGACCTCGCCGTCGTCGGCGACGCCGGCCACGGTGTCAGAGCGCACGTTCAGCGCTCGCATCAGGGCCGTGGTGCGCCGGTCGACGAAGCGCGCCGTCAGCCGTTCGTGCAGGACGTCGGACAGGCGCTCCTCCAGCGCCTTGGTCCGGTCGCGCCAGCCCTGGGCCTGATCCATCCAGTCGGGACGGTTGGCGATATAGGCCAGGGTCCGCACGCCGGCGAGGCGGGCCGACAACTGGTCGATCTGGCCGTCGTCGCGGTCCAGATCGTTGAAGCGCGGGGCCACCCAGTCCTCGGTCAGGCGCCCGCGACGGCTGGTCAGGGCGGTGAAGATCTCCTTCGACAGGCGGGCATGTTCGTCCAGCGTGGTCTTCTGGAAGTCCGGCAGTTGGCAGGTCTCCCACAGCCGCATCAGGGCGCCGCGCGAGCGGGCCACCTTCTTGACGTCCTCATCGACCGCGAAGCGCCGCAGCAGGGTCTCGTCCAGGGCCTGGGCCGTCAGCCGCAGGCCGAAGCGTTCGGGCGTGACCGTCAGCGAGCGCAGCAGGTCGGGCAGGGTGTCGAAGTCCAGCCGCCCGTGGCGCCACTCGGCGGCCTCGACCGGATCGAAGCGGTGGCTGATGACCTGTTCGAGGATGTCCTCGTCCAGTTCCTCGGCCTCGCCGGTGACACCGAAGGTGCCGTTGCGCAGGTGGCGTCCGGCGCGCCCGGCGATCTGGCCGATCTCGGCGGCGTGCAGCCAGCGGGTGCGGCGGCCGTCGAACTTGCGCAGCCCGGCGAAGGCGACATGGTCCACGTCCATGTTCAGGCCCATGCCGATGGCGTCGGTGGCGACCAGGAAGTCCACCTCGCCCGACTGGAACAGCTCGACCTGGGCGTTGCGGGTGCGCGGCGACAGGCTGCCCATGACCACGGCGGCCCCGCCCCTCTGGCGGCGCAGCAGTTCGGCGATGGCGTAGACCTGCTCGGTCGAGAAGGCGACGACGGCGCTGCGGCGGGGCAGGCGGGTCAGCTTCTTGGACCCGGCGTAGGACAGGGTCGACAGGCGCTCGCGCGTGACGATCTCGGCCTCGGGGACCAGGGCGCGGATCAGCGGGGCCATGGTCCCGGCCCCCAGGAACATGGTCTCGAATCGGCCGCGGGCGTGCAGCAGGCGCTGGGTGAAGACGTGGCCGCGCTCGGGGTCGGCGACCAGCTGGATTTCATCGACGGCCAGGAACTCGACCTGACGTTCCAGCGGCATGGCCTCGACGGTGCAGACGAAATAGGCCGGGCGCGGCGGGACGATCTTTTCCTCGCCGGTGATCAGGGCGACCGACGACGCCCCGCGCTGTTTGACGATCCGCTCATAGATTTCGCGCGCCAGCAGGCGCAGCGGCAGGCCGATCATGCCCGAGGCGTGACCCAGCATCCGCTCGACCGCCAGATGGGTCTTGCCGGTGTTGGTGGGGCCGAGGATCGCCGTGACGCGCGATGGGGCCAGACCTGAGGAACGGTCGCTCATACTGTGACGAAGGTGGCGACTTCCGCGCTGGGGTCAAGCGCGACGATGGTTGGCCGGACAGGGCGAATTTTCGGCAAGCGGCTTGTCGACTGACGCATCGCGTCGCTATGAGGTCGGTTTGATCGCAAAAGCGGCCTATCTGCCCGTTTCATTGCGTCTTCCTCCCCGGAAAATAGCCAAGCTGGAAATAGATATGTCCAATCCGAACATTCTCGACGCCGCTCTGACCCGTCTCGACGAGGCGGCTAAACACGTTCAGATCGACGGGGATGTGCTGGAGAAGCTGAAATATCCGCGCGAGACCACCAAGGTCCGCCTGTTGATCCGCATGGATGACGGGTCGCGCAAATCCTTCCTCGCCTGGCGCTGCCGCTATGACGACACGCGCGGTCCGACCAAGGGCGGCATCCGTTTCCACCCCGACGCCACGGCGGAAGAGGTCGAGACCCTGGCCTTCTGGATGACGGTCAAATGCGCCGTGACCAACCTGCCTTACGGCGGCGGCAAGGGGGCGGTGCAGGTTGATCCCCGCACCCTGTCCAAGGCCGAGCTGGAGCGTCTGTCGCGCGCCTATGTCCAGGCCTTCGCCCGTATCATCGGCCCGGATCGCGATATCCCGGCGCCGGACGTCTACACCAACGCCATGGTCATGGGCTGGATGGCCGATGAGTACGCCTCGATCCAGGGCCAGTCGGTCCCGGCGGTCATCACCGGCAAGCCTATCGCCCTGGGCGGCTCGCTGGGCCGTGACGACGCCACGGCGCGCGGCGGCTTCTATCTGACCCGCCACCTGACCCAGCGCCTGGGCCTGCCCGAGGCGGCGCCCCGCGTGGTGGTGCAGGGCTTCGGCAACGCCGGCCAGCACATCGCCCGCCTGTTCCACGGCGCCGGGGCCAGGATCGTCGCCGTTTCGGACTCGCGCGGGGCGGTGCACGACCCGAACGGTCTGGATCTGGATGCTCTGCTGGCCGCCAAGGCCGAGGGCCGTTCGGTGCTGGAGGCCGCGCACGGCGCGACCGTCATCTCGGCCGAGGATCTGATCGGTGTGGAATGCGACATCCTCGCTCCCTCGGCCATGGAGGACATGATCCACGCGGGCAACGCCGCCTCGGTCTGCGCCAAGGTGGTTCTGGAGCTGGCCAACGGCCCGGTGACGCCCGAGGCCGACCGCATTCTGGCCGACAAGGGGGTGATCGTCCTGCCCGACATCCTGGCCAACGCAGGCGGCGTGACGGTGTCCTATTTCGAGTGGGTGCAGAACCGTCAGGGCTATTACTGGTCGCTGGACGAAGTGCACAGCCGTCTCCGGACCATCGTCGAGCGCGAGGGCGACGTGGTCTGGGGCATCGCCCAGGATAAGGGCGTGACCTTGCGCACCGCCGCCTACATCCACGCCCTGGGCCGGTTGGCCGGCGCCATCGAGGCCCACGGCACCCAGCAGTTCTTCACCAGCTGAGGCCGCTTACGGCCGGATCGGTTTGCGAGCTTGGCTATTCGTAAACGGGTTCGGCCGCAGCGCCGGAACAGGGGCGAAACGAATCAGGACCGAATCAGAGACTTGCTCCGATTCAGGCTTTGTTCCCTACAAGATATTGTAGCTTAACGCGTATTAACCGCTAGGATTTTTTTGCCGGGTGGAAAAGCCGGCCGGACCGTCTTTCCCTCGCCCCCGCGACCGGCTAGGGACGACGCATGTGGCCCCGTAGCTCAGCTGCATAGAGCAAGGCTTTCCTAAAGCCGAGGTCGGGGGTTGGAGTCCCTCCGGGGTCGCCATGTCTGTCGAGGCTGCTCAGCTTGTGATTTAATCGCAAGAAGCGAGCGGACATGAGCCCACGACGCGACGCCGCCTGCTATCGGACGCGACCGAGCTCTAGCGCCTTCACCAGGATCCTGCCGAGCGTCAGACCTTCGGAAGGCTTTTCGCTGCGGTTTGCAGCGGCGCGGCTTGGTCTGCGTCCCTCGTGTAGCGGGCTAGGGCGCGTCGATCCCCGCCAGGGTGGTGTGCACCGGCACGCCGTTCTTGATGGCCAGGGTCACCGGCGTCCGTTCGGCCACGTCGGCGAGGCGGGCGCGCTGGGCATCGTCCAGAAGGCCGACGGGGGCCAGCAGCCGCTCGATGCGCGGCGGGGTTTCACCGCCCAGGTATTCCAGTCGGACGTCCAGACCCTCCAGCGGCCAGCCCTTCTTTTCGGCGTACATGGTCAGGGTGATGGCGGTGCAGGCGCCGAGCGCCGAGATCAGCAGGTCGAACGGGGCGGGGCCGAGGTCGGCGCCGCCGAGGCGTTCGGGTTCGTCGGCGGTCAGTTCGTGCTTCAGGTCGCCGCCCGTCCGGATGGTGGTCCGGTAGCGGGCGGTTCCGATATGGGCGTGGGCGACGGCCATGCGGGTTCCAGTCAGGACATGGGAGGGGCGGAATCGATCGGATCGGGCGGCAGGGGAATGAACTCCTGATCGTCCATGTCGGGCAGCTTGACGCGACCTGCGCGCCAGTCGGCCTTGGCCTGTTCGATGCGGTCCTTCGACGAGGAGACGAAGTTCCATTCGATGAAGCGTTCGCCTACCGGTTCACCGCCCAGCACCATGATGGTCGAAGGCTCCAGCGCGCAGACGACCGAGGCGATCCCCTTCTCCAGAACCGCCATCTGGCCATGGCCGATGGGCCGTCCATCGTCGATCTCGACCAGGCCCTGGACGACATAGACGGCGCTTTCCGAATGATCGATCGGGGTCTGGAAGCGGGCGCCGGGCTCCAGCTCAAGGTGCAGGTAGTGCAGGGGCGAGAAGGTGCTGACGCCGGCCTTCATGCCCATGGTTTCGCCTGCGACCAGACGGCCTTTCACGCCGCCTTCAACCCAGGTCGGCAGGTCGCCGGGGACGACATGCTGGAAGGAGGGATCGATCTCTTCCTGGCCGTTCGGCAGGGCGACCCAGGCCTGGATGCCCTCCAGACGGGCGCCTTCGCGGCGGGCCCGTTCAAAGCGCTCGGAATGGGTCACGCCGCTGCCGGCGGTCATCCAGTTGACCTCGGCGGGGCGGATGTCCTGCTGGACGCCCAGGCTGTCGCGGTGGGTGATCTCGCCCTCGAACAGATAGGTCAGGGTCGAGATGCCGATGTGGGGGTGGGGGCGCACGTCGACGCTGCGGGGAAGGCCTGCGGGCATGTCGACCGGGCCCATATGATCGAAGAAGACGAAGGGGCCGACGGCGCGGCGTTTGGCGTAGGGCAGGACGCGCCCGACCTCGAAGCCGCCGAGATCCTTGCGGCGCTGGTCGATGATGAGTTCGATCATGGGGCTTTCCTGATCCGGTGAGCTTGAGGGCAGTCTGAACTTCAATTTTCTCTCTGGCCATCTCGCGGACAGAGGAAAGGGCGGGCGGCCCGTCTGGGAAACGGACCGCCCTTGAGCGCGGGGGTCAGGTCTTGTCGTAGGAAAACTGGATCCCGGCTGTGCCGCCGGTTTCGATGAACAGGTTCATGAAGGCGGGGACGGTTTCCGAGCGGTTCCAGTCGCGCTGCAATTCGCAGAACAGCTGGGGCACGGAGATCATCTTGCCGCCAGCCTGTTCGATGCGGCGCAGGGCCATGTCGTGGGCTGTGGTCGAGGTGCCGCCGACGGCGTCGGCCACGACATAGACCTCATAGCCTTCGCGCAGGGCGTCCAGCGCCGGGAAGGTCAGGCAGGCCTCGGTCCACAGGGCGGTCATGATCAGCTTCTTGCGGCCGGTGGCCTCGACCGCCTTGCGGAATTCCGCGTCTTCCCAGGAGTTGATCGTGGTGCGGTCATAGGTCGGATAGTCGGCCAGAACCTTGCGCAGCTGCGGGATCGGCGGCTTGTTCAGGCCGGTCTTCACATTGACCGTCGAATGGACGATGGGCAGGCCGTAGGCGACGGCGGCCTTGGCCGTGCCGACGATGTTGTTGACCAGAAGCTGGCGGTCCATCGAGGCGATCGAGTTCACCTGAACGGGCTGGTAGTCGATGATGACGAAGGCGGCGTTATCGGGGGTCAGAAGATCGTCGGCGACGGGATCGCGGATCGGTTCGCTGGTCATGGCGTCTTTCCTTTCAGGCAGGGGGCCGCGCTCGGACAAGCGTCCGTTCGGGGCGGGGGTTGCGGCCCGGTCCGAAGACCGGGCCTGACGTTGTTGTGAGTGGGCTTGTGAGGCGGATCAGGGGGCGGGGATGTCGCCGAAGCGGCCGCTGTTGAAGTCCGTGATCGCCTGACGGATCTCGTCCTCGCTGTTCATCACGAACGGGCCGTAGCCGACGATGGGCTCGTCGATCGGCTCGCCGGTCAGGACCAGCAGAACGGAATCCGCGTCGGCGCTCAGGGTGACGCTGTCGCCCTGACGGTCCAGCAGCAGGGCCTCGGCGGACCCGGCGGGCTGATCGCCGTTGACGGTGACGTGACCCGACAGCACGACCACGATGGCGGTGTGGCCTTCCGGCAGGTCCAGTGTCGTCTCGGCGTCCCGGTTCAGCCGCACGTCCCAGACATTGATGGGCGTGAAGGTGCTGGCCGGGCCTTTCGAGCCGTCCATGGCGCCGGCGATGATCCGGGCCGTGCCTGCGTTGTCGGGCAGGGAGACCGTCGGAATGTCGGCGTTCAGGATCGACTGGTAGCCAGGGCGGGTCATCTTGTCCCTGGAGGGGAGGTTGACCCACAGTTGCACCATGCGGAAGGGGCCGCCGGTCCGTGCAAAGGCGGGCGAGTGGAACTCTTCGTGCAGGATGCCGCCGCCCGCCGTCATCCACTGGACGTCGCCGGGGCCGATGACGCCGCCCTGACCGGTCGAGTCGCGGTGCTCGACCTCGCCGTCATAGACGATGGTCACGGTCTCGAAGCCGCGGTGCGGGTGCTGGCCCACGCCGCGCCGCTTTTCAGTCGGCTCGAAATTGTGCGGACCGGCGTAGTCGAGCAGCAGGAAGGGGCTGACGTGCTTGCCCACGGCGTCATAGGAAAACAGCGAGCGGACGGGAAAGCCGTCCCCGACCCAATGGCCGCGATCATTGCCGTAACGTCCCAGAACCTTCTTCATGGTGTGTCTCCTTCGGGGCGACCGGGCCTCGCCGATCGCGTTGAAGGCTTTATGACGATGGAACGCCGACTGCGGGAGATTGCGAAATCGCCTCGCTGCGTCCTATCAATAGAACGATGAGAGACCTTAACGACCTCTACTACTTCGTCCAGGTGGTGGACCACGGCGGCTTCGCCCCCGCCGCGCGGGCCCTGGGGATGCAGAAGTCCAAGCTGAGCCGACGCATCGCCTTTCTGGAAGACCAGCTGGGCACGCGCCTGATTCAGCGGTCGTCACGCAAGTTCTCGGTCACCGAGGTCGGTCACGAATATTACCGCCACTGCCTGGCCATGCTGGTCGAGGCCGAGGCGGCGCAAGCCGTGATCGACGGAGCCCGTTCCGAGCCGTGCGGCACGGTCCGCGTGGCCTGCGCGCCGGGCCTGCTGACCTATCAGATGGGCGGGCTGATCGCCCGCTTCATGGCCCGCTATCCCGAGGTCGAGGTGCATCTGGACAGCACCAGCCGCCGGGTGGACCTGATCGGCGAGGGCTTCGATCTGGCCATCCGCGTGCGCGAACCGCCGCTGGAACAGACCGATCTGGTCATGCGCAAACTGGACGAGAGCGTGCATCGTCTGGTCGCCGCGCCGGACCTGATCGCGCGGTTCGCGGCGCCGTCCGGTCCGGCGGATCTGGCCGACTGGCCCAGTCTGGACTTCGGCCCGGCGCATCGCGACCACGTCTGGGCCCTGCACCACAGGGACGGCATGACGGCCTCTGTGCGCCATGCGCCACGTCTGGTGACGGACGACCTGCATATGCTGCATGAGGGCGCGCTGCAGGGGCTGGGGGTGGCCCTGCTGCCGACCGTGGCGGTGGCGAACGATCTGGCGGCGGCGCGGCTGATTGACATCCTGCCGGACTGGCGGCCGAAGAAGTGGATCGTCCACGCGGTCTTCCCTTCGCGGCGCGGCCTGCTGCCCTCGGTGCGGCTGCTGCTCGACTTTCTTGCCGAGGGTTGCGCCGCCCAGCAGATTCACGGTGAAACCCCGGCGTCGCCGCGCGCGACTCCCTATGCCTTTGCGGAGACAAGAGACTGATGCGTCTGGTCGGAGTATCGGGCAGCCTGCGGGCCGCCTCCTACAACAGCGCCCTGCTGCGCGCGGCTCAGGCCATGACGCCCGAGGGCGTGGACCTGGTCGAGGGCTCGATCCGCGGCATCCCCCTCTATGACGGTGATGTGGAGCGGGATCAGGGCTTGCCCGAGGCGGTGGTGGCGCTGAAGGATCTGGTCGCCGACAGCGACGGCCTGCTGCTGTTCACGCCCGAGTACAACAACGGCATTCCCGGCGTATTCAAGAACGCCATCGACTGGCTGAGCCGCCCGGCCTCGGACATTGAACGGGTGTTCGGCGGACGGCCGGTGGCGGTGCTGGGCGCCTCGCCCGGCCCGTTCGGCACGGTGATGAGCCAGGCCGCCTGGCTGCCGGTCCTGCGCACCCTCGGGACCGCGCCCTGGTTCGGCGGGCGTATGCTGATCCCGCACGCGAACGCGGCCTTTGACGCGGACGGTCAACTGACCGACGAGGACGCGCGCCGCCGCCTGGCCCGGTTCATCAGCGGCTTCGCCGAGCATTGCCGAACACTGCCACGCGACGGGCGTTGAGGCTGGGCGTCGGCCGGGAGTGGTTGCGGGCGGTTCAGGCGGCTGCTAGCGGGCGCTGATCGGCGTCAGACCAAGGAGCGGCCATGAGCCAGAACGACGACCTGTTTGACGAAGACGGGGGCGGATACGACGTCGACGATTGGTCGCGGCTGAAGCCCTTCATCGGGGCGGTGGCGACGCTGGACGACGTTCAGGCGCGCCGGGCGGTCTTCGCGTTGGGCGATACCGAAGATCCGCGCGTCATCGATATGGAGTTGCCGCAGCCGGTCATCTGGTGGGAAGACGACGGCGAGCAGGCCGCCGTGATCGTCCAGGCTGAGGCCCATGTCGGCTCGGACGGCGAGGTCATGGAGGTGCTGGGCCTGATCCTGCCCGACGGCGGCGGAGCGGTGGCTCTGATGGACGATGTCGATCTGGTGGATGACACGGACCCGACATGGCGGGATCTGGTCGCCAACGCCATTGATGACGCCGCCGACGACTAGCTGTTTTCGGGCTGTCCGGCCTGTCGGGCGGCCTCAATCTCGGGACGACAAGCGCCATGGCGACCGAAACCGTTCACATTGTTCAGGCCTATGTTCAGGCCAAGAACGGCGCCGTGCGCGCCGAGCCGCAGATCGGATGCAAGGACGCCGAGGAGGCGCGGCGCAAGGCCGAGCGGTTGGCGCCTCTGCGGCACGGGGTGGTCGCCTTCACCGTCTCGGCTGATACCGATCTGGGCGACTATGACGAGGAGCCGACCGTCCTGTTCAAGGCCGGTCGGTTGCCGCCGCCGTTCGGCGAGGGCTGAGGCCAGCCCTCGCGCTCGGCGCCGATCAGGCGCGCAGGGCCTCGACGCCCGGCAGCACCTTGCCTTCCATCCATTCCAGGAAGGCGCCGCCCGCGGTGGAGACGAAGGTCATGTCGTCGGCGGTGCCCGCGTGGTTCAGGGCCGCGACGGTGTCGCCGCCGCCGGCTACGGCGACCAGCTTGCCGGCCTTGGCCAGCTCAGCAGCGTGTTTGGCGGCGGCCACGGTGGCCTTGTCGAAGGGCGGGACCTCGAACACGCCCAGCGGGCCGTTCCAGATCAGGGTCTTGGACAGGTCCATGGCGCGGGCCAGACGGGCGACGGTTTCCGGACCGGCGTCCAGGATCAGGTCGTCGGCGGCGATGCGGTCCAGGGCGCGGACGCCCGACTCGATGCCCGGCTTCACGCCCTTGGCGACCACGACGTCGACCGGCAGTAGCAGCTCGCAGCCCTTCTGGCGGGCTTCCTCGATGATCTCCAGCGCGGTGTCGGCCAGGTCCTTCTCGCACAGCGAGCCGCCGACATCGACGCCCTGGGCGTGCAGGAAGGTGTTGGCCATGCCGCCGCCGATGGCCAGGTAGTCCAGCTTGGCGACCAGGTTCTTCAGCAGGTCCAGCTTGGTCGAGACCTTGGCGCCGCCGACGATGCCGATGACAGGCTTTTGCGGGCTGCCGAGAGCGGCGTCGAGCGCCGAGAGTTCGCGGGCCATGGCGCAACCGGCATAGGCGGGCAGCAGGCGGGCCAGACCCTCGGTCGAGGCGTGGGCGCGGTGGGCGGCCGAGAAGGCGTCGTTGACGTAGAGGTCGCCCAGTTCCGCCAGCTGGGCGGCGAAGGCGGGGTCGTTCTTTTCCTCGCCCTTGTGGAAGCGGACGTTCTCCAGCAGCAGCACGCCGCCGGCGTCGAGGTCGGCCACGGCGGCCTTGGCTTCATCACCCACGCAGTCGTCGGCGAAACGGACGGGGCCATGCAGCAGCAGTTCCAGCGGCTCGACCACGGGGCGCAGGCTCATCGCGGCGACGCGCTCGCCCTTGGGCCGGTCGAAGTGGGCCAGCAGGACCACCTTGGCGCCCGCTTCGCGCAGACGGTGGATGGTCGGCAGGGCGGCCTTCAGGCGGGTGTCGTCCGTGACCTTGCCCCCCTCCATCGGCACGTTGAAGTCCACGCGGACCAGAGCGGTCTGGCCGGACAGGTCAGCGGCATCGTCGAGGGTGCGGAAGGTCATCGGGGGTCCGTATCTGGTTCGGGCCTCGGCCCATTCGTCTTGAAACAAGGGGCCCTCAGCCGATCGGCGAGAGCCCCTTGATAGGTCAGCAGTCTGTCAGGCGCGAGGCCGGATCAGAGGAATTTGGCCATCACCAGGGCGGTGTCGGCCATGCGGGTCGCGAAGCCCCACTCGTTGTCGTACCAGGTCAGGACGCGAGCCAGCTTGCCGTCGACGACCTGCGTCTGGGGCAGGGCGGCGGTCGAGGAGGCGGCGATGTGGTTCAGGTCGACCGAGACCAGCGGGTCGGTCGTGGTGAACAGGACGCCGTTCATCGGGCCGTCGGCGGCGGCTTGCAGGGCGGCGTTGATTTCCTCAGGCGTCACGTCGCGGGCGGCGACGACCTTCAGGTCCACGACCGAGACGTTCGGGGTCGGGACGCGGATCGACGAGCCGTCCAGCTTGCCCTTCAGTTCCGGCAGGACCAGACCCAGGGCCTTGGCGGCGCCGGTCGAGGTCGGGATCATGGACAGGGCGGCGGCGCGGCCGCGGTACAGGTCCTTGTGCATCGTATCCAGCGTCGGCTGGTCGCCGGTGTAGGCGTGGATGGTGGTCATATAGCCGCGCTCGATGCCGAACAGATCGTTCAGCACCTTGGCGACGGGCGCCAAGGCGTTGGTGGTGCACGAGCCGTTCGATACGACGATGTCGTCGGCGGTCAGGGTCTCATGGTTGACCTTGAAGACGATGGTCTTGTCGGCGTTGTCGGCGGGGGCCGAGACCAGGACGCGCTTGGCGCCGGCCTTCAGGTGGGCCGAGGCCTTGTCCTTGGAGGTGAAGATGCCGGTGCACTCGAAGGCGATGTCGACCTTCAGCTCGGCGTGCGGCAGGTTGGCCGGGTCGCGCTCGGCGGTGACCTTGATCTTGCCGGTGCCGACGTCGATCCAGTCCTCGCCCGAGGTCACGGTGCCGGGGAAGCGGCCGTGCACCGAGTCATAGCGCAGCAGGTGGGCGTTGGTCTCGACCGGACCCAGGTCGTTGATCGCCACGACCTCGATGTCCGTGCGGCCATGCTCGACGATCGAGCGAAGCACAAGGCGGCCGATGCGGCCGAAGCCGTTGATGGCGACGCGAACGGTCATACGGGAGGTCTCCTGAGCGAGGGCGGTTATGATTGGGAGCCTTCTCGGACTATCAGCGCCGTGATTCAACCCCGTGCCCGTAACAAGGTGTGTTCGGGTGTAACCGAACGCAAGCTAGGCGGAGCGGCGCAGCCGGCGGCTGACCCCCGTCTGGCTGTCGAGAACCTCCAGCGCGGTGACGCGGCCCGCTTCGTCGCGGACGAAGCGGATGCGGCGATAGGGCTCGTCCACGTCGAAGAAGAGATCAGGCGACAGGGGGCGCAGCCGCCAGGTCGGTCGGCGCTCGTTTTTCCAGGTCAGACCGTCCTCTGCCGCCTGCACCACGGATCCGCCATAGGCGCCGAGGTACGGCGCGGGGTCGAAGTGGACGCCAGGGGCGTCCAGTGCATCTTTCACCCAGGCGGCCTCCGTGGCGGCGGCGGGCGCGGCGTTCGACTGACCGGCGAGCGCGGCCTTCCAGGCGGTGTCCAGCGCATCCTCGGCGGGCACGGCCACGTCGGGGCGGACGCCGACCTTTTCCCAGTTGCCGCCGGTCAGGGGATTGGTCGGCGAGCCGGTGGAGATGAAGACGCGATAGCCCGACGGAGTGAAGACCGGGCCGCCCGGATTGGCCGCGCCGCCCGAGGTCTCGCCGACGATGACGGCGCGTTTCGCGGCTTGCATCGTGTAGGCGAAGGCTTCGGCCGCAGAGCCGGTGCGGCCGCTGATCAGGACATAGACCGGCACCTCCAGGCGCGGGGCGGCGTAGGGCTGGGCGGGGGCCTCGCGGCTTTCGCCCTCGCGGGAATGGAAGCGGTTGTAGACGTCGGCGTCCGGCCCGACGAAGGCGCTGACCAGATAGCCGACCATGGCGGGCGAACCGCCGCCGTTGTTGCGCAGGTCGAAGATGACCGCGTCGGTGTTGGAAATCAGTTGCAGGGCGGCGTCGACCTGTTTGCGGGCGGGATCATCGGCGCCCTCGAAGTGGGAGAACATCCTCATGTCGATCAGGCCGACGTTGCCGGGCAGGATCTGGACCGCGCGGAAGCCCTGGCCGCCACGGGCGGCGACGACGGGGAACGGCACCGGGGCGAGGCCAGATGAAGTCGCCGTCGGAGTGGTCTGGGCCATCACGGGCGATGCCGGTCGGCCGACGCTGAAGTGCTGGTCGTATGGTTCAAGCCGCGCGGTCAGCGCCGTCTCCAGATCGCGCGGATCGGTCAGGCTGTCGTAGCGACCTTGGGCGGCCTCGGCTTCCAGCGCCGCGGCGATGGTCTCGGCCTTGGCGGGGTCGAAATAGGCGTCGCGAATGGCGGCCGCGATCTGGCCCACGACGACGCGGGGCGCGGCGGGGGCCTCGGCGAGCGCGGGCGAGGCGGCGAGCAGCAGGGCGACGACGAGGGCGGGCGTTTTCATGCCCGTCACCTTATGCCGACGCCCGGCCTTGGCGAGTGAACTCGCGGTAAGGTCTCAGCAGCAGCGGAAGGCGCCGCCGGCGCCGAAGCGCCGCGCCTCGTGCAGGCGGAAGAAGGCGGTGCGGTCCAGCGGGGGTTGCTCTGGATGCGTCGCCTCGGCGTGGGCGACATAGACCTCATAGTCGGGCTGGCCGACCATGAGGCTGGCGGTGCGGCGGGCGTCCTTGCCCCACCGCACCAGGGTGTCGCGGCAGACGCAGAGCAGGTCCGCGCCGCCAGCCGGTTCAGAGGGCCTAGGCACGGGCCGCGTCCATGGCTTCGTCCTCCAGCGTCAGCTCGTGGGCGGCGGGCTGCTCGACCACGGTGGGCTGGCTGTTCTGACGGGCCTTGAGGCAGGCGCGCACGCCATAGACCACCATGGTCAGGACCACGAACAGGAAGCCCGCCGTCAGGGCCGAATTGACGTAGTCGTTGATGATGATCCGGTGCATGTCGCCCGCCGTCTTGGCCGGGGCCAGGATGTCGCCGGCGGTCAGGGCGTCCTGATACTTACGCGCGTGGGCCAGGAAGCCGATCTTGACGTCGGGGTGCAGCAGCTTCTGGAAGCCCGCCGTCAGGGTGCAGATCAGAAGCCAGACCGCCGGAACCGCCGTGGCCCAGGCGAAGCGTTCGCGCTTCATCTTGAACAGGACCACGGTGCCCAGGATCAGGGCGACGGCGGCCAGCATCTGGTTGGCGATGCCGAACAGCGGCCACAGGCTGTTGATGCCGCCCAGCGGATCGACCACGCCGGTGTAGAGGAAGTAGCCCCACAGGCTGACCGTCAGGGCCGTGGCCACGACGTTGGCGGTCCAGGACTTGGTCTCGCGCATCTTGGGCACGGCCACGCCCAGCAGGTCCTGGATCATGAAGCGGCAGACGCGGGTGCCGGCGTCGACCGTGGTCAGGATGAACAGGGCCTCGAACAGGATGGCGAAGTGGTACCAGAAGGCCATCATGGCCTTGCCGCCGATGATGCCCGACAGGATGTGGGCCATGCCGACGGCCAGGGTCGGGGCGCCGCCCGCGCGCGACAGGATGGAGTGCTCGCCCACGTCGCGAGCCAACTGCTCCAGCTCGCCGGGGGTGATGTGGAAGCCCCACTGGGCCACGGCGGCGGCGGCGGAGGCGGCGTTGTCGCCGATCACGCTGACCGGGCTGTTCATGGCGAAATAGACGGCCGGGTCCAGAACCGTGGCGGCGATCAGGGCCATGATGGCCACGAAGCTTTCGCACAGCATGGCGCCATAGCCGATCAGCGGGATCTGGTTCTCGTTCTCCAGCAGCTTGGGCGTGGTGCCCGAGGAGATCAGGGCGTGGAAGCCCGAGACCGCGCCGCAGGCGATGGTGATGAAGAGGAAGGGGAAGAGGGCACCGGAGAAGACCGGGCCGGTGCCGTCGATGAAGGGGGTGATGGCGGGCATCTGCACGTGCGGGCGCACGATCAGGATACCGACGGCCAGGGCCAGGATGGCGCCGATCTTCAGGAAGGTCGACAGGTAGTCGCGCGGGGCCAGCAGCAGCCAGACCGGAATGACCGAGGCGACGAAGCCATAGGCCATCATGGCCAGGGCCAGCGTCGTGCCCGACAGGGTGAAGGCCGGCCCCCAGAAGGGATCAGCCGCGATATGACCGCCGCCGATGATGGCCAGGATCAGCAGCACCACGCCGATCACCGAGACCTCGCCCACGCGGCCGGGCCGCAGATATCGGGTGTAGAGGCCCATGAAGACGGCGATGGGGATGGTGGCGGCCACCGTGAAGGTGCCCCACGGGCTTTCAGCCAGCGCCTTGACCACGACCAGGGCCAGAACCGCGAGGATGATGACCATGATCATCAGCACGCCGACCTGGGCGATAATGCCGGGGATGGGACCCATCTCGGTGCGGACCATGTCGCCCAGCGAACGGCCGTCGCGGCGGGTGGACATGAACAGGACCATCATGTCCTGCACCGCGCCGGCCAGAACGGCGCCGACCAGGATCCACAGGACGCCGGGCAGATAGCCCATCTGCGCCGCCAGCACCGGGCCGACCAGGGGTCCTGCGCCCGCGATGGCCGCGAAGTGGTGGCCGAACAGGACGTTGCGGGGCGTCGGCACATAGTCCAGCCCGTCGTTGTGGCGCACCGCCGGCGTGGGCCGTTTCGCGTTCAGCCCCATGACCTTTCCGGCCAGGTAGCGGGCGTAGAAGCGGTAGGCGATGGCGTAGACGCAGAGCGCCGCCACCACGATCCATACGGCGCTGATGCTCTCGCCCTGGTGCAGGGCGATGACGGCGAGGGCGATGGCCCCCAATATGGCTATGGCGCCAAAAATTAGCGCGGTCTTGAGCTTGCCCATGACGAACGGTCCTCCGGGTCGGCTTGGGTGCGACCTTTCGGCATTTCTGAACCCATTAGGGGTCCGGCGCCAACCGACTAAAGTCGAAGGTCGGCGCCTTTATTTTACAGTCAGGGCAAGCTTTGCCGCGTTTTTTCAGGGTTTGACGACGCGAACCTTGCTCGCCGCCTCGGTCGCCCGCTGGCGCGCCTGATCCGTGTCGGCGCCGCGCGCCAGGGCCACGCCCATGCGGCGACGCTCGAACGCCTCGGGCTTGCCGAACAGGCGCAGGTCGGCGGTCGGCACCGACAGGGCCTCGGCCACGCCCTCATAGACCACGCCCTCGGCCTCCAGACCGCCATAGATGACAGCGCTGGCGCCCGGCTCGCGCAGGGTGACATCCACGGGCAGGCCGAGGATGGCGCGGGCATGCAGGGCGAACTCGCTCATGGTCTGGGTGGCCAGGGTCACCAGTCCGGTGTCGTGCGGGCGCGGCGAGACCTCGGAGAACCAGACCTGATCGCCCGTCACGAACAACTCGACGCCGAAGACGCCGAGGCCGCCCAGGGCGTCGGTCACCTTGCCGGCGATGTCCTGCGCCGCCTTCAGCGCAGCCTCGCTCATGATCTGCGGCTGCCAGCTTTCGACATAGTCGCCCTTCTGCTGGCGATGGCCGATGGGGGCGCAGAAGTCCGTCCGCACGGCGCCGTCGCGCAACGACCGCACGGTTAGCAGGGTGATCTCATAGTCGAAGGCGATGCGGCCCTCGACGATGACCCGGCCGCCCGCGACCCGGCCCGAGGCCTCGGCGTAGGTCCAGGCCTCGGCGACCTGATCGGCGCGTTCGACGTAGGACTGGCCCTTGCCCGAGGAGGACATCACCGGCTTGACGAAGCAGGGGAAGCCGACGGCCTCGGCGCCCGCCGCCAGTTCCTCGGCCGAACCGGCGAAGGCGTAGTGGCTGGTCGGCAGACCCAGTTCCTCGGCGGCCAGACGGCGGATGCCCTCGCGGTTCATGGTCAGCTGGGTGGCGCGGGCCGTCGGGATGACCCGGGCCAGACCCGCCGCCTCGATGGCCGCCAGGGCGTCGGTGGCGATGGCCTCGATTTCCGGCACGATGATGTGCGGGGCCTCGGCCATGATGATCCCGTTCAGCACCTGGGGGTCGGTCATGGGGATGACGTGGCTGCGGTGCGCCACCTGCATGGCCGGGGCGTTGGCGTAGCGGTCCACCGCGATCACCTCGGCGCCCAGACGCTGCAGCTCGATGGCCACCTCCTTGCCCAGCTCGCCCGAGCCGAGCAGCATGACGCGCGTGGCGTGGTCGGTAAGCGGCGTGCCGATCTTCATGGCGTCAGGCTCCGGTAGCAGGTTCGATCAGGTCCCAGGCGTTGCCGTAGAGGTCTTCGAAGACCACCACCTTGCCATAGGCTTCGTGACGGGGTGTTTCGCGGAAGACGACGCCGGCCTTCAGCCAGGCGGCGTGGTCGCGCATCAGGTCGTCAGTATAGAGAAACAGCCAGACGCGGCCGCCCGCCTGGTCGCCGATCTGCGCGACCTGCTGGGGTGTCGCGGCGCGGGCCAGCAGCAGGGAGGTCTGACCGCCTTTGGGCGTGACCCGCACCCAGCGCTTGGCGCCGCCCATGTCGGTGTCTTCGCTGAGCTCGAAGCCCAGCTTGCCGACGAAGAAGGCGATGGCCTCGTCATAATCGCGGACCAGCAGGCTGACGGCGCCGAGATGGCTCATTGTGCAGGCGCCGCATAGAGCCGGCGGAAGGCGTCCAGCGCGGCGCCGTGATAAATGCTGGCGTGCCTCTCGGTCGGGCGCGGGGTGAAGTCCCATGTGACGCCGGGCAGGGCGTGATCGCGCAGATTGGCGATCAGGACATCCATCGGCGCCTGCATCTCCTCGCCCTCGTCGCCCAGCGTCAGGATCAGGGTGCGCAGGTTGTTGGAGTGGTCGCGCAGATGCGCCCCCGACTGCCGGGCCAGCCGCCCGCCGTCCCACCACAGGCTGGGGCTGACGGCGACATAGGCGTCGAACATCTGCGGTTCCTTCAGGAAGGTTTCGACCACGAAGAGCCCGGCCAGGGACTCGCCCATCAGGGCCGTCTCGCCGCTGGTGCGGAAGCGACCTGCGATGAAGGGCTGGACCTCTTGGCCGATGAAGCGGCGGAAGCGCTCTGACTGCCCTTGCGTCGGATAGCGGGCGATCAGTTCGGCGTTTTCGGTCGGCAGGGCCAGTTCGTTGCGGCGGTCGACCGAGGCGATGCCCACGACGATGACGTCGCGCGTCGTGCCGACGATGGTCCCCAGCTGGGCGATGCCCGAGATGTGGTGGAAGTCCTGATCCTGACCGCCGTCCAGCAGATAGAGTACCGGATAGGTCTGGCCGCTGCGCTCATAGCCGGGCGGCAGCCAGACGTTGATTTCGCGCGTCTGGCCCATGACGCTCGAGGACAGGGTGTAGGACTGGCCGATGACGATGGGCGTTTCGACGACGGGCGTTGCGTCGGCCGTCTCGGCGAGGGCGGTTGCGCCGCCCGCCATCGACAAGCCGAAGCTGAGGACGAGGGCGAGGCGGCGCATCATGCTTAGAGCCGGGCCTTGGCGGCTTCGACCACGGCCTCGGCGGTGATGCCGAACTCGCGGTAGAGGACTTCGGCCGGGGCCGAGGCGCCGAAGCCGGTCATGCCGACAAAGCCGCCGTCTTCGCCGATGAAGCGTTCCCAGCCCTGCTTGATGGCGGCTTCCACGGCGACGCGGACGGTGCCGCGGCCGATGACGGCGTCCTGATAGGCCTTGGGCTGCTGCTCGAACAGTTCGAAGCAGGGGACCGAGACGACGCGGGTCGGAACGCCTTCGGCCTCCAGCGTCTCGGCGGCCTTCAGCGCCAGGGCGACCTCGGTGCCGGTGCCGAACAGGGTGACTTTCGCTGCGCCGTTGGCGGCCTTCAGCTCATAGGCGCCCTTGCGCGACAGGTTCTCGCCGGCGTCGGTCAGACGCACAGCCGGGGTCTTCTGACGCGACAGGCACATGCCCGACGGCGTCTTCTTGTGCTGCAGGGCGACCTGCCAGCATTCCAGCGCCTCCACCGTATCGGCGGGACGGAAGACCATCAGGTTGGGGATGGCGCGCAGGGCGGCCAGATGCTCGACCGGCTGGTGGGTCGGGCCGTCTTCGCCCAGACCGATCGAGTCATGGGTCAGGACGTGAACCACGCGCACGCCCATCAGGGCGCCCAGGCGGATGGCCGGACGGCTGTAGTCCGCGAACGCCATGAAGGTGCCGGCGTAGGGGATGACGCCGCCGTGCAGGGCCAGGCCGTTCATCGCCGCGGCCATGCCGAACTCGCGGATGCCGTAGTTCAGGTAACGGCCGGCGTAGTCGGGCGCGTCGAGGATCTGGGTGTCCTTGACGAAGGTGTTGTTCGAGCCGGTCAGGTCGGCCGAGCCGCCGATCAGTTCGGGGATGGCGTTGAACACGGTCTCCAGCGCCTCGCCCGACGACTGGCGGGTGGCCATGGCGGGCTGGGTCGAGACCAGTTCCTTCAGCTTGGCTTCAAGCGTCTCGAAGGCGCCGGTGGGCAGGTCGCCGGCCATGGCGCGGGTGAAGTCGTCGCGCTGGGCGTGGTTCAGCAGGCGGGCTTCCCAGCCCTTGCGGGTCTTGGCGCCCTGCTTGCCGACCTTGGCCCAGGCCTTCTGGACGCCTTCCGGCAGTTCGAACGGAGCGAAGGGCCAGTGCAGGGCCTGACGCGTGGCGGCGATCTCGGTCGCGCCCAGGGCGGCGCCGTGGGTCTTGTGGCTGCCTTCCATGGTGGCGGCGCCCTTGCCGATCTTGGTCTTGCAGGCGATCAGCGTCGGCTTGTCCTGCTTGGTCGCCCAGGCCAGGGCCTTCTGGATCTGCTTGTAGTCGTGGCCGTCGATGGCCTTGACCGCCCAGCCCGAGGCCTTGAAGCGGGCCAGCTGGTCGGTGGCGTCCGACAGCGAGACCTTGCCGTCGATGGTGATCTCGTTGTCATCCCACAGGACGCAGAGCTTGTTCAGCTTCAGGCGACCGGCCAGGGCGATGGCCTCCTGCGACACGCCTTCCATGAGGCAGCCGTCGCCGGCGACGACCCAGGTGCGGTGGTCGACCAGGTCCGACCCGAAGCGGGCGGCCAGATGGCGCTCAGCGAGGGCGAAGCCGACCGAGGTGGCCAGACCCTGACCCAGCGGGCCGGTGGTCGTCTCGATCCCGGCCATGTGGCCGTACTCCGGGTGGCCGGCGGTCTTGAAGCCCCACTGGCGGAAGTTTTCCAGCTGTTCCCGGGTCGCGTCCTTGTAGCCCGTCAGGTGCAGCAGGCTGTAGATCAGCATGGAGCCGTGGCCCGCGGACAGGATGAAGCGGTCGCGGTCGGCCCAGTCGGGGCGGCTGGCGTCGAACTTCAGGAATTTCGAGTAGAGGACGGTGGCGACGTCGGCCATGCCCATGGGCATGCCGGGGTGGCCGCTCTTGGCCTTTTCAACGCTGTCCATGGACAGGACGCGGATGGCGTCCGCCATCTGCTTGGGCGAAGGCTTGGCGAATGCAGCTTGAGCGTCGGTCACGGCGAGACCTTTCGTCTGGAACAGGATAAAGCGGGGCGCGCCGCCTTTACCCCGACGCGCGCACAGGTTCTATACGGAATCTGGACGAAAGGACCCCAATGGACGCCGTTACGGCCGCAAAGACACGCATCGACAAGGCCCTGGCCCTGCTGGAACGCAGGGTGCTGGAGCTGAAGGCGCGTCCGGCCACCGCCCCCGCCATCACCGACGACGACCTGTTCGCGCCGCGACCGTCGAACGCCGCCGACCTGGTGCGGATCACCGAGCTTGAGGCCGCAGGCCGCGACGCCGCCGAGGCCTTGGGCCGCGCGGCCGAGGCCGTACGCGAGGTTCTGGCCGAGCAGGAGGCGCGCTGATGGCGACCGTCACGGTAGAGGTCAACGGCCGTTCCTATGCGGTGGGCTGCGCCGACGGCCAGGAAGAGCGCGTCCGCATCCTGGCCCGCCAGTTCGACACTCATGTGCGCCAGATCGCCGGTGATGTCGGCCATGTCGGCGACCTGCGCCTGTTCCTGATGGCCTCGCTGATGCTGGCCGACGAACTGCACGAGGCGCGTCAGCGACTGGAGAACGGACAGGGTCCGGCTGTCGAGACCGGCCCGAAGAAGGCCCCGCCGCCGCCGCCCGGCGACGGGGTGGCCGAGGCCTTGAACGCCGTGGCGGCGCGGATCGAGAAAATCTGCCAGACGATCTAGGGAATTCTTCCTCCCCAAAATGGGGAGGAAGAGGCCATTGTTGAAACGCCGCGGACCGCCTATCTTGCTCGGCGGCGGGTCCTGCTGCGGCTCACGTCGAAGACAACATATCCTTCTGACCTTAATTCACTCATAGGGATCTGTCCCTGTCCGGGCTCGAGGGCTTGGGCATACGGAGCCCACCTGGCTACCCAGGTCGAGAGGATTTAAACCGTCTTCACGGTTCACGCGGCGCCGCCACCCTCTCTCTTTTGTGCGCTATGCTCGCGACGCGGTCGCTCGCGGCTTGAGCGCGTTGACGTCCAAATGGGCTTTTGACGGCGCATGACCTCCAAACACGAACTCCGCGCCTCCATGCGCGCCCTGCGCAAGCGGCTGGCCGAGGTCGACAACGAGGCCGCCGAGCGCGCCGCCGGTCATGCCGAGGCCCTGCCGTCGGGCGAAACCGTCGCCCTCTATCGCGCCATGGGGTCGGAACTGGACACGGACGCCCTGGCCGTCGCCTTGCATCAGGCGGGCCGCCGTCTCTGCCTGCCGGTGGTGATCGAGCGCGACGCCGCCATGATCTTCCGCGCCTGGGCGCCGGGCGAGCCGCTGGAGCTGGACGCCGCCGGTTGTCCCGCGCCCCTGCCCCTGGCCGAGACCGTCACGCCAGACCTGATCCTGACGCCCCTGCTGGCCTTCGACGTCCACGGCGGGCGGCTGGGGCAGGGCGGGGGCTATTACGACCGGACCTTCGCCGCCCTGCCCGACGCCGTGCGCGTCGGCTTCGCCTACGCAGGTCAGGCGGTCGAGCGGCTGAAGCTGGAGCCGCACGACATGCGCCTGCATGGCGTTTTGACCGAGACCGGCTATAGAGCCGTCCGATGAGACTGGCATTTTTTGGTGACGTGGTCGGCAAGTCCGGGCGCGATGGTTTGACGGATCATCTTCCGGGGCTGAGGCGCGACCTCAAGCTCGACTTCGTGGTGGTCAACGCCGAGAACGCCGCTGGCGGCTTCGGCATCACCGAAAACACGGCGCGCGAGATCTTCGCCGCCGGCGCCGACGTGCTGACCCTGGGCAACCACAGCTGGGACCAGCGCGAGGCCCTGACCTATATCGTGCGCGAGCCGCGCCTGATCCGACCGGCCAACTATCCGCGCCTGATGGATGCGCCGGGCCGGGGCGCCGACGTCTTCGTCACCGCCGACGGCCGCCGGGTTCTGGTCATCAATGTCCTGGGCCGGGTGCACATGGACCCGATGGACGACCCCTTCAGCGCCGTGGAGCGCGAGTTGGAGGCGGCGCCGCTGGGCGTCGTCGCGGACGCCGTCATTGTCGACATGCACGCCGAGGCGACCAGCGAGAAGATGGGCATGGGCCACTTCTGCGACGGCCGCGCCAGCCTGGTGGTCGGCACCCATACCCACGTCCCGACCGCCGATGCGCAGATCCTGCCCCACGGCACGGCCTATCAGACCGACGCCGGCGGCTGCTGCGACTATGACTCGGTCATCGGCAACGACAAGGAAGAGCCGCTGCGCCGCTTCACCACCCGGCTTTCCGGCGGGCGCTACACCCCCGCCAGCGGCCCCGCCACCATCTGCGGCGTCTTCGTCGAGACCGACGACCGCACAGGTCTGGCCAAGCGGGTCGAGGCCATCCGGGTCGGCGGGCGGCTGAGTCAGGCGATCCCACAGGTCGACTGAATTCCTCCAGCTTGACGAGTTGGATTACGGTTGTAATCTCACGGGGCTACACACGTAGTCTTGGGAGGAAGTCATGTCTGCAGTGCGTTCCATCTCCACCTCGCTTGGTGTCGCCGTTCTGGCTTTGCCGGCGCTTGCTCACGCCGCGCCCCTGACGCCGGGGACGGTTTTCGCCGATGCCGCGCCGTCGATGAAGCTGCTCATGATCCTGCTGCTGGTCGCCATGGTGGCGGCAGTTGTCGTGACAGTGCGCAAGCTGATGTCCGGGCCTCACCTGTCGGGCGGTTCCGCCTTCCTGTCGGCGCTGCGGCTGGGCGGGCCGCTGATCGGCCTGCTGGGCGGCGCCTTCAACGGGCTGATGATCCTGATCGGCCTGGCTCAAGGCCCCCAGCCGTTCCATGTGATCGCGCCCGGTCTGGCCGAGGCGGCCTTCCTGATCGTCCTGGGTCTGTTCTCCGGCGTTGTGGCGGTCATCTGCCACTGGGCGGTCGAGGCGCGCATTGATCGCGCGGTGCTGCAATCCTGACGCCGTCCGCCGCAGGGGAACCTCGTATCTCCGTCACCGAAGCCGAAGCCGAGGTTCTGGCCGCGCTGTGGCGCAAGGGGCCGCTGTCCTTTGCGTCCCTGATCGACGAGGTGAAGTTGGCCCAGCCCTGGGCCGACGCCACCATCAAGACCCTGCTGAACCGCCTCATGCACAAGGGCGCGGTCAAGTCGGTCAAGGAGGACGGCCGCCAGCGCTACCATCCTCTGATCGACCGCTCGACCTATATCAGCGGCGAGGTCGATGCTCTTGCCCAGCGTCTGTTCAAGGGTGATCGCGCGGCCTTGGCGGCCTTTTTGACGACCGAAGACTGAACTGCCGATCAGGCGCGGACTTTGCGCGCCCTCAGCCGCAACCTCATGGTCCGGCTGCTGCGCAGGGTCACCTGATGGACGGGGCGAGGCTGGACCGGAGTGATGGCCTCGACCTCGGCGGCTTTCAGGATTTCGGCCAGGGCGATGATCGCCTCCTGCATGGCGAAGGCGGCGCCGATGCAGATGCGCGGGCCGCCGCTGAAGGGCAGCCAGGCGTAGCGGTCGATGGACTTGCGGTTCTCGGGCAGGAAGCGTTCGGGGCGGAAGGCGTCGGGTTCGTCCCACAGCTTCTCGTGGCGGTGAATGACCCAGGGCACGATCAGCACGGTCTGGCCCGCCTTGACCTCATGCCCGCCGATCAGGTCGTCGGCTACGGCCTGACGGATCATGGTCGGGGCGGGAGGGAACAGGCGCATGGCCTCCTCGATCACCGCCCGGTGCCAGTGCAGGTCGCGCAAGGCGCCGGGGCTGCGGTCCCAGCCGTCGGCTTCGGCCTTGAGGATACCGGCCACGCGCGGATCGCGGCTGATCAGGTGCAGGGTCCAGCCCAGGGTTCGCGCCGTGGTCTCGTGCCCGGCCAGGATGAAGGTCAGGATGTTGGAGGCCACCTCGTGGTCCGACAGGCCTGAACCGTCGCCGTCCTCGTCTCGGGCGCTGAGCAGGGCGGTCAGCAGGTCGTCGGGCGCATCCCCGTCCTGTTCGATCCGAGTCCGCCGACGCGCCACCAGGGCGTCGACTCTGTCCTTGAAGAAGCGGGCGTCGCCGCCGGACGCCACGCGGCTGAGCCGGGGAATCCAGTCGGGGGCCTTCAGGGCGTCCAGCGGGCTGATCCGCGCCCCGACCGACAGGAAATGGTTCAGCGCCTTCTCGAACCCCGCCGCGTCGCCGTCCAGATCGTCCGAGAACAGGGTCGCCGACAGGATGTCGAAGGTCAGCCCGCTCATCTCGCTGTCGATGTTCAGCACCCGCGCGCCGTGCTCCAGCCTCCAGCTCTCGACCCGGCGGCGGCAGACCCGGTCCATGGCCTCGGCGGTACGCGCCGTATGGGCGGGGGTGAACAGGGGGGCCATGATGCGTCGCGCGCGCCGCCACTGTTCGCCCTCGGTCAGCAGCAGGCCGTCGGCCAGCATGGGGCCCAGCACCCGCCTTTGCAGGTCGCCCTTCTCATAGTTGGCGGCGTTGTCAGTCAGGACATGGCGCACGCCCGCCGGATCGCTGACCACCAGGGTGCGCCCCAGCGGCGAGGCCCCGTCGATGTAGAGCTCCTTGAAGTGGAACTCGGCCCAGATCTGCAGCGGGTCGCGCCAGCTCTGCCAAAGGAACTGCGGCAGGCTCATCTTCCGGGTCCGGCGCGGCGGCGTCCAAGGGCGGAAGGTCGAGGCGGCGGCGTCGGTCATGGAACGCTCCTTCTCAGGTTCGCTCCATAGTTATTGACGATGGTGTCAAAATAAAGAGGGTTCGCGTCTAGCGCGCTTTTCGCCGCGCGCGCTTGGTCCGCACCAGCTGTTCGCGCAGGTCGCCCAACTGGGCCGCGCGGCGCGCGGGGGCGTGGGTTTCCATGACGTGGGCCTGGGCCGCGCGCGCCATCTCCAGACGCCCGGCCGGGTCCTCGATCAGGCCTTCGACGGCGGCGGCCAGGGTCGCGGGCGTCAGGTGGTCGACATAGAGGGCGTGCGGGCCGCTCGCTTCGCGCAGGCCCCCGCGACCGGACGAGATCAGGGCCGCGCCCGCCGCATGGGCCTCCAGCGCCGTCAGCCCCAGAGGCTCGGCCCAGACCGAAGGGGTCAGGGCGATGGCCGCTGTCTGCATCACGGCGCGCACCTCGGCCAAGGGAGCCGAGCGCAGGATCTGCACGCGGTCTCCGTATCTGGCCAGCGGCGCCACATGGGGGTCGGCCCAGGCCGCGTGCCTGTCCCAGTCATTCAGCATCAGCACGGCGCGCCAGCTCGGGTGGCGGTCCAGAACCCCGGGCAGGGCGGCGCAGATCAGGTCCACGCCCTTTTCCGGCATGGCGCGGCCCGCGAAGGCGATCAGCGGCTCGCGGTTCTCTACCGGCGCCCGCCACAGGTCGACGTCGATGGGGTTAGGCACGGCGAAGGCTTTGGCCTCCAGGCGCGGGAAGTCCTTGAGGAAGTCCTTGCGGGCCGCCTCGCTGACGAAGATCAGGCCGTCCATGCGGTCATAGCGCCGCTCATAGCGCCAACGGTCTATGAGATGGCGCGGGGGCTTCACCGCATTGTGGCGATACAGGGTGACGGCGGCGTCGGGGAAATGCCGGGCGAGGGCGACGGCCTGCTGGGTCTGCTGGTGGAACTCGATGACGTCAGGGCGATAGTCGCTCAGCGCCTGATGCAGGGCCTTGAGACGGTCAGCGGCGGGCAGGGCATGGACCGACAGATCATTCTGGCCCTTGGCGCCTTCGCAGCAGAAGACCCGGACCTCGCCCGTCTCAGCCTTGGCCAGGGTGCGCGCCACCGTCTCCATGGAGTTGGGCTGGTCGAGGCAGAAGCGCGCCCCGACAGGCATGACGACGGCGGTTTTCATGCTGTGTCCCCGATGCGGCTACTGCGCCGCGGCGCGAGCCTCGAGCGCGCGCAGCCGACCTTCCTCGGCCTTGAGGTCGCCGGTCAACTGGCCTTTCAGCGCCGGATCGGTCGTGGCGGCCAGCAGGGCGCGCGTGTCCTCGACGGCCTGACGGCGCGAGGCGATCAGGCGCGACAGCTCGTCGCCTTCGGCCGGAGCCGAGGCGGCGCGTTTAAGGGAGGACGCCTGTTCTTCCTCGGTCGTCTTCAGCGCGGCGGCCTGACGGGCGGCCGCAGCGTCGCGCAGGGCGTGCTGGACCGGGTCGCCGCCCTCGATGTCGCAGGCGGCCAGCAGGGCCGCGCCAGCGACGACAAAGGCGACGGCGCCAGCTTTCATCAGCCTTCGATCCAGTTCGGCATCCAGCCTTCGTGGATCTCGCGCAGGTGGGCGACGGGGATGCGATAGAGCTCGCCCTTCGGACCCGAGGAGGCGAAGTCCGCGCCCTTGGCCAAGCCGACGACCGAGGCGTGCAGACCGGCTTCCTGGGCCTTGGCGATCAGGGCCTCGGCGTCCGGGACGGCGACCAGATAGCGGGCCTGGTCCTCGCCGAACAGGAAGGCGTGGGCGTGGGCGGCGCTGGAGGCGTTCAGTTCGATGCCGACGTCAGACGCCAGGGCCAGGTCGGCGGCGGCGCCGACCAGACCGCCGTCCGACAGGTCGTGGACGACCGTCAGTTCGCCCGTTTCGATCAGGCCGCGCACGAAGTCGCCGGTCTTGCGTTCCAGTTTCAGGTCGACCGGCGGCGGGGCGCCGTCTTCACGGTTCAGAACCTCGCGCAGATAGATGGAGGAGCCCAGCTCGCCGTGCGTCTGGCCGATCAGGACGAGCGTGTCGCCCTCGACCACGCCGCCGAAGCCGGTGACCACGTCATAGTTGGTCAGCAGGCCGACCGCGCCAACCGTCGGGGTCGGCGGAATGGCGACGCCATTGGTCTCATTGTAGAGGCTGACGTTGCCCGAGACGACGGGGAAGTCCAACTCGCGGCAGGCCTCGGCCATGCCGTCGGTGGCGCGCACGATCTGGCCCATGATCTCGGGGCGCTGCGGGTTGCCGAAGTTCAGGTTGTCGGTGATGGCGATGGGACGCGAACCGACGGCGGTCAGGTTGCGCCAGGCCTCGGCCACGGCCTGCTTGCCGCCCTCATAGGGGTCGGCCTGGACATAGCGCGGGGTGCAGTCGCTGGTCACGGCCAAACCCTTGTCCGTGCCGTGGACGCGGACCACGCCGGCGTCGGCGCCGGTGGACGAGTCCTGCAGGGTGTCGGCCATGACGTGACGGTCGTACTGTTCCCAGATCCAGCGCTTGGACGCCATGTCGGGGCAGGCGATGACCTTGATGACCGCGTCGTTCCAGCTTTCCGGGGCGGGGACTTCCGCCGGGTCGAGGCGCGGCTGCAGTTCCGGCTGGACCCAGGGACGGTCATAGAGGGGAGCGTCGTCGAACAGCGGGGCCAGCGGCACGTCGCAGACCACCTCGCCGTGATGCTTCAGCACCAGATGGCCGGTGTTGGTGGTCTTGCCGATGATGGCGAAGTCCAGACCCCACTTCTGGAAGATGCGATAGCCGACGTCTTCGAAGCCGGGCTTCAGGACCGCCAGCATCCGCTCCTGGCTTTCCGACAGCATCATCTCATAGGCGGTCATGCCGGTTTCGCGCTGGGGCACCTTGTCGAGGTCCAGCTCGACGCCGACGCCGCCCTTGCCGGCCATTTCGACTGACGACGAGGTCAGGCCCGCCGCGCCCATGTCCTGAATGGCGGCGACCGCGCCCGAGGCCATCAGCTCCAGGGTGGCCTCGATCAGCAGTTTCTCGGCGAAGGGGTCGCCGACCTGAACGGTGGGGCGCTTGGCCTCCGATTCGTCGTCGAACTCGGTCGAGGACATGGTGGCGCCGTGGATGCCGTCGCGGCCCGTCTTGGAGCCGAAGTAGACCACGTCGTGGCCGGCTTCCGGCGCGGCCGAGTAGTAGATCTCATCAGCCCTTGCGAGGCCCACGCACATGGCGTTGACCAGGATGTTGCCGTTGTAGCCCTTGTGGAAGTTGGTTTCCCCGGCGACCGTCGGCACGCCGACGCAGTTGCCGTAGCCGCCGATGCCGGCGACCACGCCCTTGACCAGGCGCTTGGACTTCTCGTGCGAGGGATCGCCGAAGCGCAGGGCGTTCAGCAGGGCCACCGGGCGGGCGCCCATGGTGAAGACGTCGCGCATGATGCCGCCCACGCCCGTCGCCGCACCCTGATAGGGCTCGATGTAGGAGGGGTGGTTGTGGCTCTCCATCTTGAAGATGCAGGCATCGCCGTCGTCGATGTCGATGACCCCGGCGTTCTCGCCCGGGCCGCAGATGACGCGCGGTCCCGTGACCGGGAACTTCATCAGCTGCTTCTTGGAGGACTTGTAGGAGCAGTGCTCGGACCACATGACCGAGAAGACGCCCAGCTCGACCTGGTTGGGCTCACGGCCCAGCCGGTCCAGCAGGACCTGATACTCGTTCGGAGCCAGACCGTATTCAGCGGCCAATTCTGCGGTGGTCTTTTGCGGAGCGCTCATGGGCGGGGCTTCTAGCCGGGTCTGAGCCTCCTGTCAGCCCGTCCCTTCAGCGGGCGCGCTCGATCCCGCGTTTCAGGCCGAAGACCAGGATGACGGCGGCCACCACCAGCAGGAAGGCGGCGCCCAGGGCGATGAAGCCAAGCATCGGATTCCGTTCCTGTTCCGCCACGAAAGCCCCGACCAGACCCCAGGCGATCGGCAGGGAGTAGGCCATGGTGCGCAGGTAAAGCGTCACTTCAATCGCCACCAGCACCACGACCACGATCGCCGCGATGGCCCAGCCGGTGGGCGACAGGAAGGCGGGCAGGGCGTTGAACGCCGTCGCGGTGGTGATCAGGTTCAGCGGCGCCGCAATGGTCAGCCATCCCGCCAGCGCCGCCAGCGGCCAGATCAGGAACCAGCGGTCCCGGTCCATGACGCCTGTGGTGCGAATGGTCTTGGCCGTCGCCAACAGGGGAACCAGCAGGGCCAGCAGGGAGGCGAAGATGACGGCCACGCTGGCCGCCTTCAGGTTCAGGGCCGCGACCACGATCCAAAGACCTATGCCGAACATCGCCACCGCCGAGGGCCAGCCCATGCGGTTGATCAGCAGGCTCTCGCCCGTCTGCGGCAGGGCCTGTCGCCCTGCATAGGCCAGCAGACCCAGATAGAGCAGGCCCCAGATAGAGAAGGCGTAGCCCGCCACCTGCAGCGTCTGATTGCCGTCCGCCGCGAACTCGGCCTGCGACAGGCCGAACCCGCCCAGGTTCTGCACAATGGGAACCACCACGGCGAAGACGGCAGCGGCCAGCACCACCAGTCGGCGGGTCTGTTGGCGGGGCGTGGGGCGTTCGATGGCGGACATGGCGGCGTCTCCGGCTCAGCTTCGCCGTATCTACGCACCGGGCGTCGGTTTGGTTCACCGGAACCGTGACGGCGGAATGTCGCTTAGGTCAGGAAAGGCTCAAGGAGGAGACGCGGCCATGGCTGACCCTGACGACCTGCCGGAAGACCCGGCTCTCGACACCGACGAGGTCGAAACCAACCGCGCCCTGGAGCAGGGCCTGGGCGTCGGCGCCCGCGAACTGGCCGCGATCGGCGAGTCCGGTGCGGCGGGCACGCTGGAGCGCCCGCTGGACGAAGACGGCGAACCGGTCGAACCGGAAATCGAGGTCGACGAACTGGGCCGCAGCGCCAGCGTGCTGGACCGAAAGAAGCCGCCTCAGGTCGACGACAAGGAGCAGCTGGACAAGGAATCCGACGCCTGATCGATGGGTGCTTGACCCGCTTCGCGACGCATCGTTCCATCGCTCGATGAGCGATGTTCGGTTCGGCGATCCCCAGGCTCTTTTGGCGCAGGCGCGCGCGGCGCGTGACCGCGCCGATTTTGCGGGGGCGACGTCAGCCGCTGACGCCTTGTTGCACCTCAACCCTCGCGACCCGCGCGCCCTGGTGCTGAAGGCGGACGCCCTGGCAGGGCAGGGAGATCATCGTTCGGCCATGGCCTTCTATGGCGCCGCTCTGGCGCAGGGACGCGCCATCGCCATGCCGCCCCCTGATCTGCGCGCGGAACTGGAGCGTGCGGCGCGCGCCCAGGCGGATGGCGCGCGGCGATTCGAGCAGGGACTGCGCGACGGACTTGAAGAGCGGGGCTATCACCCGGCGTCCTCCAGCGCGCGTTTCGCCGCCTCACTGGACCTGATCACGGGACGTCGGCGGCTCTATTACCAGCAGCCCAAGTTCTACATGTTTCCGGGCCTGCCCCAGATCGAGTTCCAGCCGCGCGAGACGGTTGACTGGCTGGCCGGGGTTGAGGCGGCGGCGCCCGCGATCCGCGAGGAATTGGACGCGATCCTGGCGGAGCCCGCCCTGTTCGCCCCCTATATAGAGGATCGCGCCAATCGCCCCAGGAATGATCAGGCCGGCATGCTCGACAACGCCGCCTGGAGCGCGGTCTTTCTGTGGAAGGACGGGGCCGAGGTTCCTGAGGTAGCCGCCCGCTGTCCCGAGACCATGAGGGCGCTGGCGGAGGCGCCCCTGTGCCGCATTCCCGGCCGCTCGCCGTCGATCCTGTTTTCGAAACTTCAGGCCGGGGCGAAGATTCCGCCCCACCACGGCCTGATCAATCCGCGCCTGATCTGCCACCTGCCGCTGGTCGCGCCGCCGGGCTCGCATTTTCGCGTCGGCGGCGAGACGCGCGAATGGAAGGAGGGGCAGGCCTGGGCCTTTGACGACACCATCGAGCACGAGGCATGGAACGGCAGCGGCCGCGACCGCACCATCCTGATCTTCGACGTATGGAAGCCCGAGATCACCGCCGAGGAGCAGGACCTGATCCGCGCCCTGTTCGCCACCATCGACGCGACCGGAGGCGGCGCGCCGAAGCTGGGCGTTTAAGCCGCGGCGTAGATGCTCTGGAACAGGGTGGCGCCGTCGGCGCTGCCCAGTTCGGCTTCGAAGGCGCGGTCGGGGTGGGGCATCATGCCCAGGACATTGCCGCGCGCGTTCTGGATGCCGGCGATGTCGGCGACCGAGCCGTTGGGGTTGTCGACATAGCGGAACACCACCTGGCCCTCGCCTTCGAGACGGGCCAGGGTCTCGGCGTCGGCGAAGTAGTTACCGTCGCCGTTGCCCTGGGTCATGACGACCTCGCGCTGGCCCTGATAGCCTGAGGTGAAGCGGGTCTGGCCGTTGGCGACCGTCAGGCTGATCGGCTTGCAGACGTATTTCAGTCCGGCGTTGCGCAGCAGGGCGCCCGGCAGCATGCCGGCCTCGCACAGGACCTGGAAGCCGTTGCAGATGCCGACCACGGTGACGCCGTCGTCAGCGGCCTTCTTGACCGCCTGCATGATCGGGGCCTGGGCCGCCATCGCGCCGCAGCGCAGATAGTCGCCGTAGGAGAAGCCGCCCGGCAGGACAATCAGATCGAGGCCTTTCGGCAGCTCGGTCTCGGCGTGCCAGACCATTTCGACCTGCTCGCCAGTGGAGCGTTCGATGGCGACCTTGCAGTCGCGATCACAGTTGGACCCGGGGAAGACGATGACAGCTGCGCTCATGGGCGGGCCTCCTAGCATCAATTGTTTGGGATGTCAGGCGTGGCTTTGACCTGTCTTGCGTCCGGTCAGCCAGGCGACGACCCAGACCGCGAAACCACCCAGCGACAGGGCCACCCCGACCCAGCCGGTCGAGGTCCAGCCCCAGCCCGCGGCCACGGCCATGCCGCCCAGCAGGGGGCCGATGGCGTTGGCGGTGTTGAAGGCGGAATGGTTCAGGGCGGCTGCCAGGGTCTGCGCGTCGCCGGCCACGTCCATCAGCCGCGTTTGCAGGATGGAGCCCAGCCCGCCGCCGCCGCCGATCAGGAAGACCACGATCAGCATGGTCCAAAGATGCGGAGCCGCGAACGGATAAAGCGCCAGCGCCGCCGCGCTCCACAGGAGCAGTCCGCCGGCCGCCTTCATGCCGTAGCGGTCGGCGGCCCAGGCCCCCAGCAGGTTGCCGCTCAACATGCCCAGGCCGAACATGGCGAAGACCCAGGGCAGGACCTCAGGTCCGACCCCGGTCACGGCGGTCAGGGTCGAGGCCAGATAGGCGTAGACCGCGAACATCCCGCCGAAGCCGATGGCCCCGACGCCCAGGGTCAGCCAGACCTGACCGCGCTTCAGGGCGCCCAGCTCGCGCAGGGGGCTGGCGTCGGCGTGGGCCGGATCGCGCGGCGCGAACAGGGCGACCAGGGCCATGGTGACGATGGCCAGGACGCTGACGATGGCGAAGGTCCAGCGCCAGCCGAACTCATGGCTGATGGCCGTGGCGACCGGCACCCCGACCACGGTGGCCACCGTCAGGCCCAGCAGGATGGTGGAAACCGCGCGCGTCCTGAGCCTGAGCGGCACCAGCGACGCCGCCACCAGGGCCGCCACGCCGAAATAGGCCCCGTGCGGAATGCCGCTGAGGAAACGGAAGGCCAGCATCCACTCATAGGTCGGGGCGATGGCGCTGAGGGCGTTGCCGATGGCGAACAGGGCCATGAAGCCGATCAGCAGCAGCCAGCGCGGCAGCCGCGCCCCCAGCACCGCCAGAATCGGCGCCCCGACCACGACGCCGGCGGCATAGGCGCTGATGACATGGCCGGCGGTCGGCTCATCGACGCCCAGCCCCGCCGCGAAGTCGGGCAGGACGCTCATGGCTGCGAATTCCGTGACGCCGATGGCGAACCCGCCCATGGCCAGGGCCAGCAGCACCAGCGCCACCTTGCCGGGCTCGGCGACCGTCTCCACCGCGGGCGACGGCGCGCAGATGCGGTCGTCGATACAGGAGGCGGCGTCGGTGGGGGCCATGAACTATCGCGATGCAACAAAACTACAGTGCGTCGCAAAATAGGGGCCAGGCCCGAGCGCGCAACCTTGGCCAGGCGATCAGTTCATCACGCTTTGTTCGCGCTCCAGTTCAGGCAGCGGTCAGTTCGCCGCGAACCTTGGGGTGGGACACCGACAGGCCCAGGCTCTGGGCGGCATAGAGCTCCAGTAGCAACCGGTCGTGACCATCGGGCACGCTAAGCCAACGGGCTTGGATTGGTTTGCAGCGGCCCGGAGGCGGCGCCGGCTCGCTGACGCTGATCCGAGGGGCGCCGTGGCTTGGCTTTTGCACTCGGGCGGCCAGCGCCAGACGCAACGACGGGGCCAGCATCCGCTCCTCCAGGTGAGGAGGGCTGCCGACGTGGATCGGCTCATCCTCCTGATAGAAGACATAGATCGCCCCAGACGCGGGCAACCGCGCCCGGGTCAGGGCCTTGAGCGGCTGCGCCATCAGGCGGCGGTACAGGTCGGGAACCGCCGCCAGCCTTTGGTCGTGATCCAGCGTCGCCGTCGTCACCCGCCGAGGTTCTCGTAGGTCGCGGTGATCGAGGCCTTGGCCAGGGTGTGGAAATGCAGGTTGAAGCCGAAGATCGCGCCGGAATTGTCGGGCGTCACGTCCAGCCTGTCCGTGTCCACGGCGAAGACGGTGAAGATGTAGCGATGCGGGCCGTGGCCGGCGGGCGGGGCGGCGCCGCCGAAGCCGGGCGCGCCAAAGTCGGTGCGGCCCTCGATCGCGCCGGGGGGCAGGGCAGCCCCGGCGGCCAGTTCGGTCACCTCGGCGGGGATATTGGCCACGGTCCAGTGCCAGAAGCCCGAGCCGGTCGGGGCGTCGGGGTCGAAACAGGTGATGGCGAAGCTCTTCGTGCCCTCGGGCGCGCCCGACCAGGACAACTGAGGCGCGGTGTTGCCCTTCGCATAGACCTGGGCGTCGGGCAGGACGCCGCCATCACGAAAATCGGCGGAGGTGAGGGTGAAGGTCATGCGGCGCTCCCTTGATCTGGCTGTCGGACGGAACGGTCTGGCTTCGATACCGTTGCGCAGCGACAGTCTGTTCCTAGCCAAGCTTGATCCTGGTTCAAAGCGCGGAGCGCCGGATGCTGCAAGCCCTTCTCGACCAGACCTTCCTGACGCGCGCCGTGCGGGTGCGTCTGCCGGACGGGCGCGAGCTGACGGCGGGGCCGGGAACCCCCGAACTGACGGCCGAGATCACGGACATGAAGGCGGCCCTGGCCATCGCCGCCAACCCCGATCTGGCCTTGGGCGAGGCCTTCATGGACGGGACCTTCCGGGTCGAGGGCGGCGACATCTACGACTTCTTGCAACTGACCACGTCGCAACTGGCGATCCGTCCACGCGCGGGGAAGCTGACCCTGCTGCAGCGCGTTCGGCGCGGCGCCGAGCAGGCCAATGACCGGCTGCACGCCCGCAGCAACGTCCACCACCACTATGACCTGACCGTCGACTTCTACCGCCTCTTCCTCGACGAGGACCTGCAATACTCCTGCGCCTTCTTCGAGACGCCGGACGCCAGCCTGGATCAGGCCCAGGCAGCCAAGAAGCGACGGCTGATCGACAAGCTGCTGCTGACGCCGGGCCAGAGCGCGCTGGACATCGGCTGCGGCTGGGGCGGTCTGGGCCTGTCGATGGCCGAGCGCGGGGCGCGCGTCACCGGCGTCACCCTGTCGACCGAACAGCACCGCACCGCCAACGAGCGCGCGGCGGCGCGCGGCCTGTCCGACCGGGCCGAGTTCCGGCTGCAGGACTATCGCGACCTCAACCAGACCTTCGACCGCATCATCTCGGTCGGCATGTTCGAACACGTCGGAGCGCCGAATTATCAGGAGTATTTCGACGGGGTGGCGCGCCTGCTGGCGGATGACGGGGTGGCGGTGATCCATTCCATCGGCCGCAAGACCCCGCCCAGCCGCACCCAGCCGTTCATCCGCAAATACATCTTCCCCGGCGGCTATATCCCCGCCCTGTCCGAGGTCCTGCCTGCCATCGAACGCGCGGGCCTGTGGGTCACGGACATGGAGGTGCTGCGGCTGCACTACGCCGAGACGCTGAAGGTCTGGCGGGAACGCTTCCTGGCCCGGCGCGACGAGGCCCTGACCCTCTATGACGAGCGCTTCTGCCGGATGTGGGAGTTCTATCTGGCCGCCAGCGAGGTCGCCTTCCGCGAACTGGGCCACATGGTCTTCCAGTTGCAGCTGACCAAGCAGCAGACCGCCGTGCCGCTGAGCCGGGACTATCTGTGCGAGTAGAGGTTCAGCCGAAGGCCGGGTGGTAGCGCACGTCGCCTGATCCTTCGACGAGACCAAAGGCCAGGGCCATGAAGTATTCGGGCGGCGGGCCGGGATAGGTCAGGCGTGGATCCTGAACGAAGCCGAAGCGACCGTAGTAGGAAGGCTCGCCCATGACGACGCAGCCGCGCGCGCCACCTCGGCGCAGTTCGTCCAGTCCCGCTTCGATCAGTCGGCGGCCTATGCCCTGGTTCTGACGATCGGGCGCGACGGACACGGGGCCGAGGCCGAACCAGTCGCCCTGACCGGGCCATTCAACGGGGGAAAAGGCGGCGTGGCCGACCAGCTGTCCATCGACCTCGGCCACCAGCGACAAGGTCAGGGCGCCGGTGTCGCGCAGGGCGTCGATGATGCGCGGCTCGGAGCCGTCGCTGTGCGGATGGCCGTCAAAGGCCGCCGCCGTTAGCGCCCGGATCGCGGCCCGATCCGTTTCCGTTTCGGGCCGCAGGATCATGTCAGGCGACTTCGATCCGGTAGCTTTCGATGACCGTGTTGGCCAGCAGGGTGTCGCACATGCGCTTCACCTCGGCTTCCTTGTCGGACACGCTGTCGTCGAGGTCGAACTCGATCATCTTGCCGACGCGGGCGTTGGCGACGCCGGCCCAACCCAGACCCTGCAGGGCGCCTTCAACAGCCTTGCCCTGAACGTCCAGGACGCCGGGCTTCAGGAAGACGTGAACTTTAACCTTGGCCATTAATGCAGCCCTCCCTGAATCACGGTCGGCATATCCTTCATGATGCCGAGGCGGCGGGCCACCTCGGTGTAGCTTTCGATGACGTCGCCCATGTCGCGACGGAAGCGGTCCTTGTCCAGCTTCTCGCCGGTAGCGCTGTCCCACAGGCGGCAGGAGTCCGGGCTGATCTCGTCGGCCAGGATGACGCGGGCGAAGTCGTTCTCCCACACGCGGCCGAACTCGATCTTGAAGTCCACCAGGGTGATGCCGACGGCGCCGAACATGCCGCACAGGTAGTCGTTGACGCGCACGGTCATGGCCAGGATGTCGTCCAACTCCTGGGTCGTGGCCCAGTTGAACGCCGTGATGTGTTCTTCCGTCACCATAGGGTCGTTCAGCTCATCCTTCTTGTAATAGAATTCGATGATCGAACGGGGCAGGGCGGTGCCCTCTTCCTGGCCCAGGCGTTGGGCCAGCGAGCCGGCGACGACGTTGCGGCAGACGACTTCCAGCGGAATGATCTCGACTTCGCGGATCAGCTGCTCGCGCAGGTTCAGGCGCTTGATGAAGTGGTTGGTCACGCCGATGCCGTTCAGGCGCGACATGATGAACTCGCTGATGCGATTGTTGATCACGCCCTTGCCTTCCAGCGTCGCCTTTTTCTGGGCGTTGAAGGCGGTCGCGTCGTCCTTGAAATACTGGATCAGCGTGCCCGGCTCGGGACCCTCGTAGAGGATCTTGGCCTTGCCCTCGTAGAGCTTCTTGCGCTTGGTGTTCATCACTCGGGTCCCGGAAGGGAAGGAAACGGACGGCTTCAAAACGAAAAACGCGCGGCCCGGCGATCAAGGACGGCGCGGCTTTGAATCGATGGCGGCTATATAAGGCCGCACGCCCTTTAGCCGAAGGGCGTCTGTGACACAAATATCCTCCTGTAACCTGGCGTCAGGGCCGCGACCGCGAGTCCGGTTGCGTTCGTGTGCGAGGGGGCTATAGACGGCGATGCGGACCCCAATTTCGTCCGCCACTGGAGTGACGACGCGCATGACGACCTTTGACGATCGGGAAAAGGGCTACGAGACCAAGTACGCTCTCGATCAGGAACAAGAGTTCAAGGCCATCGCGCGTCGTAACAAGATGCTGGGCCTGTGGGCGGCCGAGAAGATGGGCCTGTCGGCCGACAGCGCGGAGCAGTACGCCGCCGCCGTGGTCCGTGCCGACTTCGAGCAGCCGGGCGAGGAAGACGTCTTCCGCAAGGTCGCTGGCGACTTCAAGGCTTCGGGCATGACCGTGTCCGAGGGCGAACTGCGCTCCAAGATGGACGAACTGGCCTCGATCGCTCGCGAACAGATCCGCGCCGGCGAGTAGGCCTCGGGTCCATCCGACCGAATTCAGAAGGGCCGCTGCCGGCGACGGCAGCGGCCCTTCTTTCATTTTCCGGCCGGGTTACTTTGGCATCAGCACCGTGTCGATGACGTGGACCACGCCATTCGACTGCCCGACGTCGGCCTGGACGATCGTCGAGGTCCCACCCTTGGCGTCGGTGATGGTCCACTTGCCGCCGCCGGCGTCCTTGATCATCAGCTTCTCGCCCTGAACCGTGGTCAGGGTGGCGGTGCCGCCGCCCTTCTGGGCCTCGGCGGCGATGTCGGCGGCGGTCAGGCGACCGGGCACGACGTGATAGGTCAGGATCTTGGTCAGGGCTGCCTTTTCAGCCGGCTTCATCAGGCCTTCGCGCGTGGCCGCCGGGATTTTTTCAAAGGCGGCGTTGTCCGGGGCGAAGACGGTGAAGGGGCCGGGGCCTTCAAGGGTGGAGGCCAGGCCGGCGGCCTGGACGGCGCTGACCAGGGTGGTCAGGTTCGGGGCCTTGGAGGCGTTGACGACGATATTGTCGGCCGGGTTCATAGCCACGCCGCCGACCATGGGTTCGGTCGTGACGGGGGCCATGGCGGCGGGTTCGGCGGGCATGGCGTCGGCCGGCGCCTTCTCGACCTTGCGTTCGTTGTTGCCGCAGGCGGCCAGCGCCAGCAGGGCGGCGATCGATACGGTGGCGAGGGTGGCGGTTCGGGTGATCTTCATGGCGTCTCTCCATCGACGTCCGCTCGGTTGGGGGCGCGGCGTCGGGGAGAACTACGGTCGAGGACCGCAAAAGGATGCGGCCTACTTCAAATTTTCCGGCGCGGTCCGTGATCGCCGCCCGCTCTCAGTCGGCGAAAACAATCGTCTTTCCGTCGTGCATCAGGATGCGGTCGTGAAGATGGTGAGAGACCGCGCGGGCCAGAACCCGGCGTTCGATATCGCGGCCCTTGCGGATCAGGTCGGCGGGGGCGTCGCGGTGGCTGATGCGCTCCACGTCCTGTTCGATGATGGGGCCCTCGTCCAGGTCGGCGGTGACGTAGTGGGCCGTGGCGCCGATTACCTTCACCCCGCGCGCATGAGCCTGATGATAGGGCTTGGCGCCCTTGAAGCCCGGCAGGAAGGAGTGGTGGATGTTGATGCAGCGCCCCGCCAGCCGTCCGGCGAGATCATCCGACAGAATCTGCATGTAGCGCGCCAGCACCACCAGCTCCGTACCCGTCTCTTTGATCAGGGCTATCAGTTGGGCCTCCTGCGCCGCCTTGTCGCCACTCATCGGCAGGTGGTGGAAGGGCAGGTCGCCCAGATCGACGTGGCCGATCAGGTCGCGCGGGTGGTTGGACACGATGGCGGTCACCTGCATCGGCAGTTCGTCGATGCGCCAGCGATACAGCAGGTCAGCCAGGCAGTGGTCGAAGCGCGAGGTCAGGATCATCACCTTGCGCGGCTCTGGCCCCCGCAGGGTCCAGTCCATGTCGAACCGCTGTGCCAGCGGCGTGAAGGCGTCGCGGATGGCGGCCTCGGCGTCCCCCTCGACCGGCTCGAACACCACCCGCATGAAGAAGTAGCCGCTCAGGGCGTCACCGAACTGCTGGGCGTCGGAAATATTGGCGTCGCGTTCCAGCAGGAAGGCGGAGACGGCCGCCACGATGCCGTGGCGGTCGGGACAGGACAGGGTAAGAATCATCGAGTGGCCGACTTATTCGGGAAGGAAGTCGCTCAATATGGCCCAGCTTTCGGCCTTTGCCGACAATGATATTGCGTGCGCCGGGCTGGACGACGGCAGGTCGATCAGAGCGACACGCTCCAGATTGGCCATATCCGCCAGAATGCGCCGCCCCAGCTTCGCGGCCAGCCCGCCGTTGAAGGCCACAGCGCGCAGTTGCGGCAGACCCCCCGCCAGACCGCGCAGGTTGGCGGCCTCGGGCGAGCGGATGGCGGCGTCCAGACTACCTGACCTTTCCGCCGAGGCGATCACATCCCACAGGCCGACGCCGCGCGCCTTCAGACGATCCAGACGATCCTCATAGGGCAGGGCGGGCAGGTCCTCGCCCAGCAGCCCGCCGATCAGCGGCCAGAAGCCGTTGCGCGGATGAGCATAATACTGGGCCGCCTTCAGCGAGGCGTCGCCGGGCAGGCTGCCCAGGATCAGGACGCGGGTGCGGGCGTCGACGACAGGATCGAAGCCGACCGAACGCCCGATCGCGGACAAGGGCTTAGCCCTCGCCGAAGACCCGCTTGAACACCACGTCCACGTTCTTGGTGTGGTAGCCGAGGTCGAACAGGGCCTCGAGCTGGTCGTGGGGCAGGGTGACGCGGGCGTCGGCCTTGAGGAAGTCGAGGAAGGCGCCTTCGCCGCGCCAGACCTTCATGGCGTTCTCCTGAACCGCGGCATAGGCGTCTTCACGCGAGACGCCGGCCTGGGTCAGGGCCAGCATGACCCGTTGCGAGTGCACCAGACCGCCCAGGCGGTCGATGTTCTTCTGCATGTTCTCGGGATAGACGTTCAGGCGCTCGACCACGCCCGCCAGACGGTGCAGGGCGAAGTCCAGGTGGACCGTGGCGTCCGGGCCGATGCCGCGCTCGACCGAGGAGTGGCTGATGTCGCGCTCGTGCCACAGGGCGACGTTCTCCATCGCCGGGGTCACGGCAGAGCGGACCAGACGGGCCAGGCCGGTCAGGTTTTCGGTCAG
Source organism: Brevundimonas sp. NPDC090276 (assembly GCF_044772165.1). Taxonomy (NCBI): domain Bacteria; kingdom Pseudomonadati; phylum Pseudomonadota; class Alphaproteobacteria; order Caulobacterales; family Caulobacteraceae; genus Brevundimonas; species Brevundimonas sp. NPDC090276. Next base: position 131,045 of record NZ_JBIVYK010000003.1, on the reverse strand, counting down.
GATCGGGTTGCGCTTGTGCGGCATGGCCGACGAGCCCTTCTGGCCCTTGTCGAAGAACTCCTCGGCTTCGAGGACTTCCGTGCGCTGCAGGTGGCGGATTTCCACGGCCAGACGCTCGATCGACGAAGCGACGACGCCAAGGGCGGCGAAGTAGGCGGCGTGGCGGTCACGCGGGATGACCTGGGTTGAGACGGGCTCGACCGCCAGACCCATCTGGTCGGCGACGTATTGCTCAACGGCCGGATCGACGTTGGCGAAGGTGCCGACGGCGCCCGAGATGGCGCAGGTGGCGATTTCCTCGCGCGCCGTGATCAGGCGGCGCTTGGCGCGCTGGAACTCGGCGTGATAGCCGGCCAGCTTCAGGCCGAAGGTCACCGGCTCGGCGTGGATGCCGTGCGAGCGACCGACGGTCGGGGTGTATTTGTGTTCCTTGGCGCGGACTTCCAGCGCGGCCAGAACCCGGTCGACGCCGCCCAGCAGCAGGTCGGTCGAGCGCGCCAGCTGCACCGCGAAACAGGTGTCCAGTACGTCCGAGGAGGTCATGCCCTGGTGCAGGAAGCGGGCTTCCTCGCCGACGATTTCCGATACATGGGTCAGGAAGGCGATGACGTCGTGCTTGGTGGTGCGTTCGATCTCGTCGATGCGGTCGGCATCGAAGGTCACGTCCTTGCCCTTGGCCCAGATGGCCTCGGCCGATTCCATGGGAATCACGCCCAGCTCGGCCATTTTCGTGGCGGCGTGGGCCTCGATCTCGAACCAGATCTTGTACTTGGTCTCTTGCGACCAGATGGCGACGGCTTCGGGGCGGGTATAGCGCGTGATCATGGACCGGTCGTGTCGTTCGCGACGGCCCGCGAGTCAAGGTTCGCCATTGACTTCGCGCCCGCTTGTCCCAGATAGGGGCCTCAGAGGACGACCTCTCCCTTCTTTGGGCATGACCGCCGGGACGACCCGGTTCGCCATGCAAGGGAGTAGCGTCATGGCCTGGATTTTCCTTCTTCTCGCCGGCGTCCTTGAGGTCGTCTGGGCCTTCCTGATGAAGGCGTCCGACGGGTTCAGCAAACCCTGGCCGACCATCGGCACCATCGCCTTCATGATCGTCAGCTTCGGCCTGTTGTCGATGGCGATGAAGACCCTGCCCCTGGGCACAGCCTACGCCATCTGGACCGGCATCGGCGCAGTCGGCGCCTTCATTGTCGGCGTCATGGTGCTGGGCGAGGCCCTGACCCCCATGCGGATCGGAGGGGTGGTGCTGATCGTCTCGGGCCTGGTTGTGCTGAAGCTTTCGTCCAGTCATTGATGGCGCATAGCCTCGAGGGAGCAACGACCATGGAACTGGTGATCGGCGACAAGCTCTATTCCACCTGGTCGTTGCGGCCCTGGCTGGTGCTGAAGCGTTGCGGCGCGGACTTCACCGAAACGGTCATTCGTCTGAACCGGCCCGACACTGCCGAGCAGATCGCCCTTCATTCATCGGCCGGGCGGGTGCCGGTGCTGAAGGTCGACGGCGAGACCATCTGGGACAGCCTGTCAATCTCGGTCTGGTGCGCCGAACGCTATCCCGAGGCCCGGCTGTGGCCCGCCGACGCCCATGCGCGCTGGCAGGCCCGGTCGGTGGTCTGCGAGATGCATTCCGGCTTCATGGCCCTGCGCACCGAATGCGGCATGGCCCCGGACCATTCCATGGTCGGTCCGGACCGCAGCCCGCCGCCGAAGGGCGACGACACGGCCGCCGACATCCGCCGTCTGGTGCAGATCTTCCGCGAAGCGCGCGTCCGCTTCGGCGCGGGCGGTCCGTATCTGTACGGCGAATGGTCGATCGCCGACGCCTTCTTCACCCCGGTCGCGGCGAGGGTGCGTCATTTCCAGATCGACCTGGCGGCCCACGGCGACGTGGACGGCGTGGCTCGGGTCTATGTCGACGCCCTTTTGGCCCAGCCCGACTTCATCGCCTGGGGCGAGGACGCTCTGGCTAACGCTGCTTAAGCTTGGTCGAAAACCGGCGATTAACGACTGATGTTACAATCTGTCCTCACGGCGTCAGGCCGTGGGGGACAGGCGATGCGGACGATCAGTCGCAACACCAACTGGGGCAAGACGGCGCGGGGCTATTTCCTCGCTGGTCTGGCCTTCGCCTTTGTCTGGGCCATGCTGCTGTCGAGCGTGGTCTGAAGGGGCTCTAGCGGGTTCCCGCGACCGGGGCGGCCTCGGCCACCTGCATCGGCGCGACCGGCGGCGGGGCCACATAGTCCAGACGGATCGGCACGGCCCTGGCGCCCGAGGCCACGGCGTCCAGCGTGTTCAGCGGCGCGCCCAGCATCCGCTGATAGATCCAGTAGGCCGCCACGACCTTTTCCACGTACTCGCGGGCCTGGGGCACGTCGATGGTTTCGATCAGCAGCAGGGGGTCGGCGTCCGGCCCCAGCTTGCGCACCGCGGCCAGCATTGGTCCCGGCCCGGCGTTGTAGGAGGCCACGGCCTTCAGCAGATCGCCCTGGAAGGATTCGATCTGGAACAGGCGGTTCACATAGTCCTGACCCAGCTTCAGGTTGGTGGCCGGGACGAACAAGCGTTCGGGGCTGCGCACATAGCCCTGATCCCCGGTCATGTAGGCGGCGGTCGCGGGCATGACCTGCATCATGCCATAGGCCCCGGCGCCCGAGCGGGCGGTGGCGTTGAAGTCGGTTTCCTTGCGGGCGATGGCGTAAACCAACGCCTTTTCGATGGTGAAGCCGCCCTCGGGCTGAAGGTCGGGCATGGGATAGCGGGTGGCGTCGATGCGGGCGGCGTCGGACTGGGCCGCCCGGTTCGGGGCCACGGTGCGGTAAAGGCCCGCCCACAGGCGCCGCGCGCCGTCGTCGTCGGCCGCGCGCATGCCGGTGCGGGCGGCTTCCTCGGCCTCGTTGCGGCGACCGACCTCGTAAAGGGCGACCGTGCGGCGGGCGGTCTCGTCGGAGCGGATGAAGGCGTTCAGTTCGCGGGCGTCGACGCCGGTCGGCTCGGGCGTGAAGCCGGCGCGCTGCATTGTCGCCGCGCCATAGGCACGCGGGCCTATGTTCTCGATGACCGGCTCTTCGCCGAGCTGGCGCAGGGCGATCTGACCATAGAAGGTGGCGGGCCAGCGCGCGGCCTTGCGCAGGTGCTCGGCCACCTTGTCCTGGCGGCCCGACTGGGCGGCGGCGCGGGCGGTCCAGAAGGCGGCGCCGGCGCGAACCCAGGGATCTTCAGTCGGGTCCTCGGCCACGCGCTCGAAGGCGCGATAGGCGTCGGAGAATTCGTTCAGCCGCCATGCGGCGAGCCCGGCGCTCCACCAGTCGCCCATTTCGGCGCCGGTGCGATAGGCGCCGGCCAGATCGTCATTGTTCAGGGCGACGCGGGCCGCCTTGGCTGGATCGGTGACGCCGCCGGTCCCGGCGCCCGTCACGCTGGCCCAGGTGCGCTCCAGCAGGTTGCCGGGGCGTTTCGGCTCGGCCGCGCCGTCGGGCAGGCGGCGCATGGCCAGGGTATAGACCCGCTGGGCCATCGGCAGGTCGGCATAGGTCTCCAGCCAGGCCGCCAGTTCATCATAGGTGGCGACATGGGTTGGGTGGAACAGCCGCTCGAACTCGACCTGGCCCAGCAGGATGCGGTCCTGGGCCTGACGAGCCGAGGCGCGGGCCAGCTCCAGATCGCCGCGCCTCAGGGCGTCGAAGGCGGTGGTGTAGCTGAGCCGATCGGAACTGCTCAGGGCCGTCGGGGTTCTATCGGAGTCATTCGCGGCATAGGCGCTTCCGCCGTTATCTGCCCCGCTTTCAGCAGCCAGGGCGGCGGGCGCAACCGTGGCGCAGAGCGCAGCAGCGAGCAGGGGCGCGAGGACCGCGCGGCGGAAAAGGTACATACGCGGCGGCCCCCTTCGTCGGCGCTTCTCCCTCCTCGACGTCGGGACTGTCAGCGCTCTGTGGACTGGTCGTCAGCCGCCTAACATGCCCCAGTCAGGCTTTCGGCTCAACCTGGGCCGTATCCAGACGCGCCGCCAGCGACAGCATGTCGGTCCAGGCGACCCGCTTGGCCTGGGGCTGGCGCAGCAGGAAGGCGGGGTGCAGGGTGGTCATGACAGGCGCCGAAACCGCGCCTTCGTTCGGTCGCCATTCGCGCCACTGGCCGCGAATTTTCATCAGGCCTTCCTCGGTGTTCAGCACCGATTTCGCGGCCGCCGCCCCGACCAACAGCACGGCCTTGGGCTGCATCAGAGCAAAGGCGCGTTCCAGGAAGGGGGCGCAGGCCGCTTGTTCCTGCGGCGTGGGCAGGCGGTCGCCCGGCGGCTTCCAGAAGACGGTGTTGGTCATGAAGACCTGATCGGCCAGACCGGCCGCCGCCAGCATCCGGTCCAGCAACTGGCCCGGTTGCCCGACGAAGGGCTCGCCGCGCAGGTCCTCGGTCTCGCCCGGCGATTCGCCGATCAGCAGGACCGACCCCTTGGGATTGCCGCGCGCGAACACCGCCTGCCGCGCCCCCATGGCCCGCAGAGGGCAGCCCTGGAAGGCCGCGACCGCCTCGGCCAATTCGCCCATGGTCGTGGCGGCGGCGGCCAGACGGCGCGCCTCGGCCACGGCGTCGGCCCCTGACATTCCAGCGTATTGGCCTCCGTGCAGGGCCGTGACGGTGGCGGAGGCCTTCAGCATCACCTGCGGGGCCGGCGGGGCCACAAAGACGGTGCGGTCGACCGGCGCGTCCAGATAGCAGGCGTCCACGCCCGCATCGCGCCAGAAGGCGAGCAGGGCTTCGGTTGCGGCGGTGTCGAGGGGCTGGGGCGTCATTCCGTGACAGGGATAAGCCTTGACCGCCGCTGCGTCACCTCACGATAAGACGGATAACCACGACGATAACGAGGATTCAGGGGATCATGGGCGAGCAAGCGATCGAAGGCGGCGCAATCAATGCGTGGCAGGAAGCCGTCATCGACAAGCTGCCGCCGGCGGAAGCGCTGGAAGGCGTCGAACGCGAGGTCATGGAATACGACGTTGTCATCGTCGGCGGCGGCCCCGCCGGCCTGTCCGCCGCCATCCGCCTGAAGCAGCGCGCCGAAAAGGACGGGAAAGAGATTTCCGTCGCCGTTCTGGAGAAGTCGGCCGAGATCGGCGGCCACATCCTGTCGGGCGCCGTGATCGATCCCAAGGCCCTGAACGAGCTCTTCCCCGATTGGAAGGAGCGCGGCGCGCCGCTGGAGACCCCGGTCAAGACGGACAAGTTCCTGGTGCTGGGTCCGCAGGGGCAGGCCTCGCTGCCGATGTTCGCCATGCCGCCCTTCATGCACAACCACGGCTGCTACATCGCCTCCCTGGGCAATGTGGCGCGCTGGCTGGGCGAACAGGCCGAGGCCCTGGGCGTCGAGGTCTATCCCGGCATGGCCGCCAGCCATGTCGTCTGGGACGAACCGTCGGGCCGGGTGAAGGGCGTCGTCGCCGGCGTCTTCGGCATCGATCGCGAAGGCAAGCCGACCGGCGACTTCCAGCCTGGTCTGGAACTGCACGGCAAGTATGTCTTCATCGCCGAGGGCGTGCGCGGCTCGCTGGCCAAGACCATCATGGCCCGCCACGATCTGACGGCGAACTCGGACCCGCAGAAGTTCGGCATCGGCCTGAAGGAGCTGTGGCAGATTCCGGCCGAGAAACATCAGCCCGGCCTGGTCCAGCACACGACCGGCTGGCCGCTGGACGACAAGACGGGCGGCGGGTCCTTCCTCTACCACTTCGGCGACCGCTACGTGTCGGTCGGCTTCGTGGTGCACCTGAACTACCAGAATCCCTATCTGTCGCCCTTCGACGAGTTCCAGCAGTTCAAGCATCACCCGGCCATCGCCGAGCATCTGGAGGGCGGCACGCGCATCTCCTACGGCGCTCGCGCCATCACTGAGGGCGGCTTCCAGTCGGTGCCCAAGCTGGCATTCCCTGGCGGCGCCCTGATCGGCTGCTCGGCGGGCTTCGTGAACGTGCCGCGCATCAAGGGCAGCCACAACGCCATGAAGACCGGCATGCTGGCCGCTGACGCCGCCTATGACGCCGTCATCGCGGGCCGCGAGGGCGACGTGCTGGACGCCTATGAAGAGGCCTACAAGACCTCCTGGGTCTACAAGGAGCTGAAGATCGTCCGTAACGCCAAGCCCATGCTGTCCAAGCTGGGCACCATGATGGGCGGCGCGGTCAGCATGTTCGACATGTGGGTCAACCATCTGACCGGCGGCTTCTCCTTCTTCGGCACCATGAAGCACACCAAGACGGACGCGGCCTCGACCGGTCTGGCCAAGGACTTCAAGCCGATCACCTATCCCAAGCCGGACGGCAAGCTGTCGTTCGACAAGCTGTCGTCGGTCTTCATCTCGAACACCAACCACGCCGAGGACCAGCCGGCTCACCTGAAGCTGCTGAACGCTTCGGTGCCGATCGAGGTGAACCTGCCGAAGTATGGCGAACCGGCGCGGCTCTATTGCCCGGCGGGCGTCTATGAGGTGCTGACCGACGAGCAGGGCCAGAACCCGCGCTTCCAGATCAACGCCCAGAACTGCGTCCACTGCAAAACATGCGACATCAAGGACCCGTCGCAGAACATCGTCTGGACCACGCCCGAAGGCGGCGGCGGCCCCAACTACCCGAACATGTAAGGCCGAGGGGTTTCAGCCCCTTGCGGGCGGAAGGGAAAGCGTGAAGGGTCCGCCCATGCGCTTCGCCTTCCGCCGCTCCGCCCTGTTCGCCGCCGCCTCGCTGATCGCGTTGGGCCTGGCCGCGCCGTCTTTGGCGCAGGAGGCGCCGCAGACGCCGCCCGTTCAGGACGTGCCGGTTCAGGCCGAGCCGGAGGCTGAGCCATCGTCGGAGCCGGACGCGGCGACCCCGGACGACGCCCAGGAACCCGAGGCCGTCGAAGCCGACGTTCCCGCCACGCCCGAGACCCCGCCCATTCCCGCCGTCTGGGCCCCGATCCCGACCGACGCGGAAGGGCGCAGCGCCTACGGCTACTACCTGGCGGGCCGAAACGCCCTGACCAGCGGCGAGAGCGAGGCGGGCGCCGACTATCTGGCGCGCGTCGAGGCTCTGACCCCGGAACAACCGCGCGTGCGCGAGCAGGCCTTCACCGCCTCGCTGCTGGCGGGCGATCTCGACATCGCCGCCCGCATCGCCCCGGAAGGCGAGGGCGTTTCGCCCGTCATCGTCCAGGCCGGTCGTCTGGTTGCGGCGGTGCAGACCTTTGTCCACGGCGATGCGCGCAAGGCCGACGCCATGCTCAAGGCCGCCCCGATCGGCGAGCCGCACGCCCGCGCCGGCCTCTATGTTCAGCCGTGGATCGCGGCCGCCGCCGGCGACTGGGACCGCGCCCTGGCCCTGCCGCCGACCGATCTGGATCCGATCAGCACCCTGGTGGCGCGCGCCAACCGCGCCCGCCTGCTGGAACTGCGCCGCCGCTATGACGAGGCCGACGCCGAGTGGCGCGACCTGACCAGCCACGCCCTGGCTTCGCGTCTGTTCCGTCTGCCCTACGGTGAGTTCCTGGAACGGCGCGGCAAGCGCGACGCGGCTTTGGTCCAGTATGACGCCGCCGTCACCGCTGGATCGACCGACCGCGCCACCATGGAGGCCCGCGCCCGCGTGCTGGCCAAGGGCCGTCCGCCGAAGGCCCCCGATTATCGTCGGGGCGCGGCCCTGGCGCTGAAGACCGCCGCCGATCAGATCATCGCCCAACGCGCGCTGGAGTTCGGCGTCGTCTATCTGCGTCTGGCGCTGAACCTGGAACCGACCGACGAGAACCGCTTCCTGATCGGCCAGACCCTGCAACAGGCGGAGCTCGAGGCGGCCGCCCGAGCCGCCCTGGCCCAGGTCGGGCGGCAGGACATAGAACTCTACGCCGCCGCCCGGGTGCAGAGCGCGCTCAGTTACGAAAAGGACGGTCAGGCCGAGCCCGCCCTGACCGAACTGCGGCGCGCCGCCGAGGCCCGCCCGAACGAGGCCAGCATCGCCTATCTGCTGGCCGGGCAACTGGTGCAGATGAAGCGGTTCGACGAGGCGCTGACCGTGCTGAACGGGCCCTTGTTGACCACGGCGGATCAAGGGTTCGAGGTGCATTTCCTGCGCGGCGCCGCCTATGAGGCGGTGGGCCGCAAGCCAGAGGCCGAGGCCGAACTGTGGGCCGCCCTGCAACTGCAGCCGAACAATCCGACCGTGCTGAACTACCTCGGCTATCTGTGGGTCGACACCGGCGCGCGCGTCGAGCAGGGAGCCGAAATGATCGCCCGCGCCTTCGCCGCCGATCCGTCGGACGGCAATATCCAGGACTCGCTCGGCTGGGCCCAGTATCGGCAGGGGCAGTACGAACAGGCGGTCGAAAACCTGGAACAGGCCGTGGCCAAGGAGCCCGCCAACGCCGAGATCAACGACCACCTGGGTGACGCCTACTGGGCCGTGGGGCGTCAGCGCGAGGCGGGCTTCCAGTGGAACCGCGTCCTGAGCCTGGAGGTCGAGCCGGAACGCAAGGCCGAGGTCGAGGCCAAGCTGCGCGACCGATTGGCCCAGGAGCCGACCGGGGACAAGGGTGCGGGCCTCGGCGCCGAGAGTTGATCCGGTGACGCTCAGCGGCCTGGCTCCGGCCAAGATCAACCTCTTCCTGCATGTCGGGCGCGTAGCCGATGACGGCTATCACCCGCTCGCCAGTCTGGTCGCCTTCGCCGACGTGGGCGACGGCGTGAGCGTGACCCGCGCCGACGCCCTGTCCCTGACCGTGACAGGCCCTTTCGGCGGCGCTCTGGCGGGCGAGGGCGATAACCTGATCCTGCGCGGCCTGCGGGCGCTGGGCGAGGCCGCCGGGATCGGCGCCCCGCCGGTGGCGGTGACGCTGGACAAGCAGTTGCCTATCGCGGCGGGCCTAGGCGGCGGATCGGCTGACGCCGGCACGGCCATCCGGCTGGCGGCGCAACTGCTGGGCCTCGATCTGGACGAAGCGGCGCTGGAGGCGGTCGCCGGCGTGGTCGGCGCCGACGGCCCCATGTGCCTGCGCGCCCGCCCCGCCTGGGCCACGGGCAGGGGCGACGACCTGCGCGACGAGCCGCGCCTGCCGCCGCTGCATGCCGTCCTGCTCAACCCCGGCCTGCCGTCGCCGACGGGAGCCGTCTATCGCGCCTTTGACGATGCGCCCGCAGGCGACGCCGACTGCCCGGACGAGCCGCGCGACTGGTCGCCCGCCGCCGTGATCGACTGGCTGGCGGTTCAGCGCAACGATCTGGAAGCGCCTGCCCTGCGCGTCACGCCCGGCATAGGCGAGGCGCTCGCCGCCATGAAGGCCGCGCCCGGCTGTCGCCTTACGCGGATGTCGGGCTCGGGTGCGACGGTCTTCGGCCTGTTCGACGACGCGGCTGCGGCCCTAGGCACGGCGCTGGCGTTGCAACGTCCAGGCTGGTGGGCGCGACCCGTGGTGCTCGGCGCGCCCCGGATCTAGGCGTGATCAAGCCGGCTCCAGGCTTCGCCGACCGGCAGAATGTCCAGCCCGGCCTGTCTGGCCAGACGGATCAGGCGATCCAGATCCTCGGGCGTGCAGCCATAGGGGGTGGGAGTGCTTTCCACATCATGGCCGTAGGCGATCAGCCAGCCAGAGGTGTCCGCCGCCCTCGCGACCAGAGCTTCCAGATCGTAGTGGGGCAGGCGGCGTGATTCCAGGCCGATGGCCTGCAGGTTCACCCGGTCTGCACGCCCCGCGTTGACCCCGTCGCGCACGCCGCGTCCCAGCAGGAAGCGCTGGTCCACGACCGGCTTGGCCCCGAGGGCCACATCGCCGAAGGGCCAGGCGAAGCTGGTCATGACATGGCCGTCCAGCCGCTCGGCGACCCAGGCGGCGTTCTGCGCCAACTGGTCCGTCAGGCCATCCGGGCTCAGCCGCAGCGCGCTGACGTGGTCGAAGGTGTGGCAGCCGACCTCGTGCCCGGCGGCGTGCGCGGCCTGCAGGTGTTCGACCTCGAACTGGGGCTTGTCGATGTTCGTGCCGCCGCACAGGCCGCCCGCGACATAGTAGGTCGCCTTGATCCCGTGCTCGGCCAGGATCGGCCCGGCCTCGGTCCAGGCGCTGGCCGGAAAGTCGTCGAAGCTCAGGCTGAGAACGCCGCGCGCAGGCGCGACCATCACCGGCCGCACACCCAGGTAGCGCGCCGCGCGGCGGCGCATCTTGTCGATCTGTTCCTTCATGATGATCTTCTAGCGGCGTCCCGCTTGCGGAAGATTTAAGCTTTGCGCCGCCTCGCCTTGCTGGGAAAGCGTGGCGGCCCTATGGTCCGCGCCTCCCGAAATCGGACCGAAATCGACCGTGGCCGCTGCTGAACCTCTCTCGTTTCAGGACCTGATCCTGACCCTGCACCATTACTGGAGCGATCAGGGCTGCGCCATTCTGCAGCCCTATGACATCGAGGTCGGCGCCGGCACCCTGCACCCGGCCACGGTGCTGCGCGCGCTCGGTCCCAAGCCGTGGAAGGCCGCCTACGTCCAGCCGTCGCGCCGTCCCGGCGATGGCCGCTATGGCGAGAACCCCAACCGGCTGCAGCACTATTACCAGTATCAGGTCATCCTGAAGCCGAACCCGGACAACCTGCAGGAGCTCTATCTCGGCTCGCTGGCCGCCATCGGCATCGACCCGAAGCTGCACGACATCCGCTTCGTCGAGGACGACTGGGAAAACCCCACCGTCGGCGCCTGGGGCCTGGGCTGGGAGGTCTGGTGCGACGGCATGGAGGTGACGCAGTTCACCTATTTCCAGGGCGTCGGCGGCATCGAGGTCGACGTGGTCTCGGGCGAGCTGACCTACGGGCTGGAGCGTCTGGCCATGTATGTTCAGGGCGTCGACAACGTCTATGACCTGAAGTTCAACAAGGAAGGCCTGACCTACGGCGAGGTCTTCCTCGAGAACGAGCGCCAGCAGTCGGAAGCCAACTTCCATGGCTATGACGTCGCCGCGCTGAAGCGCCGTTTCGAGGACATGGAGCGCGAAGCCGCCCACTTCCTGACGCTGAAGGGGCCGCAGGGCCAACCTCTGGTCCTGCCCGCCTATGACCAGGTGCTGAAGGCCTCGCACCTGTTCAACCTGATGGACGCCCGCGGCGCCATCGCCGTCGCCGAACGCCAGAGCTACATCGGCCGCATTCGCGACCTCTGCAAAGCCTGCGCCCTCGCTCAAGTCGAACACGAACGGGCGACCGCCTGATGCCTCAGCTTCTCCTCGAAATCTTCTCCGAAGAAATCCCCGCCCGTATGCAGCAGGGCGCCGCGCGCGATCTGGAACGCATGGTCTCCGACCGTCTGAAGGCCGCCGGCCTGACCTGGGAGGCGCTGACCACCTATGCCGGTCCGCGTCGTCTGACGCTGGTGATCGACGGCCTGCCGACCGCTGCCGCGGACCGCAACGAAGAGGTCAAGGGACCCAAGACCTCGGCCCCGGCTCAGGCGCTGGAAGGCTTCCTGCGCAAGACCGCCCTGACGCAGGACCAACTGGTCGAGCGCGACGGGATCTGGTTCGCCGAGATCAGCAACAAGGGCCGTCAGACGACCGAGGTCTTCGCCGAAGCCGTCGATCAGATCGTCCGCAGCTTCCCCTGGCCCAAGTCGATGCGCTGGGGCACCGGAACCCTGCGCTGGGTGCGTCCGATCAAGCGCATCATCGCCCTGTTCGACGGGGCGGTGGTGCCGTTCGAGATCGACGGCATCCAGTCCGGCGACGTGACCGAGGGCCATCGTTTCATGGGCTCGGGCAAGCCGTTCGCAGTCAAGGACTTCGCCGACTACCGCGCCAGGCTGGAACGCGACTTCGTCCTGATCGACGTGGCCGACCGCAAGCTACGCATTCTGGACGGGGCCAAGGTCGCCTGCGCCGCGCGCGGTCTGGTTCTGGTCGATGACGACGGCCTGCTGGACGAGGTCGCCGGTCTGGCCGAATGGCCGACGCCGATCCTGGGCGACATGGACCCGCAGTTCCTGTCCCTGCCGCCCGAAGTGGTCCGCCTGTCGATGAAGGTGCACCAGAAGTATTTCGCCGTGCGCGATCCGTCGAAAGACGGCCTAGCGCCCAACTTCCTCGTCGTCGCCAACGTCGAGGCGACCGACGGCGGTCAGGCTCTGGCCGCCGGCAACAGCCGCGTCCTGTCGGCCCGTCTGAACGACGCCCGCTTCTTCTGGGACGAGGATCAGAAGGTCGGCTTCGACGCCTGGAACAAGAAGCTGAGGGGCGTCACCTTCCACGCCAAGTTGGGTACCCTGGATGACCGCGTAGATCGTATCGCGGCGCTGGCCCGTCAGATTGCTCCCATGGTTGGAGCCAACCAAGCCGAGGCTGAGCAAGCAGCTAGGTTGTCCAAGGCCGACCTAGCTAGCGGCATGGTCAGCGAGTTCCCTGAGTTGCAGGGCATCATGGGCGGCTACTACGCCCGTCTGGCCGGCTACCCCGACGCCGTCGCCGACGCCGTGCGCGACCACTACAAGCCGCAAGGTCCGGGCGACAGCGTCCCGACCGCCCCGGTCACAGTCGCCGTCGCCATCGCCGAGAAGCTGGACACCCTGGTCGGCTTCTTCGCCATCGATGAAAAGCCCACCGGTTCCCGCGATCCCTATGCGCTGCGCCGCGCGGCGCTGGGCGTGATCCGGCTGATGTTGGAGAACGGCGTAGATCAGCACTTGCAGCCGCTCACCTTCGCTCATTCAGAGCGTCTCGCTGACCAATTGGTTCGGGTCATTTCCTTCGGGGAAATGCAAGTTTCTATGACGCCTGAGCTTCAAGTTTCATCGGTTCACGAGTCGGATAGCAAAGTCTTTGTTGAACAGGCAGGAAAGGTCCTCCGGCAGTGGCCGCGGTCGGAAACTGCACACGCCGAGGCTACCGCCTTTGCAAACGAGGTGCGTGCAGAACTTAGGGTTGCCTCAGATCTTGGACTTATTCCGTTCATTATCGATCGACTTCGGGTGAGCTTGAGAGACGAAGGCGCTCGATTTGACCTGCTGAATGCCTGCATCGACGGGAAAGCAGATAACTTGGTGCGGATCGTGCGTCGGGTGGAGGCGCTGGCCGCCTTCCTCGCTACGGACGACGGGGCCAACCTGCTGGCCGGCTACAAGCGGGCGTCCAACATCCTCAAGGCCGAGGAAAAGAAAGGCCCGCTGCCCGAGGGCGCCGTCGCCACCGGCCTGGCCAACCAGCCGGCGGAAGAAACCGCCCTGGCCTTCGCCGCCGCCGCCGCCGCAACGGCGGTGGACGCCGCCCTGGAAACCGAAGACTTCGCCGCCGCCATGACGGCGCTCGCCGCCCTGCGCGGCCCGGTGGACGCCTTCTTCACCGGCGTCATGGTCAACTCCGACGTGGCCGAGGAGCGTGAAAACCGCCTGAAGCTGCTGGGTCAGGTGCGCGGCGTCATGGGCCGGGTCGCCGACTTCGGCCAGATCGCGGGCTGATACCTAAAGACCGCTCATCCCGGCGGACGCCGGGATCCAGTGCTTTGGCTTCAAGCGCGCTGCGTGAGGCTCTTACTGGACCCCGGCGTCCGCCGGGGTGAGCGGAGTTTTGGGTGAACTGACACATCCTCACACGGATTGTTACACCCGCGGCCTCGCCTTCGCGCTTGCAGCACGCTAGTCAGGGCCACCGTGCGCGGGACTCAATCCCTCGGCGGCTAGACCACGGCTCAGGGACGGCAAGATGACCAAGTGGGTGTACGGCTTCGGCGGCGGCTCGGCTGACGGCGATGCGTCGATGAAGAACCTTCTCGGCGGCAAGGGCGCGAACCTGGCCGAGATGTCCTCGCTCGGCCTTCCGGTGCCGCCCGGCTTTACGATCACGACGGAAGCCTGCGTCCACTACTACTCCAACGGCGAGACCTATCCGGCCGAGCTGGCCGCGCAGGCCGCCGCCGGTCTGAAGACTGTCGAGGGCATCGTCGGCAAGACTTTCGGCGACGCGTCCAACCCCCTGCTGGTCTCGGTGCGCTCGGGCGCGCGGGCCTCTATGCCGGGCATGATGGACACGGTGCTGAACCTGGGCCTGAACGACCAGACGGTCGAGGGTCTGGCCAAGCTGTCGGGCGACCGTCGTTTCGCCTTCGACAGCTATCGTCGTTTCATCACCATGTATTCCAATGTGGTGCTGGGCATCGGCCACGATCAGTTCGAAGAGGTGCTGGACGACCACAAGGATCGTCTGGGCGTCTCGGTCGACACCGAGCTGACCGCCGAGAACTGGGAAAAGGTGGTCGCCGACTACAAGGTCCTGGTCGAGCGCGAACTGGGTCAGCCCTTCCCGCAGGACCCGCATGACCAGCTGTGGGGCGCCGTCTCGGCCGTCTTCGCCAGCTGGATGAACGACCGCGCGAAATTCTATCGCCGCATGCACGACATCCCCGAAAGCTGGGGCACCGCCGTCAACATCCAGTCCATGGTGTTCGGCAACATGGGCGAAACCAGCGCCACGGGCGTGGCCTTCACCCGCAATCCCTCGACCGGCGAAGCGCGCCTGTACGGCGAGTTCCTGATCAACGCCCAGGGCGAGGACGTGGTCGCGGGCATCCGCACGCCGCAGTCCCTGACCAAGGCCGGCCGTGAGGAAATGGGCGAGACCGCGCCCTCGATGGAAGAGGCCATGCCGGTCGTCTTCGGTCAGTTCGTCGAGGTCGTGAACCGGCTGGAAAGCCACTATCGCGACATGCAGGACATCGAGTTCACGGTCGAGCAGGGCCGTCTTTGGATGCTGCAGACCCGCAACGGCAAGCGCACCGCCAAGTCGGCGCTGAAGATCGCTGTCGATCTGGCCTCCGAAGGCGTGATCTCGCAGGAAGAGGCCGTGTCGCGGGTCGAGCCGGCCGCCCTGGACCAACTGCTGCACCCGACGCTGGACCCCAACGCCGCCCGCACCGTCGTCGCGGCGGGCCTGCCGGCCTCGCCCGGCGCGGCCACCGGCAAGATCGTCTTCGACGCCGACGAGGCCGAGCGCCTGTCGCAGGTCGGCGACGCCGTCATCCTGGTGCGCGAGGAGACCTCGCCCGAAGACATCCACGGCATGCACGCGGCGCGCGGCATCGTCACGGCGCGCGGCGGCATGACCAGTCACGCGGCGGTGGTGGCGCGCGGCATGGGGCGCCCTTGCGTCTCCGGCGCCGGTGAAATCTCGATCAACGAGAAGGCCGGGACCTTCACCGCACGCGGCCGCACCTTCAAGGCGGGCGAAGTCATCACCATCGACGGCGGCAAGGGCGAGGTGCTGGACGGCGCCGTGCCGATGATCGAGCCGGAGCTGACGGGCGACTTCCAGACCCTGATGGCCTGGGCCGACGGCGTGCGTCGCCTGAAGGTCCGCGCCAACGCCGAGACGCCGCTGGACGCCAAGACCGCGCGCGGCTTTGGCGCCGAGGGGATCGGCCTGTCGCGCACCGAGCATATGTTCTTCGACGAGGCCCGCATCGCCGCCGTGCGCGAGATGATCCTGGCCGACGACGAGCAGGGCCGCCGCATCGCCCTGGCCAAGATCGCACCCTTCCAGAAGGCCGACTTCGCCGACCTGTTCACCATCATGGCCGGTCTGCCGGTGACGATCCGCCTGCTGGACCCGCCGCTGCACGAGTTCATCCCGCACACCGACGCCGACATCGACGCCCTGGCCGCCGGGTCGGGTCTGGACGCCGCCAAGCTGAAGCGTCGCGCGCGTGAACTGCACGAGACCAACCCCATGCTGGGCCACCGCGGCTGCCGCCTGGGCGTCGCCTATCCCGAAATTTACGAGATGCAGGTCCGCGCCATCCTCGAGGCGGCGCTGGAGGTGAAGAAGGCGTCGGGCGTCGCCCCGATCCCGGAGATCATGCACCCCCTGGTCGCCCTGGGTCTGGAGATGAAATACCTGCGCGAACTGACCGACCGCACGGCGCGGGCTGTCTTCGCGGACGCGGGCGACAGCGTGGACTATCTGGTCGGCACCATGATCGAACTGCCGCGCGCGGCCCTGCGCGCCGCCGATCTGGCCGAGCACGCCGAGTTCTTCAGCTTCGGCACCAACGACCTGACCCAGACCACCTTCGGCATCAGCCGCGACGACTCGGGTCACTTCCTGCAGGCCTATCTGGACAAGGGCATCTTCGAGACTGATCCCTTCGTGCGTCTGGATCAGGACGGCGTGGGCGACCTGATCCGCATCGCCGCCGAGCGCGGTCGCGGCGTCAGGCCGGACATGAAGATGGGCATCTGCGGCGAACACGGCGGCGACCCGTCCTCTATCGCCTTCTGCGAGGGCGTGGGCCTCGACTACGTCTCCTGCTCGCCCTACCGCGTGCCGATCGCCCGTCTGGCGGCGGCCCAGGCCGCCCTGGCCGCTCGCTCGGGCGAGGAGCGCGAAAAGGACCGCTAAAGCCTGTTTCAGGCTTGAGCGTGCAAAGGCGGTCCTTCGGGGCCGCCTTTTTCGTGACGAATTAAGGTCATGATCAGCGTAACGCTGTATGTGTTCAGCAGTCCACAGTTGTTCCTTTGTATTTATCCGTCTCTGGAACGGCTTTGTGGGATGCCCATTTAACTCCTCGCTGGATGGGGCCGGTGGCCGAAGAAGTCACCGCATCTAGGATTACTAGGAGTTATAGAAACAATGCGTAACATTCTTCTCGCCGCTGCCGCCATTTCTGCAATTGCCGCTCCCGCCTTTGCGCAGTCGGGTCCGGAGGCTCGTGGATACGGTTCGCTGGGTTACACCCATGTTGAAGGCGACTCCGCCACGACCGGCGCCGTGACCGGCCGCCTGGGCGTCAACCTGAACCGCTATCTGGCCGTCGAGACCGAGGCTTCGGTCGGCGTCAAGGACGACGACTTCACCGTCGCCGGCGTGGACGGCTCGATCAAGCACGAGTGGGACGCCGCCGGCTATGTGGTCGGCAAGTATCCGGTGAACGACAAGCTGGAGCTGTTCGCCCGCGGCGGTTACGGCCACACCGAACTGAAGCAGGAAATCGCCGGCGCCAACACCGACATCGGCGGCGACAGCTGGAACTACGGCGTCGGCGCCAACTACTACCTCGACGGCAAGAACGGTGTCCGCGCAGACTGGACCCGTCGTGACTTCCGCGACAACGGCGGCGAGGCCGACGCCTATTCGGTCAGCTACGTCCGTCGCTTCTAAGGCCTGACGTTCTCAGTCTGGCGCTGAATACGACGAAGGCCCGCTCCGGAAGGAGCGGGCCTTTTCGTTGGTCTGGAAGGGGGGTCAGGCCAGGCCGGGAGCGAGGGCCCAGCGTAGCGAGTTTTCGCCGAAGGGCTTGATGAAGAAGTCGCGGTAGCGCTCGAAGACCTCGATGATCTTCATCTTCAGATCCTGCGTCACTGACTCGCCGCGCTGGCGCTTCAGCGCCGCTACGCAGTTGACCACGATGTCCTGATGGGCCGATCCGCCCATATGTTTCAGCACCGTAGCCACATCATGAGCCAACGGGTCGCTGAGCTTTTCGGCCCACGGTGAATCTGTCTGAGTCATTCGGGCGTCGTCCCCCACGTTCTCGACACCTGTAACGGTTTGCAAAATTTTCCGAACAGTGCAAGCGCGGCCGGAAATAATGATTCCCGTTATGCGGCTTCAGGGGCGCTTTTGCACAAAAACCGTGCCCGCCGAGTAGCCGGCGCCGAAGCTGCAGATCAGGCCCGTGTCGCCCGGCGCAAAGCCGTCGTTCTTCAGGTGGAAGGCGATGATCGACCCGGCTGACGAGGTGTTGGCGTACTCATCCAGGATGATGACGTTCTCTTCCGGCTCGGGTTCGCGGCCCAGCACCTTCTTGCCGATCAGGGTGTTCATGTTGATGTTGGCCTGGTGCAGCCACATGCGCTTCAGGCCGTGCGGGTCCAGGTCCAGTTCGGCGGCGTGGTCCAGGATCATGTCCGAGACCATCGGCACTACCTCCTTGAAGACCTTGCGGCCCTGCTGGACGAACATCTTGTCGGTCAGGCCGTCCGACGACACAGGCTCGTTGGCCCCCGTTGGCAGGGCGGCGCGGTTCAGGAAGCCGAAGTTGTTGCGGATATTGTTTGAGAAGCTGGTCTTCAGTCGCGTGCCGACGATGTCCCAGCCGCCCGGTCCGGCCTGATCCTCGGCCTCGACGATGACGGCGGTGGCCACGTCGCCGAAGATGAAGTGGCTGTCGCGGTCCTTGAAGTTCAGGTGGGCCGAGCAGATCTCGGGATTGACCATCAGCACGGCCTTGACCGAGCCCGAGGCCACGAAGTCCGCCGCCGTCTTGATGCCGAAGGTGGCCGAGGAGCAGGCCACGTTCATGTCGAAGGCGAAGCCCTCGATCCCCAAGGCCTGCTGCACCTCGATGGCCATGGCGGGGTAGGGGCGCTGCATGTTGGACGCGGCGCAGATGACGGCGCCGATCTCGCTGACCGGCTTGCCCCAGGCCTTGATGGCGTCCTGCGCAGCCTTCACGGCCATTTCGGCCAGGATGGACAGTTCGTCGTCGCCGCGCGCGGCCAGGTGCGGCAGCATCCGCTCGGGGTCGATGATGCCCGACTTGTCCATGACGAAGCGCGACTTGATGCCCGAGGCCTTCTCGATGAAGGCCTCCGACGACGGGGTCTTCATCTCCAGCTCGCCGGCGGCGATGGCCTCGGCGTTCTCGGCGTTCCAGGCCTCGGCCCAGGCGTTGTAGGCGGCGACCAGTTCGGCGTTCGAGATCGCCTGCTCCGGCGTGAACAGACCGGTGGCGGAGATGACGGCTTTTTGCACGCTTCTTGGATCCTATCGCTCGGCGCGCGGCGCCTCGCTGCTTGAGGAGTGTTTACTAAGGCTCGGCGCGCGTCGCCTCGCTGCATGAGGGAACATCAGGTTCCCGGCGCTCGACAAGTCTTATGTCGGCGCCTCGCGGCGAAGTTCGGGCGCCTCGCGGGCCGGAGTTGGTCCGTTGCGATGACGAACCTTCTCAATAGGCCGGTGGAAGGCTCCGGTCGAGACTGGCTTTTATGCCGCGCCACCAGCGATTGATCCGCCCGCGCGGCGGTGAGGGCAGGGGATGATCCCGCGCTGCGATCAGGGCCTCGACCAGGTCCTCGGCCTCGCAGGGCCAGCCGCTCGGCGTGACATAGACCGGGTAGCCGATCAGGGCGGCGTGGATCAGGCTCTGCAGGCTGACGCGACGCGTGCGGCGCTCGAAGTTCAGCCGGTCGTCGGTCAGGCCCCAGCCCGCATAGAAGGGGCGGCCATAGACGCTGACTGGCTTGCCGCGCATCAGGGCCTCGAACCCGGTCAGGGAGGTCAGCGTCGCCAGCCGGTCGCAGGCGTTCAGGCAATCGATGATGTCGAGGTCGTCGGCCGAGGCGTCGACCTCCTCCATCGCCGCATGGTCCAGCAGGCCGGGCCGGTTGCCCGCCGTCACGTCCGGGTGGTTGCGATAGATCAGGAAGGCGTCGGGATGATCGGCCCGCGCGGCCTTCACCAGCCCCGAGTTGGTGCGCAGGTCCGGTCCGCAGCCCATCATGATCGAGCGGTCGTTCTCGACCTGACCCACGACCAGCAGGATGGGCTTGTCCTTGGGCCAGTGGGCCGGGACGCCTGCGCCCTTCAGATTGTATTTCGACAGACCCGCCTCGACCACGCGGGCGCGCAGGGCTTCGGCCCGCGCCGCCTGATCCGGCGACGGTTCGCCCGCCTCGATCAGGCTTTCCAGGCGGCTGGGCCGGGTCGGATCGTAATAGACGCCCTGATCATCCAGGGCGACCGACAGGGCGCCGAAGAAGTCGGACCCCAGACCACGCGAACGGATGAAGCCGTCCTCCATCCGCACGACCGGCCCTTCAAAGGCGTCGGCGGCGGCGCGGATCTGCGGCGTCTCCTTGCCGGCCCACCAGATCAGCTTGCCGCCCGTGGCCCGCGCATGGGCGACGGCGGCGGATGAGCGCCAGAAATAGCGGACGCGGCCCTTGGGCGAGTTCAGCAGGCGGCGCACCGGCGGCCGCTTGGCCGGGGCGAAGCCGACGGCGGCCCAGTCGCCCGCCAGCCGGTCGGCCCGGTCGCGCAAGGCGATCAGCCGTTCCAGCGCCGCCTCCGCCTCGCACCTCTGGCCGGTTACGGGGTCGACATAGCGGGTGTAGGCGATCAGCGCCGCCGCCGCGACCTGCTCCAGATCGCGCGTGACCCCGCGCCGCCCGGTCTGTACCGCATCGGTCGTCAGCCCCCAGCCCGAATAGAAGGGGGCGCCGAAGCAGCGCACCGGCAGACCGCGCAACAGGGCCTCAAACCCCAGGGCCGAGGTCACGACATAGACCGCATCCACCGCCGCCAGCAGGTCAGCGGGCCGCACGTCGGTATCGATCAGGGTGACGCCGTCCAACTGATCCGCCGGGATGCAGCCTTGCTTGCGCCCCGCCGCCACCGCCGGGTGGCGCTTGACGATCAACTGGGCGCCCGGCTCATCCTGCCGCGCCGTCGCCAGCATGTCGGAGAAGCTGGCTTCGCTCGCCAGCCCATAGCCGATCGAGGCGTCGCCGAAGGTCTGATCCACGATCAGCACCCGCCGGCCGGGTTTCAGCAGGGCGGAGTCCAGCGGCCCGCCCATATTGGTCTTGGACACGCCCGAGGCCACGATCCTGTCGATCAGACCGCGCGCCCGGCTCCTCATCGTGTCGTCGCACCAGGCGGGCGCCGTCTGAATAAGATGCTCCAGCCGGCTGGGCCGCGTCGCGTCGTAATAGACGCCCACGTCGTCGACGATCAGGCTGAGGCTGGCCGCCCCGCTCTCGCCGATGCCGACCGAGCGCAGGAATCCGTCCTCCAGCGCCACATAGGGTTTGTTGTGCTTCGTCGCCCAGCGCCGCCCCGCCGCCGCCGTCGGCTTCATGCCCCAACCCAGCACGGCCTCGGTCTGCGACCCCGGCAGGGCCGACAGGTCGTAGTCCGGCAGGAAGGCCGACAGGAAGGGAACCTTCAGCACCCCCGGCGCACAGACCCAGGCGCGGATTTTGGAGGGGAGCGGAAGCGTTGCGGTCATGCAGTTTGTCTACGGTTTGTAGAGTCGACGCGCCAGCCCACGCTTTCCTTCTTCCCTTGCGGGAGAAGGGATCTAAAGCCCTGCCAGCAATACCTCGGCGGCGTGAAGATGCAGCCGCTCCACCATCTCGCCCTCGATGCGGATCACCCCCAGCCCCTCAGCCTCTGGCGCGGCGAAGGCGGCGACCACCTTGCGCGCCCATTCGATCTCTTCGACCGACGCGCCGAACGCCGCATTGGCCCCCTCGATCTGCGACGGATGGATCAGGCTCTTGCCGTCGAAGCCGTAGAGCCGCCCTTGCGCGCACTCGGCGGCGAACCCCGCCTCGTCCTTGATCCGGTTGAACACCCCGTCGATGACGGTCAGGCCGTTGGCGCGGGCGTGGGCCACGACCGCCGCCAGCCAGGGTTTCAGCGGCTCGCGATCCGCCGAAGCGCCCGTCTTCAAATCCTTGGCCAGATCGTTGACGCCCAGCATCAGGCCGCTGAGCGCCCCGTCCGCTTCGGCGATCTCATCCAGGTCAACCAGGGCGCGTGGCGTCTCGATCATGGCCCACAAATCGACGCCGGGGCGAAGGTCGCGCGACAGGGCGCGCACCATGGCCGCGCTCTCGACCTTGGGCGCGACGATCAGATCGACCGGCGCATCCCGCAGCGCCGCGAGGTCGTCGGCGCCCCAGGGCGTGTCCAGCGCATTGATCCGCACGCCCAGTCGCGGCCCGAAGCCGCCCTCGCGCGCTGCCGCGGTCGCCGCCGCTCGCGCCTCAAGCTTCATCTCGGGCGCGACCGCATCTTCGAGGTCCAGCACCGCCACGTCGCAGGCCAGGCTCCGCGCCTTTTCCACCGCGCGGGCGTTGGAGGCGGGCAGGTAGAGCACGCTGCGGGCGCGGGTCGGACGGGAGGTCATGCTCGGCTTCCAGAAGGTTTCGGCGGACCATAGCGGGGGCGGCCCTGTGTTCAATCGTGGGGATCAATCGGGCCAGAGGCGCGCGGCGCCGCGCACGCCCGAGGAATCGCCCCATCGGGCCGGAACGATTCGCCCCTCCCAGTGATCGGCGAAGACGTAGCGTCGCACCACCTTGGGCAGGCGCTCATACAATTCGCCGACGTTCGACATGCCGCCGCCCAGCACCATGACCTCGGGATCGACCAGATTGACCACCATGGCCAGCATCCGGCCCAGCCGGTCGATGTAGCGGTCCAGCGCTTCTGTCGCGCCTGCGTCGCCGACCCGGGCGGCCGCGATCACGGCCTGCGCCGTCCAGCCTCGGCCCGTGGTCGCCGCGTGATCGTGCTGGAAGCCGGTGCCGGACACCCAGGTCTCCAGGCAGCCGTTCAGCCCGCACCAACAGGCGGGACCGGGCGCTTCGGCGGCCGAGGGCCAGGGCAGGGAGATGTGGCCGATCTCGGCGGCTACGCCGTGCGCGCCCTCGATTAGCCGACGATTGATCACCAGCCCGCCGCCGCACCCGGTGCCCAGAATGACGCCGAAGACGCTGGTCGCGCCCTTGCCCGCGCCGTCCACGGCTTCCGACAGGGCCAGGCAGTTGGCGTCGTTGGCCAGCCGCACTGGACGGCCCAGGGCTGCCGCCAGATCTTCGTCGAAACGACGCCCGTTCAGATAGGTTGAGTTGGCGTTGCGGATCAGGCCTGTGCGCGGCGACGGCGAGCCGGGAATGGCCAGGCCGACCGAGCGCGCCTGTCCCACCTCGGCCTCGACCCGCGAGATCAGATCAGTGACCAGCCTCAGCGCCGCGTCATAGTCTCCCGGATTGGGCTCACGAATCTGCGCGGCGAAGGTGCCGTCGTCGGCGATGGCGGCCGCCTCGACCTTGGTGCCGCCGAAATCGACCCCGATCCGCATCAGGCGGAAAAGACCCTGGCCATCAGCCGCTCCAGCGCCGCGGCGTCCACGGCGTCGAAGGCGGCGATCTCCGTCGCGTCCACATCCAGCACGGCGATCAACTCGCCCGCCGTATCCAGCACTGGAACGACGATCTCGCTGGCCGAGCGGCTGTCGCAGGCGATGTGGCCGGGAAAGGCGTGGACGTCCTCGACCACCTGGGTCGTTCTGGTCTTCGCAGCCGCGCCGCAGACGCCGCGTCCGAACGGTATGCGCAGGCAGCCCAGCGTGCCCTGATAGGGCCCGACCACCAACTCGCCCGGCTTTGTCTCGTCCACGACGTAGAAGCCGGTCCAGAAGAAGGCGGGAAAGGCGTCGGCGAGCATCGAGGCCACCGTCGCCATCCGCGCCGTCCGGTTCGGCTCGCCGTCCAGCACGGCCAGAATCTCGGCCTCGACCTCGGCGTAGCGTTCGGCCTTGTCGGCGGGGCGGTCGTCGCGGGCGACATAGGACATGGCGGCTCTCCTTCAGAAGATCGCCATATAGGCTCCGTCGTCGCGGCACAAAGGGCGTGCGATACGTGCGCAAGAAAACAGAACAAAAAGCGAACAATTGGCTTGAGAGTCTCGCAGACTGCGCGTTAGCTTCCTCCGTGCCCGTCTTGGGGTGGTCGGTTTGGGAGCGTGGGGATGAGCGATGCATCGCGGGCGGACGAGAATTTCGCGCGGCAGCTGGCGTGGTTGGATCGTGAACTGGCCTTGCGGGTCGAAGAGGCGCGCGCCGGGGATCCCGGCAACCGGGCCCTGGCCGTAGGCCTGTTGATCGGCCTGGTCGCAGGCATGACGCCGGGCGGATCGACTGCGTCATGAGCGGGGTGCATCCGGTGCCACGGGAACTGGCGCGTCTGCTGGACGACGTCGACTGGTCGCGCTGCTCGGGCCGGGATCTGCATCGGTTGGCCGAAGGCGCGGCCCAGGCGGCGATGCGAGGCGAGAGGACGAGGGCGCCAGGGGGCGAAGGCCAGACAAGCATGAGCGGTTTGCTCTAGTCCTGTTCCCGAAACAGGGAGGACGCGCCTGGCAGGTCGGGTGTCAGCGTTGGCACGCCCAGGCTCGCGCTATAAAAGGCTAAGCTTGAGGCGGTCGGCAGGGAACTGCGGCAGGACAGGCCCAGGAACAAAGGCCGTCCTGATGTCGCCGACAGAGAGATGAAATTATGAAACGCACGATCATTGTCGCGGGCGCCGCGCTTACCCTGTCCGCCTGCACCGCGCCGGCCCAGTCCCGCGAAGTGCTGCTGGACGCCGGCTACAGCAACATCGAAACTGGCGGTTACGACTGGTTCGGCTGCAGCGAGGACGACGCCTTGAGAACCAAGTTCAAGGCGACCGGCCCGACGGGTCGAAAGGTCGAGGGGGTCGTCTGCGCCGGCATGTTCTTCAAGGGCGCGACCATCCGCAACACCCGGCGAGGATGATGGCGATCCACGGTCGATGCGCGGCGGCGCCGCAGATGGCGGGAGATGGTAGGCCCGGAGAAAACTTTATATCGTTGAAAAACAAGAAGAAATAATAAGTCATGCCCCCAGCGATGCCCCCAAAATCTGGGATGTATTGGGACGTATAAGGGGCTGTTGGGTATGCGCCCGCACATGGGTCGATCGCATCACGACGCTGGGTGACTGTGAGATCGCTTACGGTGGCGGGGGGAGGTTCACTGTGCGTCGAGTTCGGTAGTCCGCTTTCCACCCCTAGCTGACGTTGGGGCGTCCGCTTTCGGCGCCGAAGCACATGTCTGCAATCGACTCATTGCGGACTCTCGCATGCGCTGCAAATATCGCTCATGCTGGAAATCCATCCGAACGTTGGACTCGCCGGGATCGCCTTTGGTGCATCCCTCGATGAGGTTCAGCAGCGATGGGGAAAGCCTATCTCGATTGCGAAAAACCGTAAGGGTGAAACAGTTGTCACCTATCCAGATGTCCGCCTGACGTTTGATGACGTGGGGCTGGCAGAGATCGGAGTCGCGCCCGAAGCCAATCCCATCGTGGTCGGGGCACGGCCCCTATTTTCTAAGGCCGACTTCGAACGTTTGGTCAGGGAAGACGGGCAAGCGCAACAGGTGCTTGGCTTCGTCATCCTCGAGAACTTGGGGCTGACGATCTCAGGGGTTCACGACGGCGATACGGAGCAACTGGCGCTGACGGCCTTCCGGGCAGGTCGTTGGGAACCGCTGCGGGATCAAATGAAGCCCTTCCGGACAGCGCAAAGCTAACGTCCGCTTTCCACCCTTAGCGATCGTTCAATCTGACCGCTTCTAGGCACTCAGGTCCATATCCGCTGAAGGGCAGGGAGCGGCGGTTGTGTGTGTCTGCGATGGTAGCGCTGTGGGGACTCGAACCCGCAACCATCGAGACTCGAACTGCTTCGTTGAAGTGCTTTCGAATCAAGCTGTTGAAATAGAATCGAAATTTAGATTTTGGGGGCATCACGTTATTCATGCCCCCAAATATGCCCCCAGAATGGTTTTCTTCCCTTAGGTCAACTTCCTCTAAGGGCTTGGTTATGTGGCTGAATTTGCTTGAAAATGCCTATCGCGCAATTCGCATAACTTATTGAATTATAAGTATTTTTTACCGCTAGTAGGCCCGGAGGGAGAGCCTCTAGGGACCCCTCAGGTGCCGGATTTACTAGGCTTTCAGCGGCCTTCGAAGCCTCGTGTGTCACACCTTTGGTGTCACACGCAAGCGGGTTGTCTGACAGCCATTGTAGCCCATGGCTCAGCGCCGCTTGCGGTTGTCGCGGGATGCTCTAGTGGCTAGCCGTTAGCTATCCTTAACGCGACTTCAACGCTTGGTGGATGATTGATTGGCGGTGACGCAGAGCGAGCTAAAAGGCGAGGTGCGACTTAAGGCGGCGATCATCGACCGCCTTTTTGATCGTGCGCACATCGACGACGACGCCGTTCTGATTTCGGAGATGACGGTCGCCAACTGGAGCCGCAGGGCAGACGTAGTGCTAGCCAACGGGTCTCTTTGGGCCTTCGAGGTAAAGTCGGAGCTGGACTCGCTTTCTCGATTGCCAGGACAACTCGATACGTTCACCGCCAACTTTGAAAAGGTGTGTGTCGTGTGCGCTCCTCGCTTCGAGACGGGGGCGCGGGCGCTGCTGCCCGAGGGGGTGGGCCTTTGGGTGGCCGACGAGGATGGAAGCCTGCGGGAGCGGGTGCGGCCTCGCTATACGCGGTTGACCAAGACGGCTGCGGTGGGCCTGATGAAGGCGAATGAGCTGCGAGCACTACTGAGCTGTAACGGGTTCACGGGGGTCGCCGACTTGCCCCGTTCGGGCCTCGTTGAGCTGGCTATGCAGCTACCTGCGAGCGACCTTGCGAGCGCCGCAAGGGACGCAGTGAAGCGTCGTCATCGGTCTCGCCACGACGCGTTCGTGAAGCATCGCGAAGACCAGGGCACAGTGGGCTCGATGTGGATGCTGCGCCGTGAGGAGCGGTCGCGAGGCACTTATCTCCCCCCAGCCACACTCACTGCCCCCGCTGCGGCCAATGTTGCTATCCCAAAGGGTCATCCGCTACTTGTTCAAGCGCCGGGGGGGCCGGTGCTCAGGCGGCTGGTGAGCGCCTAACCTAGAAGGTCATCGAGGTCGTCGTCGCCGTCGCCCCCTCCGATGCCGTCATAGGCGCGCATGGCGACCTCTGTTTGCCGCTCGATATGCATATTCACGCGAGCGGCGATCCAGTTTGCCGGTGCTCCAAACCCTGGCTGGGGTCCGTTGTCCGCCGTAAGGCGGATGATGTTTGCCCCCCAAGAGCGGGCGGTGAATGCAGGTTCCCAATCTTCCGATTGTGTGACTCGCGTGGCCGCATCGACATAGCCGCCGTCATCTTCCCGCCTCCGACGATATAGCCAAGTGTTCTCGGTGCAGTAGTCCACGCGGGGCACGAAGCGACTGACGGTGGGCTCGAACGGCTCCGGGTAGATGGAGGCATGATCGCCGTAGATAGCGACCTCGTCGCCACCGATCTGAGCATGAAGGTCCCGCTCTAGGATTTCGAGAGTCCCCGCATTCTCGCCGTAAGCAGCAACCGACTTGGGGAAGCTGGAGCCCATCACCACGACGCGGGCAGCCGGATCGGTAAGCCGCAGTGCTGAGATGACACGCCGGGCATCGGCTTCTTTCGGCTCAAGAGCCTGCCGGACGTAGCCGTAGTCGAGGACGATGAGCACGTTGTTCACGTCATCCACAGCAGCCAGGGCGGCTTGCAGGGCCGGAAGGTCAGTGCTTGGCCTTCTAGAGCGGATGACCGCCACGCCCCATTCTTCTTCAATCTTGAGAACCTGACGGATGAAGGGGCGGTCATTGGCTCCGTCGCGGAGAAGGGCCACGGGAGTCACCGCTCCTTGCCGCCGGACGAAGGACCGCCATGCCGAGTAGGCATCATCCGGGTTGCAGAGTGCCTCCCAATCCCCGCAGGTCTGATAGGCGGTGGTGTTAAGGTCGAGGAAGCAGGTGCCCACCTTCTCCACCACCGCATCGAGAATGCGCTCGCTCTGGTCGATCCTGCCGAGCTTGCCGAGGGACACAAGCGGATGAAGCGCCGCCTTCGTTTCGGGGCGGAGCTGCGCGTAGCCCTTAAGCTCTGCCTGTCGGGACCGGATCGTAGGCAGGTAGCGGATCGCGTCTAGGAGGGCTTGGCCTCGCAGGTTCATTGTTGACCTCCCAGGTTCTCATCTTGCTCCGCCTCGGGCTCCTTACGGGCCACGGCGCGTGGCGGCGGGTTCTGTTGCGCCAGCGGTAGGGCGTTCATCAGGGTGACGACGGCTTCGGAGACGTTCTTTGATGTGGCGCTAAACTCGCCTGTCTTCCGCCGCTCCTCCAGCAGGTCCCCCTCAAGTTTCCGTCGCTCCTCCACCAGGGTGGCCTCAAGGCGGCGGATGCGAGCGCGCTGAGCCCCGCCGGAAAAAAGCAGCCCCACAGAAAGGGCCCAGCCTGCACCCGCGACAATACCAACGGCGAGAGTCGGCTCCTTCCAGACGAGCACGACCACGGAAACCACGGTCCCCAATAGGCCGCTCACGGCGAACGCTGCATCCTGCCAGCCACGTTCGGGGACTTCCGAGGGCGAACTCAATAGGCGACTCCGGTTTCGTTCAGCGCCACCATAAGCGTGCCGCATACCAAGAGTCACCGATCATTCACTGTCATGCTGTGGATTGAAGATGGTTGGCAGGGTGGTCGCGCACGGGGTGGACGCTCGGGGCAGCCTGGAACAGGTGCGCGCCCGCGCTTCCATCAGCCGAACGGTGCCGCGCACTTCATCTGGGGAGCCCTCCAACTCCACAAAGAGATGGCCCGCCCACCGCTTGACTAGTTCCGCCATGGCCCCTTCCCAAATCGGACTTCTATTCTGGTATAAGAGGCCCTCCGGCCCCGTCGTGTAGCCCTGCGCTGAGGCCGATGGCCGCTCCGATGCCTGCCCCCAGGGTGCCCAGGGCGATCATCAGGAAGGCCAAAAGGCCCTGGTCAAACATATTCTCACTGGAGAGCCACGAAACCGTCCCGAGGAGGACCAGAGCGGCCATCGTAACAGCGTAGCCCTTTATGCTCACGCCTGGGACGATCCGGGCGGCGAGGTAAGCCGCGAGATAGCCGCTGTAGGCCACCACAGCGGCGGCCATGACAACAGCGATGATCGGGCCGCCGAGGCCTGAGCCGGTCATGAAGGCGTGGATGGGCGTAAGCAGGAAGCTGACGGCGGCGTGGGCGACGAGGTTGAATATGAAGCCCAGCAGGAGAGCACCAAAAGTCTTCACGAACGAGGCCCTCCCTTCCACGTCAAGGCGAGGGCCAGCAACATCTGAGCCCCCAGGGCTAATCCCATGGTCCCCAGAGAAAGCCAGAGATAGGACCACTGGCCGTCCACGAAGCCCGCAGCAAGAGGGGTGGCGATCAGCATAACCGGCAGGAGAATAACCGCCGCGCTAGCCCAGAAAGCCCCTATCTTGTCGGCGAGCCATCCCCATTCCGCCATGAGCGCCCAAAGACCGCCGGTCCAATAGATAAGCGGCAATAGGCCCATTAAGGCCCGCGCCATGAAGTCCCTAAACATCAGATCGCCCCCAAACTAGCGCGACGGTTGTATGGCCCGTCTAGCGCGGAGGCAATCAGCAGACCTCGAAACAAAGCAGGGGAGGGCAGGAGCTCGGCGTCAGCCTGATGCGCCCTTGAGGGCTTCATAGACGGTGGAGCGGGCTACCCCCAGGCTCTTGGCGATCTGCGTGGGCTTCACCCCCTCGGCATGGAGGCGACGGATTGCGGCCTTATCCACGGTCCCGGGACGCCCCTTGTATCGCCCCTGGGCCTTCGCTTTGGCGATCCCCTCCATCTGCCGCTCACGTCGCAGGCTGGTCTCGAACTCAGCGAAGGCCCCCAGCATCGTCAGAAACAGACGACCCGTGGCGGCGGTGGTGTCGAACTCCCCCTGCTGTAGGGCGCGGAAGCTGACGCCCTTGGCGGTCAGGGCGGCGACGACCTCGCCCAAGTCCGTAACCGAACGCGCCAATCGGTCGATGCGGGTGACGACAAAGGTGTCGCCCTCTCGGACATACTCCAGCGCCCGCCGCAGTTCCTCCCGGCCCTCTTGGGTCGTCCCTGTGCGCTTCTCCGCGAAAACCTTGTCGCATCCCGCAGCGCGCAGGGCTTCCTCTTGGACCTCCAGGGATTGCCCGACGGACGACACGCGGGCGTAGCCGACGACGGCCATCAGACGCCTCCCGTCATCGCACGGCCTTCCCCGGCGGCGCGCAGGCGAGCGGCAAAGCGCAGGGTCTCGGCCAAGGCGGCCTCTACTTCCGGCGAGCGCGGAATGGTGTGGCCCAAGTCGAGGGGGTCGGCCGCTTGGCGGAGACGCTTGGAGGCGCGGCGGGCCTCCACGAGAGCCTGAGTGGCCGATACAGGCTGATCTGCTTGGTCTCGGAGAAGCGACGAGGCCCGCAGGGCTTCCGTCAGGGCGGCGGCGGGGGACGTAAAGGGAGTCGAGGTCGGCATGATGTGTGTCCGAAAAGGTCTGAGACGATCTCGGACTTATCGTCCGTTAAATTCCTAGTCAACCCATGTCGGACACTTTCTGCGTGTCCGCTGTGGGTATACCCGTTTCGGACGCTACGCCACGGCCCGCCCAGTCTGAGGTTCGGGAGCTTTCGCTCCCGTCAGGATGCCAGAGCTTGGTGGCCGGTGGTGCATCTGCCAGCCGACAAGCACGCCAGCCGACAGCCCGGCCTCGCGCTCGGTGGCAGGCACGCTCTTGGTCGGGCGTCTGGGGCGGTGGCTCAGCGAGGCCCTTAGTGTGCCAAGACCATGCCATGCCATGGTTGAAGAGGCCCCCCCTCAAGAGACCCAGAGGGACCCCCCACGGGGGGTAGCTCCACCGTCACCACGTATATATGCCACTTCGGATTAGTGACCCAAAAAGCGATCCCCCTACCCGAGGGCGTTAAATGCCGCCTCCCGCCTGGGCTGAACGCCCCAACGCTTCCGCTCCTCTGTGAGGCGCGCTTCCACAGCCTCCTCAAGGGTGGCGAAGTGGCCGAGTATTTCGCGCTCGATGTAGGCGGCGAACAATCCGAAGCGGTGGTCGTAGGCCACCCCCAGGTGTCCCAGGCGATTGGTCTTGGATGGCCCCCGGTTTCGGCTGTTCTCCCGCTGCGTGACGACCCGAAGGTTGTCCTTACGGTTGTCGAGGGGGTTACCGTTCTTGTGGTCCACAACGAGGCCCTGGGCGGGGTGCATGAGCTGGCGATGCATAGCTATGCTCGCCCCCATCACGGACCGGCGGGCGTAGCCCGTGGAGGCAGACCATGAGTGCTGAGACAGCAGGTCATAGTCTTCATCATCGACGAGAACATCTTTCCCGTCGGTGGTCTTGATTATCAGATTGGTTTCTTCCGATGGGTCGGCAGCAGAATGAACCTTGAAAGGGTCTTCTGCTGCCGATGGCGTTTGGCCGCGCTGCTGGCTGCGGTAGCGGTTACAGCTTGGCGAAGAAGCCACGCACCTCCTCAAGATCATCCTCTTGGAGGCCGTAGCGGTGACCACGAGCCCAGAAGGCTTGGTCGGCGTCCCAGCCCTTCTCCTTCGCCACCTTCTTGAGGCGGGCGGGGCCGATCCGCTTGGCGGTGTCGGCCATGAAGAGGGGACTGTCGGGGTTGAACGCGGCCTTCTTGCCGCCCTCCCGGTAGTCCGAGACCACGCCCTTGAAGAGGGTGATCCGGCGGTCGGGGGAGGCGGCGAGGTATTCAGGGGAGGCGATCAGCTCCCGCAGCGCGCCTTCCATGTTCAGGCCGTTCCGGGTCCAGAGCTGGCCCTGGATTTCGATGAGCCGGTTATGCTCATCCGCCGTGAGGCGCTGGCCGTCGAGATTGGCAGGCGAGGGGTTGATGGTCATGCCCCCCGTCGGCTGGTTCGTGAGGAAGTGCAGCTCGACCTCCAGCGGGTCCGTCTTAGGACGGCTGGTCTTCGCGGCCTGGAACACCCCGGTCTCCCCCGGTTGGCGGAGAACAGGACGGCCCATGAAGTCCCGCTTGGCCGCCAGCGTTTCGCTGAGGTTCGGCAGGTAGGCCTTGATCTGCTCCATGAAGGTCCGCGCGTCGCGGACGACCGGGTCCCCCTCCTGGGCCAAGCGGCGCAGGAACGAGGAGGCCGGAATAGCCCGGCCCAGGAAAATCCCCGCAGCCGCCTTGGCGGTGTCACGGGCCGTCTGGTTTGGGTCGTCCGAGGCGAAAGAGCCGCCCTCAACCATCTTCATGAAGTCGGACAGGCCGGTCATGAAGGACTTGTTGAGGATGTTGTTTCGGACCACGACAGCCAGCGCCCCCATGATGGAGAACTCCTGGTCGTCGGTGAGGTCCTTGACGCGCAGCAGGTGACCGTAGTCGGCCACGACGCCCAGCAGCTCAGCGACCGGCGAGAAGCCGGTGTATTGAACCCAGACCCCGCCTGGGAGTCTGATGGAGTAGGGCAGGACGCCCGCATACTCGGGACCTTCGGGGACCTCTTGGCCCACCAGCCCCCCAGAGGACCACCAGTTCCACATCACGGCCATAGCCCCCGCACCGACGACCTGCCGGGCGATGACCATTTCGGCCGCCGCGCCGCCACCCTTGAGGGCTTCCTCCTCGCCCCTGAGGGCGTCGAAGAAGGCCTTGTGGCGGGCAC
This sequence comes from Brevundimonas sp. NPDC090276, assembly GCF_044772165.1. Classification (NCBI taxonomy): domain Bacteria; kingdom Pseudomonadati; phylum Pseudomonadota; class Alphaproteobacteria; order Caulobacterales; family Caulobacteraceae; genus Brevundimonas; species Brevundimonas sp. NPDC090276. The sequence continues at coordinate 98,991 of NZ_JBIVYK010000003.1, read as the reverse complement.
GGCCCACCGGGGATAGGGCCTCAAGCCCCACAATGACCCCGCCAGTCACCGGGTTGTAGTCCCGGAAGGCCGCCACGAGGAGCTGGGTGGGCGTGCGGACGAAGTTGGCCGCGAAGTGCTTTACGAGGGGCAGCTTTCGCAGGACCCCCTCCAAGCTCTCGATCAACTCGCCCGACTGCTGGAACGCCACGAGCTGGGCGTGTTCCACCGCGAGCTGCCGGGTGTCGAGCGCGGCCAGAACCTGCTGGTGCCCGAACTCGTCGGACCCCGGCGCATACTGGCCGTCCATACCCACCTCGCCGCGCCCGTAGGCGGAGCGGGCCATGGCGATGGCCTCGGCGGTCGGCTCCTCAATGATCCCCCTGCGGGTCTCCTCGAAGACCTTGCGGGCTCCCTTGCCGCCACCGGCCTTGGCCGATTGCTCGGAGGCGCGGCGTAGGGCCAGGGCGTGCAGCTCACCACGACGCGCGAGCGCCTTGTTGAACTCGTCCGCTGCGACCGAGGGCCGAAAGCCCAGGGTGCGGATGGTCTCGAAGTAGAGGACCCCGGCCATGTCGCCCAGGTCCTTGAGGCCGACCCCGTTGCGGAGCCAGCCCTGGAGCCTCTCTCGCGAGAAGGCGAACGGCACTTGACCGCCCTGGTCGTCGATGAAGGTGCCTCGGCCGTCCACGACGGGAGCGCCCTTGATGAACCCCTTGAGGCCCAGGCGGAACGCTTCGCCGAGCGCGTTGAAGTTGCCCTCCATGTAGGCGAGCGTCTCACGCACATCGACCGAGGAGCCGCGCTTCTCGCCCAGCATGGCCCGGCGGATCGGCCCCACGAGACCTCCAGCGACCAAGCGGGAGCTGAGGTCGAACATGGCGTGGGTCGGGGAGCCCACCATGTTCTTGACGTGGGTGGGGATGCCGGACAGCAGATTGCCGACGGCGGCGTAACCGACGTAGTCCCAGAAGCCCATCTTCCGCATCTTGCGGAGGGTGGAGTTGAACTTCGCCGGGCCGCCCTTGGCGTGGGCGTCCAGAAGATCGTCCACCACCTTGGCGATGCCAGCGGCGTCACCCAGGCCGTCGGTGCCCTTGGTCCCCATAGCGGCGTTCAGCTCGTCGAAGGCGGCCTGGAGGTCGTTCACGATGGTGCCGGGCTTGGTCCGCATCTGGCGGGCCTGTAGGGCGCGGCCGATCTCGTTGGAGATCGAGGCGTCCATGGCCCCCAGCACGGCGGTGCGCTGCACCAGCTCGGCCAGCTCGCGCACGTCGCCAGCGTTGACGCCGCTGTTCAGCTTGGCGCGGATGTCCTTCATCTTGCCGACCGCGTCGTCCACCGAGGCGGCGAAGAGGTCCTGCGAGACGTGGACCTTCCAGGCCAGCCCGCCCTCGCCAGTGATGTCGGCGTGGGTCTTGATGATGTCCGAGTAGGCCGCTCCCATCTGCTTCGCCTTGGCCCGCGTCTGAGCGTGGGTCTGGACCTTCACCCCGGCCCCCTTGTGGAGGTCGGCGAAGATCGTGGCGAAGGCGTTGGTCAGGCCCAGCAGCTCCTCGGGCTTCGAGTTGAAGCTGTCCCAGTCCACCCAGTCCTTGTTGATGAACCGGGCGTCGTCCGCCGGGTCCACGCCCTCGTCGATCAGACGGACGAAGGACTCGACGTGTTCGGGCTTGATGAACCGCTTGAGCTTGTCGAGATGCTCGACGGCCCGCTGGGCTCGCTCAGGGGACCGGCGCTTGCCCCAGTCCACGTCGTCCCAGCCGCCCGTGCCGTCACCCGGAGGGGGTCCTGCGGGCTCTGTGGGGTTGGCGGGGAGGTTGTCGCGGGGCGGAGGCGCAACGCCCTCACCGCCGCCCTCCTGGGGCTTCCTGGGGGCCTCGCCGGCGATCCGCTCAGGAACCGCCGGGGGTGCCTGGTTTGCACGCCAGATGCGGTTACCTTCGACATAGTCGCCGGGACGAACGCCGCCCTCGACTTGGTCGATGGGGGAACCGCCGCCACGCAGAGTAATCTGCTCGCCGGTCTCCGGGTGGGTGACCACGCGGACGTTGTCATTGGATGGGCGGAGGTCCGGGATCGCCGCGACCTCACGCTCGCTCAGGGCGGGCAGGGCGAGGTCGTCGTAGGCGTCCAGCTCGGCGGCCATGTCGGCCTCCCGGCTGCGGAACAGCCGGTCCGAGACGCGCTTCGCCCCCGCGCCCAGCAGGTCCCCCACGAGGGAGAACCCGCCACCGGCAGCGGCCGACATGAACAGGCGGCTCTCGGAGAAGTCCTCCTGGGTCCCCACGTCCGTCGCGGCGTCCTGGGCGACCCAGTCGGCCGCCCCGGCCAGGGCCGATTGCGACAGCGTGCGGGCCAGGATGGTCCGACCGCCGGAGATGTAGGAGACGGGGTCCATGGCGGAGCCCACCAGGGTCCCGGCGAGGGCCGACAGGCCGTGCGCGGCGAAGCCGAGGTAGTCGCCCTCGCGGGCGTAGGAGACGAAGCTGTCGCCGTTGGCGTTGACCCGCTCGAAGTCCTCCCGGCGCTGGCGCTCGTTAGCCTCGTCGGCCTTGGCGTCAGCCAGGGTGGCCTCGGGCTGGAGGGCGACGCCCAGGGAACCCACGGCACGCCCGTAGGAGCGCACGGGGTTCCCGAAGTTGAACACGTCGCGCAGATCGCCGTGCTTGCCGTCGCGGCGGTCGATCTCCTCCATCGTCAGCTCACCGGCCGCGAGCTGGGCACCCTCCAGGCGACCCGCGCGGTAGCTCTCGGCGATGGCCGAGGTGCGGAACACGTCCTCCGCGTCCTGCGTGAAGCGGGACCATAGGGACCTGCGGGGAGCCGCAGAGGCGGCCACGGCGCTGTTCGCGATGGCCTTCTGTTCGGGCGACTTACCGTAGTGCCGGTCGAGGGTGGTCTTGATGACAGAGGTCTGTGTCTCTGCCGGGAAGACGTGTTCGACCCCGTCGGGGCCGGTCACGATGATGTCGGTCATGATGTCGCTCGAAAGGTTGGAGGAAGCCTCCACGGCCGTGCTTGGGCTGGGGACTGGAGACCCGCTGCGGGGAGAGGGCGAGGACAGCGCCGTGGCGACTGACCAAGGGTGGTCCCTATTGCGGGCGACAGGGGCGGCGGTGACCTATGTCTCGGCCAGCGGGCAGGCCTAGATGACCTCGTGTCACTTTGGTCGTCTCGCCGGGCTCCAGGGGCGTCTCGCCGGGCGTTCCCGGCGGCGTCGGCTTAGAGGAACGTCAGGGCCGCACCGATGGCGGCGGAGGTGGCGGGCAGGGCGTAGAGGCGCTTGACCGCATAGGCCCGGAAGAACCGCTCGGGCTCCGGTAGGGACCTCGCCAGGATCGCGGCCAGGGCCTGGGTGATGGGCGACAGGGCGTCCCGCAGGGCCTCAGCGGTCGCCAGGGCGACGGCCTCAGCGATGTCCATGGGCAGCGGCATGGACTCCCGGCCGTGGTCGGCCAGGGCATACTTGCCGGTCTTGCGGATGGACGGCAGGACCTCCTGGGTCACCCAGTTCTGGAAGACGACGGCCTCGGCTTTGTCCGACCGCAGGATGAGCTTGTAGAGGCCGGACTCTGCCACCACGGCCAGCGGCGTGTTCGCGCGGAGGCCTCCCCGGCCTCTTGTGCCCAAATCAGGCCCAAAGGTCCCGGCGGGAAGTGTGCTGCGCTCCGTGTGGTTCAGCTTCACAAGATGCTGCGTAGCCCCTTGGGTCAGATTCAGGCCCAAAGCCGCACACACGTCTTTGGCGACGAACCAGGGCTCGCCGTCGATCAGGGTGGTTCGGATGTTCACGGGGTCCGCGTCGGGGCGGGAGAAGGCGAAGATGGTGGTGTCGTCGCCACGGGCGGTGAACTTCTCGGGCTTACCCCCGATCCGATTGGGGGTAGCTACCGTCCGTCGCTGCTTCTCCTCGGCCCTCAGTCTGGAGAGGTGTCGATTGACGCCGCGTCAGGTCCAATGCCCGGGCCACTCCGGCAAACAGAGCGCGGTAGTCGTCGTCAGAGACGACCTTTACGACTTTGACGTTAGGCGGGAACCCGCCAATCCGATTGGTGGATAGGGGGCGAGCGAAGGCGAAGATGGTGGTGTCGGTGAGTTAGACCAGCCATCCACCAACGGTTAGGAGGACCCAGAGCCACAAGGCGCAGAACGCCAGCGCAGGGATCGCCCGGATAGCCCAATGGACCGCCCGATGGACCACCTTGGCGACACGGTCGGCCAGCCACAGTCCGGCCTTGTCGGCGACGGCGTAGGGCAGGTCTATGTAGTCCATGAATGAGCGTTTGGCGGGAGGTGGCGGAGTCATCGTTCTCGATATGCCCGCGCTCTTCGGGACGCGCAACGGGGCCAGGGATGAGATGGCGGGGTCTTGCGTGTCGATGGGGAGAGGGCTCGCCCACCTCACGCACAGGCTCCATGAGGACACCCTGAGGGTTCCCTGAGGGTATCCTAAGGAGGCGTCGTTCCTCCGCCCCAAGGGTGGTCCTTTATTTTAAGTTGTATTTACCGACCGCTTTTCTCTTGGGTTGAGGCGGTGGTGTGCGCGACCGTTCGGAGGTTCAATAGCCGCGCTGTTCAATCTCAGCGGCGGCGTTCTGCACCGCCTCTGCATAGGCCTCGCAGCCCTCGACAAACGATGCGCTCCGCCCGCCGCAATCGCTGGGATCGTGGATTTCATTCTCCTGCGCCCATTCGACCCCGGCTTCGTGGCCGGAGCAATCATCGGTGCATCCGTATGGGCTCCCGAGGTCGTCGTAGGTCATCCCCGCGTGCTCCGCCACGGCGCGTTCCAGAGCCTCGTCGGTTGAGATCGCCGAACCCTCTGTCTCCTGTTCATCATCGCGACCTGCCCAGGCCCCCACGGTGTCGGCGTCATCCTGCCAAGCCGCATCAGAGCGATCTGACGGTCTGTCGCCACATCCACACAGGATCATCAACAGTCCTAGGGCTAGCCCCAGTCGATGGGGCGCTACGGCGCTGGCCCGTGGTCGGGGATGCTCAACAAGCAGCGCCATCAGTTTCCCCTCTCAGGGCCGGTGATTTGAGGCAGGACAAACGGCGCGTAGGAGACCTTGACCAGTTCGCGCCGAAGGAGCGACACGCGGCTCTTGTCGCCGTATCGGGTGGCAACCCCCTGAGTGGTCCAGCCGCCCAGCATATCGGCGACCTCGCCTGGGATCGCTGCGTCCCGGCAGGCGTCGCGGAAGCCGTGCCGGAAGCTGTGAAATGGCGTGGCGGGATCGCCGACGCCCACGTCTTGGCGGAACTCCCCGAACCACTTGGAAAGATAGTGCGAGGCTTTGCCGTCAGGTCCCGGCGGCAGCGACGGGAAGGCGAGGACAGCGTCGTCGGGGAGTGACGCGACATAGGCCATCATGCCCGCCTCCAAGACGGCAGAATGGATCGGCACGGTGCGTTCGCTCGCTGCGGTCTTCAACTTACGGCCCTCGACGCGACGCCCGGTCTCGTCGAACTCGGTGAAGCGCATACATTGGACCCCGTCGATCATAACGAGGTCTGCCCTCCGCAGGGCGGCCAGTTCACCAGCGCGAGCACCGCTGTAGAGGGCCAGGGCCGGTATCCAGAAGCGCCAGGGCTGGTCGCCGAGCGCCAGAGGCGCGAGGGCCTGGAATAGGCGCTGTAGCTCCTCGGTGGTGAAGCCGCGCCGCTTGACGTTTGGGCTCGCCGACAGCGCCATGCCCTGCGCCGGGTTACGATCTAGAAGGTCCTCGCCCACCGCCCAGTTGAAAACAGCCGCAAGGTTTTGGAGGTAGGTGTTGACGGTGGTCGGGGCGATCCGCTCGCCGCCGTCTTCGTCGGCCCTGTCGGCCGCTTCGGCGAGGGTCAGGCCGGGGTAGCGGCGGGTGGCGAACTTTGGGACGCGCTGGAGTAGGTTGCGGACCTCGCGGATGTCGGCTCGCGTGACGGCGCGGATGGATGTTTCGGGCCGCAGGACCTCCTCAAGGGCGGAGAAGATGTGGGAATACTTCCGCTCAGTGGACTCCTCCCCATGCCGCGCCACACGCTCAGCTTTGAAGGCGGCGATCAGTTCCGCCACTTTCATGCCGTCCGGCTGGGGCGGAGCGTGGGCCGCCATGACAGGGGCGGCGACCTCGACCACCTCGCCGCCCAGTCGCCGCTCCATCAGTTCGACGAGGCGGACGCGAGCTTTCAGTAGCGCCAGGGCAAGCTGGTTTCGGCTGGGGTCGCCTACAGGATACCAGAGGCCCGCTTTCGCAAGCGTCTCGGCGCTCTCTGGGACCACGGCGGCGGTGTCGAGGGTCGCCAAGGCCCTGCGGAAGTCAGTTGCTTGCTCCTCCAGCCAGAGGGCGGCGTTGTGGGCTCCCTCGGGATGGCCGATGCGGAAAGCCTCGTCCCACTCCAGCACGTCGGTGAGCCAGCCTTGGGCGAGCCTTTCAGCCTCCGGTTTAGACAGGGGAGGTGAGACCCTGCCCGCGTTGCGGGCGCGCACGGCAGCGACCTGCTGGTCTGTGGAGACGCTCCGAAGGCGGGCTCGGCGCTTGGCCTCGTCAAAATCCTTGGTGCCGAGGCTGATCCGCCACTGGGTCTCCCCCAGGGCCTGGGCGACATCCTTGGGGACCCGGCGGCGGAACCAATAGACGGCCCCGCGTCGGTAGAGGTGGTTGCATCCAGGCACGGCTTCCATTCCCGTCTGGTGACACAGTCTTGTGTCACAGTCCATGGTCGTGAAAGGCCGAAAAGACTGGGAAATCCCGCTATCACTGGCTCCCGAGGGGGTGTGGTAGGCCCGGAGGGACTCGAACCCCCAACCAGACCGTTATGAGCGGTCGGCTCTAACCATTGAGCTACAGGCCCCCGAAGCAGGGACGACGTGCCTAGCAGGGGATGCGCCCGCTGCAAAGCCGCCTCGGACCTGTCGTGCTTTTCATGCCGATGAACGGAACCTGCATGGGGGTCTTTTGCGTTCGTTCAGCTTGAAACGGCCAAGGTAGGGTCGTGGCTGGCGAACGCGCCTGGCCGATGGATTTCGACGGAGACGATGATGACCCGCACCGCACGCGCCCTGATGCTGGGCACGGCCCTGATGACCCTGGCGGTTCCCGCCGTCGCCTCCGCCCAGGCTACGGGCGCTTCCCCGATGCAGATGCACGCCATGGCGCAACAACCCGCCCTCAACCTGTCCGCCTATGGCGAGGTCAAGGTCGCCCCGGATCAGGCGACGATCAACTTCGGCGTCGTCACCGAGGCCGCCACGGCCCAGGAGGCCATGACCCAGAACGTCCAGCAGATGACCCGCGTCGTCGCCGCCCTGCGTCGCGCCGGGATCGCTGAACGCGACATCCAGACCTCGGGGCTGAACCTGTCGGCGCAGTACGACTATCAGCAGAACCAGCCGCCCAAGCTGCGCGGCTATCAGGCGACGAACCGCGTCACCGTCGTCATCAACGATCTGACCAAGGTCGGCACGACCGCCGACGCCGTGGTCGCGGCGGGCGTCAACCAGATCGACGGCATCGCCTTCGGCTTGAAGGACGCCAAGGCCGCCGAGGATCAGGCGCGCCAGTTGGCCGTGCGCGCCCTGCAGGACAAGGCGCGGCTCTACGCCCAGGCCCTGGGCGTGCAACTGGGCGGGGTTCGCACCCTGACCGAGGGCGGCGGCTATATGCCCGAACCGCCGCGTCCGATGTACGCCCGCGCCATGGCCATGGACGCCGGTAACGCCTCGACCCCGGTGTCGGCGGGTGAACTGACCGTCCGCATCGACATCAGCGGGACCTACGACATCGGCCGCTGATCGGCCGGTTCGAAGTTGAGGGGAGGGCCTGCCGGCGACGGCGGGCCCTTTTCGCGTTTCATTGCCGCGCCTTCATTTGACGCTTGCCGCTCGGGCTTTATGCTCGCGGCAGGCCGCGCGTGGCCACTGACGGGACGGCCGCCTTTTTCATGAAACAGTTCTTCCTGACCATGCTCGGCGTTTTTGCCGGGCTCGTGGCCTTCTTCATCGTCCTGCCGATCGCGGCCCTGCTGTTCTTCGCCGCGGCGGCCGGCGCCTCCAAACCTTCGACGCCCGCCCATACGGTGCTGGAGCTGGACCTGCGTGAGGGTCTGACCGACCAGCAGCCGACCAATCCGTTTGCGGCTTTTGGCGGTTCGGGGCTGTCGGTGGTCCACATCGTCGACACACTGGCCCAAGCCGAGAAGGACGACAGCGTCAAGGTTCTGCTGGTGCGTGCGCCAGAGGCGGGCATGAACCCCGCCGCCGCCGATGAGGTGCGTCAGGCGATCCACCGCTTCCGCGCCTCGGGCAAGACGGTCATCGCTCACAGCCAGGGCTTCATGCCCGTCGGCGCGGTGGTGTCCAGCTATATGGTTGCGTCCAGCGCCGATCAGCTATGGATGCAGAACACCGCAAACTTCCAGGCGACGGGTCTGGCCAGCGATAGCCTGTTCCTGGGTCGCGCCTTCCAGAAGTACGGCGTGCAGCCCGAGTTCGAGCAGCGCTACGAGTACAAGAACGCCGTCAACGAATACACGCAGAGCGACTATACCGGTCCGCACCGCGAGGCGATGGTCGCCTGGATGACCTCCATCTACGACAGCGCCCTGGCCAACGTGGCGCGCGACCGCAAGACCACGTTCGAGGCGCTGAAGGCGACCATCGAGGCCGGTCCCTATTCGGCCGAACAGGCCCTGTCGCTGAAGCTGGTCGACAAGATCGGTCAGGTCGAGGACGCCGAAGCCGCCGCCAAGGCCAAGGCCGGCAAGGACGCCAGGATCATCAAGTTCGGCGACTACGCCTCGATGCAGGGCGCGCGCACCGGCTCGGGCAAGTCGGCCATCGCCATCGTCGGCGGCGAGGGCGCCATCATGACCGGGCGCGGCCAGAGCGCCTCGCCCTTTGGTTCGGGCTCGGACATTCGTTCGGACGATACCGCCAAGGCCATCTATGAGGCGATCGAGGACAAGGCCGTGAAGGCCATCGTCTTCCGCGTCTCCTCGCCGGGCGGCTCGCCCGAAGCCTCGGAGCAGATCCTGGCCGCCGTGCGCGCGGCCAAGGCGGCGGGCAAGCCGGTGGTCGTGTCCATGGGCGCCTATGCGGCCTCGGGCGGCTACTGGATCAGTTCGGAAGCCGACTGGATCGTGGCCCAGCCCTCGACCCTGACCGGCTCCATCGGCGTCTTCGGCGGCAAGTTCGTGCTGGCCGACGCCCTGGGCCGCTTCGGCCTGGACATGCGCGGCCTGTCGGTCGGCGGCGACTACGCCGACGCCTTCTCTCCGGTGCAGGGCTTCGATCAGGGCCAGCGCGCCGCCTTCGCCGCCTCGATGGATCGGGTCTATGAAGAGTTCGTGGCCCGCGTCTCGACGGGCCGCAAGCTGCCGGTCGAGCGGGTGCGCGAGATCGCCAAGGGCCGGGTCTGGACCGGAGCTCAAGCCAAGGAACTGGGCCTGGTCGATGAACTGGGCGGCCTGAACGAAGCCATCATCAAGGCCCGCAAGCTGGCCAACATCCCCACCAGCGAGTCGGTGCGCTTCAAGCGCTTCCCGACTCCGCAGTCGCCGTGGGAGGCCTTGGCCTCGGCCTTCGGCGCCTCCGGTCAGGCCGCCAAGGCCCTGGTCTCGGTGGGCCAGGTCATGGGCGATCCAGCGGCCCAGGCCATGTTGAACCGGGTCGAGGCCGAGCGCCTGCGCAGCCGCGGGGCGGTGGTGCTGGCTGACCAGCCGGCATTTTGATGGCCTCAATCGCAAAAAGACCCTGACTGATGCGTGATGTCGCAGTCCATTGACCGTTCAGGTCGATGGACCGACATTGGGTTTCAGGCGTTCCTTCATCGGCGCGCCGCGAAAGGCAGTTCCATGATCCAGTCCGACCCCTTTGTTCAGATCGGCTTCAACGCCCGGCGCCGCACCGGCGGCGGTCTGCTGGCGCCCTTCGTCTGGCTCGGCGGACTGGTGGCGACGGCCCTGGCCCTGACGGTGGGCGCGGTTCTGGCCGTGCTGACCGCTGCGGCTGTCGCGGTGATCGCCCTGATCGCCGGGGTGGTGGTCTTCTTCGCCGGCTTCGCCTTCCGCGCCCGTCGCGCCCGCGCCGCTCGCGCCCGTCAGGACGAGGGCGTGATCGACGCCCAGAAGGTCGGCGACACCTGGGTCGCCTACGGCTGGGAACGCGAAGGGCGCTGATCGGGCGTCATGCCGAGCTTCATCGACGCCCCGTCTCCCAATTTCAACGCCCGGCGGGGCCCGCCGGACATGCTGGTGCTGCACTATACCGGCATGAGGACGGCTGACGAAGCCGTCGCCCGTCTGCGCGATCCGACCGCCGAGGTCTCGGCCCACTATGTGGTGAATGAGAACGGCGTGATCCTGCGGCTGGTGCCGGAAGAGCGCCGCGCCTGGCATGCCGGTCGCGGCGCCTGGCAGGGCGAGACTGACGTCAACGCCGCCTCCATCGGCGTCGAGATCGTCAATCCGGGTCACGAGTTCGGCTATCGGGCCTTTCCCGAGGCGCAGATCGCTGCGGTGATCGACCTGGTCGCCGACATCCGCTCGCGCTGGACCATCCCCGACGCCCGCATCATCGGCCATTCCGACACCGCCCCTGAGCGCAAGCAGGATCCGGGCGAGCTCTTCCCTTGGCGGCGTCTGGCCGAGGCCGGGCATGGCCTGTGGTTCGATCCCGCCCCCGAACGCGTCGCGGCCCTGGGCGCCGACCTGTCGCCGGGCGACGAGGGGCTGGGCGTCATCGTCCTGCGCTCGGGCCTGCACCGGCTGGGCTATGGGTTGAAGCCGGGCGGCGACTACGACGACGAAACCCGCCTGACCGTCGAGGCCTTCCAGCGCCACTGGCGGCCCGACCGTATCGACGGCGTCGCCGACGGCGAGACCCGCGCCCGCCTGGTCGGCCTGCTTCAGTTGGCCTCGGCCGGCAGCGTCACCGGCGTTCTGGATTGACGCGCGGCGCGTTCGCGCGCACTTAGCCCTCGCCAGACGGCCGGGCGGTCGCGGCGAGAGCTTGCTCTTGTCGAGGAAAGTCCGGGCTCCACGGTGAAGAGGCGGCGGGTAACTCCCGCCCGGGGTGACCCGAGGGATAGCGCCACAGAAAGCAAACCGCCTGGGCTCCGGCCCGGGGAAGGGTGAAAGGGTGGGGTAAGAGCCCACCGCGTCGGCGGCAACGTCGGCGGCATGGCAAGCCCCGCCTGGAGCAAGACCGAATAGGGACGTCGCGCGGTTTCGGCCGCAGGGTTCACCGCCCGAGGCGTCCGGGTAGGTCGCGAGAACCGCTCAGCAATGGGCGGTCCAGAGGAATGATCGTCGCCGCCTTCGGGCGGAACAGAACCCGGCTTACAGGCCGTCTGGCGTTTTTACTGAGGCCTACCGGCCTTCGGCCTACTTGAGGCCGTTTTCAGCACCTTTCTGACGCCGTCATCCTCGGGCTTGCCTCGGGGATCGATCGTGGATGCGTGCTTGTCGCTGGCAATGTCTCGCAGGATTGACGGTCGAGGGCAGGGCGCGGCCTCGCATTAACCCCTGCGTTGAAAACGTGGCGGAAAAAGCGGTCCACAGGCTGTGAATACTCTTGTTGTTGCTTGTATGTTCTCGTTCTCGACTGTGTGAACCGTTCGGCGAACGGTAAATTTGGTTAAAGGGTGTCAACTAATCCCATTGAGGCCCATCTGATCCCATGCTATCCCACAACCTCATGAGTAGGGGCTGTCGCCCGACGCGTGGTGTCATCAACGGATTTCAGGGACGGGCCGAGGGGCTCGATTGGGGCAGGGCGTGTTTCTCTCGACCTACGAGAAGCAGCTGGACGGCAAGCGCCGTCTCTTGATCCCCCAGGAATTCCGCACGGCTGAAAACGGCGCCGAGCACGGCGTCTTCTGCTTCCCCTCCATCGAGGCCGACTGCCTGGAAGCGGGCGGCGACAAGCTGTTCGCCGAATACCGCGCCGTCATCGAAAGCCTGCCCTTCGGCGATCCCTACCGCTCGGCGCTGGAGGCCTCGATCTTCGGCGAGCAGAAGCCGCTGTCCTATGACTCGGCCGGCCGCATCACCCTGCCGGAGCACCTGTGCGCCGAGGTCGACCTGTCGGACACGGTCGTCATCTACGGTGTCGGCGAGCGCTTCCAGATCTGGAACAAGGACAAGTGGGCCGCGCACCGCGCCGAGCAGCGCCGCATGGCGCGCGAAGGCCTGAAGCAGTTCGGCGAGATGCGTCGCCAGGCTGCCGTCGCCAAGACCGGAGGCGCGGCATGACGTCTCCGCACGCCCCCGTTCTTCTGGCTGAAGTCCTTGAGGCCCTGAACCCGCAGCCCGGCGACGTCATCATCGACGCCACCTTCGGCGCCGGCGGCTATACCCGCGCCATCCTCGAGCGCGGCGCCCAGGTCATCGGTCTGGACCGCGACCCGACCGTCCAGCCGCACGCCGATGCGGTCGCCGCCGCCTGGCCGGGTCAGTTCCAACTGATCCGCACGCCCTTCTCGGGTCTGGTCGAAGCCTTCGCCGAGAGCGGCAAGGCCCAACTGAACGGTGCCGTCTTCGATATCGGCGTTTCGTCGATGCAGTTGGATCAGGCCGAGCGCGGCTTCTCCTTCATGCGCGACGGCCCGCTGGACATGCGCATGGGTGATACGGGGCCGACCGCCGCCGACATCGTCAACACCTGGGATCACGGGCCTCTGGCCCACATCTTCAAGCAGTACGGCGATGAGCGTCAGTCGGGCCGCGTCGCCACCGCCATCCTGCGCCGCCGCATCGAGCAGCCCTTCAGCCGCACCCTGGATCTCGCCGAGGTGGTCGAAAAGGCTCTGGGCGGTCGTCGCGGTGCGGCCATCCATCCGGCGACCCGCGTCTTCCAGGCTCTCCGCATCGCCGTCAACGACGAGCTGGGCCAACTGGAGCGTGGTCTGGAAGCAGCCGAAGCCACGCTGGCGCCGGGCGGCCGTCTGGTCGTCGTCACCTTCCACTCGCTGGAAGACCGCATCGTCAAAGCCTTCCTGACCGAGCGCACCGGCAATGCTCCGGGCGGTTCGCGCCATGCCCCGGTCGCGGTGGAGCTGCGCAAGCCCAGCTTCGACCTGATGTTCAAGGGCGCCAAGGAGGCGGGCGAGGCCGAACTGGCCGCCAACCCGCGCGCCCGGTCCGCCCGCCTGCGCGCCGCGATCCGCACCGAGGCTCCGGCCTGGGGCGCGATCGGAGGGAAGCGCGTATGATCGCCGTTCCCGTTCCGGTGAAGCGCCTGTTCGACTGGAAGGTCCGTGGCGTGCGCTGCGTCGAGATCATCGGCGTGGTCTGCGTCGCCGCCCTGGTCTTCTCGGTCTATATCGCCAAGGCCGCTGCTGCCCGCGAGAGCGCCGAAATCAGCCGTATCGAGAGCGAAATCCGCGAGAACCGCCAGCGGGTCCGCCTGCTGCGCGCCGAGGCGACCCGGCTGGAGCAGCCCGCGCGGCTGGAGGCCCTGTCGCGCGAGATCGGCCTCGGCCCCGTTGATGTCCGTCGTCAGGCGGTCGAGGCGGGTCTGCCTGCCATCGCCCCGCCGCCGGCCGTCGTCGCGGCGCCCGCGCCCGTGGCCGCCGCGCCTGTCGCTCAGGCCGCTGAACCCGTCGCCGGGGAGAGCCTGCATTGAGCGTGCATGATCACCACGGCATGGACTATCGTCGCCCCGCGCCGGGCCGCCCGCAGCCGCGCCCGCAAGGTCCGTCGGTGGGGCCTTCGGTCGGGGGGCTGTTCGCCGCCTGGGGCCGCTGGGTCGCCAACTGCGTCTGGTGGATGGAGCACTCGTTCGAGCGCGCCCGCGCCGACGGCCGTCCCGAAGAAGACACACGCGTCCGCATCTTCCTGATCCTGGCGGTCTTCTCGGTCGTCTTCGCCTGTCTGGCGCTGGGCGCGGCCCACGCCGCCCTGTTCGCGCCGCGCGGCGCGGCGGGCGCCGGTTTCAACGCTAACGCCCTGACGCGCGCCGATCTGGTGGATCGCAACGGCCAGCTTCTGGCCACCAACATCACCCACTACGGCCTCTATATCGACCCGCGCGAGATCTGGGATCCGGCCAGCGCCAAGGTCCAGCTGCGTCGCGCCCTGCCGCGCGTCTCGGCCCAGCGTCTGGATCGCGTGCTCAGCGGCGACCGCCGACTGCTGGTTCTGAACGGCCTGACCCCGTCCGAGCGCGGCGCCGTCCACGCCCTGGCCCTGGGCGGCGTCTCGTTCGAGCCCGAGGACCGCCGCGTCTATCCGCTGGGCACCTCGGCGGCGCACTTGATCGGCCGCGCCGACACGGGCGGCGAGGGCGTGTCGGGTTCGGAACTGGCCTTCAACCAGGAAATCCGCGCGGCGGGCGCCGCCGGCGAGGACTTCCAGCTGTCGATCGACCTGCGCGTTCAGGGTGTGGTCGAGAACGAACTGGCCGCCGCAGCTGAAGCCGCCGGGGCCAAGGGCGCCGTCGCCGTGGTCACCGATGTCCAGACCGGAGAGGTCCTGGCCATGGCCAGCTGGCCGACCTACGACGCCAACCGCCGCAACAGCGCCCCGGAAGAGGCCCTGCTGAACCGCGTCACCTCGGGCCACTATGAAATGGGCTCGGTGTTCAAGAGCTTCACCGTCGCCGCCGGCATCGACACCGGCCGGGCCGACATGAACACCCTGTTCGACGCCTCGCAGGCCCTGCAGATTGGCAAGCGCCGCATCAAGGACTTCCACGCCACCAACAAGGTGCTGACGTTGGAAGAAGTCTATCTGCACTCGTCCAACATCGGCACCTCGCGACTGGCCGTCGAAATGGGCGGCGACGTGATGCGGGACTACTTCCAGCGGCTGGGCCTGCTGGACGCGGCCCCGATCGAGCTGAAGGAATCGGCCCGCCCGTCGCGGGTGCGCAAGTGGGACGACAGCACCCTGGCCTCGCTATCCTTCGGCTATGGCATCATGGTCACGCCGATCCAGTATGTGGCCGCCTACGCCTCTCTGGCCAACGGCGGGCGCTATGTGCCCCTGACCCTGCGCAAGGGCGGCCTGCCAAACGCGCGCACCCGTCAGGTCGTCTCGCCCGAGACCTCGGCCACCATGCTGGACCTGATGCGCCGCAACGTGACGCGCGGCTCGGGCCGGTTCGCTGATGCGGCGGGCCTGCGGGTGGGCGGCAAGACCGGTTCGGCCAACAAGCTGGTCAACGGCCGCTATGACCCGACCCACGCCGTCGGCTCCTTCGCCGCCGTCTTCCCCGCCGACGGCCCGGTGACGGCCAAGCGCTATACGATCTTCGTTCTGGTCGACGAGCCGTCCTCCTATCCGCGCACCGGCGGCTATGTCGCCGCGCCCGCCGTCGGCAAGATCGCCGACCGCATCGCCCCCTTCCTGGGCGTCGAGCGCAAGGCCGACCGCTGGTCCACCGCGCTGGGCGAAAAAATCCCCGAGTTCCAGGACGTCGAGGGCGACGGTCGATGAGCGCCCTTCGCCTGTCCGAAATCCTGCGCCGCGACGTGAGCTCGGACCCCGAGATCACTGCCGTGACCGCCGACAGCCGCAAGGTCGTCCCTGGCGCCCTGTTCGTCGCCCTGCCGGGCGCGTCCGCCGATGGCCGCGCCTTCATTCCGCAAGCGCTGGCGAAAGGCGCCGCCGCCATCCTGGCCCCGGCCGACACCCCGGCGGGCGCCGCGCCCCTGCTGGTCGCCTCGGGCGACGTGCACCGCGCCTATGCGCTTGCCGCGCGCAGCTTCTACGGCGCCCAGCCCAAGACCTGCGTCGCCATCACCGGCACCAACGGCAAGACCTCGGTGGCCAACTTCTGCCGCCAGATCTGGGCCGGTCTGGGCCTGAAGTCGGCCAGCATGGGCACCCTCGGCGTCGTCGGTCAGAAGGGCGACAAGACCTACGCCCTGACCGGCCCCGGCCTGACCAGCCCCGACGCTGCCGACGCCGCCCGCCTGCTGGCTGAACTGGCCGCCAAGGAGGTGACCCACCTGGCGCTCGAAGCCTCGTCGCACGGCATCGAGCAGCGCCGTCTGGACGGCGTGGCCATTCGCGCCGCCGGCTTCACCAACCTGACCCAGGACCACCTCGACTATCACGGCACGATGGAGAGCTATCGCGCCGCCAAGCTGCGCCTGTTCGAGGCCCTGCTGCCGCGTGGCCGCACCGCCGTCCTGAACGCCGATTCCGACGCCTATTCGGCCTTCGCCTCGGCCTCGATCATGGCGGGTCTGGGCGTCATGGGCGTGGGCGAGCGCGGACGCGACCTGTCGCTGATCGCGCGCCGTGCGACGCCTGAAGGCCAGCGCCTGACCATCGACGCGCGCGGCCGCATCCACGACATCCTGCTGCCTCTGGCCGGCGCCTTCCAGGCCTCGAACGCCCTGGTCGCGGCGGGCCTGTGCATCGCGGGCGGCGAAGACCCTGACCGGGTCATCCCGGCGATGGAGTTCATCCGTGGCGCCCAAGGCCGTCTACAGCGCATCCCGGGCGAAGGCTCGCGCGGCGGCGAGGTCTATGTCGACTACGCGCACACCCCCGACGGTCTGGAAACGGTGCTCAATGCCCTGCGTCCCCATGCGACGGGCAAGCTGATCGTCGTCTTCGGCGCGGGCGGCGATCGCGACCGCGCCAAGCGGCCGATGATGGGCGAGATCGCCGGTCGTCTGGCCGACGTGGCCATCGTCACCGACGACAATCCGCGCTCGGAAGATCCCGCCGCCATCCGCGCCCAGGTCCGCGCCGGCTGCCCCGAAGCGCTGGAAATCGGCGACCGTCGCGAGGCCATCCGCCACGCCGTATCGCTGATGCGCGAAGGAGATGTGGTGGTGATCGCCGGAAAAGGGCATGAACAGGGACAGATCGTCGCCGGGGTCGTACATCCCTTCGACGACGCCACCGAAGCGACCGAAGCCCTGCGCGATCATGCCTGACACCCAAACGCCGCTCTGGACCGCCGAAGCCATCGCCTCGGCGACCGGCGGCCAGCTCCACGGACCCGACGCCGATGTCTCGGGCCTGACCTACAACAGCCGCGAAATCCAGCCCGGCGACCTTTTCCTGGCCCTGCACGGCGCCCGCGACGGGCATGAGTTCGCCGCCGCCGCCTTCGCCGCCGGGGCCACGGTGGCCTTGGTCGATCGCCCGGTCGAGGGCGGGCCCTACGTCCTGGTTCCCGACACCCTGAAGGGGTTGGAGGCCATGGGCGTCGCCGCCCGTGATCGCGCGCGCCTGCGCGGCGCCGTCACCGGCAGCGTCGGCAAGACCAGCGTGACCCAGGCGATCAAGGCCGGGCTCGATTTGGCTGGGTCCGCCCATGCCTCGATCAAGAGCTACAACAACCACATCGGTGTGCCGCTGACCCTGGCGCGAATGCCGCACGGCACCGACCGCGCCGTGTTCGAGATCGGCATGAACCACCCGGGCGAGATCGGGCCGCTGTCGGCCTTCGTCCGCCCGCACGCCGCCTGCGTCACCACGGTCGGCCCGGTCCACATCGAAGCCTTCGCCGATGGCGAGGCGGGCGTGGCGCGTGAAAAGGCCGCCATCTTCCAGGGTCTGGTCCCCGGCGGGATCGCCGTGGTCAACGCCGCCGACGCCCATGCCGACATCGTGCGTCAGGGCGCGCTGGGCACCGGGGCTGTCGTCCGCACCTTCGGCCATGACGCCGGCTGCGACGCGCGCCTTCTGGGCTTCACGCCCGACAGCGAGGGCGCGACGGTCGTCGCCGAACTGGACGGCCAGCGCATCGAATACCGCCTGGCCCAGTCGGGCGTGCACTGGGGCCTGAACAGCCTCTGCGTCATCCTGATGCTGCAGGCGCTGGACGTGTCGCTGGACACGGCGCTGCAGGCCCTGGCCGGGTTCCAGCCGCTGGCGGGACGCGGGCAGATGAAGACGGTCGCCATTCCCGGCGGCGATTTCACCCTGATCGACGAGAGCTACAACGCCAATCCGCTGTCGATGAAGGCGGGCTTCGTCAGCCTGGCCGCCAAGCCCGTGGGGCAGGGCGGTCGCCGCGTCGTCGTCCTGACCGACATGCTGGAACTGGGCCAGCACAGCCGCGCCCTGCACGAGGGCCTGGTCCCGGCCATCGAGGCGGCAGGTCTGGACGTGGTCCACGCCGCCGGACCGCAGATGCGCCAGCTTTACGACATCCTTCCGCCGTCGCTGCGGGGCCAATGGCGCGAAACCGCCGCCGAACTGGCCGCCGAGGCCGCCGCCCTGGTCCAGCCCGGCGACGTGGTCATGGTCAAGGGATCGAACGGGTCGCGCGCCTCGCTGGTCGCGGCGGCCTTGGGCAAGCTCACTTCTGAAGACGACAACCCCTCAAGCAGCGGCGCGCCGCGCGCGACGCGATAGGGTCACTTAATATGTTCTACCTGCTCTACCTCTACTACGCGGACATCGCTCAGGAATATCCGCTGCTGCACCTGATCCAGTATCAGACGGTGCGCGTCGCCCTGGCCATGGCCACGGCCATGATCGTCGCCGTCGCCATGGGCAGCCGCTTCATCAACTGGATCCGCGCCAAGCAGGGCCGCGGCCAGCCGATCCGCGAGGACGGCCCGGTGTCGCACCTGTCCAAGGTCGGCACCCCGACCATGGGCGGCCTGATGATCCTGGCGGGCATCGGCGTGGCTGTCCTGCTGTGGGGCGACCTGACCAACCCCTATATCTGGATCGTCTCGGGCGTGACGGCGGCCTTCGGCGTGCTGGGTTTCATCGACGACTACGCCAAGGTGACCAAGCAGACCTCGGCGGGGCTGACCTCGAAGCAGAAGCTGGCGGCCCAGGCCGTGGTGGCCGTGATCGCGGGCGTACTGACCGTCGTCTGGATGACCTATTCGCCGACCTCGCCGGGGCTTGAAACCTCGATCGCCTTCCCCTTCCTGAAGGCCATCCTGCTCAACATCGGCTGGTTCTATGTGGCCTTCGCCGCCTTCACCATCATCGGCTTCTCCAATGCGGTGAACCTGACCGACGGTCTGGACGGCCTGGCCATCGTGCCGGTCATGATGGCGGCGGGCGCCTTCGGCATCATCTCCTATCTGGTCGGCAACTTCCTGTTCGCGGACTACCTGCAGGTCCACCACGTGCCGGGCGCGGGTGAACTGGCCATCTTCTGTGCTGCCATGATCGGTGGCGGCATGGGCTTCCTCTGGTACAACGCCCCGCCCGCCAAGATCTTCATGGGCGACACCGGTTCGCTGGCCCTCGGCGGCGCGCTGGGCTCCATCGCGGTGGCCACCAAGCACGAGCTGGTGCTGGGCATCGTCGGCGGCCTGTTCGTGGTCGAAGCCGCCTCGGTCATGATCCAGGTCGGCTACTTCAAGCTGACCGGCAAGCGCATCTTCCTGATGGCCCCGATCCACCACCATTTCGAGAAGATGGGCTGGCCGGAATCGACTGTCGTCATCCGCTTCTGGATCGTCGCCGCCATGCTGGCGCTGGCCGGTCTGGCCACGCTGAAGCTGCGCTGATCCCATGATCCCGGTTCCCGGCTTCGAGGGGCGTCGTGTCGCGGTCTTCGGCCTGGGCCGGTCCGGGATCACGGCGGCGCGCGCGCTTCAGGCCGGCGGCGCCGTTCCCGTCCTGTGGGACGACGGCGTCTCGGGCCGGATGCAGGCCGAGGCCGAGGGCTTCATCGTCGAGGACCTGACCCGCGCCGACTGGTCGGGCTTCGCTGCCCTGATCCTGTCGCCCGGCGCGCCCCTGACCCATCCCAGGCCGCACTGGACCGTCGAGCGCGCCCATGCGGCGGGCGTGCCCGTCATCGGCGACATCGAGCTGTTCGCCCGCGCCCTGGACGCCCTGCCGCAAGGCCAGCGTCCCCGCGTCGTCGCCATCACCGGCACCAACGGCAAGTCCACCACCACGGCCCTGATCGGCTGGGTGCTGAAGTCGGCGGGCCTGACGGTCCACATCGGCGGCAATATCGGCATCGGCGTCCTGGCCCTGCCGGCCCCGACGCCCGACGCCGTCTATGTCATCGAGGTCTCGTCCTATCAGCTGGACCTGACCACCAGTTTCGCGCCCGACGTGGCCATCCTGACCAACATCAGCCCCGACCATCTGGACCGCCACGGCGGCATGGAGGGCTATGTCGCGGCCAAGCAACGCATCTTCCAGGCGCAGGGATCTGAGGCGCTAGCACTGGTCGGCGTGGACGAAGGGTGGGGGCAGGGGATAGCAAACGACCTGCGCGGGCAGGGCCAGCACGTTGAAACCGTCTCCACCAGCGCAGCCGCCGAGGGCTATCTGGCCATGCCCGGTCAGTTGTCGCTGAAAGGCCAGCCTGTCGCCGACCTCTCCGCCGCCCGCTCTCTGCCCGGCCGACACAACGCCCAGAACGCCGCTTTCGCCTATGCCGCCGCCCGCGCGCTGGGCGTGTCGCACGAGGCGGCGGTCGAGGGGCTGCTGACCTTCCCCGGTCTGGCGCATCGGATGGAGGCCGTGGGCCGCCTCGGGTCCATCCGCTTCATCAACGACTCCAAGGGCACCAACGCCGACGCCGCGCGTCAGGCCCTGGCCTCCTACCCCAGCGTCTTCTGGATCGCGGGCGGCAAGGCCAAGGAGGGCGGCATCGACAGCTTGCGCGACCTCTTCCCCCACGTGGCCAAGGCCTATCTGATCGGCGAGGCCGCCGACGCCTTCTCCGTCACCTTGGCCGATACCCCCCACATCGTCGCCCACACCATGGAGCGCGCCGTCGAGCTGGCCGCCGCCGACGCGGCCAAGGCCGGGGGCGAGCAGGTGGTCCTGCTGTCCCCCGCCTGCGCCAGCTTCGACCAGTTCCCCGACTTCGAGGTGCGGGGCGAAGCCTTCCGCGCCGCCGTCCTGGCGCTGGGCGCCAAGCCTGAGCCCGCCGCATGAGCCAGAGCTACAGCCATCCCTTTTCGCGCAATGATCAGAGCCTGATCGCGCGCTGGTTCTGGACCGTGGATCGCGGCCTGCTGGGCGCGGCCCTGACGCTGGTGGCGTTGGGCGTATCGCTCAGCTTCGCCTCCAGCCCGGCGGCCATTCTCGCCGACGAGTCAATCACCGATCCCTTCCACTATTCGTGGCGGATGATCGTCTGGGCCAGCATGGGCACGGGCCTGATGCTGACCACCTCCCTGCTGTCGCCGCGTGGGGTGCGGCGGATCGCGGTTCTGGCCCTGTTCGGGGCCATCGTCGTCATGGCGGCCCTGCCCTTCATCGGCGACACGGTGAAGGGCGCCGCGCGCTGGGTGAACCTCGGCCCGTTCAGCCTGCAGCCGTCGGAGTTCGCCAAGCCCGGCCTGATCGTCTTCGCCGCCTGGATGTTCGCCGAGGCGCAGAAGGGGCAGGGGGTTCCCGGCGTCAGCATCGCCTTCGGCCTCTGGGCCCTGACGGTCGGTCTGCTGCTGATCCAGCCTGACATCGGCCAGACCCTGCTGATCACCACCACCTTCATGGCCGTCTTCTTCATGGCCGGGGTACCGCTGAAATGGGTGGCCGTGATCGCCGCCATGGGCGCGGGCGGGGTGGTTTCGCTCTACTTCACCTTCAGCCACATGCGCGACCGTCTCAGCCGCTTCCTGTCACCCGAGACGACCGACACCCACCAGATCGACCGCGCCTCCGAGGCCATCCGCGCCGGCGGCCTGATCGGGCGCGGCATCGGCGAGGGGGTGATGAAGCGCCGGGTGCCCGACCTGCACACCGACTTCATCTATTCGGTCGGCGCCGAGGAGTTCGGCCTGATCCTGTCGCTGTTCATGATCGGCCTCTACGCCTTCATCGTCATCCGCGGGATGAAGAAGGCGATGAAGCTGAACGACCCGTTCGAGCAGACGGCGGCGGCGGGCCTCTTCATGCTGATCGGGCTTCAGGCCTGCATCAATGTGGCGGTGAACCTGAACCTGATCCCGACCAAGGGCATGACCCTGCCCTTCATCAGCTATGGCGGCTCGTCGATGATGGCCATGGGTCTGACCATGGGTTTTGCGCTGGCCCTGACGCGCCGTCGACCGGGCGCCTATGAGCCGGGCTCCAACATCTCCCCGCCGCGTCGTCGCCTGCTGCCGTAAGAAAGTACCCGCCATGAACAAGGTCTGCGTCGTCGCCGCCGGGGGCACCGGCGGCCACATGTTCCCCGCCGAGGCTCTGGCCCGCGAACTGGCGTCGCGCGGCTGGCGCGTGGTGCTGGCGACTGATGCGCGCGGCGAACAATACGCCCACGCCTTCCCTGCCGAGGAGCGTCTGGCGCTGGACGCCGCGACGGGCAGCGGCCCCGTTGGAATGCTGAAGGCGGGCCTCGCCATCATGCGCGGCGTGGGACAGGCCAAGTCGGCCTTTGACCGCACGGGCGCGGACGTGGTCGTCGGCTTCGGCGGCTACCCCTCGGCCCCGGCACTGGTCGCCGCCATCCTGCAAAAGCGCCCGACCCTGATCCACGAACAGAACGCCGTCCTGGGCCGCACCAACCGCATGTTGGCTCCGCGCGTCGGCGGCGTGGCCTCGGCCTTCCCGACCCTGGGCCGTGCGCCCGAGGCGGTGAAAGCCCGCGCTCAGGTGGTCGGCAACCCGGTCCGCCCCGACATCCGCGCCCTGTTCGACCGCGCCTATGGCCCCCCCGAAGGCGACGGCCCCATCCATATCCTGGTGACCGGCGGTAGCCAGGGCGCCCGCATCCTGTCCGAGACCGCGCCCCGCGCCCTGGCGGCCCTGCCCGAGGCCATCCGCAACCGCCTGAAGGTGCAGCAGCAGTCCCGACCCGAGACACTGGAAAGCGCGCGCCAGATCTATCTGGAGGCCGGCATCGCCGCCGAGGTGGCCCCCTTCTTCCGCGACATGGCCGACCGCCTGTCGAAGGCGCATCTGGTCATCGGCCGCGCCGGCGCCTCGACCTGTTCGGAGCTGGCGGTCGCCGCGCTTCCGTCCGTCCTGATCCCGCTGAAGATCGCCATGGACGACCACCAGACCCTGAACGCCCGCGCCCTGTCCGACGCCGGCGCCGCTTGCGTCATCGCCGAGGACGACGTGACGGTGGACAGCCTGACCTCCGCCTTGAGCGAGGTCCTCTCGGACCCGGCCAGGCTGGCCTCTATGTCAGCCGCCGCCCGCTCGGTCGCCATCCCGGACGCCGCCGCCCGTCTGGCCGATCTGGTGGAAGCCGCCGCCCGCTAGTCTTGGGAATGGCGGCGAAGCTGGCTAGGCTGCGGCCATGCCCCAGTTTGTCGTCGATCTGACCAACAACGTCTTCGCCCTGTGGAACCAGTTCTACTGGCTGCCGGAGTGGGCGGTGATCACGATCATCACCGCTGTCTTCGTCTTCATCGGCTGGGCGGCGAACCAGATCGTCTTCGCCCTGCTGACCCTGGCCGTGCGCAATCGCGACGAGTTCTGGAAGGGGATGCTGAAGCGCGCCCGGCTCAAGGTCCGGATCGCCGTGATGATCATCGCCCTGGCCCTGGCGGTCACGGTGTCGCCGCTGGACCCCGAGCCTTCGCTGTTCATCCGACGGACGCTTCTGTTCGGGTTCATCCTGGTCTGCGGCTGGATGCTGGCGGGGGCGGTGGACATGGGAGCCATCGTCCATCTGAAGAAGTTCAACATGGACACGGAGGACAACCTCCTGGCCCGCAAGCACGTCACCCAGACGCGCATCCTGCAGCGGGTGGCGGCCATCCTGATCGGTCTGATCACCCTGGGGCTGGCCCTGTTGACCATTCCGGGCGTGCGCCAGTGGGGCCTGTCGCTGCTGGCCTCGGCGGGCGTGGTGGGCATCGTCGCCGGTCTGGCCCTGCAGCCCTTCCTGACCAACCTGCTGGCCGGTATCCAGATCGCCACGGCCCAGCCGATCCGCCTGGACGACGCCGTCATCGTCGAGGGCGAGTGGGGCCGGGTGGAAGAGATCACCTCGACCTATGTGGTGGTGAAGCTGTGGGACTGGCGGCGGATGATCCTGCCGCTGACCTATTTCATCCAGAAGCCGTTCCAGAACTGGACGCGCGACGACAGCCGCCTGATCGGCGTCGCCTTCCTCTATGTGGACTATGAGGCGCCGATCGACCGGCTGCGGGTCAAGCTGGAGTCCATCGCCCACGCCTCGCCCCTGTGGGACGGCGAGGTGGTGTCCTTGCAGGTCACCGACATCACCGCCCGCGTCGCCCAGGTCCGCTGCCTGACCAGCGCTCGCAACGCCTCTCTGGCCTTCGATCTGCGCTGTGAGGTGCGCGAAAAGATGCTGGCCTTCATGCGCGACGAGTGCCCCCAGGCCCTGCCGCGGGACCGTTTCGACATGAACCGCGTCGACGATCAGCGCGGGTCTATCTCGCCTCTCAGCAGGGCCTGACCCAGCTTTACGGCGTCGCCGGCGGTCGCTGCATCCGCCGCAGGGCTCACGGGCGCACAGGCCACGGCGGCCAGCTCCGCCGCATCGCCGCCGGGCACGATGGCGTAAGGTGCGGACTTCGTCGGCGTGATGGGGCCCTCGACGCCGTCAGTGCGCAGCGATGCGAAGTCCAGCCGGTCCGCCGTCTGGGCGGTGCAGTCGAACCGCCACCAGGACCAGCCGCCGGAATAGGCGACGTCGCCGATGACCATGTCCTCCTCGCTGACCTGCAAGGATCGCATCCGCACGCTCGAGTTCGTGGGGGCGCTGTCCGGCGTGATCGAGGCGGCGTCGGCGAAGACCGCGAAGCGTCCTACGCCGGTCAGGACCAGCGCATGGTCCTGCGCCCCGGCGCCTGTCGCCAGCAGGGAGAAGGCCGCAGTTGCCAGGAAGGCGCGTTGCATTTGATGGTCCCGTCGTTAACCGCATCCGCAAACCACGTATTGAGACGCGGCGTCTAGAAGCAAGTCATGTATCAGGAACCGCACGGAGCCGACGCCGCTATCGCCCCGCCTGACCGGCGGGCGCGTGAGCGTCGTCCGTTCCGGCAGAAACGCCGCCCCGAAGAGCGCGTGCGCATCCTGGGCGAGACCGTCGACTTGATGCGGCCCGAGGAAGTCCTGCTGCACGTCGAACGCTGCATCGAGGCGGGCCAGCGCAGCATCATCGCCAATCACAACCTGCACAGCCTTTACCTGTTGCCGCGCACGCCGGGGATGCGGCGGCTCTATGATCTGGCCGATGTCGTCGAGCTGGATTCCACGCCCCTGATCCATTTCACCCGGCTGCTGGGCCTGCACAGCCGACCCTTCCATCGCTGCACCTATCTGGACTGGCGCGATCAGTTCTGGAGCATGGCCAATCGCAAGGGCTGGCGCGTCCTTTATGTCGGCGGCGCCGACGGCGTGGCGACGACGGCGGCGGAACGGCTGACTGCGCGCTATCCGGGGGCGGCGATCAAGGGCCTGTCCGGCTATTTCGACGCCACGCGGGGATCGCTGGGGAACACCGCCGTCCTGGCCGCTGTGCGCGAATTCCAGCCGAATGTCCTGTTCGTCGGCATGGGCATGCCGCGTCAGGAGCTGTGGATCGCCGACAACATCGACGCCTTGCCCGAGGCCGTCATCCTGCCGGTCGGCGCAGCCTTCGACTATGAGGCCGGCGTTCAGAGGGCGGCGCCCCGCTGGATGGGGCGGTTCGGCGTCGAATGGCTGTTCCGCCTGTTCGCCGATCCGAAGCGCCTGTTCGCCCGCTACTGCGTCGAGCCCTGGTTCCTGATCGGACCGGCTCTGGGCGACGTGCGCGAGGCGAGGCGGCGGCGCAGGGCCAAGCCCTAGGCCGCCACGATCTGCTCGGCCTGCTTCAGGTTGACGCTGACCAGCTGGCTCATGCCGCGCTCGGGCATGGTGACGCCATACAGGCGGTCCATCCGGCTCATGGTCACAGGGTTGTGGGTGATGACGATGAAGCGGGTGTCGGTGCGGCTGCGCATTTCGTGCAGCATCCGGCAGAAGCGGTCGACGTTGGCGTCGTCCAGCGGCGCGTCCACCTCGTCCAGCACGCAGACGGGCGCCGGATTGGCCAGGAAGACGCCGAAGATCAGCGCTGCCGCCGTCAGGGCCTGCTCGCCGCCGCTCATTAGCGACATCACCGACAGGCGCTTGCCGGGCGGACAGGCGTAGATTTCCAGACCGGCTTCCAGCGGGTCGTCGCTCTCGACCAGCTTCAGTTCGGCCTGACCGCCGCCGAACAGGGCCTCGAACAGGGCCTTGAAGTTGGCGTTGATGACGTCGAACGCCGCCACCAGCCGCTCGCGGCCCTCGGCGTTCAGTTCGTCGATGCCGTCACGCAGCTTGGCGATCGCCTGGGTCAGGTCGATGCGCTCCGACTTCATGGCGCCCAGACGCTCGCCGTATTCGGCGGCCTCTTCCTCGGCGCGCAGGTTGACCGCGCCCAAGGCCTCGCGCTCGCGCTCCAGCCCGGTCAGCAGGCTCTCGGCGCCGGCGGTGTCCGGCGGGCGGGCGATGGCGTCGTCGATCAGCTTCTGGCCCAGGTCGTCCGGCGACATCTGCGCCGTCTCGCGGACGTTGGCGTCCGCCTCGGACAGACGCTCGCTCGCGGCCTCGGCGCGGGCGGCCAGGCCGGCGCGGGCCTCGCGCGCGGCGCCGGCCGCGGCCTCGGCGGCGCGGCTGGCGCGGTCGCTCTCGCCCGCCGTGCTTTCGGCCAGGGACAAGGCCTCGGCGGCGGCGCTCTTGCGCGTCTCGGCGGCGATCAGGGCGTCCATCAGGGTTTCGCGCTGCTCGGCGAAGCCCTGCGGCGCGATCTCGGCCTGTTTGAGCAGGGCGGCGGTCTTGTCGGCGTCCTTGCCCAGGGCGGCGACGCGGGCGGCGCTTTCCTTCGAACGCCCGGCCCAGCCCTCGTGAGCGCGGGTCAGGCTGCCCAGCCGCTGTTCGCGCCCGGCGCGGTCGCGCGCTTCCTCGTCGCGGGTCGAGCGGGCGCTCTGGGCCGCCTGGCGCGCGGCGTCGGCGGCGACGCGGGCGGCGGTCAGTTCGTCGCGCAGCCCGGCGATGGTCTCGGACGGCGCCTTGACCGACTGCGCGGCCTCCAGCGCAGCCTTGGCCTCGGCGACTTCGCCGTCCAGCCGGGCGACGGTTTCGTCCAGCGCCTGGGCGCGGGCCTCGCGCCGGGTCTGGTCGCGCATCAGGCTTTCGATCCGGTCGCGACCGGCGGTCACGGCCTTGTCGGCGGCGAAGGGCTTGAGGCGGGCGGTCTTCACCGTTTCTTCCGCCGCGCGGAAGGCCTCGGTCGCCGCCTTCTGAGCCGTCTGCGCGGCCTCCAGAGCGGGCTTGCCCGTATCGATCTCGGCTTCCAGCTCGGCCAGCCGCGTGCGCTGGGCCAGCCGCACGGCGGCGGGGCGCGGCGCCTCGGCGCGGCTGACGAAGCCGTCCCAGCGATAGAGGTCGCCTTCCACCGTCACCAGGCGGGCGCCGGTCGGCAGGGTCTTGGCCAGACGCGGGGCCTCGGCCTGGCTGGCGACGACGCACAGGGCCAGGCGCGCGGCCAGTTCGGCGGGCGCGCTCACATGGGCGGCCAGCGGGGCGACGCCTTGGGGCCAGACGGGGGAAGGTGCATCGGCTCCGGCCCAGTGGGCCGCGGCGCGGGCGTCCAGCGCGGCGTCCAGATCGTCGCCGAGAGCCGCGGCCAGCGCGGCCTCATAACCCTTGGCCGCCGACACCTTGTCCAGAGCAGGCGGGTGGTCGCGCTTGCCCATGACCAGCAGTTGCGCCAGACCCCGCGCCTCGGTCTGTAGACGGCCCAGACGGTCCTCGGCGGCGCGGGCGGCCGTGCGGGCCTCGGCCTCGACGCGGGCCAGATCACCGCGCGCGGCCTCGGCGGCCTCGACCGCTTCGCGCGCCGCCGTCAGCTCAGCCTGCGCCGTTTCCAGCGCCGTGCGGGCGACGGCCAGTTCCGGCGTCTCGATGGGGCCCAGCGCTTCGCGTTCGCGTTTGGCCTGATCGTGCTGGCCAACGACGCGGGCCAATCGGGCCTCGGCGTCGCGCTTGCGGGCGGTTTCGGCGTTGGCGCGGGCCTCGACGGCGGCCAGGGTTCCGGCCAGGCGTTCGACCTCGCCGTCGGCGGCCTTGCGGGCGTCCTCGGTCGCCAGCACGGCCTTTTCCAGCTCTGGTCCGCGCTCCGGGGCGGCGGCGATCTCGGCCTTCAGCTTCGTCAGTTCGTGGTCCAGCCGGTCCAGTTCGCGCTGGGCGTCGGCGGCCATGCGCTCTTCGCGTTCGACGTCGGCGTTGATGCGGGCCGCCTCGGCCTTCAGGCGGTCGACCTCGGCGCGGGCGGCCTGTTCGGCCATGTCGAGGCGGTCGCGTTCCAGTGTGGCCCGGTGCAGCAGTGCGCCGGCCACGGCGTCTTCTTCGCGCGCCGGCTTCATGGCGTCTTGCGCCTTCAGGGCCTCGGCCTCGGCCTTGGTCGCGGCGGCGCCAGCCTCGGCCACGGCGCGGTCGGCGTCGCGCAGTTCCTGAGCCGCGGCTTCAGCCGCCGCCTTGGCGTCGTTCCAGCGCACGTAGAGCAGGGCGGCCTGCAGGGCGCGAATCTCGGCCGAAATCTTCTTGTACTTCTCGGCCTGACGCGCCTCGCGCTTCAGCCGGTTCAGCGCCGTCTCCAACTCGCGCCCGATGTCGTCCAGTCGGTCGAGGTTGGTCTCGGCGGCCTTGAGACGCAGTTCGGCCTCGTGACGGCGGGTGTGGAGACCGGCCACGCCGCCGGCCTCTTCCAGAATCCGGCGTCGGTTCTGCGGCTTGGCGGCGATCAGTTCGGAAATCTGGCCCTGACGCACCAGGGCCGGGCTGTTGGCCCCGGTCGAGGCGTCGGCGAACAACAGCTGGACGTCGCGGGCGCGGACCTCCTTGCCGTTGATGCGATAGGTCGAGCCCTGGCCCCGGTCGATGCGGCGCGAGACCTCCAGCACCGGGCTGTCGGTGAAGGGCTGGGGCGCGCGCTTCTGGGCGTTGTCGATGGTCAGGACGACTTCGGCGTGGCTGCGCGGCGGACGGCCCTGGGCCCCGGCGAAGATGACGTCGTCCATGCCCTGGCCGCGCATGGCCTTGGCCGAGTTGGCGCCCATGACCCAGCGCAGGCTTTCCAGTACGTTGGACTTGCCGCAACCGTTCGGCCCGACCACCCCGGTCAGGCCGGACTCGATTTGAACTTCCGCCGCGTCGACGAAGGATTTGAAGCCGACGAGCTTCAGTCTCTGGAACTGCATCGGCGGGGGCTTAGCGCCCCTTGAGCAGCGGGTCTATGGCTGCCGACAGGGTTTCGATTGAATGGTCGGCGACGCGCTGGCCGTTGACGAAGAAGGACGGCGTGCCTTCGACGCCAGCCGCGATGGCGCCATCGACGTCGCGCTGAAGGGATTGCTGTGTGGCGGGGTCCGCCAGACAGGCCTCGATCTGCGGCTGGGTGCGGCCGCTGGCGGCGATCGCCCCCATGTACCAGTCGCGGGCGTTGCCGCTGGCGAAGGCGGCGGCCTGGCCGGCCATGAAGTGGTGGGCCACGTCGAAGAACTTGCCCGGCGCGGCGCAGCGGCCGATGCCGGCGGCGGTGGCCGCGATCTGGGCCGGCTGTGTCGGCAGGTCACGGAACACCAGCTTGACCTTTCCGGTGTCGATATAGCGGGCCTTGAACGTCGGCAGGACGTCATTGGTCCAGTCGGCGCAATGGCTGCAGGTGAAGGAGGCGTACTCGATCACCGTCACTGGCGCGTCGGCGCGACCCAACACGCGGTCAGCGGCGGTCACCGCCGGCACGGGGGCCGAGGCGGCGGGTTCAGAGGCCAGGGCGGGCGCGGCGGTCATCAGGGCCGCCGTCAAAGGCAGGGCGCGCCACAGGGTCTTCATGTTCATTTCGTTTCCAGAAGAGAATCGATGCGTTGCGACAGACTGTCCAGCGAGCGGTCCACGGTCTCGCCGTTGACCATGAAGGTCGGGGTGCCGGTCACGCCTGCGTTTTGGGCCGCCTTGATGCGTGCTTCCATGGCGGCGACGGCTTCGGGGTCCGCCACGCAGGTCTGGAACTGGGCCTCACTCAGTCCGGCTTCGCGCGCGGTGCGCAACAGGATGTCGCGCGGCGGCGTGCCGGAGTGCATTTCGGGCAGGGACCGCATGATCTGGTCGATCACGTGGAAGTATTTGTCCTCGCCGGCGCAGCGCGCGACCAGGAAGCCGGCCACCGCGACGTCGGCGGGCGGGGTCGGGAACTCGCGGAAGACGTAACGCACCTTGCCGGTGTCCACATATTTGGCCTTGAACTGAGGCCAGACCTGCTCGTTCCAGGCGGCGCAGCCGGAGCAGGTGACGGAGGCGTATTCGACCACCGTCACCTTGGCACCCTCGGGCGCGCCCAGAGCCATGTCGCCCTCGGCGGGGGCCGCGTCATTGCCGCTGCAGGCCGCCAGCGCCATGACGACGCTCAGGGCCGCAGCCCCAGCCAGCTTTCTCAACATGTCCACGCCCCCGCCTGGTTGAAGTTATTTCTTGGCCAGTTCCGCGTCGATGGCTTCCGACAGGCCCGACAGGCTGCTGTCGAGCACCTTGGTGCCGTTGACGATGAAGGTCGGCGTCCCGGTCACGCCGGCGTCGATGCCGGCCTTGATGCGGTTGCTCATTTCCTCGATCGCGGCCTTGTCGCGGATGCAGGCCTCGGTCTG
Organism: Brevundimonas sp. NPDC090276; assembly: GCF_044772165.1. Taxonomy (NCBI): domain Bacteria; kingdom Pseudomonadati; phylum Pseudomonadota; class Alphaproteobacteria; order Caulobacterales; family Caulobacteraceae; genus Brevundimonas; species Brevundimonas sp. NPDC090276. The sequence goes on along the minus strand of NZ_JBIVYK010000003.1, from coordinate 68,485 downwards.
CTCCTGGCTCAGGCCGGCGGCGGCGGCGACGCGGAACAGGGTGGTGCGCGGCGGAACGCCCGCCTGCCATTCCTTCTGGCTGGCCATGATATCGTGCATGACGTCGAAGTACTTGTCCTCACCGGCGCAGCGCGCGATCAGGAAGCCGGCGACGGCGATGTCCTGCGGCGGGGTCGGGAACTCGCGGAAGACGTAGCGGACCTTCTTGGTGTCCACATACTTGGTCTTGAACTCGGGCCAGACCTCCTCGTTCCAGACGGCGCAGTGACCGCAGGTGACCGAGGCGTATTCCACGACCGTGACCTTGGCGTCCGTCCCGGCGCCCAGGGCCATGTCGCCCTTGGCTTCGCCGCCGCTCTTGGCGGTGCAGCCGGCGACGGTGGCCATGGCGGCCAGGGCGGCGGCGGTCAGGGCCGCGCGGCGGCTCATCGAAGCGTAACGGAACGTAGCCATGGATCGTCCTTGGTCGAGATACTGTGACTCAGAAGAATGACGCGATCCGTCGGACGCGCGCAATCCGGTTATTTATCGAAAACAGATACGGCCATATTGCGCCGCGAATGTCGCCGATATCCTATCGGAGGCCCCAAAGCCAAGCGATCAACGCGGTGCGGGACCTGTGGCCGCAGAAAGCGGCCATCATGAATGTCCGCAATGGGTGGGAAGCTGCCGTCGGACTGATAGGGTTCAAGCCATGAGAAGATCATATGCCTTGCTCGCTCTCGTCGGCACCCTGACGGCCTCGTGCGATCATTTTGGCGGCATCGACGCATACGCATCGTTGGCTGGGCTTCCAGACACGTCCTGTATTCCTCGAGTGCTAGGGATGGCTGAAGGAGTCAGCGCGATCAAATATCGGCGGACGGAGTGGCCTACATCGCAGTTTGAAATCGCGGGCGGTGCATCCCCGACAACTGTCGCTGAGACGTGGACCTACCATGCAGGTCGCCTTAGGCCTCGAGTCCAAATCTCTAACGCAGGAAACCGGTTCGGCTTTAACAACGGCATCGGCCTGACCGCAGGGGCTGTATCCGACGCACAGATCGCGGCCTACCGCCCGTTGATCGAACGCACGAATGACCTTCTGGCGCGAGAATGTGACCTGGACCTCAGAGGCATCAACATCACCGAGTATCACCAGAAGCCGTAGGCTCCGCGCTCGCTTTGCAATGTCCGAGTTGGGTCGTGAATCGAAGTTCGCTTATGGGGGGGAAGTGGACCTTGCGGGGTTGCCTTGACCATCACGATGAGCCGAATGGCCCAGACGCTTAAATCTTGAGGCTTGGATGAGTGAAGGCAGTCTAAAATGGGCCGCCCTTGGAGGGGGCCTCGCCATTCTTCTGGTAACGACGGCGCTATGTTTACAGGTAGCGCCACTTCATATGCGGCTAGGCCGCCACTGGGCCGGGTTTATGCTACAGCCAGCCCTGTTCGTGGCTGCTTTCTCGATAGGGCTGAAAACAGATTTCGCCGGCCTTCTTTCCTGGATCAAGCGTCGGAGATCAACAGCGTCAGAACGCCAGCGAACCAAGCTCAAAGCGCTCTATGGAAAGCGCTACGGAAAGATGTTCGCCATCTTCGCGCTACTGCTTGCAAGCTGCATTCTTATCTTCATAAGCCCCCTGTTTAGCGGAACCACGAGAGACGGATTATTCGCTACCGGATATGCACTTCTTGCGGTTTCGGTCTTGGTGGGCACGCTAGCTCGATTGCGAGAGATAACGATCCTGGCGGAGCCACGTGCCGAAGTCAGCTAAGGGTCTCGCTTAAGGGGGGAAAGCCGCACTTGGCAGGTTTCAACGCCGCTTGTGACTCAGCCAAACGACTTGGCGCGCGATCATCCTGATACCGAACCACAGCACTTGTGCACTTACTCCGGTGAGGACGATGCCTTGCATCGCCTCCATCGAGGTCATTTCGTGGCTCCCTGACGCGCCGCCGGAAACGCCGCACCAAGTAAGGTGATCATTGTGCCGTTCAGCAGTCCGGCCCAAGCGCTTTCGATATTGTCAGGGTCTTCCATGCCGCGATGATATCGGCGTTCTCAATGTCCGCAACTTCAAGCTCAGCGGGCGGCGCTTACAACGACAGTTTGTCAGCGCCGCTCGTCTTCGGGGGGCTGTGACAGGACGGCCCGACCGAGTTTCCGCAAGGCCGCTTTCAAGCTGTCCGGGGCGTCCTCGACGGCGGCGGCCAGTTCGGCTTCGACCGAGGCGGGCAGGGGCGGTAGCACCATCTTGCCGCGCGCGCGGGGCTTGGCGCCAGCGACGGGCAGGGGTTTGACCGGCCCCTGGGCGATGCGCAGTCGCTCGACCGATCCGGCGCCGAGAAACAGGTTCACCCGCTGGATGATGTCCTCGGACTGATGCTGCACCAGCAGGGCGGCGGGGCCGGCCACGCGCAGTTCCAGCGTACCGCCAGCGGTTCCGCGACCCTTGGTCAGCTTCTGCGGGCGGGTGACGCGGGCCAGACGCTCGCCGACGATCTCGACCCAGCGCGGCTCCAGGGCGCCTGCGCCGCGCCCGAACTGGGCGTCCAGCTTCTTGATCAGCGGGGCCAGCGACCGACCCGCCGGGGGCGGCGGGCGCAGTTGCGGCCGCGTCCGGCGCCTCGCCAGGATTTCGCGGGCTTCGCTTTCGGTGGGCAGAGGACGACGCATTCGTCCTATATACCGCGACCCATGCCCGACGTCTCTTCCCTCCGCGCCGCCCTGCTTGATTGGTACGACGTCCATGCGCGGACCCTGCCGTGGCGCGCGCCGCCGGGGGCGCAGATGCGCACGGACCCCTACCGGGTATGGCTGTCCGAGGTCATGCTGCAGCAGACGACGGTGCCGCACGCCGCGCCCTATTTCGAGCGCTTCACCACGCGCTGGCCGACGGTCAGTGATCTGGCGGCGGTCGAGGATTCTGACCTGATGGCCGCCTGGGCGGGGCTGGGCTACTACGCCCGCGCCCGCAACCTGCTGGCCTGCGCCCGCGCCGTGGTCTGCGATAACAACGGCGTCTTCCCCGATCAGGAGGCAGCGCTGCTGGCCTTGCCCGGGGTGGGCGCCTATACCGCCGCCGCCGTCGCCGCCATCGCCTTCGACCGCCCCGCCAATGTCGTGGACGGCAATGTCGAGCGGGTCATGAGCCGCCTGTTCGCGCTCGAAGCGCCTCTGCCCGCCGCCCGACCCGAGCTGAAGCGGTTGGCGGCCCTGTTCGTCAGCGACGACCGCCCCGGCGACTGGCCTCAGGCCCTGATGGACCTCGGCTCCGGCGTCTGTCGGCCCAAGTCGCCGTCGTGCGATCTTTGCCCCCTGGCCTTTGGCTGCGAGGGGCTGAAGACCGGCGAACCGGCCCGCTATCCGCTGAAGATCAAGAAGGCCGAGCGCCCGCACCGTCTGGGCCACGCCTTCGTCCTGCGCGACGCGGCGGGGCGGATCGGGTTGGTCCGGCGGCCTGACAAGGGCCTGCTCGGCGGCATGATGGGCCTGCCGACCTCCGACTGGAGCGCCGCGCCCGCCTTTGATCCGCCCGCCGCCGCCGACTGGGCCCAGGCAGGGGCCGTCGAGCACGTCTTCACCCACTTCAGCCTGACCCTGACCGTTCACGTCGCCGCAGGCGAGGGGGACTTCGTCTGGGCCCCTGCGGACGACGCCCTGGCGGCCCTGCCGACCGTGTTCCGCAAGGCGCTGGAGCGCGGCCTGGCGGCCTAGCCGGTCACCCGCAGATTGACGATGCCGCTGCGTTCGCGCGGCATGACCACCACCTGTCCGTCCAGCCGCTGGAAATGCAGGTCGATGACCCCGTCGCCGACCCTGAGCCGCGTCACCGACAGCCGGTCCACCCCCGGCGGCAGGGTCGGGTCGGCGATCTCGACCAGTTGCTCGCTGGCGTCGATCGACAGGCCCAGCGCCGCCTGCAGCATCAGGAAGACCGAACCCGCCGCCCAGGCCTGCGGCAGGCAGGCGACCGGATAGGCGATGGGCGGTTCGCCCGTCTCGCGAATGAAGCCGCAGAAAAGCTCGGGCAGGCGCAGCTGGAAATGGGCCGCCGCGCCATAGATCTCGCCCAGCAGCATGGCCACGGCCCGTCGCTCGCCGTAACGGGCCATGCCCGCCGCCGCCATGGCGGTGTCGTGCGGCCAGACCGAGCCGTTGTGATAGCTCATGGGATTGAAGCGAGCCTGCCCCTTGGCCAGGGTCCGCAGGCCCCAGCCGGAGCGGAACTCCGCCGTCAGCATCCGCCGCGTCACCAGTCGGGCCCGCTCGGGCGAGGGCAGGCCGCTGAACAGCAGGTGCCCGGCGTTGGAGCCGACGGCCTGCATCTGCTTGCCGTCGCCGTCGAGAGCCACAGCGTAGAACTGCTGATCCTCCATCCAGAACCTGTCCTCGACCAGGGACCGCACCGCCCCAGCCCGCGCCTGCCACTGGCTGGCCCGTTCGTCGCCCATCTGCGCGCCCATCTCGGCCATGGCGGTCCAGGCGGCGAAGGCGTAGCCCTGCACCTCCAGCAGGGCGACCGGGCCCTTGGGAAAGCGACCGTCGCTGTCGAAGATGGAGTCCTCGCTGTCCTTCCAGCCCTGATTGGACAGGCCGGTCTCGGCGGCGCGGGCGTAGTCGATCAGGCCGTCGCCGTTGCTGTCGCCGTAGTCGCTCATCCAGCCCGCCGCTGCGATCAGGTTCGGCCAGAGGTTGCCGATTGTCTCCGCGTCGCCGGTGCGTTTGGCGTAGGCCCCGGCCAGGGCGATGAACAGGCAGGTGGTGTCGACCCCGCCGTAATAGAGGCCGAAGGGAACCTCGCCGAGGACGCTCATCTCGCCGCCGCGCGTCTCGTGCATGATCTTGCCGGGCGCCGAGTCCTTGAAGGCGTCGACCTCCGTCGCCTGACGCGAGGCCAGATAGGTCAGCACCCCGCGCGCCAGACTGGGGTCCACCCACAGCATCTGCCAGGCGGTGATGATGCCGTCGCGTCCGAACGGGGTAGAGAACCACGGCACCCCGGCATAGGGATAGGGGCCGGTCGGCAGGTCGGTGGTCAGCAGCGCAACATCTGTTCGTGACTGGGTCAGCCAGTCGTTGATGCGCGGATCGCGCGGCGCGGCCACCCCGGCGCCGCGTCGCATCCGTCGACGCATGGCCAGGCGGGCCTGAATGGAATTCCAGCGCCAGCGCTCCTGATCCGGGGCGTCGCAGACGTCGATGCCGCATTCGATATAGAGGTCCAGCCGCTTGCCCTTGGGCAGGCTGAACATGAACTCCGCCCGGTTGGCGCTGAGGCGCGCGGGCGGCTCGGAAAAGGCCAGGCAACTGGTCCGCACCACCCCGTCCAGCCCGGTGTAGCCGAAGCTGACCCGGCGCCCGTCCATGATCGGGGCGTGAATCTCTCCGCGCGCCGCTCGCATCGTGCCGCGCACCTGAAAGATGTCGGCGAAGTCGGCCCCGAACTCGAACGACAGCGGCAGCAGGATGTCCTCGATGCCGTGGTTGACCATCCGCACCCGCTCGAACAGACGCTTGTCCCAGAGGAAGCGCCGCCGCTCCAGATGCAGCACGCCTGCCGGGGCCGAGCGTCCCCCCATCGGCGGCAGGGGGCGGTTGGTCGAATGGCAGGTGAAGAAGACGTTGTCCTCGGTCACGCCGGAACTCAGCCGCGACGGCCGCGCCCGTCCCACCGTCAGGACGAAATGCGACAGCAGGCGCGTGTCCCGGTCGAACAGGCCGTCGGCGCCGCTTTTGACGTCGCCCCAGTGGTCCGCCACCAGAAAGGTGTCGGCGTCCTTCAGCGCCATCAGGGTCTCGAGACCGTCCTGATCGCTGTTGTCGGCGGCCGTGGTCTGGACCGAATAGGCGTCGTCCATCGTCTGCCTCGCTGCTGCGCGAAAGTCGCTCAGGCGCCCCCTCAGGGAAATGGCCGAAGCGGCGAAGGGTTCAGCCGGGACTCAGCCTATGGCGGCGAAGCTGCGATCTTCGTTGGCGACCCGCGCCGCCCGGCCGCCGTCCAGAACGTGCGCCGCGAACGGGCGGCGGGCCAGCAGGTCGCCGTAGACGTCGAGATAGCGCCGGGCCATGGCGGTGGCCGAGAAGCGCAGGTCGAACCGCGCCCGGATCGCCTCGCGGTCCAGTTCGTGCGCTCGCCCGGCGGCGGCGACCGCCTGGTCCATCGTCTCGACCAGAAAGCCCGTGGCCCCGTCCTCGATGATCTCGGGCGTCGAGCCGCAGCGGAAGGCCACGACCGGCGTGCCGCAGGCCATGGCCTCGATCATCACCAGACCAAAGGGCTCGGGCCAGTCGATGGGAAACAGCAGGGCCTCGGCCCCGCCGAGGAAGGCCGACTTCTGATCGTCGCCGATCTCGCCGACGAACTCGATCAGCGGATTGCCCTCGACCAGAGGCCGGATGACCGTCTCCCAATAGGCCCTGTCCGCCGCGTCCACCTTGGCCGCCATCTTCAGCGGCTTGCCCAGACGTGTGGCGATCTCGATGGCCCGGTCCGGGCGTTTCTCGGGCGAGATGCGGCCGAGGAAGCCGAGGTATCCCTGCGACTTCGGCGAAAAGCGATAGAGGTCGCCCGGCATCCCATGATGCACGGTCGCCTTCCAGTTGGCGGCGGGCAGGGGGCGGCGCTGATCGTCGGAGATGGAGACCAGGCCGAACTGCGGCCAGCGCTCATAGACCTCCGGCAGGTCCTTCAGGTCCAGCCGTCCGTGCAGGGTGGTCACCGTCTTGTCGGCCAATCCCTGAAAGAAGGGGAAGTGCGCCATGTCGGTATGAAAATGGATGATGTCGAAGTCGTCGGCGCGATCCAGCACCTCGGCCAGCATGGTCATATGGGCGGCCAGATCGGACTTCAGCGGCTCCGGGTCCAGCCGGATGGCCTGATCGCGCACCGGCACCAGCCGCGCTCGCGTTTCGGCCTCGGCGCTGGCGAACAGGGTGACCTCGTGGCCCAGTTCCACCAAGGCGTCGGTCAGGTGGGCGACGACCCGCTCGGTGCCGCCATAAAGGCGCGGCGGCACCGCCTCATAGAGGGGCGTGACCTGAGCAATCTTCATCATCCGACTCCCGCGCCCCCGATGGCGCACTGGAATCGTCAACACGGGTCATGGAACCCGGTTCCAGCGTGGCTGGAACGATAGTCGCAAGCCTTACAGCGGCTTGCGGCTACTGCATCCCGGCGCGGATCTCGGCGCGCAGGGCGTCGATGGGGCGCAGGCCCGTGTCGGTCTTGAAGCGCCAGTAGGTCCAGCCGTTGCAGGCCGGGGCGTTTTCCAGCAGGGCGCCCAGCTTGTGGATCGAGCCGGTCATGGAGCCGGACACCAGCGAACCGTCGGCGCGCACGCGGGCCTCATGGTCGCCCTTGGGGCAGTAGAGCTTGTCGCCGGGGGCCAGCAGACCGGCCTCCACCAGGGCGCCGAACGGCACCTTGGGCTCGGCCTTCTTGGAGCCGGTGACGACCAGATCCTCGGGCGCGGCGGGAATGACCGCCTTGATGCGCTTCTCGGCCAGTTTGGCGTAGGTCTCGTCGCGCTCGATGCCGATGAAGTGGCGACCCAGGCGCTTGGCCGCGGCGCCCGTGGTGCCGGTGCCGAAGAAGGGGTCCAGGATAACGTCGCCGACGCGGCTGGCAGACAGCAGCACGCGGTGCAGCAGGGCCTCGGGCTTCTGGGTCGGGTGGGCCTTGTCGCCGTTGTCGTCCTTCAGGCGCTCGTTGCCGGTGCACAGGGCGAGCGTCCAGTCCGAGCGCATCTGGGTGTCTTCGTTGAAGGCCTTCAGCGCGTCGTAGTTGAAGGTGTAGCGCTTCTGCTCGCGCGACTTGGCGGCCCAGATCAGGGTCTCGTGCGCATTGGTGAAGCGCGTGCCCTTGAAGTTCGGCATCGGGTTGGACTTGCGCCAGATGATGTCGTTCAGCACCCAGAAGCCCAGGTCCTGCATCGCCGCGCCGAGGCGGAAGATGTTGTGATAGCTGCCGATGACCCAGAGCGAGCCCTCGTCCTTCAGCACGCGGCGGCACTCGGTCAGCCAGGCGCGGGTGAAGGCGTCATAGGCGGCGAAGCTGTCGAACTTGTCCCAGTCGTCATCGACCGCGTCGACCTTGGAATTGTCGGGACGCAGCAGGTCGCCGCCCAGCTGCAGGTTATAGGGCGGGTCGGCGAAGACCATGTCCACCGACTTGTCCGGCAGGCCCTTCAGCACCTCGATGCAGTCGCCACGCAGGATGACGTCGGTCTTCAACTCGGACATGGAAAAGCGGCCCCGGACAGATGAGACGCTTATGGTGAATCCTTACGGTTAAGGCGGAGTAACCAAACTTAAGATCCCGACAGATCGAGAGAATCCTTTGGCTGGCAAAGATGGTGCAAATCGCATCCCGTCTGAGCTATGACGCGCATATGATCGCACGCCTTCGCCCCGTTCCGTTCGCCCTCGGGCCTGTCCACTTCGTCGGCATCGGCGGCATCGGCATGAGCGGCATCGCCGAGATCATGCTGAAGATCGGCTATCAAGTGTCCGGTTCGGACGCCAAGGCCAGCGCCAACACGGAGCGGCTCGAGAAGCTGGGCGCCCGCATCTATATCGGCCACGACGCCGCCCATGTGACCGAGGGTGTCTCGGCGGTGGTCTATTCCACGGCGGTCAAGGCGACGAACCCGGAACTGGTCGTGGCGCGTGAGCGCCGCATTCCCCTGGTCCGCCGCGCCGAGATGCTGGCCGAGCTGATGCGCCTGCAGTTCTCGGTCGGCGTCGGCGGCACCCACGGCAAGACGACGACGACCTCGATGGTCGCGGCCCTGCTGGACGCCGGCTCGCTGGACCCGACGGTGGTCAACGGCGGCATCATCAACGCCTACGGCACCAACGCCAAGGTGGGCGAGGGCGACTGGATCGTGGTCGAGGCCGACGAGAGCGACGGCTCCTTCCTGCGCCTGAAGTGCACGGTCGCGGTCATCACCAACATCGACCCGGAACACCTGGACCACTACGGCGACTTCGACGCCGTCAAGAAGGCCTTCTGCGACTTCATCGAAGACATTCCCTTCTACGGCTTCGGCGTGGTCTGCCTGGACCACCCCGAGGTGCAGAAGCTGGCGGCCAAAATCGATAACCGTCGTCTGGTCACCTACGGCCTGAACCCCCAGGCCATGGTCCGCGCCGAGAACGTGCAGATGTCGCCCGACGGCTCGCGCTTCGACGTGGTGGTGCAGGGCCAGGGTCTGGCCGCGCTGGACGAACCGACCCGCATCGAGGGCCTCTATCTGCCCATGGCCGGCTGGCACAATGTGTCGAACTCGCTGGCCGCCATCGCCGTGGCGCGCGAGCTGGGCGTGGACGACGACTCCATCCGTCAGGGCCTGGCCGGCTTCGGCGGGGTCAAGCGTCGCTTCACCACCACGGGCGTGGTCGGCGGCGTGCGCGTCATTGACGACTACGGCCACCACCCGGTCGAGATCGCCGCCGTGCTGAAAGCCGCCCGTCAGGTGGTCCAGTCCGCCGACAACCCCGGCCGCGTCATCGCCGTGGTCCAGCCGCATCGCTACACCCGCCTGCGCGACCTGATGCAGGACTTCTCGACCTGCTTCGCCGACGCCGACAGCGTTCTGGTCGCCGACGTCTATTCGGCGGGCGAGCAGCCGATCGAGGGCGTCGACAAGCACGCCTTGGCCGAGGGCATCCGCCGCTACGGCCACCGCAATGTCGCCGCTCTGGAAAACGCCGCCGTTCTGCCGCGCGTCATCAAGGACGAGGCCAGGCCGGGCGATCTGGTCGTCCTGCTGGGCGCCGGCGACATCACCAGCTGGGCCTACGCCCTGCCGGCGCAACTTGAGGCCCTGGGTTGATCGACGCACCGTCGCTGCCTGATTTCTGCGCCGAGATGCAGCGGCTGGCCGGGGTTATTGGGGCCAGGCCGGAATTGCTTCCCGATTACGGCGCTCATGATCGAGGAGGGCTTCGGGTCGAACTGGAAGGCGGGGCCTTTTTGCTCACCTATAGCGAGAAGGGCGTGACGGATGTCCTTGCTCGGAGCGCTGACGCGGACGCCGTTATGGAGCAGGTGTTTGTGCAAATCACAGAGCGCATGGCGGTTGAGGACCGATCGTCCGAAGCGCCAGTCATGGAGCCCCAGAACTTCAGCACGCCTTCGATTGGCGAGGTGCGAGCAACTGCCATGCAACTCCAGAACGACAGCGGACTGATCCAGCTTCGATTGATGGCCCAGCTCAATGCTGAATGGGGCTGTCGGCAAGCCGAGCGGAATGCTGCGCGCGCGCTGGAAATCCAACACTTCTTCAACGAGAGCTGCCCTTGACCATCACTCTCCCGACCGTGCGCGGCAAGCTGCTGCTGAACGAGCCGCTGGGGCCTTACACCTGGTTCCGCGTCGGCGGGGCGGCGGACGCCCTGTTCATTCCGGCGGACGCTGACGACCTGGCCGACTTCCTGAAGGCCTTGCCGGAAAGCGTGCCGGTCACGATCATCGGCGTCGGCTCCAACCTGATCGTCCGCGACGGCGGGGTTGAGGGCGTGGTGATCCGTCTGGCCGGACGGGCCTTCGCCGCCATCACGACCGACGGCGACACCATCACGGCGGGCGCGGGCGCGCTGGACTCGATGGTGGCCAAGGCCTCGGCCAAGGCGGGCATCGCCGGACTGGAGTTCTACGCCGGAATCCCCGGCACCATCGGCGGCGCCCTGACCATGAACGCGGGCTGCTATGGTTCGGAGACGAAGGACGTTCTGGTTTCCGCCTGGGGCCTGACGCGTCAGGGCCAGCGGATCGAGCTGGCGTTGGCCGACTTCGGCTACACCTACCGCCATTCCAACGCCCCGGCGGGCGTCATCTGGATGGAAGCGACCTATCGCGGCACGCCCGACGCGCCCGAGGCCGTCGCCGCCCGCATCAACGAGATCACCAGCCGCCGCGAAACGACCCAGCCGATCCGCGAAAAGACCGGCGGCTCGACCTTCAAGAACCCCGAAGGCCATTCCTCGTGGAAGCTGGTCGACGAGGCCGGCTGGCGCGGCAAGCTGCGCGCCGAGACCGGGGGAGGGGCCAAGTTCAGCGAACTGCACTCCAACTTCATGATCAACCCGGGCGAAGCCACCGCCGCCGACATCGAAGCCCTGGGCGAAGCCGTTCGCGCCGACGTCCTGGCCAAGACCGGCGTACAGCTGGACTGGGAAATCAAGCGCATCGGCAGGAAGTAAAACGCGCGCCTCTCCCTCCCCTTCATGGGGAGGGTGGCTGACGCGAAGCGGCAGACGGGTGGGGCGCTTGGGCAAATCAAGCGCCGCGCTCCGTTTCACCTCGTCCTCCCCACCCGATCGCTGCGCGACCACCCTCCCCATGAAGGGGAGGGAGAAAGGGCGCTAAATTCCCCTCCCGTCCCGCTATCGTTTCCAACCGGTTAACCGTATTCAGGGCATAGGGGCGGGCTAGTAGTCGGATCGTCCCATGCGCGCGCCCCTGAACACCCTTCATGTCGCTGTCCTGATGGGCGGCCTGTCGTCGGAACGCGAGGTCTCGCTGTCCTCCGGCCGCGGCTGCGCCGACGCCCTGGAAGGGCAGGTGGCCAAGGTCACGCGCGTCGACGCCGGACGCGATCTGGCCCAGGTGCTGACGGCGCTGAAGCCCGACGTCGTCTTCAACGCCCTGCACGGCGAATGGGGCGAGGACGGCTGCGTCCAGGGCGTGCTGGAAACGCTGAAAATCCCCTACACCCACTCCGGCGTCCTGGGCTCGGCCCTGGCCATGGACAAGGACAAGTCCAAGGCCGTGCTGCGCGCGGCGGGCGTCGTCGTCCCCGGCGGGGGCCTGTTCGACCGCAAGGCGGTGGCGGCGGACCATGTCATCCCGCCCCCCTATGTCATCAAGCCCAACGCCGAGGGCTCCTCGGTCGGCGTCTATGTCATCCAGCCCGGCGACGCGCCCTGCGCCATCGTCGGCGACGACAGCTGGACCTATGGCGACCTGGTCATGGTCGAGCCCTTCATCGCGGGCAAGGAACTGGCCGTCACTGTCCTGGGCGAGGCCGGCGGCCCGCGCGCCCTGACTGTCACCGACATCACCCCGACCAAGGGCTTCTACGACTATGAGGCCAAGTATGCGCCGGGCGGCTCCAAGCACGTCCTGCCTGCCGAACTGCCCGCCCATGTCTTCGAGAAGGCCCTGCGTCAGTCTGAACTGGCCCACACGGCCATGGGCTGCCGCGGCGTGTCGCGATCCGACTTCCGTTATGACGATGTTAACGACGTTCTCGTTCTTCTGGAGGTCAACACCCAGCCCGGCATGACGCCGACCTCGCTCAGTCCCGAGCAGGCGGCCTATGTCGGGATGGCGTATCGTGATCTGGTTCGGTGGATGGTGGAGGACGCCTCATGCCCGCGGTAGTGCGCGGCGGTCGGCGACAGGGCGCGACGAAGGGCAGGGGGCAGGGCTCCCGCAACGCTCCGGCCACGCCGGGCAAGGTCGCCGCCATCGGTCGGCTGGACCTGTCGCCGCGCGCCGTCCTGATCTCTATCGTGGCGGGCGTCGTGGTTCTGGGCGGGGTTCTGGCCACCGGGGCGCGCGCCGAGCGCATCTCCAACTCGGTTTCGACCAAGTTCGACAGCGTCACCTCAGGCATGGGCCTGAAGGTCAAGCAGGTCCACGTCACCGGCGCCTCGCCTGAGGCCAAGGCCGCGATCCAGCAGGCCGTCGGCGTCAGCGCCGACCAGCCCATCGTCAGTCTCGACCTGAGCGCCGTGCGCGACCGGGTGCAGGCCGTGGGCTGGGTCAAGGAGGCGCGCGTGGTGCGTCTGCTGCCCGACACCCTGATCGTCGACGTCAAGGAACACGACCGTCTGGCCGTCTGGCAGACCGGCGGCCACGCCTATGTCATCGACAGCGGCGGCAAGGTCATTCCGGGCGCCGACGCGGGCCGCTATCCCAAGTTGCCGCTGGTGGTGGGCAAGGGCGCCGATCAGACCGCGTCTGAAATCCTGCCGCTTCTGGCCCAGCGTCCGCGCCTGATGGTCCGCATCGAGGCTCTGGTCCGGGTGGACGAGCGCCGCTGGGACCTGCGCCTCAAGGACGGCAGCCTGATCCAACTGCCCGCCGTCGATCAGGACAGCGCCCTGATCCGCCTCGACGCGCTGGACCAGCGCGAACGCCTTCTCGACCTGGGCTTTGCCCGGGTCGATCTCCGCACGCCCGAGGAGGTCGCCGTCCGGCCCTCCGAAGGCGCCGTCTGACACGAATACCCAGGACACGATCATCATGGCCGGACGCAGCCGAGATACGAACACGGATCAAGCCAAGGGCGCGCCGCGCGCTCCGGCCGTGGCCGCGCTCGACCTGGGCCAGTCCAAGGTCGCCTGCTTCATCATGAAGCCCGAGGGCGTGCGCCACGCCGACCGCACCATCCGCGTCGCGGGCGCTAGCCACGTCCAGTCGCGTGGCGTGCGCGGCGGGGCCATCGTCAACATGGACGAGGCGGCCCAGGCCATCGGTCACGCGGTTGAGCGTGCCGAGCGCGCCGCCGGCTCGCCGGTTTCCGGCGTCATCGTCACCACGGCCATCGGCCAGATGGCCAGCCACCGGGTCCAGGCCCGCGTCTCGCTGGGCGCCCATCCGATCAGCGACGGCGACCTGGCCCGCGCCATCGGCATGGCCCTGGCCCAGATCCGCCTGCCCAACCGCCGTCCGATCCACGTCCTGCCCATCGCCTGGTCGGTGGACGGGGCGCGCGGCGTTCATGATCCGCGCTCAATGCGCGGCGGTTCGCTGGGGCTGGATCTGCTGGTCGTCTCCATGTCCGAAGGCTCTTTCGGCGCCCTCAGCCACTGCCTCGAACTGGCGCACCTCGACCTGCAAGGCGTCGCCGCCGCCCCCGTCGTCTCCTCGCTCGCCGCGCTGGAGGAGGACGAGATGGAGCTGGGCAGCGTCTGCATCGACATGGGCGGCGGCTCGACCTCGGCGGCGGTCTGGGGCGGCCGCAGCCTGCTGCACATCGAAAGTCTGAACGTCGGCGGCGATCACGTCACCGCCGACATTGCGCGCGGCCTGTCGACCTCCAAGGTCGGCGCTGAACGCCTGAAGACCCTGCACGGCTCCGCCATGGCTTCGGCCAACGAGGACCGCGAGATGCTGGAGGCCCCGCCGCGCGGCGAGGACCCGTCCGCCGGGCCCGTCATCGTCCCGCGCGCCATGCTGAAGACCGTCATCGCCCCGCGCGTCGAGGAAACCCTCGAACTATTGCGCGACCGGCTGAAGCACGCCGGTGTCGGCATGGACCCGGGCGCGGGCATCGTCCTGACCGGCGGCGCCAGCCAACTGAACGGCGTGCGCGAACTGGCCGTGCGCGTCTTCGACCGCCCGGTTCGCCTGGGCAAGCCGCAACGCGCGCCCCACCTGGCCGACGCCGCTTCGGGCCCGGCCTTCTGCTCGGCCTCGGGCGTCCTGCTGCGCGCCGCGTACGGCCCGCGCGAGGCGGTCTCCGCCCGCAAGCTGATGTCCCGTCAGATCACCGCCGCCGACGCTCCCAAGGTGCACCGCGGCGGCATGGTGGCCCGCGCCGCCGGCTGGTTGCGCGACAACCTCTAGGCCAAGAGCCGCAGTCCTCCCGCCCATCTTTGCGCGCCCGTCCGCGAGGACGGGCTGACTTTCGCGCGCCCGCAGCGCGGCTTTGGCCGCATCCGGCTGTGCAGACTGCGAGGGATCGGCCAGCCCTGCGTGCGAAAACATGCCCGTTCTGCGTCAAAGTTCGGGCGTATTTAACCGCACATGGATCGCGCCCGATCCGGCATGAATTTCTAATTTTGTGCCAATGCAAGCAATAAATTTCGAGTTTAAGTCAAATGCGGGTAATATTTGGGTTGCCCGAACGGCCGTTGGCCATGTGTGTTCTGACTGTGTCTTCATTGTTACATGTTTGACGCCCAATGGCCTGATTTGGGTCACAAAGCTTGTCCGCTCGGTAATTTCGATTAGACGGGACGGTCTGACATGCGGGCGTCCTGTGCGATTCCGCTGTGCTGCAGTTCAATCAAGGTTGGGGCCAAAATCCAAATGCACCTGAAACGAAACTATCTGTTCGGGACGACCATCCTCGCGGGCATTATCGCCGTGTCGGCTCCGGCCGCTGCTCAATCGACGCCGTCGGGCCAAGAGCAGGCCACGGACGTGGGTGAAGTCGTCGTCACCGGTTCGCGCATCCGTCGCGATCCGACGAACGCCCCGACCCCGCTGATCCAGGTGGCTCGCGAAGAGCTGCTGAACACCGGTCAGACCACGGTCATCGACTACCTCGCCACGATCCCCGCGCTGGGTAACTCGGTCGTTCCGTCGGATACGACGGGTTCGAACCTGAACGACGGCGGTCTGTCGCTGCCGAACCTGCGCAGCCTGGGTTCGGGCCGCACCCTGACCCTGATCAACGGCCGTCGTCAGGTCGGCTCGAGCGGCGGTTCGCTGGCTGTCGACGTCGACACCATTCCGCGTCTGCTGATCGAGAACATTGAAATCGTCACCGGCGGCGCGTCGTCGGTTTACGGCGCTGACGCCGTGTCGGGCGTGCTGAACTTCAAGCTGCGCGACGACTTCGAAGGCGCTGAGATCGACGCCAACCTGGGTCAGATCAACTCGAACGGCGAGCTCAACAAGCGCATTTCGGCCGTCATCGGCGGCAACTTCTTCGATGACCGTCTGAACGTCTGGGCGCACGCCGAGTACGAAGACATCGACGAAGTCACGTCGAACGACATCAAGTGGATGGATCAGGCGCCGACGATCATCGGCATTGACGCCGATCCGACCACTGCCGGCCTGACCTACGACGGTTGGACCGACAACCGGATCTTCAAGGGCATGAACCGTATTGACCGCCCGAAGTGGGGTCAAACGACGCTGGCAAACGCCCAGCAGCCCAGCCCGACGACCGATCCGGACGTCCCGCACGCCTCGGGTTCGGGCACGTGTAACTTCACGAACATCTTCGCCTTCTCGTACAGCTCGAACTGCTACGGCGTGACGCCCGGCAAGACCTTCTGGTACGATCCGGCAGGCGCCCGTCTGGCCAACTTCGGCGAGCGTATCGGCAACACCGGCATCAACCGTCCGTACAACTACGGCGGCGACGGCGTGAACCCGGCCTCGTTCAGCTCCGGCTCGCGCGTTCCGCGCTCGGAATCGCAACGCTACGCCGTTGGCGGTTCGTTCAAGCTGACGGACAGCGTCAAGGTCTACGGCGACGCCAAGTACATCAAGGAAAACACCTTCGATACCGGCCAGCCGACCTTCTTCGATATCGATCTGGTCAACTCGTACGAAGCCGACGAAGTTAACCCGATCTACGCAGTGAACAGCTTCGACCTGCGCTGGTCGGACAACGCCTTCCTGCCGCAGATCGTCAAGGACGCGATCTCGACCAACCAACTGGTCACCTACAACGCGCCCACCGCGAACGCTCCGGGCACCGCACGTCCGGCCGTTCTGGCCCAGCTGGCCCGTCACTCGATGTTCGGTCCCGACCGGAACCAGGACAACGATCGTGAGCTGTTCCGCGTTGTCGGCGGCATCCGTGGCGACATGGATCAGATCGCTTTCGTCAAGGATGTCTCCTGGGATATCGGCTACACCTACGGTCAGGTCGAAGTCAGCAACCGTGAGCGTGGCGTTGACAGCCAGCGTTTCGCCTGGGCTGCTGACGCGATCGTCGACACCGCCGGCGTCGTTGGCGCCGCTGGTCAAGTCGTCTGCCGCATCAAGGTTCTGGACAAGCAAGGCCTGACGGACGTCGGCAGCACCGCCTACGGCCGCAAGTCGATCGACGAGTGCACGCCGCTGAACGTTTTCGGCGCGGGCAACCAGTCGGCCGCCGCTCTGGAGTATGTTGACGCGGCCATCACCGTGACCGAGCGCAACGAACAGCACCAGGGCATGGCCACGATCTCGGGCAACCTGTGGGACCTGTGGGGCGCCGGCAACATCGGCGTGGCTCTGGGCGCTGAATACCGCAAGGAGTTCACGGAAGCCGTCGGTCGTAGCCGCGATACCGCTGGCCGCGAGTGGCTGTTCCTGAACTCGGGCGCCGACTTCCCCGGCACCAGCTACGAGAGCAAGGAACTCTTCGGCGAACTCTCGCTGCCGCTGTTCCGTGACAGCTTCCTGGGCGAATACGCCGAGCTGAGCGGTTCCTACCGCTACGCCGACTATTCGACGGTCGGCAGCGTCGACGTCTACGGCGTGAACCTGGTCTACCGTCCGATCTCGGACATCACCTTCAAGGCCAGCTACAACTCCTCGGTTCGCGTTCCGGACCTGGGCGAGCAGTTCTCGCCCTACAACGAAACGTTCGGCAACGGCTTCGGCGTTGCGGGCTCGGGCGGCGACGCCTGCCGCACCTCGGCCATCAACGCCGCTGGCCTGGATCCGCAAATCCGCCTGAACCGCATCAAGAACTGCACCGAGCTGGCGGCTCGCCAGAACCTGACGTTCGACTTCGCCGGCGCCACGCTGACGCAAGACGATGACTATGCTCCGGTCTACTCCTCGGGCATCGCCGGCGTCAGCGGCGGCAACCGCAACCTGCGTCCGGAAGAGTCGACTTCGTTCACCTTCTCGGCCGTCCTGAAGCCGCGCTTCATGCCGAACTTCACCCTCGCGCTCGACTACTTCAACATCGAGATCGAGAACGTGATCAACACGGTTTCCGCCGCCACGGCGTCGGCGAACTGCGTCAACGGCACGGTGCTGAACGATGAGGCCTGCGCCTCGATCTTCCGCAACAACCCGAAGATCCCGTTCGGCATCGGCGCTCCGGCTGGCGATCCGATCGGCGGCTTCATCGAGCAGGCGTTCAACTACGCCAAGCTGAAGACGAGCGGCATCGACTTCACGGCTCGTTACCGTCTGGATCTGGAAGAGTCCTTCGGCCTGAACCTGGGCCGCCTGGACTACTCGCTGGCCGGTACCTACCTGATCGAGCAGAAGCAGTTCCTGAACTCGCTGGATCCGTCGTTCTACGTGGATCTGACCAGCGACGTTGGCTACCCGCACGTCCGCTTCACCTCGGGCCTGACCTGGACGCCCAACGCGATCTGGAGCATCAACTGGACCGCCGACTGGCAGAGCTCGCAGGACCTGATCACTGCTCGTTCGTTCGTCTCTAACGCTGACACGCGCGAAGCTCAGTACACCAAGACCGGCAACTTCGTTCGCAACGACGTCACGGTTCGCTGGAACGTCAACGACGACGTCACCCTGCGCGCCGGTGTGGTCAACCTGTTCGACGAAGAGCAGTCGCCTTGGCTGGGCACCACCGTTTACTCGAACTACGATGCCTACGGCCGTCGTTACTTCGCCGGTGTGAACTACCGCTTCTAATCCTCGCGGTTAGCGGCAAAGGGAAAGGGCGGCTCGCAGAGCCGCCCTTTTTCGTTTCCGGCCTGGATCTCGGAAAAATGAAGATATTCCGCAGCCAAGCTAGCCTTTCAGGCTCCTAAATCAGCCGACTCATAGTACCGGGGTAACACTCCGTTAACGCAAAAGGGGTTTTCCTTAACGCGCTCATAACCAATGCGATTCGGCGGGGATTTCGCACTGGGGTTAACGGGCAGGGTCGGAAAGTTCGGAACAAGCATCATGTCTCTCTCGCTGGTGAAGCCTCAAAACGCGGAACTGAAGCCCCGGATCGTCGTCTTCGGCGTCGGCGGCGCGGGCGGAAACGCCGTGAACAACATGATCGACGCCGGCCTTGAAGGGGTCGAGTTCGTCGTCGCCAACACCGACGCCCAGCACCTGAGCTTCGCCAAAACCGACCGCCGCATCCAGCTGGGCGAGACCATCACCCAGGGGCTCGGCGCGGGCGCCCACCCCGAAGTCGGCATGAACGCCGCCGAGGAGAGCGCTGACGAGATCCACGCGCACCTGGACGGCGCGCACATGGTCTTCATCACCTGCGGCATGGGCGGCGGCACCGGCACCGGCGCGGCCCCCGTCATCGCCAAGTGCGCGCGTGATCGCGGCATCCTGACCGTCGGCGTCGTGACCAAGCCCTTCACCTTTGAAGGCCGCCACCGCATGCGTCTGGCGGACTCCGGCGTCGCTGAGCTGCAACGCTACGTCGACACCCTGATCGTCATTCCGAACCAGAACCTGTTCCGCGTCGCCAACGAGCGCACGACCTTCGCCGACGCCTTCGGCATGGCCGACCAGGTGCTGCACTCGGGCGTCCGTTCGATCACCGACCTGATGATCCTGCCGGGCCTGATCAACCTCGACTTCGCGGACGTTCGCGCCGTCATGTCCGAAATGGGCAAGGCGATGATGGGCACGGGCGAGGCCACGGGCGACGATCGCGCGCTGCTGGCCGCCCAGAACGCCATCGCCAACCCCCTGCTGGACGAGACCAGCCTCAAGGGCGCCAAGGCCGTGCTGGTGAACATCACCGGCGGTCTGGACATGACCCTGCTGGAAGTCGACGAGGCCGCCAACGCCATCGCCGCCGAAGTGGACGGCGACGCCAATATCATCTTCGGCGCCGCCTTCGACCCGGCCCTGGACGGCAAGATCCGCGTCTCGGTCGTCGCCACCGGCATGGACGAGGCCGTCATCCAGAAGATTGAGCCGCAAGGCTCGGCCTTCTCGGACCGTCGCCCGACCGCCGCCGCGCCGCGTCAGCCGGAAGTCCGCATCGAGCCGGTGCGCGAACCGGTCCGCGCGCCCGAGCCCGCCCCCGTCTATGACGCCCCGGCCGCCCGCGCCGCACCCGAGCCGCGCCCCGAACCCGTCATCCACGATGCGCCACGCAATCTGGAGCCGATCGTCGATCCGTGGGTCGAGGAATACGAATCCGGCGCCGTTCGCGCTGAACCCGTCGCCGCCTCGCAGGGCGATCTCTACTTCGACCGCGGCCAGCAGCAACAGCCGCAAGCTCGTCCGGCCCCGCGCCGCGAAGAGCCGGTCGCTGAAGAAGAATACTACGATCGCGATCACCGCCGCAGCGGCTGGAGCCTGTTCGGCAAGAAGCGCCAGCAGCCGCAGCAGCAACAGCAGCAGCCGTCCTATGCACCGCCGCCGTCGTCGAACCGCACGACCCAGCAACTGCGGCAGTCCCAGTCGGCCCAGCCGACCCTGGACTACCAGGCCGGTCACGCTGAAGACGACGATCTGGAAATCCCGTCCTTCCTTCGCCGCCTCGCGAACTGATCGGACGAAAGCCTGATTGAAACGCCCCGGAGCTTGGCTCCGGGGCGTTTTGCTTTGTTACGGACTGTCGTCAGACCGAAACATTTCGAAACCCATCTTTCATTTCGCGCTTGAGCGGTCGTGGTTAAACGACAGGCGAGGCGAACTCCGCACGATTGTCGCGGAGCCGCGCAACACAGAGAGCTCCCCCTTGTCGGTCCGTAACGACCATCACGAACAGACCATCGTCGCTCCGGCCATCACGGCTGGCGTCGGCGTTCACACCGGCCAGCGCGTCAAGTTGGTCGTGCGGCCGGCTGCGCCGGGCGCGGGCATCGTCTTCGTGCGCACCGACATCACGGACCGCGACAACCGCATCCCCGTCTCGGGCGAGGCCGTCATCGACGCTCGCCTGAACACCATGATCGAGAACGCGGCCGGCGTGCGCCTGTCGACCATCGAGCACCTGATGGCCGCCCTGTGCGCGCTCGGCGTCTCCAACGCCGTGATCGAGGTCGATGGCCCCGAGCTGCCGATCCTGGACGGCTCGGCCCTGCAGTTCGTGCAACTGCTGGACCGCGCCGGTTTCCGCCGTCAGGAAGCTCCGATCCGCTACATCGAAATCCTCAAGCCGATCCGGGTGGAGGAGGGCGACAAGTCCGCCGTTCTGCTGCCCTGCGACCGCTACGAGATGCGCTTCGAGATCGACTTCCCCACGCCGGTCATCGGCAATCAGGTGGTGGACTTCGTCGTGGACGAGGCGACCTTCCGCGCTGACATCATGGCCGCACGCACATTTGGCTTCGCCCATGAGGTCGAGGCCCTGCGTCAGGCCGGTCTGGCCCGCGGCGGTTCGCTGGAAAACGCCGTGGTCATCGACGGCGACGAGATCCTGAACCCCGGCGGCCTGCGCATGGAACGCGAGTTCGTGCGCCACAAGGCCCTGGACGCGATCGGCGACCTCTATGTCCTCGGCGCGCCCCTGCTGGGCCGCTACGAAGGCGTCAAGGCCGGCCACGCCCTGAACAACAAGCTGGTCCGCGCCCTGCTGGCCCAGCCAGAGGCCTGGCGCGAAACCACCCGCGTTCCTGACATGGCGATGGCGGGCTAGTTCAGCCCAGGCTGATCGTGCTGATCAGCCGCCCGAAATCCGACTCTCCCGCCAGGAACGCCCGACGGTTCGAGTAGAACCGCGCCGCATCCGCGCGGGTGTCGTCGCCGGTCCAGGCGGCGTCGCCGACGCCGGATTGCTCCAGTCGCCACAGGACGAAGCGCGGCAGGTCGAACAGGCGTTTGTCCTCAGTCGCGCCCGGGGCGAAGAAGCGTTCGCTGCCGGGGTCGTGGTGCGCGAAGCGTTCCTGATAGTCGGCGCCGACCTCATAGGACGCTTGGGCGATGCAGGGGCCGACCACGGCGACCATGCGCTCGGGCCTGGCGCCCAGGGCCTCCATGGCCGCCACTGTCGAGTGAACGATGCCGCCCAGCGCCCCCTTCCAGCCCGCATGGGCCGCGCCGACCACGCCCGCTTCAGCGTCGGCGAACAGGACGGGTGCGCAGTCTGCGGTCAGGACGGTGAGGAGCGGACCCTTCACGCCCGCGACCACGGCGTCACCCTCGGGCCGCTCGCCCGCCCATCCGGCCTCGGCCACGCGGACCACGGCGGAATGGATCTGATAGCAGCCGCACAGGTCGTCATTCACCCCGCCCATCCACTCGGCCACGCGGCGGCGGTTCTCGGCCACGGCTGCGGGATCGTCCTTGGAGCCGACGCCCGCGTTCAGCCCGGCGTAGATGTCCTCCGACACGCCGCCCTGGCGGGTGAAGAAGCCGTGGCGCACCCCTGCCTTGTCGAGCAGGGGGTGGGTGATGGGGTTCAGACTCATGCGGCCTCCAGTGCGGTGCGGGCAGCGGCGACAGCGTCTTCGATGGCCTTTCGGGCCTGAGGGCTGTTCTTCCAGCAGGTCGAGCCGAGGCTGGCGGCGGCTCCGGCGCAGACGTCGGCCGGATCGGCCAACGCCAGTCGCTCAAAGGCGCCAAGACCCTGCTCCTCCAGCCGTTCGACCACTTTGGGGCCGACGCCCTTCACGGCCAGAAGCATGGCCCGTTCCCGGTCGGAAAAACGCATCGTCACACTCCCTGCGGAGACAGCCCGCAGTCCTCAGAAGCCCGGCAGGGCCAGCGAGCGGGGCGAGAAGATCGCCGCCGCCTTGAACAGTTCGCCCATCTGGTCGGGCGCGGTCAGGCGATCCAGCTGGCGCTGGATGACCGGGGCGGCGTCGGGACGGGCCTGCATCAACTTCTGGGCGCGGGCTTCGATCCCCAGGGCCTTGAGGAAGGCGCCCTGGCTGACGCAGCCGGTGACATCCGCCCCCGTCCGCACCGCAGCCTCCAGCACCAGAGAATAGTCGGCCCACTGCGTCAGGTCGGCCTCGCCCGGCGTCGCCAGGGGATCGACCTTCTGGTGCCGCCTCAGGCCCTGCAGGGTGTCGCCTGGACCCGGCTGGCTGCGGCCATAGTCGATCAGCAGGGCGGCGCCCGTGGCCGCCTTGACCAGGGTCGCCAGATCACGCGCGAAGGCCGCCTGCTGTTCCGAAATCTCGACCACCTGGCCCGGCTCGACATCGTACTCGGGCCGGTCGAAGCTGCCGGAGATGGCCACCAGGCCGAAGGTCAGGTCGTTATCGTCGGTCACGCCGACCCGACGCTCGGCCCAGCCGCCTTCGGTCTTCATGAACTGGCGCGCGGGCATGCAGTCCAGCACCTCGTTGCCGATCAGGATGATCGGCGCGTCGGTTTCGATCTGATGCAGGGCGCTGAGCCAGCGGGGGTGGACGTCGGCGTCGGCCAGCCGTCGCGCCTGTTCGGCCCGTAAGGGCGGGCTGGGCTCGATCAGGATCAGGTCCACGGCCTGCAGGAAGCCGGGGACCAGCCGCGCCGCTCGCAGCACGTCGGACATGAGCGTCCCGTCGCCCGGGCCGACCTCGACCAGCCGCACCCGCTCGGGCGCGCCGAGACGGCTCCAGGTCTCGACGGCCCACAGGCCGATCAGTTCGCCGAACATCTGGCTGACCAGAGGCGCGGTGATGAAGTCGCCGCCTTCGCCCAGCGCTGGGCGGGTGGCGTAGTAGCCGCCCTTGGGATCATGCAGGCAGCGGGTGACATAGTCCGCCACCGTCATCGGCCCGGTCAGTACGATCTCGCGGACCAGCCGGTCCTTGAGGGTCTCAGCCATGACTTCTTACGCCTCTGCGACGACCGGCTTGTTCAGCGCGCGCCAGATCAGCCAGGCGCCGGCCAGCATCATCGGGATCGACAGGATCATGCCCATGGTCAGGCCCAGCGGCAGGTTGTCCAGACCCACGTCAGGCTGACGCACGTTCTCCAGTGCGGCGCGGCAAACGCCGTAGCCCAGCAGGAACAGGCCGGTGACGAAGCCCGGACGCTTCAGCATCCGCCATTTCCAGATCGCCAGCGACAGCAGGCCGAACAGCAGCAGACCCTCCAGACCCGCCTCATAGAGCTGGCTGGGGTGGCGCGGTTCGTTGCCGGCGGGGCAGAAGCCGTACATCTGCTCGATGCGGGCGTTGCAGAAGCGGATGGCCCAGGGAACCGTCGTCTCGCGGCCCCACAGCTCACCGTTGATGAAGTTGGCGATGCGGCCGAAGAAGAGGCCCAGCGGCGCGACCGGGGCGATCAGGTCGCCCAGGCTCAGCGGATTGATCTTCTGACGGTTGGCGTAGAGCACCAAGGCGATGACCACGCCCAGGAAGCCGCCGTGGAAGCTCATGCCGCCGGTCCACAGTTGCAGCAGTTCCAGCCGCTCGCCCCAGCTGTCGCCCGTGAACAACTGCGCGAACATCGACGGCTTGTAGAAGAGAGCGTAGCCGAAACGGCCGCCCAGGATGACGCCCAGCGTGATCCACAGCACCAGGTCGTCCAGTTGCGGTCCCGTCACCGGCGGCTTGCCGGGCGACCACAGCCGTTCCGTCTTGGCCAGACGCGAGGCGTACCACCAGCCCAGCACGATCCCGGCGACATAGGCCAGGGCGTACCAGCGGATGGGCAGGGGGCCGAGATGGATCAGGACAGGGTCGAATTCGGGGAAGGGCACAGAGCCTCCGTCAGCGCCGTTTGGGACCCCCAAACATCTAGCAAGAGAGACTGCATTCGTCGCGCGCTTTTCCAGCGAAGCAGTTTATAGCCGGTTCGGACGGAAAGGTTTCGTTCACCCAATTTAAGTCGCCATTAACCATATACTGGCGTGGCAGAGACGCGAGATTTCATCATGCAGACGCGCAATCCGATCCTCGACGAGTTCGCCAAGCTGACGACCGGCGCCATGGGTCTGGCTCAGGCTGCGGGCGACGAGGCCAAGGCCGCATGGCGGGCGCAGACCGATCGCTTCGTCGCCGAGATGGATCTGGTCCGTCGCGACGAGTTCGACGTGCTGAAAGACGAGATCGCCGCCCTGCGTGCGGAAATCGCCGAGCTTAAGGCTCAGAAATCGCCCAGTAAAAAGGCTGCTGGTGGAACGTCCACAGCCGCGAAGCCCGACGCCGATACAGCCGGTTGAGCCGAATCTCCGAACACGTTTACCGTTCGTTTGCAGGTCGTGAGTCGCGACCCCTGAGTAAGAATGTGAATCCCTGATGGATGCAGCCCGACCCGAAGAGGTCGACGTCCCCTACGACCCCCTGGATGTCGTGGAGCACGTCCTCAACGCGGAGAACCTGCCGTTCGACCGCACGGACGACGGCGACCTCGCCTTCGCCCTGGCCGGCGACTGGAAGGACTATGAGCTGTGGTTCGCCTGGCGGCCCGAAGGCGACTGCCTTCAGCTGTGCTGCGCCCTGGACCTGCGCGTCATCAAGACGCGGCGCGCCGCCGCCTATGAACTGGTGTCGATGATCAACCAGCGCACCTGGCTGGGCCATTTCGAGGTCTGGCCGGACGAGGGCGAGATCGTCTTCCGTCACTCGCTGGCCCTGCCGCACAGCGAGCGCCCGACCCTGGCCCAGGCCGCATCCATGATCGACGCCGCCATCGAGGCCGCCGATCGCTACTACCCTGCCTTCGACTTCATGGTGCGCGGCTCCAAGAAGGCGCAGGAAGCCATTGACGCCTGCCTGTTCGAAACCGTGGGCACCGCCTGACATGGCCAAAGGCGGGAAGATGGGGCCGGTTGTCCTTCAAGGCGTGGGGCGGCTGGGCTCGGCCATCCTGGAAGGCTGGCTGAAGACCGGCGCGGTCGATGCCGCCGACCTGATCATCCTGACCCCGTCCGAGAAGCCCGCCGCCGAGGCGGCGCGGGCTCTGGGCGCGCGGATCAACCCGCCGCTGGAAGCGCTGAAGGACGCCCGCGCCTTCGTCATCGGCGTGAAGCCCGCCAAGTGGTTCGAGGCCTCGCGTCCGGTTCTGCCGCATCTGGCCTCCGACGCCGTCATCGTCTCGGTCATGGCCGGGGTGAGGGGCGAAACCATTTCCGAGGGCTTTGACGGCCGTTCGGTCGTGCGCATCATGCCGACGACCGGCGTGGCCCAGGCCCAGGGGGTGGCCACCATCTGGGCCGCGGACGCCGCCGCACGCGCCGCGGGCGAGGCCCTGTTCGCCCCTATCGCCGAGACCGTCCATCTGGATGAGGAAGCCGCCATGCACGCCGCGACCGCCGTGTCCGGCTGCGGCCCCGCCTATTATTTCGCCTTCACCCGCGCCCTGGCCCAGGCCGGGGTCGAGGAAGGCTTGGCGCCAGATGCCGCCGTGAGGCTGGCGCGCGCCACCCTGCGCTCCGCGGCGGCGGGCGTGGAAGGAACCGAGGCGCTGGACGCCCTGATCGACCGCGTGGCCTCGCCCGGCGGCGTGACCCAGGCTGGTCTGGTGGCCCTGAACGCAGACGGCGCCCTCGACCGGGCGGTCGAGAGCGCCGTTCAGGCGGCTGTGGCCAAGTCGACCGAACTCAGCGGCTGACCCTTATCGGACGATGTAGCGGCCTTCGGCCAGGTTTCGCGCCAGCCGGTCGAAAGCGGTGCTCGCGTCCTGCCAGGTGCTGTAGCCGCGTACGTCGGCCAGATTGGTCGAGTAGTAGTCGTACTTGACTGGATGGACCTCGCCCGAGGCGGTCGTCACCGTGCCTTCGATGGCCGCGCCGCCGATCGATAGGCTGCGCATCATGTCGAGACCGGGCTTGTCGACGGTCTGCTGTATGGTCGGACGGTTGGGCTTCAGGTCGGTGATGACCAGTTCCACCCGCGCGCCGTCCAGGGCGTTGCGCTGGGTCAGCACGCGTTCGACGGTGCGGCCCAGGTCGTCGGCCTGTTGCTGGACCTCGCGCTCGCCCAGTTCCTTGGCGGTCTTGGCGAAGTCGGGGCTGATACTGACGACGACGGCGGAGGGTTGGGCGGCGACGGCGCCGGCCAGGGCCGTTGCGGCGGCAAGCGGCGCCAGAAAAGCAAAGTGACGCATGATGGTACTCCTGATCCAGGCCCCCCTGGAACGGGTGCAACATGGCCCCGTTCCCACGGCGACGCTAGGGGGTGCGACCGATCACCCCGGCAGGCGGATCGAGGCCTTCAGTCCGCCCAGGTCGCTGCGGCTCAGGGTGATGTCGCCGCCATGGCCGCGCGCCACGTCGCGGGCGATGGCCAGGCCCAGGCCGACGCCCTTGCTGTTCTGGTTGCGCGAGGCGTCCAGCCTGGAGAAGGGTCGGAACGCTTCTTCGTGCATATCCTCCGGGATGCCCGGCCCGTCGTCCTCGACGGCGATCTCCAGACCGCCCGAGGGCAGGGGGCGCGCCGACAGTCGCACGTGCTCGCCGTGGACGGCGGCGTTGCCGGCCAGGTTGTTCAGTGCGCGACGGAAGGCGAGGGGGCGCAACTGGGCGTCCAGTTCGTCGGGCGTCTCCACCGTGACCTCGGCGCCGGCGCGACGGGCGTCCTCGGCGGCGCGGCGCAGCATTTCAGGGACCGACACCGCCTGGATCGCCTCACCCGCCTCGCCGCGAGCGAAGGCCAGGTACTCGTCGATCATGTGCTCCATCTCGTCCAGATCGCCCTTCATCGCCTCGGCGCGCTTGAACGGCGGGGCCAAGGCCAGTTCCAGCCGCAGTCGGGTCAGGGGGGTGCGCAGGTCGTGGCTGACCGAGGCCAGCAGGGCCGTACGCTGCTCGATATGGCGCTGGATGCGGGCGCGCATGTCGAGGAAGGCGCTGGCGGCGGCCCGCACCTCGCGTGCGCCGTGCGGCTTGAAGCGCGGCACGGTCTCGCCTCGGCCGAAGGCCTCGGCGGCGTCGGCCAGACGTTCGATGGCCCGCACTTGATTGCGGATGAACAGCACCGCCACCCCCAACAGCAGGATGGTCGCCACCATCAGCCACAGAACGAAGATATGGGCCTGGGTCGCCACGGCCCGTTCGCGCGGGGCGATGACGCGCAGCACGCCGCCGGGCTCCTGCACCCGGATGTCGACATAGGCCGGATAGCGGGTGGTGTCGTACCAGAAGGGCTGATCCAGCCGCGAGGCCAGAGCTTTTTCCAGCGTGCGGTCGACCACGCCGATGGCGCCGCGCCGCTGTTCCTTGGGCAGGACCGCGCCCTCCTGGAAGGCGATGGAAAGCTGCATCGACCGCTCGGCCCGGTCGGCGATGACGGTCAGGTTCTGCGGCGTCGGCTGGTCGCGATAGCTCTCGGCGGCCCAGGCCACGTCTCCGGCCAGACCCTCGGACAGGCGCGCGGTCACGGCCTGCCAGTGGGCGTCGAAGAAGGCCCAGGTCACGGCCCCCTGCATGATCAGAACGGGCAGGACGATGATCAGCAGCGACCGGCCCCATAGCGAGGTCGGCAGGCGGCGCTTGATCATCCGCGCCCAGACGTTGAAGGGCAGAACCCGCATCGGCGGATCAGTCCGGGGCCAGCATGTAGCCAACGCCGCGCACGGTCTGGAGGTAGCGCGGGTTCTTGGGGTCGGCCTCCAGCTTGCGGCGCAGGCGCGTCACCTGCACGTCCACGGCGCGGCCGGTGATGTCGGCGGTGTCGGGCGACAGGTTCATGCGCTCGACCGGCGAGTGGGCGTGAATGGCCAGGGTTTTCAGCAGTTGCGCCTCGGCCTCGGTCAGGCGCTGCAGTTCGCCGTCGCGGGTCAGCTCAAGCCGCTCCATGTCGAACACCGCCGGTCCCATGTGGATCTCGCGGGGCGTCATCGGCTTGCCGCCGGTGCGGCGCAGGATGGCCTCGATCCGCAGCGCCAGTTCGCGGGGGTCGAAGGGCTTGGACATATAGTCGTCCGCACCGCGCGACAGGCCCTCGATGCGATCGTTCGGGTCGCCCTTGGCGGTCAGCAGCAACACCGGGGTCTTGGACAGAGAGGCCTGGCTGCGGATCCAGCTGGTCAGGTCGAAGCCGCTCTCGCCCGGCATCATGACGTCCAGCACGATCAGGTCGAATTCGATCAGTTCGACCAGTCTCCGCGCCGCGCCCGCGTGGGCGGCGCCGGTGACGCGATAGCCCTCGCGCGTCAGGAACTCTTTGAGCAGTTCGCGGATTCTGTCGTCGTCGTCGACGACCAGCAGATGGCGGCCGGCGCCGGGAGCAGCGATGGGGCCGGAGCGGCCGTTCGAGCGCGTATCAGTCATGTCTTAGGCGATCCTGCCGAACGCAAAGGCGTTGACGGCGGCGGGAGAGAAGAGTGTAACCGGACCACATCCCCGGGAGACGTTATTCAATGGCCTTCGTTCCTTTCGACGATCGTGACGGCTGGATCTGGTTTGACGGCGCATTCGTGCCCTGGCGGGACGCAAAAACGCACGTTCTGACCCATGGCCTCCACTACGGCTCGTCGGTCTTCGAGGGTGAGCGTATGTACGGCGGCGAAATCTTCAAGCTGACGGCGCACAGCCAACGGCTGAAGCGCTCGGCCGAGCTGCTGGACTTCGACATTCCCTACAGCGTGGCCGAGATCGACGCCGCCTGCAAGGAAACCTGTGAAAAGAACGGCATGACGGACTGCTACATCCGTCCTGTGGCCTATCTGGGCGCCGAACAGCTCAGCGTCTCCTCGCTGAACAGCAAGGTCCACCTGGCCATCGCCGCCTGGGAATGGCCCAGCTATTTCGACCCCGAGGTCAAGAAGAAGGGCATCCGTCTGGAGTGGGCCAAGTGGCGCCGCCCCGACCCCGCCACCGCCCCCTCGACGGCCAAGGCCGGCGGCCTCTACATGATCTGCACCATGTCCAAGACGGCGGCCGAGAAGCGCGGCTTCGCCGACGCCATGATGCTGGACTGGCGCGGCTATGTCGCCGAAGCCACCGGCGCCAACGTCTTCTTCGTCCAGAACGGCGCCCTGCACACCCCGCGCGTCGACCACATCCTGGACGGCATCACCCGTCAGACCGTGATCGAGATGGCCCAGGCCAAGGGCATCGAGGTCGTGATACGCGACATCCTGCCGGAAGAACTGTCGAACTTCTCGGAGTGCTTCCTCACCGGCTCGGCCGCCGAGGTCACCCCGGTCAGCGAGATCGGCGACTACCGCTTCACGCCGGGCGAACTGTCGCTGACCCTGATGGACGACTACGGCAAGCTGGTCCGCGGCCAGCTCTGATCCACCTCCCCATCTTATGGGGCGGAAAAGACAAGCGCGATCAGGCGGAGGGGGCACCCTCCGCCTTTTTCTTGCGCGCCGCCTCGGCGGCCCGGCGCTGGGCCGCGCGTTTCTGACGCCAGCGCCACCCCAGCCACGCCAGCGGTGCGATCACCAGCAGCAGGGGCAGGGCCCCGGCCAGCAGCATGATCAGCGCGCCCAGCGTCGACATGAACAGATAGGCCGCTTGACTCAGGGCATCGGTCACGGGGCGCAGGGCGCTGTCGGGCGCCAACTGCCCCGCCGCGCTATAGCTTACGTCCAGCCTCGAGGTCTGCACCCGCGTCCGCATGACCGCCAAGGTCGAGCGCGTCGCGTCCAGTTCGCCCTGCACCCGCGCCAGTTCACGTTCGACCTGCAGCAGTTGTTCCAGCGTGCCGCTGCGGGTGGCCAGAAGCTGCTGCAGCCGGTCGCGCAGGGTCTCCGACGCCCGCATCCGCGCCTCGGTGTCGACCAGTTGCCGTGTCAGGTCCTCGCTCTCGACGGCCTGCTGGGCCACGCGCCCGCCCGCACCTCTGGCCTCGCCGTCCAGCGCCGCCCGGAAACGGGCGACGTAGGCGGGCGTGGCCCGCATCTCCAGGCTGGCCTCGACGGAATCACGACCCACGCGGCTGGAGTTGGAGCCGATCACCTGACAGGCCGACGGCCCGGCGGCGATGCAGGCCTGTTCGTGCCGTCCCATCACGGTCGGCACGGCGTCGGCCGGAAGCTCCAGCCCGAAACGGTAGGCATAGGCGATGCTGGGCGCGACGACCGGGGTTGCGACGCTGCCTGGCGCGGACGCGGCGTTGGCGGGCGGCGCCGGTTCCATCATGGCCATGTCCACAGACTCTTCGAGGTGCTGACGCGATGCGTCCTGGCATCCCGCGAGCAGGGCGCTCGCCGCCGCCGCCCAGATCAGTTCCTTGCGCATACGACCTCTCCCCGTTGATGACGTAACGGTGATTGACAGCTCGTATAACGGCGAAGTTTGGGCTGCGGCGAGGCTTTGGCGCGGCAGGACGCCGCATGCGCTCTTGACCAGCAGGCGCGCGGTAGCGTTCAAGCAGATTTTAAAGGCGGCCGCTGGCCGTCGGCCGGTCGCGGAGCCGCCTTTTCCATGTTCAGCCTTCTGAACCTGCAGAGCCTGTTTGGCTTGGTCGTCATTATCGCCGTCTGCTGGGCGATGTCCGAGAACCGCAAGCTCTTCCCCTGGCGTCTGGCCATCGGGGCGGTGCTGGTGCAGGCGGCCCTGATCCTGGCGACCTTCGCCATTCCCGGCTCGCAGGTGGTGCTGGACGGCATCAACAATGCGGTGAAGGGGCTGGAACTGGCCACCGAGGAGGGGACCAAGTTCGTCTTCGGCTATCTGGCGGGCGGGGATCAGCCCTATGCCGTGGCCAACGAGGGAGCCCTCTTCACCTTCGCCTTCAAGGTGCTGCCGCTGATCCTGGTGATCTCGGCCCTGTCGGCTCTGCTGTGGCACTGGAAGATCCTGAAGTGGATCACCCTGGGCTTCGGCTTCCTGTTCCAGCGGACCATGGGGCTGGGCGGCGCTTCGGCGCTGGCGGTGGCGGCCAACGTCTTCCTCGGCATGATCGAGAGCCCCATCGTCATCCGCGCCTATCTGGACAAGCTGACCCGGTCGGAACTGTATCTGATGATGGTGGTCGGTCTGGCCACCGTCGCCGGTTCGACCATGGTGGCCTACGCCACCATCCTGGCGCCGGTCCTGACCAATGCGGCGGGCCACGTCCTGGTCGCCTCCATCGTCTCGGCCCCGGCGGGCGTCCTGCTGGCCCGTGTCATCATCCCCGAGAAGCCGGGCGAGGGCGGGGCGGTCGCCGACTACAACTCGGCGCTGAAATACGACAGCGCTATCGACGCCATCGTCAAGGGCACGTCGGACGGCCTGATGGTGGTGCTGAACATCTCGGCCGTGCTGATCGTCTTCGTGGCCCTGGTGGCCCTGGCCAACGTCATGCTGGGCGCCTTCTGGATCGGTGGCGAGGCCTTGAGCGTCGAGCGCATCCTGGGCGTGCTCTTCTCGCCTGTTGCCTGGCTGATCGGGGTGGAATGGGCCGATGCGCAGAAGGCCGGCTGGCTGCTGGGCGTCAAGCTGACCCTGACCGAGTTCGTCGCCTTCATCAAACTGGGCGGGGTGCCCGACGGCGAGATGAGCGAGCGCACCCGGATGCTGATGACCTACGCCCTGTGCGGCTTCGCCAACATCGGCTCGGTGGGCATCACCGTCACCGGCCTGTCGGTGCTGATGCCCGAGCGCCGCGAAGAGGTTCTGGGTCTGGTGTGGAAGGCCCTGTTTGCGGGCTTCCTGGCCACCCTGATGACGGCCTGCATCGTCGGGGCCATGCCGGCCTCGGTGTTCGGCCAGTAGCGCGTCCACTACAGACTGAGGGGGATATTCCGATGAAGCTCTACACCTCCTATCGCGCGCCCAATCCGCGCCGGGTCCGCTGGGTCATGGCCGAGAAGGGCGTCGAGAACGTCGACTTCGTCGAGATCGACCTGCTGTCGGGCCAGCACCGCACGGCGGACTACCGGGCCAGGGTGGGCGTGCCGCACGTCCCGGCGCTGGAGCTGGACGACGGGACCTGCATCTCTGAATCCATCGCCATCTGCCGCTACCTGGAGGCGCTGTATCCCGAGCCGAACCTGTTCGGTCATGACGCCAAGGAGCAGGCGCTGATCGAGATGTGGACCCGCCGCTGCGAGATTTATCTGGCCAATCCGATGATGCTGAACGTGCGCTTCAGCCACCCGGTCCTGGCCGCGCTGGAAGCCCCTCAGCCGCAGGTGGCGGAATACAGCCGCGTCGGCGCCGAGAAGTTCATGAAGATGCTGGACCGCCATCTGGCCGAGCACGCGTTCATCGCCGCCGACCGCTTCACCATCGCCGACATCGTCGCGGCGGTCGGTCTCGACTTCGCCCGTCTGGTCAAATACCGCCCGCCAGAAGAGTTCACCCATCTGGCCCGCTGGCTCGAGGCCTGCCGCGCCCGTCCGGCGGCGAAAGCCGGGGTCTAGCCTCCGTGCGGACCCTGGCCCCGTCCGAGCGGGGCATGGCGGTGCTGCTGGCGGCCCTGGCCGGCTATGTCGACAGCGTCGGCTTTCTGCAACTGGGCGGCCTGTTCGTCTCCTTCATGAGCGGCAACTCGACCCGGATGGCGGTCGGGGTGTCGATGGGCGACTGGCGCACCGTGGGCGTGGCCGCGGCCATCCTGATCCTGTTCGTCCTGGGCGCGGCTCTGGGGGCGCTGGTCGCGGGCGGCGAGGGGATGCGGTCGCGCAGCCGCGTTCTGGCGCTGGAGGCGGTGCTGCTGACGGGGGCGGCGCTGGCCGCCCTGGCGGGGCAGGCACCCCTGACCGTGGCCCTGATGGTGCTGGCCATGGCGGTCGAGAACGCCGTCTTCCTGCGTGACGGCGAGGTCGGGGTCGGCCTGACCTATATGACCGGGGCCCTGGTCAAGCTGGGCCAGGCCCTGGCCGGCGCCGTGCGCGGCGGACGCCGCACGGCCTTCGCCCCCTATCTGCTGTTGTGGGCCGGCCTGTTCGGCGGGGCGGTGGTCGGCGCCTTCAGCTATGGCGCGCTGGGGCTGAACGCCCTGTGGCCGGCGGCGGCGCTGGCGGCCGCCCTGGCCGTCTTCGCTCGCGTCAGTCCCGAGGCGTGAACTTCCGGATCACGCCCGAGAAGGTCATCAGCAGCCGGTCGCCGGTATTGATCTGACCGCGCACGAAGATCAGGCTCTTGCCTGCCTTGGTCACCTGTCCGGTCGCCTCGATCAGTTCGCCCACATAGGCGCCGTCGATGAAGGTGGAATCCAGCTGCACCGTCACGCCCGAGGCCCCCTCCATCTCCTGATAGGCGATCTGGAACATGGCGATGTCGGCGAAGGTCATCAGGCAGCCGCCGTGCATCCGGCCGCCGAAATTCATGTGCTTCTGCTCGGCCCGGAAGGCGCAGCGCATCGACCCGTCGGGGTCGGGCTTGCGGTAGAAGGGGCCGACGGTGGAGTCGAAGGTGGTGTTGGAGATTTCATAGGTCGTCCAGCCGGCGAACTCGCCTTCGGTGACTGTGATTTTCTCAACCATGTCGGTTTCGCCTTCTTTCCGGTCCTGCAGTGCAGCATATAGGCGCAATGAGCGATCCTATCGAAGCGGCCATTTTCGAAAAACTGGCCAAGGCTGACCCCAAGAATGTCGGCGGCAAGAGCATAGAACCCTCGGACGTGGCCAAAGAGCTGCAGCCCGAGCAGTGGCAGCGCATGCTGCCCAAGGTCCGCGCCACGGCCCTGGGCCTGATGCGTCAGGGCAAACTGACCATCACCAAGAAGGGCAAGGCGGTCGATCCGAACGCCTTCAAGGGCGTGATCCGTCTGCGCCTGCCGACCGAGGCCGAGACGGCTGCGGCCCTGGCGGCCCTGCCGCCGGTCGAAGCTTCGGATGACGATTTCGACTGAACCGGATACCGGCCTGGACGCAGTCCTGGCCGACATCCGCGCCTGCCGGGCGTGCCTGGGGCAGTTGCCCCACACGCCGCGCCCGGTGGTCATGGTCGCGCCCGAAACCCGCCTGCTGATTTGCGGGCAGGCGCCGGGGCGGCGGGTGCATGAGAGCGGTCTGCCCTTCACCGACCCCTCAGGCGACCGTCTGCGCGACTGGCTGGGCGTGGACGAGGCGACCTTCTACGGCGACCCGCGCCTCGGCGTCGCTGCCCAGGCCTTCTGTTTTCCCGGCACCGATCCGAAAGGCGGGGACTATCCGCCGCCGCGCCGCTGCGCCGAGCTGTGGCGGCCACGCCTTCTGGCCGAACTGCCCAAGGTCGAGCTGACCCTGCTGGTCGGCGGCTACGCCCAGGAATGGGCGCTGGGCGATCGGGCCAAGTCCAAGATGACCGAGACGGTCCGCGCCTGGCGCGACTACGCCCCCGCCATCCTGCCCCTGCCGCACCCGTCCTGGCGCAATACGGCCTGGCTGAAGAAAAATCCGTGGTTCGAAGCCGAGGTTCTGCCCTACCTTCGCCAGAGAACGGCGGAGATCTTGGCGTGACCCTTTGGCGTAGCGGACTGACAGCAGGCCTTCTGGCCCTTTCCCTCGCCCTGTCCGCCTGCGCCACGCCGCATCTTCAAGGACCGCAGGCCCCTCCCAGTGGCTTCACCGGCCCGCGTATCGAGGCCGGCGCGCTGGATCGCGGCGCCTTCGTGGTGCAGGACGGCGCACGGCTGCCCTATCTGCGCTGGAGCCCCGAAAACGGCGAGCAGCCCTGGGCCGTCATCGTCGCCCTGCATGGGTTCAACGACCACTACGCCTCCTTCCGCCTGGCCGGACCGTGGTGGGCCACGCGCGGGATCGAGACCTGGGCCTATGACCAGCGCGGCTTCGGTCTGTCGCCCCATCGCGGCGAGTTCGCGCCCGAAAGCCTGACCAGCGCCGACCTGCGCACCATTGTCGCCCTCGTCCGGGCCGAGCGTCCCAATGCGATGATTGTGGTGGCGGGCGAAAGCATGGGCGGCTCATCGACCATCGCCGCCTTCGGAGGCGAGGCGCCGCCCGACGCGGATCGCGTGGTCCTGCTGGCCCCAGGAGTCTGGGGCTGGTCCAGCCAGAGCCCGTTCAATCGCGCAGGCCTCTGGGCCGCCGCCCGCCTGATGGGCAACAAGACGGTGGAGCCGCCCGCCTTCGCCGTTCGCAACATTCGCGCCTCGGACAATACGCTGGAACTGATCCGCAACGGCCGCGATCCGCTCAGCATCCTCTCCACCCGGTTCGATTCCATGCATGGCCTCGTCGATCTGATGGAGGCGGCGTCCCTGCGTCTCGGCGCGGTCGAGAAGCCGACCCTGCTGCTCTACGGCGCCCACGATCAGATCGTGCGCAAGGGGCCGATGCGGCTGGCGCTGGAGCGCGCGGGTGAGCGACCCAACCTGCGCACAGCCTATTACCCGGACGGCTGGCACATCCTGAACCGCGACCTGCAGGGCGAGGTCATCTATCGCGACGTCGAGGCCTGGCTGCGCGACGCCACCGCGCCCCTGCCGTCGGGGGCTGTTCCGGTGCTGCCCGCGCTCAGGGCCGATCCGAAAGCCCGCTGAACTTTCCTGACGCGAAACCGTCATGCTTGCCGTTTAGGCGGGCGCGGCGTATCTCCTCGCGCAATAAAAAATACCCCAGGAAAGGCCTGTCATGGGCAAGACGCTGTTTGATTCCCCTTCTTTCGCGAACCATGAAGGCGTCCACGCCTTCCATGACGAGAAAACCGGCCTGAAGGCCATCGTCGCCGTTCACTCCACCGCACGCGGCCCCGCCGTCGGCGGCACCCGCATGTGGAACTACGCCACCGCTGCCGAGGCGCTGGAAGACGTGCTGCGTCTGTCCAAGGGCATGAGCTACAAGAACGCGGTCGCCGACCTGGAAATGGGCGGCGGCAAGTCGGTCATCATCGGCGACAGCCGCACCCAGAAGTCGCCGGAGCTGTTCCGCGCCTTCGGTCGCTTCCTGAACTGCCTGGGCGGCAACTACTACGCCGCCGAAGACGTCGGCACCTCGGTCGAGGACATCGCCGAAGCCCGCAAGGTCACCGAATACGTCCTGGGCCTGAAGGACGGTCCGGAAGCCTCGGGCGACCCGAGCCCCGTCACCGCCGAGGGCGTGTTCCGCTCGAACCTGGTCGTGGCCCGTCGCCTGTTCAACCAGAACGACATGACCGGCCTGACCGTCGCCATCCAGGGCGTGGGCCACGTCGGCGCCTATCTGGCCGAGAAGCTGCACAAGGCCGGCGCCAAGCTGATCATCACCGACGTCAACCAGGCCAACCTGGACGCCGTCGCCGCCAAGACCGGCGCCGAGATCGTCGCCCCCGACGCCATCTATGACGTCGCCGCCGACATCTACGCTCCCTGCGCCCTGGGCGCGACGCTGAACCTGCAGACCCTGGACCGCCTCAAGGTCAAGGCCGTCTGCGGCGCCGCCAACAACCAGTTGGCCACCGCCGACATCGGCGACGAGTTGTTCCGTCGCGGCGTGCTGTATGCGCCCGACTACGTCGTCAACGGCGGCGGCATTATCAACGTCGCCTCGGAAATGAACGCTCGCCAGTCGGGCGGCGCCTATGACGCCTCGTGGGTCGAAGGCAAGCTGTCGCGCCTGATGGAGACCTTCGAGGAAATCCTCGAGCGCTCGGTGGTCGAAAACAAGCCGACCCACCTGATCGCCGACGCCATCGCCGAAGCCCGCATCAAGGCGGCGGCGGACCAGAAGGCCGAGCTGCTGAAGGCGGCTTAAGTTTTCATCGGTTGAAACTCAGGGAAGGCGGCGCGTCGAAAGGCGCGCCGCCTTCTGCTTGTCCGGGGAGGGGCGGCGGGATTCCCTCAATCTTTAACGCATCTTAACGCGGCGTTTACCATCCAGGCGGCAGTTTCTGCCTAGCGGGGCCAGTTCGTCCCGCCAGTGGATGGGCGGGGACGCGTGGGCGGCTTCACGGCGGCGTTGCAGAAGTTCGGTATCGGCCGTTTGGCCGCGGTGCTCGGCGTCGCCGCCGGCGTGGCCGCGGTGCTGGTCGCCGTCATGCTGCGTGTGGGCCAGGCGCCCGACGCGCTGCTCTATTCCAACCTCGACCTGCGCGAAGCCTCCGAGATCAGCGCCGCCCTGGATCAAGCGGGCATCAAGTACAGCTCCAAGGGCGACGGCTCGACCATCTTCGTCAGCCGCGACGAGGTCGGCACGGCGCGCCTGATGCTGGCGGGCAAGGGGCTCGTGACCTCGGGCAGCGTCGGCTACGAAATCTTCGACAACCAGTCGGTGCTGGGCCAGACCGAGTTCCAGCAGAACCTGAACGAGCAGCGCGCCCTG
The DNA here is from genome assembly GCF_044772165.1 of Brevundimonas sp. NPDC090276. NCBI lineage: Bacteria > Pseudomonadati > Pseudomonadota > Alphaproteobacteria > Caulobacterales > Caulobacteraceae > Brevundimonas > Brevundimonas sp. NPDC090276. Next base: position 30,860 of record NZ_JBIVYK010000003.1, on the reverse strand, counting down.
CAGGGCGAACTGTCGCGCACCATCATGTCGATGCGCGGCATCACCTCGGCCCGTGTCCACATCACCATGCCGCGCCGCGAGATGTTCCAGGCCGCCGCCACCGACCCGACCGCCGCCGTGGTCGTGGGCGTCGGCGGTCGCGACCTCAGCGCCGATCAGGTGCGCGCCATCCGCAACGTGGTCGCCTCCTCGGTGCCGAACCTGAAGCCGGACAAGGTGACGGTGACCGACCAGTCCAACCGCACCCTGGCGGCGGGCTCGGAAGACACCGGCTTCACCTCGGCCAACGCCGAGGCCGCCAAGGCCACGACCGAGTCCCAGCTGCAGACCCGCATCAAGGACATCGTCGAGGGTGTCGTCGGCGCCGGCGCGGCCCGCGTCCAGGTCACGGCCGATATCGACCACAGCCGCTCGACCACCCAGGAACAGAAGTTCGATCCCGACGGCCAGGTCGTGCGCTCGACCTCGACCAATGGCTCGCAGTCGCAGGACACGACGGGCCAGGCCGACGGCGGCGTCACCGCCACCAACAACATCCCCGGCGGCCAGGCCCCGAACACCACGCCGATCGGCTCGACCAATTCGGAAAACACCGAGACGACCAACTACGAGATCTCCAACACCACCACGACGACGGTCAAGGAGCCGGGCGAGGTCAAGAAGCTGTCGGTCTCGGTCGCCGTGGACGGCAAGTACACCCCCGCCGCCGACGGCAAGGGCCAGCCGACCTACGCTCCGCGCACCGCCGAGGAAGTGCAGCAGATCAAGACCCTGGTCGCCGCCGCCGTCGGCATCGACGAGACGCGCGGCGACAAGATCGAGGTGGTCAACGTCCGCTTCAACCGCGAGCCCTCGGCGGCGCCGGGTGCGGACGAAGGCTCGTCGATGTTCAACTTCGACAAGAACGACATCATGCGCGGCGTCGAACTGCTGGTCCTGCTGATCACCGGCCTGCTGCTGATCTTCTTCGTCGTGCGGCCGCTGCTCAAGACGGCCTCGGGCGGCGCCGGCGCGCCGGCCCTGGTCGGCTCCAACGGCATCCCGGTGACGCCGCTGGACGCCCAGATCGTCGGCGGAACCCTGCCGGGTCAGCCGCAGATGCTGGCCGGTCCCTCGGACATGGATCAGCGTCTCGACATCGCCCGCATCGAGGGCCAGGTGAAGGCCTCCTCGATCAAGAAGGTCGCCGACTTCGTCGATTCCCACCCCGAGGAATCCACCGCCATCCTCCGCTCCTGGGTGCATGAAAGCTAATGACCCGTCTCGTGAGCAAGAAGGGGCCGGTCGACGACATCCGCAAGCTGACGGGGCCTGAGAAGGCGGCCGTCGTCCTGCTGTCGCTGGGCGAAGAGCACACCATCCTGTGGCAGCAACTCGACGAGGAAGAGATCAAGGAGGTCTCCCAGGCCATGGCCAGCCTCGGCACCGTGGCGGCCTCCGTGGTCGAGGAAGTCCTGGTCGAGTTCGTCTCGGGCATCGGCGGCGCCGGCGCCCTGATGGGCAGCTACGAGCAGACCCAGCGGCTTCTGGCCTCCTTCATGCCGGGCGACCGCGTCGACGCCCTGATGGAGGAAATCCGCGGTCCCGCCGGGCGCACCATGTGGGACAAGCTCGGCAATGTGAACGAAGCCGTCCTCGCCAACTATCTGAAGAACGAGTACCCGCAGACGGTGGCCGTGGTCCTGTCCAAGGTGCGCCCTGACCACGCGTCGCGCGTGCTGACGGCCCTGCCGGAGGACTTCGCCCTGGAGTGTGTCCAGCGGATGCTGCGCATGGAGCCGGTGCAGCGCGACATCCTCGACAAGATCGAGCAGACCCTGCGCACCGAGTTCATGTCCAACCTGGCCCGCACCTCCAAGCGCGACAGCCATGAACTGATGGCCGACATCTTCAACAGCTTCGACCGCCAGACCGAGGCCCGCTTTATCGGCGCCCTGGAGGAACGCAGCCGCGACTCCGCCGAGCGCATCCGCTCGCTGATGTTCGTCTTCGAGGACCTGTCCAAGCTGGACCCCGGCGGCGTGCAGACCCTGCTGCGCGCGGTCGAGAAGGACCAACTCGGTCTGGCGCTGAAGGGCGCCTCGGATTCCCTGCGCGAAATGTTCTTCTCCAACATGTCCGAGCGCGCCTCGAAGATCATGCGCGAGGACATGGAGTCGATGGGGCCGGTGCGCCTCAAGGACGTCGACGCCGCCCAGATGACCATGGTCCAGGTGGCCAAGGACCTGGCCGCGCGCGGCGACATCATGCTGGCCGGCCAGGGCAGCGACGATGAGTTGATCTACTGACATGACCGCCATGCCCTCCACCGCCCGTCCCTTCATCTTCGACACCGAGTTCGACGCGGCCGGCGACGTCGTCCGCCCCTCGGCCTGGCAGCCGGTGAAGCGGTCCTTCGCCCCGGCCGAGGTCGACGCCCTGGTCGCCCAGGCCCGTCTGGAAGCGCGCCAGCAGGCCCTGGCCGAGGTCGAGGCCCTGCGCGCCGACGCCCTGTCGACCCTGGCCCAGCACGCGGCCCATGCGGCGGGCGCCCTCAGCACCATCGCCGAAGCCCACCGCCGCCAGTCGGCCGAGCTGTCGCTCGCCGCCGCCCGCGTCCTGGCCTCCGCCGCCTTCGACCGCTTCCCGCGCCGCCCGCTGGAAGCCGCCATCGAGCAGTTGGGTCAGGAAATCGACGCCTCGCCGCGCCTGCTGGTCCGGGCCTCGGGTCTGGACGAGACGACACGCGCCCATATCGAGGCCCTGTGCGCCGACGCGGGCTTCACCGGTCTGATCGCCTTCCGCGAGGACGTCGGCGCGCCGGTCGCCGCCTTCGCCCTGGAATGGGCCGACGGCCGGGCCGAGTTCGATCCCGAGGGCGTCGCCGCCCGCGTCTCCGCCGCGCTGGAGGCCGCGCTTGCGGCCGAGGCCGGACATGCTGAATCCCTCGACAGGAGCGCCTTCTGATGGCCACCGACGATCTCTCGCTGGAAGAGTTCGGCGACTCCACCGCCCTGACCCTCGCCGACGAGGGCGGCGACAAGTCCGCCGCCGACCTGGCCACCGTCTTCGACGTCCCGGTCAATATCTCGGCCGTCCTGGGCAAGGCTCACATGTCGGTCGCCCAACTGCTGAAGCTGAATCGCGGCAGTGTACTGGAGCTGGACCGCAAGGTCGGCGAGGCCATCGACATCTTCGTCAACAACCGCCTGGTGGCGCGCGGCGAGGTCGTCGTCGTCGAGGACCGTCTGGGCGTGACCATGACGGAAATCATCAAGACCGAGGACAAGGGCGCCTGAGCGGCCGCCCTGTTTTCGGAATAGAGTTCTAAGGGAGAAGACCCATGCGGCTTCTGGTGGTTGGCAGGCTCAGCGGACAGCTGGCGACGGCGGTGAAGATGGCCATGGCGCACGGCGCCAAGGTCCAGCACGTTGAACGCGCCGATCAGGCGACCGAGCAACTGCGTCGCGGGCAGGGGGCCGACCTGATGATGGTCGACTACCGCATCGACATCGCCGCCCTGATCGCCGCCAACGACGCCGAGCGCATCCATGTCCCGGTCGTGGCCTGCGGCGTGGACGCCGACGCGCGTGAAGCCGCCGACGCCATCCGCGCCGGGGCCAAGGAGTTCATCCCCCTGCCGCCCGAGGCGGACCTGATCGCCGCCGTCCTCTCGGCCGTGGCCGACGACGAGCGCCCGATGATCTCGGCCGACCCGGCGATGAAGGCCGTCATCGGCCTGGCCGATCAGGTGGCGCGCTCCGAAGCCTCGATCCTGATCACCGGCGAAAGCGGCGTCGGCAAGGAGGTGATGGCTCGTCACCTGCACACCGGGTCCAAGCGCGCCGACAAGCCCTTCATCAGCGTCAACTGCGCCGCCATCCCCGACAACCTGCTGGAATCCGAGCTGTTCGGCCACGAGAAGGGCGCCTTCACCGGCGCCGTGGCCCGCCGCATCGGCAAGTTCGAAGAGGCCGACGGCGGCACCCTGCTGCTGGACGAAATCAGCGAGATGGACGCCCGCCTGCAGGCCAAGCTGCTGCGCGCCATTCAGGAGCGGGTCATCGACCGCGTCGGCGGCTCCAAGCCCGTGCCGGTCAACATCCGCATCATCGCCACCTCGAACCGCGACCTGGCAAAGGCCGTGGCCGAGGGGACCTTCCGCGAAGACCTGCTGTACCGCCTGAACGTGGTGAACCTGCGCCTGCCGTCCTTGCGCGAACGCCCGGGCGACATCGCCGTCCTGTGCGACCACTTCATCCGCAAATACGCCGCCGCCAACGGCGTGCCGCCGCGCCCGATTTCGATCGACGCCCGCCGCGCCCTCGTCGGCCACCGCTGGCCCGGCAACGTGCGCGAGCTGGAAAACGCCATGCACCGCGCCGTCCTGCTGGCGACAGGGCCTGAAATCGACGTCGACGCCATCCGTCTGCCGGACGGCCGTCCCCTGCTGGAAGGCGGCTCGGCCGCGCCGTCGCCGGCCGCCTCGACCTACGACGCCGGCGTCGCCGGTCACGCGGCCCAGATGGCCGACGCCATGACCCGTAGCTTCGTCGGTCAGACCGTGGCCGAGATGGAAAAGACCCTGATCCTCGACACCCTGAACCACTGCCTGGGCAACCGCACCCATGCGGCGACCATCCTGGGCATCTCGATCCGCACCCTGCGCAACAAGCTGAACGAGTACGCCGACGAGGGCACGCCCATCCCGGCGCCCCAGTCGGGCGTCGCCGCCGCCTACGGCGCGGCGGGCTAGGCTCATGCGCGCCGACCGCCGGACGGTTCTGCTGGGTGCGGGCGCGCTGATGCTCGCCGCCTGCTCGCGTGAGGTGAAGTCCGCCGAGACCGATCTGGACGCCGATATCGAGGCCGATGTCGGGACGCTGGATCTGGACCTGTCGGATCTGGAAGCCCGCCACGGCGGGCGACTGGGCCTGGCCGTCGCCTCGGGAGCGACCAACGCCGCCTGGCGCGGCGACGAGCGCTTCGTCTATTGCTCGACCTTCAAGATGTATCTGGCCGCCGCCACCCTGCTGCGGGTGCAGGCAGGGCAGGAGCAACTGGATCGCGCCATCCCGATCACCGCCGCCGACATGATCAACCACGCCCCGACCACGGAAAAGGCGGTGGGTTCGACCCTGACGGTCGAGCAGTTGATGCAGGCCACGGTCGAGCTGAGCGACAATCCCGCCGCCAACATCCTGATCCGCGAGATGGGCGGGCTGGAGTCCTTGCGCGCCTTCTATCGCGGCATCGGCGACGACAGCACCCGCGTCGACCGTCTCGAGCCCGAGATGAACCGTTTCGACGGCGACAAGGACACCATCACCCCGATCCAGTCAGTGGAGAACATCAGCCGTCTGCTGGTCTCGCCCGACACCCCACTGAATGCGGCCTCCAAGATCCTGCTGATGCGCTGGATGACCGACACCCCGACGGGGCAGGGCCGCATCAAGGCCGGTGTGCCTGCAGGCTGGACCGTGGCGCACAAGACCGGCTCGGGCGGCTATGGCCCGACCAACGACATCGGCCTGATCCAGCGTCCGGACGGCGCCCCCATCGTCATCGCCGTCTATTTCCACGCCACGCGGGATTCGACCGACGCCCAGCGCGAAGCGGTCATCGCCGACGCCACCCGTCTGGCGCTCAAGGCGCTGGGGCATGGCTGAGACCACGCGAATCCTGTCATCAGGCGGGATGATCTTCGCCATTCGCCATGGTTGATGCGCCGATCCTGATGAAGGACGGCTACGCGCGCCCCACCGGGCGCGACGCGCTTGGCTGGCTGCTGCGCGGCGACGTGGGGCTGGCGGTCGGCGTGATCGCGGTCATCATGCTGCTGATCCTGCCGATCCCGAAGATGCTTCTGGATCTGCTGCTGGCCATCTCGCTGGTCTCCAGCGTGTTGATCCTGATGACGGCCGTGATGATGAAGCGGCCGCTGGACTTCGCCATCTTTCCGACGGTCCTGCTGGTCTCGACCCTGTACCGTCTGGGCCTCAACCTGGCCTCGACGCGCCTGATCCTGACTCACGGCCAGGAAGGCCACGACAGCGCGGGTCAGGTCATCAACGCCTTCGGCGAGCTGATGATGGGCGGCAACTTCATCATCGGGGTGATCATCTTCGCCATCATCCTGGTGGTGAACTTCGTCGTCATCACCAAGGGCTCGACCCGTATCGCCGAGGTCTCGGCCCGCTTCACCCTGGACTCCATGCCGGGCAAGCAGATGGCCATCGACGCCGACCTGTCGTCGGGCCTGATCACCGAGGACCAGGCCAAGCTGCGCCGCAAGGAGCTGGAACAGGAATCCACCTTCTTCGGGGCCATGGACGGCGCCTCCAAATTCGTGCGCGGCGACGCCGTGGCCGGTCTGATCATCACCTTCATCAACGCCATCGGCGGCCTGCTGATCGGGGTGCTGCAACACGGCATGCCGGTGGGCGAGGCGGCCAACACCTATGTCCAGCTAACGGTCGGCGACGGTCTGGTGACCCAAATTCCGGCCATCATCGTCTCGGTCGCCGCCGGCTTCCTGGTGTCGAAGGCGGGCGTCGAGGGCTCGGCGGACAAGGCCCTGGTCAGCCAGTTGGCCAGCAACCCGGTGTCGTTGGGCGTCGTCTCCGGCGCAGCGGGCCTGATCGGCCTGATCCCCGGCATGCCCCTGATCCCCTTCGCCGCCTTGGCCCTGGGCTCGGGCTTCATGGCCTGGAAGCTGGGACGTGACCGCCTGAAGCCGGCGCCGGTCGAGGCCGTGGACCTGGGCAAGCCCAAGGAAGACGTCGAGGAGCCGATCTCGACCGCCCTGACCATCGACGAGGTCAAGATCGAGCTGGGCTACGCCCTGCTGTCCCTGATCAACGACCTGGAAGGCCGCCGCCTGACCGATCAGATCCGCGCCCTGCGCCGCTCGCTGGCCCAGGAGTACGGCTTCGTCATGCCCAGCGTCCGCATCCTCGACAATATGCGCCTGCCCAATCAGGGCTACGCCATCCGCATCAAGGAGATGGAGGCCGGGGCCGGCGAGGTGCGTCTGTCATCCCTGATGGCCATGGACCCCGCGGGCCGTCAGGTCGAGCTGCCCGGCGAGCACACGCGCGAACCTGCGTTTGGCCTGCCCGCCACCTGGATTGACGAATCCTTGCGCGAAGAGGCCACGTTCCGCGGCTACACCCTGGTGGACCCCTCGACGGTGCTGACCACGCACCTGACCGAGATCCTCAAGGAGAACATGGCCGAACTGCTCTCCTACGCCGAGGTGCAGAAGCTGCTGAGCGAACTGAAGGGCGAAGAGACCAAGCTGATCGAGGAACTGATCCCCACGGTCGTCACCGTCACCACCCTGCAGCGCGTGCTGCAGAGCCTGCTGCGCGAGAAGGTCTCGATCCGCGATCTGCCCGCCATCCTCGAAGGCCTGGCCGAGGCAGCGCCGCACACCACCAGCGTCACTACCCTGGTCGAGCACGTTCGCACTCGTCTGGCGCGCCAACTGTGCTGGGCCAATCGCGGCGACGACGGCGCCTTGCCGATCATCACCCTGTCGCCCGACTGGGAGCAGGCCTTCGCCGAGAGCCTGATCGGCCCGGGCGAGGACAAGCAACTGGCCATGGCACCCAGCCGCCTGCAGGACTTCATCCGCAACGTCCGCGACGTCTTCGAGCGCGCCGCCATGGCGGGCGAGAACCCGGTCCTGCTGACCGGACCCCAGGTCCGTCCCTATGTCCGTTCGATCATCGAGCGCTTCCGCGGTCAGACCGTGGTGATGAGCCAGAACGAGGTCCACCCCAAGGCCCGCCTGCGGACCGTCGGCACCGTCTGACCGGGATCGAGGTTAACGACTGGACTCAAGGGGTTCGGTCGCGGATGCTCGAAATATGAATCGCATCCGGCCGGCCCTTCGGACCTTTGGCGCCTTCCTGCGCACGCCGACGCTCAGTCGTTCGATCATCGCCCTTCTGGCCTTGGCCATCCTGCTGCTGCTGGCGGTGAACACGGCCACCTTCGTCATGATCCAGCGGACGTCGACCTATAACGACACCGTCGACCACAGCCAGCAGGTGCGCCTGGCGTCCAAGGACGTGCTCAGCCTTCTGGCCGACGCCGAGACGGGGCAGCGCGGCTTCATGCTGACGGCGCGGGCTGAATACCTGGGCGTCCATAACCGCGCCGTGGCCGAGCTTCCGACCGTGCTGGCGCGGCTGGAGGACCTGATTGGCGACGACAAGGAGTTGAAGCCCCGCATCGCGCGGGTCGAGACCCTCTATCACCAACGTATGGCCCTGATGGACAAGACCATCGCCCTGACCCGCACGGGCCGGATCGGCGAGGCCGTGTCCCTGATCCGCAGCGGCCAGGGCAAGGCCCTGATGGATCAGATGCGGATTGAGTTGACCGCCATCGACGCCGTCGAGGCCCAGCGTCTGGTCGAGCGCACCCGCCAGTCCGAGCGCGCTTCGGCCGTGACCGTCTCGGTCAACGCCCTGGCGGGGGTGCTGATCCTGATCCTGGCCGGCATCAGCGTCTGGCTGGTGCGCCGTTATGTCGAGGAGATCGAGGCCGCGCATCTGGAGCTGGACCGCGTCAACGCCGGACTGGAGAATCAGGTCCGCGACCGCACCGCCGACCTGACCCGCGCCAATGAGGAAATCCAGCGCTTCGCCTATATCGTCAGCCACGACCTGCGCGCGCCCCTGGTCAACGTCATGGGCTACACCTCCGAACTGGAGCAGGTCGGCAAGGTCTTCGACCACCAGCTGACCACCCTGGCCCAGCGCCACCCCGAGGACATCGAGCCTGAAGCCCTGCGCGCCGTGCGCGAGGACGTGCCCGAGGCGGTCGGCTTCATCCGCGCCTCGACAGCGAAGATGGACGGGCTGATCAACGCCATTCTCAAGCTGTCGCGCGAGGGGCGGCGGACCCTGGTGCCCGAGGTCCTGCCGATGACGACCGTGGTCCAGTCCATCGCCGACAGCCTGCATCATCAGGTTGCAGAGAGCGGCGGCGAGATCATCGTGCGCGACCTGCCGAGGCTGGAAAGCGACCGCCTGTCGATCGAGCAGATCTTCGGCAACCTGCTGGACAATGCGGTCAAGTATCAGCAGCCCGGCCGTCCCGTCCGCATCGTGGTCGACGGGGAACTGACCGGCGACGGACGCGTCCACTACCGCATCACCGACAACGGGCGCGGCGTCTCGTCGCGCGACCATGAACGCATCTTCGAATTGTTCCGCCGGGCCGGAAAGCAGGATCAGCCGGGGGAGGGCCTGGGTCTGGCCTTCGTGCGCAACAATGTGCGCCGTCTGGGCGGAGTGATGGAGCTGGAATCCGAGCTGGGACAAGGCTCGACATTCCATCTGAAATTCCCCACACGATTGATCGTGTCGGGGGACGCAGGAGATAATCTATGAGCCACTCCGTGAAGATCGTCATGGTCGAAGACGACCACGGCCACGCCAAGCTCATCGAAAAGAACATTCGCCGCGCCAACATCGCCAACGACATTGTTCATTTCGATCATGGCGACGCGGCCCTGAACTATCTGTTCAGCGACGAGGTTCTGGCCCACGGCCCACTGCTGATCCTGCTGGACCTTAACCTGCCGGACATGTCGGGCACCGATATTCTGGAGAAGGTGAAGTCGGACGAGCGCCTGCGCCGCGCCCCCGTCGTCATCCTGACCACGACCGACGACAAGATCGAAATCCAGCGCTGCTACGACCTGGGCTGCAACGTCTACATCACCAAGCCGGTCGACTACGAAGCCTTCGCCGGCGCCATCCAGCAACTGGGCCTCTTCCTCTCCGTCATGCAGGCACCCGAGATTTGAGCCCCCCCATCCGCCTGCTCTACATCGACGACGACCGCGGCCTGTCGCGCCTGGTCCAGAAAGAGCTGGGCCGCCACGGCTATGAGGTGACCTGCGCCCCCGACGCCGACGCGGGCTACGCCGCCCTGCAGGCGGGCGAGTTCGACGTCTGCGCCCTGGACCACTACATGCCCGGTCGCGAGGGGCTGGACGTCCTGCCCGACATCCTGGCCCTGCCGAGCCCGCCGCCGGTGGTCTATGTCACCGGGGCCCAGGACGGACGCATCGCCGTGGCCGCCCTGCGCGCCGGCGCCGCCGACTATGTCATCAAGGACGTGTCCGAGGACTTCACCGCCCTGCTGCGCTCGGCCATCGAGGACGCCCTGCTGCGCCGTCGTCTGGAGCGCGAGAACGAGCTGGCCCAGGAAGAGGTCCGTCTGGCGCGCGACCGCGCCGAGGCCATGCTGCGCGAGGTCAATCACCGCGTCGGCAACTCCCTGCAACTGGTGTCCAGCTTCATCTCCCTGCAACTGCGCCAACTGGCCGACGAGGGCGCGCGCTCGGCCCTGCGCGAGGCCCAGGTGCGGATCGAGGCCGTGGCCCACGTCCACCGCCGCCTCTACACCTCGTCCGACCTCGCCACCGTGGCTATGGATGAATACCTGATCGGCCTGGTCGATGAACTGGGCAAGTCGGTCGGGCCGGGCGACGGTTCGCCCCGTCTGACCCTGCGCGCCGAGCCCATGCGGGTCACCACGGATCAGGCGGTATCGCTGGGCGTCATCGTCACCGAACTGGTCACCAACGCCGTCAAATACGCCTATGAGCCGGGCGAGGGCGGCGAGATCCGCGTCGTCCTGGAAGCCGCGACCGAGGGCCGGGCCATCCTGACCGTCGAGGACGACGGCCCTGGCCTCGGCGACGGCGCGCCCAAGGGCACCGGCCTGGGCGCCAAGATCGTGTCCGCCATGGCCGGGGGCCTGCGTTCGGCGGTCGAGTTCGACGTCGATCACCCCGGCGTGCGGGCGCAACTGGTCTTCGATCTTTAGGCCTTTCGCTTCGGCTTCGGCGCGCGTTAGTCTGCCTCAATGAAACTTCAGTTTGGAACGGCCCGACCCGGCCTCGACTACATCCACCGCGCCGCGACCTTCGGTCTGGTCGAACAGGACGGCAAGCTGGCCTGCGTGCGCGTTGACCGGGGGGAGGGCAGCTATTTCGATCTGCCCGGCGGCGCCGTCGACGGCGAGGAAAGCGAACAACAGGCCCTGGTCCGCGAGTTCGCCGAGGAGACCGGCCTGATCGTCGAGCCGGAAGATCGCCTGACCGAAGCCGCCCAGTATTTCCGCCGCACTGACGGCTCGCCGGTCAACAACGCCGGCGGCTTCTGGACCGTACGCGTCACTGGTTTCGACGCCTCGACCCAGTGCGAGGCCGACCACGAACTGGTCTGGCTGGATCCGCTGGACGCCGTCTCCCGCCTGCGCCACGAAGCCCACGCCTGGGCCGTGGCCAAGTGGCTGCGTTCGAAAATCCAGGGAACCTGACCGACCGCGAATGGTTGTTTCTGTCCAAGCGCCGCCAGTCCGACGGCGTCAGTACAGAGGGTTCTCATGCCTGATCATGACCGTGTCGAAGGCGCCGCCAAGAACATCGGCGGCAAGATCAAGGAAGCCGCCGGCAAGCTGACCGGCGACGAAAAGCTGAAAGCCGAAGGCCGCGCCGATCAGGTCGCCGGCAAGGTCCAGAACGCCGTCGGCGGCCTCAAGGACACCCTGCGCGGCGATCGCCACTAAGACCCCCGTTTGCGCCGATCAGGCCGTCGCCCTCACAGGGCGGCGGCCTTTTCACGTCCGTTTTAGCCTGGCCGTGTCAGTCACTGACTGTGAAGGGGGCGATAGCGAATGTCCGCAATGGCTAAGATTGTTGGCGTTATATTTAAGCGCTACCGTGGGGCCTTGAGGCTGGGAGTTAACGGTGGCTGGCGGGACCGCAGATAAATTGAGTAGCGCCGAAAGGCGTATGCGTCGCGAACTCGCGAAGTCGTTCGATGCGGCATGGAAGCCGAGAGCCAAAGCAGCAGGCTGGGGTTACATCAGGCCTACATCGTTCAAGCAAATTGGCGAATGGTTTGTCTATGTTGATCCTCAAATATCGACCGAACGAAATCGCTCTGAAATCACAGCAACATTTAAGCCATTCTATATTGATGACCTTATCAGTCGAATTATGGGCTTTAATGGGTTGGATGAAGCGCCATTGTCGCTGCGCGCTCGGGGCCCTCACTGCTTAGTCATTCCCATGTATACCTCTTCTATTGAGCGTGACGGTAATCTTGGAGAAATGATTGAAGCAGCAGAGATTTTTTTGACATCGCTGCGCACTCGTGTTGAGGCGCTAACATTAGACGATTTCATCGCCTTCACGGCTCCGGCCGCTGGGCAGGTATCGGCCAACCAAGTAGCCGCACTAATTATGGCGGGGCGTGATGAGGAGGCAGATGCGCTCTGCAAGCTCGCGATTGCCATCAAAACTTGGGGCGGCCCCGCCCGCGTCGCTTCGGACGGAAGAATGGTGAGCTTCTTCGAGCTCGCGGCGCGGTGGATTGAGTGCAAAAAGGTCTAGCGCCGCAACGGGGCCGACGGTAGCCCTACCTCGTCAGCGCCCGCATGGCCTTGTCCAGCCCGTCCAGCGTCAGGGGGAACATCCTCTGATCCATGACCTCGCGGATCAGGCCGACCGACTGGGTGTAGCTCCAGTAGCGCTCGGTGACGGGGTTCAGCCAGACAGACTTGTCCCACTGCTGACGCGCGCGTTTCAGCCAGACGGCCCCGGCCTCCTCGTTCCAGTGCTCGACCGAGCCGCCCGGCATGGTGATCTCATACGGGCTCATGGTGGCGTCGCCGACGAAGATGGCCCGCCAGTCGCCGGGGTATTTGTTCAGCACGTCCCAGGTCGGGATCTTCTCGTTGTGCCGCCGCCGGTTGTCCTTCCACACTCCTTCATAGAGGCAGTTGTGGAAGTAGAAGAACTCCAGGTTCTTGAACTCGGTCCTGGCCGCCGAGAACAGCTCCTCGCACAGCTTGATATGGCCATCCATCGATCCGCCGATGTCGAGGAACAGCAGGACCTTGATGGTGTTGCGCCGCTCGGGCCGCATCTGGATGTCCAGCCAGCCCTGACGCGCCGTGCCGTCGATGGTGCCGTCCAGATCCAGTTCCTCGGCCGCGCCTTCGCGGGCGAAGCGGCGCAGGCGGCGCAGGGCGACCTTGATGTTGCGGGTGCCCAGCTCGACCGTGTCGTCCAGGTTCCTGTACTCGCGCTTTTCCCAGACCTTGACCGCGCGGCCCTGTTTGCCCGGCCCGCCGATGCGGACGCCCTCGGGATTATGGCCGCCGTGGCCGAAGGGGCTGGTGCCGCCGGTGCCGATCCAGCGGTTGCCGCCCTCGTGCCGGCCCTTCTGTTCTTCCAGACGCTGCTTCAGCGTCTCCATCAGCTTGTCGAAGCCGCCGAGAGCCTCGATCTGAGCCTTCTCCTCGTCGGTCAGGAACTTCTCGGTCAGCAGCCGCAGCCAGTCCTCGGGAATGTCGGTGGTCAGGTCCTCGCCCGCCCCGACCGTCTCCAGCCCCTTGAACACCTTGCCGAACACCTGATCGAACCGGTCATAGTGCTTCTCGTCCTTGACCAGCACCGCCCGCGACAGGTGATAAAAGGCCTCGACGTCCCGCCCGGCCACGTCCTTGTCCATGGCCTCCATCAGATGGAGCCATTCCTTCAGCGAAACCGGAACACGGGCTTCGCGCAGGGCGGTGAAGAAGGGCAGGAGCATGGGAGCAGACTGGGCCGCGATCAGCCGCGCCGCAAGATGAACTCGTGGTCGTTCCAGGCGCCGACCGGGTAGTCGTACTCGCCGGCCTTCTCGAAGCCGTAGGCGGCATACAGCTTCTGCGCCTTTTCGTTGCCGCTCCAGACGCCGATCCATAGGGGGCCGTCGGTGTGGGTCTCCATCCATTCCAGCGCCAGTTTGAGCAGCTTGGTGCCCAGGCCCAGACCCTGCGCGTCGCGGCCGATGTAGAGGCGGCGCAGTTCGGCATGGCTGGGGCGGGCGTCGGGATGGGGCAGGGTGTTGGGCCCTGTGTTGGCGAAGCCCAGGATCTCGCCGTCGCGATCAGCCACCCACCAGGCGGCGCCGGGCTCGGCCAGCTTGGTCTGGAGGGTCTCGACGCTGAAGCTCTTGTCGAGGAAGCCGGCCAGGTCGGCGGCGGGGTAGGGGATGCCGAAGCCCTCGACGAAGGTGTCCACAAACGTCTGTCGCCCCAGCACGGCCAGGGCGGCGGCGTCTTCAGGGCGGGCGGGGCGGATCAGGGCTTCGGTCATGGCCTCGGCCATAGCGCCCGGAGCCGCGCCGGTCGAGGCCGCAGAGCCCGCTCGCGAGGGTGTCATCGCTTGGTGGTTGCAGGGGCGCGCGGCGAGAGCTACCACCATCATCCAAGGGGCGGACGAAACGCTGGCCCCGTCAACCGCAATCGGGGGGATTGAGGGACGCCAAAGCCTTGATTTCACAGGCCGCTCCCCGTGCTATGACGTCTCCCGCACTCATGACTCACACCGAATCCGCCGCATCGACGCCTTCAGAGGCGCCCCGCGCCGTCCAGGCGACGCCGGCTGTCGGCGCGATCATTCTCGCCCGCCATGGCGAGCCGGCCCTGTCGCGCAAATGTCTGATCACCTCGGATGAATATCGTGACTGGTGGGGCCGCTACGAGGTCGGCGGCCTGCGCGCCGGCCAGACCCCGCCCCAGACCCTGCTGGCCGCCGCCGAGGGCGCGGGCGCCATCTACGCCTCGTCGCGTCTGCGCGCCCAGGAAACGGCCCGCGCCGTGGCCCGCGACCGCGAGGTCCTTGTCGACGCCCTGTTCATCGAAGCGCCCCTGCCGCCGCCGCACTTCCCGTCGTGGATCAAGCTGTCGCCGCGCTACTGGGGCGTGATCTCGCGCTTCTGGTGGCATGTCTTCAACCACCACGAGGGCCAGGAAACCCGCGCCGAGGCCGAGGTCCGCGCCGATCAGGCCGCCCGCATCCTGATCGCCCGCGCCGGCGAAGGTCAGGACGTTCTGGTCCTGGCCCACGGCTACTTCAACCATATGGTCGGCCAGCGCCTGAAGGCCCACGGCTGGCGTCTGGCCCACAACCAGGGCTTCAAATACTGGTCACAACGTCGCTACGAGAAGCGCTGACGCCTTTCGTCGTTGATGCGCCGCGCGGGCGTCTCTAGGTTGCCCGCATCATGACCGACGCCCCCGCTTCCCCCGCCGTTTCCGCCGATCTCAGCTTCGAGGACGCCCTGTCGCGTCTGGAGGGCATCGTCTCGCGACTGGAGTCGGGCCAGGCCCCGCTGGAAGAATCCATCGCCCTGTACGAAGAGGGCGCGCGCCTGAAGGCTCACTGCGAGGCCCGCCTGAAAGCCGCCCAGCTGCGCGTCGAGAAGATCGTCGTCGGCGCCGATGGTCAGGCCAGGGGCGTCGAACCCGCCGAGTTCGGCTGATGTCGGACACCGACCTCGCGCCGTTGATCGGCTTCGACGACTTCGTGAAGGTCGACGTTCGCGTCGGCCAGATCATCAAGGCCGAGCCCTTCCCCGAAGCGCGCAAGCCCGCCTACAGGCTGACCATCGACTTCGGCCCCGCCATCGGCGTCAAGAAGTCCTCGGCCCAGATCACCCATCACTACACCCTGGACGACCTGCAGGACCGCAAGGTCGCCGCGGTGGTCAACTTCCCGCCGCGCCAGATCGGGCCGGTGAAGTCCGAGGTCCTGACACTCGGCTTCCCCGATGCAAACGGCGAGGTCGTCCTGGTCGGCGTCGATCGCGACCTGCCGCTGGGCGGGAGACTGTTTTGACCATGCTCGCCGCCAATTCCCCGGAACAGGCCGTCATCGACCGGGTGGCCGAGATCGCCGATCTGGTCACCGTCGCGCTCGACGAGCTGCTGCCGCGCGCCGACGGCCCCGAGTCGCGCCTGACCGAAGCCATGCGCTATGCCGCGTTGGGCCCCGGCAAGCGCCTGCGCCCCTTCTTCGCCATCGAGGCGGGCCGGATGCTGGAGGTCGACGAGCGCGCCGTACTGCGCGCCGCCTGCGCTCTGGAATGCGTCCACGCCTATTCGCTGGTGCATGACGACCTGCCGGCGATGGACGACGACGACGTGCGCCGCGGACGTCCGACCCTGCACATCGCCTATGACGAGGCCACCGCCATCCTGGCCGGCGACGCGCTGCAGACCGCCGCCTTCGACATCATCCTGGACGAGGACACCCACGACGACGCGGCCGTGCGCTGCGAGCTGGCCCGGCGCCTGTCCTTCGCCTCCGGCGCGCGCGGCATGGCCGGCGGTCAGATGATCGACCTGCTGGGCGTCCGCGACGACCTCGGCGGCGTCGCCCGCATGCAGCGCCTGAAGACCGGCGCCCTGTTCGCCTACGCCTTCGAGATTCCGCTGATCATCTCTCGCGCCGACGACGCGGCCTGGCACGCCCTGACCAGCTTCGCCCACGACGTCGGCCTGGCCTATCAGATCATCGACGATGTTCTGGACGCCGAAGGTTCGGCCGAGGAGATGGGCAAGGCCGCCGGCGGCAAGGACGCCGCCCTCGGCAAGACCAATTTCGTCACCCTGCTGGGCGTCGAGGCGGCGCGACAGAGGGTCGCGCACCTGGCTGATCAGGCCCGGTCTCACCTCGATCCGTTCGGCCACGAAGGAGAAATCCTCAAGGCCAGCGTGGACTTTGTGCTCAAGCGCAGGTCCTGATAGGAAACGCGCCCGCCTCCCGCGGGTTACTGAATGACGTCCTGCGTCAAAGGCCCCCGATCTCCATGCCCGACACCCCCGTTCTCGACACTGTCACCGTTCCCGCCGACATGCGCGGGTTCGACATCGCGCGGCTGAAGCAGTTGGCCGACGACGTGCGGACCGAGACCATCGACGCCGTCTCCGTCACCGGCGGCCATCTGGGCTCGGCGCTGGGCGTGGTGGAGCTGACTGTGGCCCTGCACCATGTGTTCGAGACGCCCAAGGACATCCTGATCTGGGACGTCGGCCATCAGTGCTATCCGCACAAGATCCTGACCGGGCGCCGCGACCGCATCCGCACCCTGCGCCAGGGCGGCGGCCTGTCGGGCTTCACCAAGCGCGCCGAGAGCGAATACGATCCCTTCGGCGCGGCCCACGCCTCGACCTCGATCTCGGCCGCGCTGGGCTTCGCCGCCGCCCGCGACGCCAAGGGCGAGAAGAACCGCGTCGTGGCCGTCATCGGCGACGGCTCCATGTCGGCGGGCATGGCCTATGAGGCGATGAACAACGCCGCCGAGGCCACCAACGGCCAGTTGATGGTGGTGCTGAACGACAACGATATGTCGATCGCCCCGCCCGTCGGCGGCATGAGCGCCTATCTCGCCAAGCAGGTCTCGGGCGGCGCCTATCAGAACATCCGCAAGGTCGGAAAGAAGTTCGTCGACCATATGCCGCGCCCCTTCCGCGACGCGGCGCGCAAGGCCGAGGAATATGCTCGCGGCATGATCGTCGGCGGTACCTTCTTCGAGGAGCTGGGCTTCTACTACATCGGGCCGATCGACGGTCACGACATGGAGAACCTGGTCCCGATTCTGAAGAACGCCGCCGCCATCACCGACCGTCCGGTGCTGGTCCATGTCGTCACGCAAAAGGGCAAGGGCTACGCCCCGGCCGAGAACAGCGCCGACAAGTATCACGGCGTGGTCAAGTTCGACGTCGTCTCGGGCAAGCAGGCCAAGGCCGTCTCCAACGCCCCCAGCTACACCAAGGTCTTCGGCACCGAGCTGATCAAGCACGCTCACAACGACCCCAGCATCGTGGCTATCACAGCCGCCATGCCGACGGGCACCGGGCTGGACCTGTTCGGTCAGGCCTTCCCCGATCGCACCTTCGACGTCGGCATCGCCGAGCAGCACGCCGTCACCTTCGCCGCCGGTCTGGCCGCGGACGGGATGAAGCCAGTCTGCGCCATCTATTCGACCTTCCTTCAGCGCGGCTATGACCAGGTCGTCCACGACGTGGCCATCCAGTCCTTGCCGGTGCGCTTCGCCATGGACCGCGCCGGTCTGGTCGGCGCCGACGGCGCGACCCACGCAGGCAGCTTCGACATCGGCTTCATGGGGGCGCTGCCCGGCATGGTGCTGATGGCCGCCGCCGACGAGGCGGAGCTGGCCGCCATGATCTCCACCTCCCTGGCCATCGACGATCGCCCCAGCGCCTTCCGCTATCCGCGCGGCGACGGCGTCGGCGTGGAAATTCCCGAACTGGCCGCCCCGCTGGAGATCGGCAAGGGCCGTATCGTCCGCGAAGGCACGTCCGTCGCCATCCTGTCGCTGGGCACCCGCCTGCAGGAATCGCTGAAAGCCGCCGACCTGCTGGCCGCGCGCGGCGTCTCGGCCACGGTCGCCGACGCCCGCTTCGCCAAGCCGCTGGACGCCGACCTGATCCTGCGCCTGGCGCGCGAGCATGAATGCCTGATCACGGTGGAAGAGGGCGCCATGGGCGGCTTCGGCGCCTTCGTCCTGCAACTGCTGGCCGAGAAGGGCGCGCTGGACGGAGGGCTGAAGATCCGCACGCTGACCCTGCCCGACGTTTTCCAGGACCAGGACAAGCCCGAGGTCATGTACGCCCAGGCCGGCCTCGACGCCGACCACATCGCGGCGACGGCGCTGACCGCCCTCGGCGTCGACGCCAGCCGCGCCGTCCGGGCCTAACGCTTTAAAAATCCTTCTCCCCTTGCGGGAGAAGGTGGCCCGTCAGGGCCGGATGAGGGGGCCGCTCCCCTCCTAAAACCCGCTCATCCCGACAAAGGCCGGGATGAGCGAGGTTTGGGGCCGGCCTTCACAACCCGCCCCGCCAATCCCTGAAAATCAGCGGGATCGCCGGTGGCCATCGCTCCATCGCCCCACCCGCAACCTGCCCCATCCTTCCCCCGTCCCGTCGCAAGGGAGGGCTCGCTCGGCCGGCGAACCGAAGCGGCGGCGGGAGCGGAGAGAGCGGGGGTCTTGTCGGACTGTTCGCCCTCCATCGCGCGCGCCGGGCAAGGGAGCACCCAGCGGAAGGCGGCGACGGATCGGGCGGAGGGTTCAGGAGTGAAGGGGGCAGCGCGCGAACGCGGGCTAATCTCGGGGTCTCAAGTAGCCCGAAGGCGGTAGACCCCACTTCAGTCAAGACATCGATGGGGCCTAGCGACGGGGCGTTCGACCTGTCCGCAAGAGAGGTCCCGGTCAGGGTCGCGGGGGTTACGCGGACCGTTCCAGGACAGCACGCCGGTGCGGCCTGCCCGTCATCGGCGCCGGGGGTAGCCGATAAGACCGGCGCCTGCCCCGAGCTTATGAACAACTCTTCGCGCGGGGCGCTGCGTCTTCGTCGAAACGGCAAACTCCATCCTCTCCGGGCGAAGGCCCGGCGTCCCGCCCAGCCCTCTCACCGCCCGCGATTTCGCGGGGCGGGCGCCGCTGTTCTCCCTCTCCTTCGTGGGGAGGGGGGCGCGTCAGCGACCGGCTGGGGCGGGCATGGCGACACGAGCGATGAGCCAAGTTGTCGAAGCGCTCCCACCCGTCTGCCGCTTCGCGTCAGCCACCCTCCCCATGAAGGCGCGGGAGAGAGCAACGCCTTTCCTTCGCCGCGACCCGTCGTCGCGCACGCAACTTTGACTGTTTCCAATCGGTTTCATCCCGGTAAAATGGAGATGAAAGCCTTGCCGTGGCGGCCTCGCGCCCCCAGATTAAGGCTTCCAGCCCCAAGGAAACCCTTCACCGACGCAGGAGCGCCGATGCCGCATGCCGACAGCCTGATTATCACCCTGGTCGGAGGCTTTGTCCTCGCCTTCGTGTTCGGCATGTTGGCCAATCGGCTGAAGCTGTCGCCTCTGGTCGGTTATCTGGTGGCGGGTGTCGTCGTCGGCCCCTACACGGGCGGCTTCGTCGCCGACACGGAACTGGCGCCCCAGTTGGCCGAGATCGGCGTCATCCTGCTGATGTTCGGGGTCGGGCTGCACTTCTCGGCGGCGGACCTGATGAAGGTGCGCAAGGTCGCCATCCCCGGCGCTCTGGTTCAGATCGGCGCCGCCACCGTGCTCGGCTGGATCCTGGGCCGTTTCCTGCTGGGGCTCGGCGACGTCGAGGCCCTGCTGCTGGGCTTCTCACTGTCGGTCGCCTCGACCGTGGTGCTGCTGCGGGCTCTGGAAGAGCGCAAGCAGCTCAAGAGCAACGCCGGCCGCATCGCCATGGGCTGGCTGATCGTCGAGGATCTGGTGATCGTCGTGGCCCTGGTCATGATGCCCCTGTTGATCATCGCGCCGGGCGAGACGTTGAGCGGCGTCGAGCTGGCCAAGTCCATCGGCTGGACCCTGGTCAAGGTCGCCGGCTTCGTCAGCGTCATGCTGGTGATCGGGGCCAAGGTCCTGCCCTGGGTGCTGGTGCGTATCGCCCACACCAAGTCGCGCGAACTCTTCACCCTGGGCGTGCTGGCCATCGCCCTGGGCATCGCCTGGGTCGCCTACTACCTGTTCCACTCCTTCGCCCTGGGCGCCTTCCTGGCCGGGCTGGTGCTGAACAGCTCGCCGCTGGGGCACAATGCGGCCGAGCGGTCGCTGCCCCTGCGCGACGCCTTCGCCGTTCTGTTCTTCGTCTCGGTCGGCATGCTGTTCGATCCAACCATCCTGGTTCGCGAGCCCCTGGCCGTCCTGGGCGTGCTGGGCATCGTCATCGTCGGCAAGTCGCTGGCGGCCCTGGCCATCACCACGGCCTTCAAGCTGGATCGGGCGACCAGCCTGACCGTCGCCGCCGCCCTGGCCCAGATCGGCGAGTTCTCCTTCATCCTGGCCGCGATCTCGGTGTCTCTGGGCGCCATGAGCCGCGAGACCCACGACCTGATCCTGGCGGCGGCCCTGCTGTCGATCTCGCTCAATCCCTTCGTCTTCGCCCTGATCGACCGGATGGGCGGGCGGGTGGTCACGCCGCCGAAGAAGGAAGAGCCCAAGGCCGCCCTGGCCGACGTCATGTAGCGAAAAAGAGGCCCGAAGATCGCTCTTCGGGCCTCTTCCGCATCCGCGTCCTGACAGGGGGGCTTACAGGACGCCGATCATGCTCGCGACCAGAGGATGGCGCACGATATCGCGTTCAGCCAGACGGACCACGGCGATCTCGGGCACGGCCTCCAGCCGCTCGGCGATGTCCGACAGGCCCGACACGCCGGGCAGCAGGTCCGACTGCTGCGGGTCGCCTGTCACCACCATGGTCGAGTGCCAGCCCAGCCGGGTCAGCAGCATCTTCAACTGGACATAGGTGCAGTTCTGCGCCTCATCCACGACGATGAAGGCGTTGTTCAGCGTGCGGCCGCGCATGTAGCCGATGGGGGCGATCTCGATCAGCCCCTCGGCCATCAGGGCCTTGACCCGCTTCATGCTGAGCCGGTCCGACAGGGCATCGTACAGGGGGCGCAGATAGGGGGCCAGCTTGTCCTCCATGTCGCCGGGCAGGAAACCGATGGACTCCCCGGCCTCCACGGCGGGTCGGCTCAGGACGATGCGGCCGACCTTTCCAGCCTCCAGCGCCTCGACCGCCTTGGCCACGGCCAGATAGGTCTTGCCGGTGCCGGCCGGGCCCAGGGCCAGAACCAGATTGGCGTGGTCCACGGCGGCCATCAGTTCGGCCTGACCGTCCGACTTGGGCTTCAGCGTCTTGAGGTAGGCCTGGTCGCGTTCGTCGTTGGAGGAGTAGGGCGACCAGCCGTTGCGGGGCGGCAATCGCCGCACCTTGGCGTCCTGCAGGAACTCCCGCGAATCCAGCACGCCTTCGCGGACCTGATGCTTGATGGCCGAACGCTTCGTCATGAACGCCTCCAGGGCATGAAAAAAGGCGCGCCCGGCAGGGACACGCCTTGGTCGTCGGTGGGGGAGGAGAAGGCCGGAGCCATGCAGCGGCCGCCCGGATCGGCTGCAGGGTCGTCGCCGCAGCAGAGGCGTCGTCCCGGAACCGGTCGCGAACACGCCATGCGCATTCTCCAGTATCTGACCGGACCGGGCTTGATCCGGCTTCGGATCCGGGGCCGAAATGGCGACCTCGAATCGCATCAACAGAATGATGCTAACGTAGTTTATGAGGGCTTAAAGCCATCATTTTCTGAAACATAGGGCGTGTTCGGATGAGTGTTTATAGTCTAGGCGACAGCAAGCCGCAGCTTCCGCCGGGGGGCGAATACTGGATCGCGCCGAATGCAACGGTTCTAGGGAATGTGATTCTGCATCCCGGCGCCAGCATCTGGTTCAACACGGTTTTGCGAGGCGACAATGATCCCATCGTGATCGGCCGCGACAGCAATATTCAGGACGGCAGCATCCTGCATACGGACGTCGGTTCGCCCCTGACGATCGGCGAGGGCGTGACGGTGGGGCACAAGGCCATGCTGCATGGCTGCACCATCGGCGACAACAGCCTGGTCGGCATCGGGGCCGTGGTCCTGAACGGGGCGAAGATCGGGAAGAACTGCCTGATCGGCGCCAACGCCCTGATCACCGAGGGCAAGGTCATTCCCGACAACTCCCTGGTCATGGGCCAGCCGGGCAAGGTGGTGCGGGAACTGGAGGAGGGGCAGATCGAGGCCCTTAGGATCTCGGCCCAGCACTATGTGCAGAACTGGAAACGCTATCTGGCGGATCTGAAGCTGCTCGGCTGACCGGTGATGCGCCAGGATGGCACAGCGTGCAGCGACCTTTCCCGTCAGCCGTCCTGAAAATGTAAGTTTTCAGCGCTTTTTCAGGTCCCCGAACCGGCCCGTGACTTGCAGCGAGGCTTTCAGATCAATGCAGGAGTCCGGGCCCATGCGGGTGGGGATCAAGAAAATTCTGGCGGGCACGGCCGGCTTTGTCGGCGTGATGGCGCTCGCAGATGCGGCCGCCGCGGGCTGCAATACGGGCTGTCAGCCGCCGCCGACACCGCCGCCTCCGGTCACGCCGTGCTGCGTACTGCCTCCACCGCCGGTGACGCCGCCCGTCATCCCGCCGGTCACCCCAGTCACACCGCGTGACGGCATTCATGGCTGGGGCGGCGGCGGAAACGTCAACGTCAACGTGAACGTCAACGTGGCCGGCGCTCGCGCCTTTGGCGGCTCGCGAGCCGGCGGGACCGTCATCGTCGGCGGGGGCGGCGGCGCCTATTTCAACGTCGATCAGCCCTATCCCACGACGATCCAGGGCCTGTCGGTCGAGGGCAAGAGCATGGAGATGGTCCGCGTCCCCTATACGGCCTCGCGCCGGATGGAGAAGCGGGTGGTCATCCAGGCCGTCTGCATCGACGACCGCGCCGTGCCGCACCCGGCCTCGCAAGTCCGTCCCGGCAAGGACGTGGCGACGGACTATGAGGGCGAGCTGTATCGCTGCATCGCCGGCACCAAGCTGCAGTGGACTATCGCCGACGAAGCTGGCGGTCCGGGCGAAACCATCAACTGCAACAAGCGTGAGGCCCTATGGTACGGCCGCGGCGGTCAGCTGGAATGCCGGCCCGAGAAGCAGGAGCGCGACTGCAACGAGCGTTCGCTGCTGCGCCGCTATGGCGCGGGCGTGAAGGTGCTGACCATGATCCGCGAGGAATCCTATACCGAATACCGTGAGGAGATGGTCGAGAGCGCCGGGGCCGTGGCTTCGGGCGCGGTCATCATGCTGGACGGCGGCGTCGGCGGACGCGTCTTCTGAATAGGGCGTTCAGCCTGGCGTCAGGCGGGCTGAACTAGATTGCGGTGATCGACTCTCCGTCGATTAGGCCAAAAGACTTGGGGCCCCGATCTGCTGGATCGGGGCCCCTTTTTCGTCTGCCGTGATGTTCGGCTACTGGGCCGGCGCCTTGTCCGAGACGACCTCGGCCTTCCACGCCGTGTCGGGCTTCAGGTACTGGCGAGCAGCGGCCTGAATGTCGGCGGGAGTGAAGGATTCCAGGTCGCTGATATGCGTCTGGATCTGTTCAACGCTCGCTGGCTTGGCTGCGACATCCGCCAACTGGCCCAACCAGTATTCATTGCCGGCCTGGCTGCGACGCAGGGACTCGATCGTCGGCAGGCGGGCGCGGTTCAGTTCGTCCTCGGTGACGGGCGCATCACGCAAGGAGGCGATGATGGCGTCCACGGCGGCGTAGAAGGCCGGGATCTTGTCGGCCGCCGTTTCGGCCATGACCGAGATGGAGCCGTAGCCCTTGAATACGTCGGACGCCGAGGACGAGACGCGCGGTGAATAGGCCAGGGCCTGCTTCTCGCGGATTTCTTCCAGCACCCGCAGCTTGAAGACCTCGCCGAGGATGGCGACCTTGCGGGCTTCGGTACGGTCATCCACCGCGTCAGTGGTGGGCCAGGCGACATAGGCCAGGGCCTGTTCGGCCGGACCCGTGTGGGTCAGGCGCACCGGCTGGGCCGTTGGCGCCGGGAAGCGACGCTGGTCTGAACCGGGGAGGGGCTGAGCGGCGGGCGCGCGTTGCGGCAGGGCGGCGAAGGTGGAGGCGACGGCGGCGATGGCGTCATCGACCGACACGTCGCCGACCATGACGATGTCGATGGGCCCGGACGCCATGCCTTGCGTTACGCCCTGCTTCAACTCGTCGAGCGTGAAGGCGGCGATGTCCGAAGCCGCCGGCACCGTTTCGCGCTTGTCGCCGCTGGCCAGCAGGCCGGCCGCCTGTATGCCGAAGGCGCCGCCGGGGGTGGCAAGCTGCTGGGCCAGGATCTGGGGGAAGAAGGCCTTGATCTGCTCGAACGGCGCCGCGCGCAGGCCCGGATCGGTCAGATAGGCGGCCAGCACCTGCATCTGCAGTTGCAGATCGGCAGGGCGGGTGGCGCCCGACAGCTGATAGGCGTCGCCGTCGATGGCGAACCCTGCGCTGTAGATCTTGCCGGTCAGGACGCGGCTCAGTTCATCGGCCGTCAGCTTGCCGAGGCCGCCCTGGGTGAAGACCATCGGGGCCAGCATCTGCGAGGTGAAGCGATCGGTCGGCAGGCCTTCTTCACCGATGCCCGTGCGCACCGAGATCAGGATCTGCTCGTCCTTGAAGTCGGTTGGCTTGACCATCAGGCGCACGCCGTTGGGGAAGGCGACAACCGTAGCGCCGACGGCGGCGATTTCGGTGCGACTGCTCGGCGCGGCGGCGGCGCCGAAGTTCGCGTAGGGCCACTGCAACTCGGCCTGTTCGGCGCGGGCCGTGACCGGAACGGTGCGGCTGGCTTCCAGAGCGGCGGTGACGCCGGCCTCGCCGCCTTCGATCGCCTCAGGCGTGATGACGAGGGCCAGCGGACCGTAGCCCTCGAACACCGTCTTGACCGCGGTGTTCACCTGCTCGGCCTTCAGGTCCTTCACGCCCGCTTCGAACAGGACGAGGTTTTCGGCAGGCGAGGAGAAGACCTTGTCGTCGTTCGCAGCGCCCAGCAGGGCGTTGGCCAAGGCGGGAGTGCTGCGGGTGGCGGCGGCCTGGACGGCGTTTTCCAGCGCCGTGCGGGTGTTGGCGATCTCGCGGTCCAGCTCGGTCTGGGTCACGCCGAATTGGACCAGGCGGCGCTGTTCCTGCTCGATGGTTTCCAGCGCGCGCTTCAGTCCTCCAGGGTTGAAGTTGGCCGAGACGCTGCCGAGGTCGACGGTGTCGAACAGGCTGCCCTGGCTGGCGCTGGCGGTGATGAAGGGCGGATTGTCGGCACGGGCGATCTCGCCCAGACGGCGGTTCAGGACGGCCAGGCCCAGGTTCTGGACCAGGGCTTCGCGACGCTCGGCGATGGTGTCCGGGTCCAGATCGGGATTGCGAATCCAGTTCAGCTGGATCGAGGACTGGATGCCGGGCTCGACCAGGATGCGGGTCTCGGCCGAACGCGGGGCGACGGTTCCCAGATCGGGATTCGGGCCGTCGGCAGCCTTGGGGGCCCAGTCCGAGAAGGTGGCCTTGATCTTGGCTTCCATCTGGTCGACGTCGAAGTCGCCGACCGCGATCATGGTGGCGCGTTCCGGCCGGTAATAGGCGTTGTAGAACTCGACGAAGCGTTCACGCGGGGCCGAGCGGATGATGCTGAGGTCGCCGATCGGCAGGCGGTTCGACAGGCGCTGGCCGGAAGCCAGCAAGGCGAGCTGGGCCTTGATCGAGCGGAGGGCCGGAGTGTTGCGCAGACGTTCCTCGCCCTCGATGACTCCACGCTCGGCGTCGATGTCTTCGGCCTTCATCAGGGCCTCGGAGACCTGCTCGCGCATGATCCGCAGCGAGGTGTCGACGGTCTCGTCGTTGGTGCGCGGCAGCTCCAGCGTATAGGCGGTCTGGTCGAAGCTGGTGAAGGCGTTGGTGTCGGCGCCGAAGGCCAGGCCAAGGCGCTCCAGAATACGCAGCAGCTCGTTTTCGGGCACGTTGGTCGTGCCGTTGAAGGCCATGTGCTCCATGAAGTGGGCCAGACCCAGCTGGTCGTCGTTCTCCATCAGCGAGCCGGCCGCGATCCGCAGCCGCAATGAGGCCTGCCCGGGCGGCGTGGCGTTCTTCATGATAGCGTAGCGCATCCCGTTCGGCAGGACGCCGAAACGGACATTGGCGTCGGCGGGAATGTCGCTGGCGGCCTGGGCCCAGGTGCTGGAAGGTTGAGCGTCCTGCGCCACGGCGGGCAGGGCGGCTCCGCCCAGTAGGGCGAGGCTGGAGGCGGCGAGAAGCAGCAGGCGGCGAGGGGATCGCATTCAGTAGTCTCCGGCGCGTGCGATCAGGCGGCCCCCGGGACTGACTGCGGCCCTGCACGTTGTTCGCGTGCAGAAGAGGTCCGCACGTTTGTCAGGGTGACAAACGTGCTTGACTATCTCAAGTTACCTAATGGTAATCTCAGCGGCCGCCGTTGCCCGAGACGTAGAAGGTCGCCGCATTGCCCACGGCGTTGGAGCCGCTGATCACCGTGCGATTGCTGGTGGTGATCGCAGTGTTGGCGCTGGCGCTGATGTTCCCGCTGTTGGTTTGGACGTTGTTGGCGGCGCCCCGGCATTGAACGCAGTTGATGACATTGCCGATGGCGTCGGCGCCGACATAGACATCATAGCCCTTGGCTCCCTGGAAGGTCGCGGTGCTGTCAACCTGGCCGGTGTTGCGCTGGGCGTTGTCGATGCCGACGGCGAAGTCGTCGCCCACCAGCGAGACCTCGTTGGCGGCGGCCCGGGAAGAGACATAGGCCTTGCCATAGTCGTAGGCGAAGACACGGGCCGCGCCGCGGATGCGGGCGCTGTTTTCCTGATCGACAGCCGCGGACACCCCGCCGCCTTCGTTTCCGAGCCCGACCAGGTTGCCGGTGGCGGTGGCGCGCCCGGCCAGATCCCAGGCGTTGCCGGCGTTGGGGTTCACGGCGGCCTCGACCATCGCGCCGTTGGAGCGCTGGCGGACCGTCATGTTCTGATTTGACACGCCGTTGGTGGCGACCTGCACTGCATTGGCCGTGGCCTCGCCGGTGAAGAGGGCGGCCGCTGGGATGTACTGGGTGGTCGCCATGTTGTGCGCGCGGACTTCGCCCGACGCCGTTTGATCGATCACGCCGGTGGTGGAGGCATTGGTCCCGCTCAGGCCGACATTGTTGCCGACGGCCCCGACAGCGACATAGGCCCCGCCCACCAGCCGGGCGTCGGCGTTGGTGATGTTGCTGCGGGCAAAGGTGTCGCCGCTGACCTCCTGGGTGGCGGTCACGGAGGTGCTGGCGTCGTTCGTCGTGGCCGTAAGATTGTTGCCGCGCGCCTGAATGATGCCGATCACGGGACCATTGGTGGTTCCGCGCAGGGTCATGGCCGTCGTGGCGGTGGTGTCGCCGCGCGCGATCTGGTTCGAGCGGACGTTCATCGCCTCGCCTTCGGTCCCGCCGACCGCCGAGTTGCCGAGGGCGGCGTTGGAGGTGAAGACATAGCCGGTGGCGCTGACGTCGACGACGTTCAGCGTCTGGCCGGCCACGACGTCGCCCAGTTGCAACTGATTGTTCAGGACGATCGGGCCGTCCTGGGCGACAGCCGCATTAGCGGCTGCCGCGCACAGCGCTGTCACGGCGATCGTGCCAGCGAGCCGGATCTGCGCGAGTTTGGCCATTGTTCGTGTCCGTATTGGCATAGGCGGGATAATAGCCGCCGGTCGGGCCGACAGGGCTGTCGGCCAGGGGGTCATTGGCAGGGTTCAGGCAAACTTCCGGGCCGGGGGCGCCGTACAGGTTGGCCATGAATTCGACGGTGGCGCGTTCCACCAGGGCGCGCACGGCCAGTTGGACCGGCTCCATGCCGCTGGTTCCGGCTGAGATGTCGAAGACGTTGCCGTTCAGGAAGTCGAACACGCCCGCGGAGATTTCACGCCCGACGATCTGCTTCTGATAGGAGACGACGTCGACGACCTCGAGCGTGGTGGTCTGGACCAGGCGCAGGTCGATCGCGACATTCATCACGAAGACCTTGCCGGTCAGCATACCCGAGCCGCCGTTCTGCTGGACTTCGCCGCCGGCGATGTCGAAGCCGCCCGAGCGGATGTTGTAGTTCACCTCGGTGATGCCGCCGACGACGTAGAAGTCCGAGCCCGGCACCTGACCGGCCAGGATGCGGCGGTAGGCGGCGTCCTGGGGCGCGCCGTTGGGCTGGTCGTCGCCGATCAGCTTGTTGTTGGCGTAGCGCAACTCCAACTCGGACACCGAGGTGTCGTAGCGTTCGACGATCCGCGCGCCGGCCTTGGCCAGGGCCGTGTTGGCCATCAGCGAGGCGCCTTGGGTGATCTGGCGGCCGCCGTCAGCCGAGACCGTGCCCGTGTAGTCGCTGATTCGGCCCACGGCCATGCGCGGCGAGGGCAGGTTGTAGCGACGCGCATAGTCGGCCAGGCAATAGAGCGCGGTCGAATAGGGCGTCGGGTTCGACGTCACCGGGGCGTTGCCGATCGGCTTGGCGTACTGGCCCGAAGGACCGGCGCTGGTGCTGGCGCAACCGGCCAGCAGGGCGGCGACTGCGGCGATGGCGACGCCCGTGCGGATGCGGATGGAGGGGTTCATGCTCATGGGAAGACCAGCGATCCGTTCAGCGCCGAGCCGGCCTTGATGTCGCCGGTGTTGGTCTGGTTGGAGTTGACGATCACGGTGTTGCGGTTGCCCTGCACCACCACGTTGAGATTGTTGCCGATGGCCGTGGCGCCGCTGATGGCGGTCCCGCCGTTGCCGCCCGCGCCGGCATAGCCGGATGAAGCGCCGCCGCTGCTGTTCGAATAGCTGCTGGCCCCGGCCTGGATGATGCCGTTGACGATGAGGCGGTTGCCGTTCTCGTCGCGGGTTGATCCCGTGGCGTTCTGGGCGGTGGTGTAGCGCGAGCCGCCGTAGCCGGCCTGGAACTGGGCGGCACCGGCCGAACCCGACGATTGGGCCGCAGCCGCGCCCGCACCGACGATCAGGCTGATCGTCAGGCTTGCTACCGGCAGTGTCAGTCTTTGGGACGGCATTAGTGGCTCCGCAGTGTCTCTGAAGGTCACTCAGCAACGGTCGTGCCAGATCGAAATGCCGGTTTTCGGGACGGGTTGAGGTTAACGTCTCGATTGTCCATCTAAGGGGTCATGCAGCATCCAGTGAATGAACCGACCGGCGCGCCGCGCGAGAAGATCCTGAACGCGCCCTTCCTGCCGGTTCTGATTGCGGCCTCTATGCCGGTGCTGTTCTTCTTTCAGGAACGGCTGCCGGATCAGGGGCTTTCGATGGCGTTCAGGGCCGGTGATCTGGCGCACGGCCAGTGGGGCGGTCTGTTCACCTCCATGCTGCTGCATGGCGGCTGGGCTCATGTGACGATGAACGCGGTCGCCGCCCTGGCCTTTGGCGCGCCGGTGGCGCGGCTGCTGTCGCGTGGCTTCGCGCCCCTGGCCTTCATCGCTCTCTATATCGTCAGCGGCGTGGTCGCCGCCCTGGGCTACGCCCTGTGCCATCCCGGGAGCATGGCTCCCCTGGTCGGCGCCTCGGGGGCCGTGTTCGGCCTGATCGGGGCGGCGACCCGGCTTCTGGGCGGTCATGGGCGAGTGTTGCCTCTGTTCCATCCTGCCGTGCTGAAGGCGTCGGCGGTCTGGATGCTGGTCAATCTGCTGATCGGCCTGGTGGGTTTCGCGCCGGGCGCCGAGGGCGCACGCATAGCCTGGGAGGCCCACGCTTTCGGCTTCCTGTTCGGCATTCTGGCGATCGGGCCCTTGGGCCGTTGGTTTGGGTCGGGATCGGATTTGCGTCGCGCGCGCGTCTGAGCGATCCTCACCGGCGTAGCGGCCGGTCCGCGGTCGTCTCCCATTTTGAAACGGGAAGGAGCCGCCATGCTGGTCGCTGAAATTCTCAAGGGCAAGGGAGAGGCGGTCTTCACCCTGTCGCCCGACTCCTCACTGAGCGAAGCCTGTGCCGAACTGGACCGCAAGCGGGTCGGCGCCCTGATCGTCTGCCGGGGCGACGACGTGGTCGGGGTTCTGTCCGAGCGGGACATCGTCCAGGCGATTTCTCGCGATGGGGCAGGGGCGCTGTCGCGACCGGCGTCCGATTACATGACGGCGGATGTGATCTTCGCCGAACCCCAAGAGACTGTGGCGGTGTTGATGGGGCGCATGACCGATCGCCGGGTGCGCCATCTGCCGGTGCTAAGCGACCGCCGGCTGGCCGGGGTCGTCTCGATCGGAGACGTCGTCAAATGTCAAATCGCCGAGGCCACTCGGGAAGCCGAGAGCCTGCGCACCTATATAGCGGCCGGATAGCCTGCTCGGCCGAGACGCTGAACGATTCGTGTTCGTTGAGATAGTTCGTGAAAGTGTCATTCATGGCTTGTGGAGTCGGGGTTGGGTCCGTATATCCGCCGCTCGCTCGGAAACGGGCGGGCCGCGGGGTTCGGAAACGGGCCGGGCGGGGTCTGCAGACTGAGGGCTTCGGTTTTCAGCTTTGCAGAAAAGGTTGAAAAGCCTTGTTGACTTGGAGATCGGCTTTCCTTAGATAGCCGCCTCCGCCGGGGCCTTCGGGTTTCGGGAGTGTTCGAAAAGTTCTTTAAAAAGAACTGCTTG
>NZ_JBIVYK010000002.1:980288-1209977 GCF_044772165.1 Brevundimonas sp. NPDC090276 | reverse complement strand
CTTTCAATCTCAAGCAGCCCGAAGGGCGGCAGGTCGCCAAACAATGATGCGGGCTCCGAGCAATCCGGGCCGTCTGGCCGTGGGGCGGGGGCGGCCCACGGCGGCACGTTTGATCTGGAACAGGTTTTGCTAACGGCCATGGCTTAGAGGGGAAGACATGTCCGGCGACCTGACCATCGAGATTCGCAGCCTTGAAAGCCTGACGCCCGAGGAGTGCGCGCTGTGGAACGCCTGGGCCGCCGCAGACGCCGACCTGGCCAGTCCGTATTTCCGGGTCGAGTTCTCGCAGATCGCGGCGCGCGTCAGCCCGGACTGCGCCGCGGCCGTCTTCCATCGGGACGGGGCGGTTGTCGGCTACTTCCCGCATCAGAAGCGGGGGGGGGCAATCCTGCCGATCGCCGCGCCGATGAACGACTATCACGGCGTGATCGGCCCCAAGGCAGGCCGTCCGACATTGGCCGAGGTGGCGCGCCTGTTGGGCGCTGCCCGGTTCAGCGTCAACGGCTGGGTGGGCGATGCGGCTGGAACCTCGACCAGCGAGAGCTTTCGCACCACCATCCCCGCCGAGGGGGGCTATGACGCCTGGTACGCCGCGCGCCGGCAGGCCTTCGGGAAGTACTTCAAGGACAAGGAGCGGGCCCGTCGCAGCATGGCGACGGAGTTCGGGCCGGTCGAGGTGCAGATCGGCCTGCGCGACCATGCGCTTCTGGATGAACTGATCGACCGCAAGCGTGAACAGTATCGTCGGACCGGGCGACACGACGTCTTCGCCTGCGGATGGACGCGCGAGTTGCTTCACGCCCTGATGGCGTACGAGCAGGCGGACTTCGGAGCCTCGCTGGCGGTGCTACGGGCGGGCGGCCAGGTCGCCGCCATGGAATACTCCCTGCACGCTGGCCAGCGTTTCCATTTCTGGTTCCCGGTTTATGTCCCCGCCCTGGCGCGCTGCTCGCCGGGCATCATGCTGAGCATGGAGACGATCCGGCTGGGCTCCGAGTTGGGCTATCGCGACTTCGACTATGGCTTCGGCGGCGAAACCTACAAACGATACTTCTGCGACACGGTTCAGCCCGTGGCTGAGGCGGTCATTCTGAAGCCCGGCCTGGCAGCGACCCTGGGCGGGGCGGGAGCGTCGGTGCTGAACCTGGCCGGAGGCCAGCGTCTGACCGACAGCGTCCGTCGGCGCTGGAACGTCATCGAGGCGTGCGAGACGGATGCCGCAGGTCGGCTGAAAGGGGCGGCGCTGGCCGCGCGCGCGGCCCTGTCCAAGGCCGCCAACCGTGCGACAGCGGCGTCGTGATGAAGGATGTGTCCATGTCTGAGCGTCGTACCCGATATCCCGGTCCGATCGCGGAGGCGGGGGTTCACCCGCATAGCCTGATCGCCCAAGGATTCGCTGAGGATGCAGAGCTGGCGGCGTTGCTTGATCGGTATCCGGCAGAGCTGTTCGACATCAACCTGTACGACTACGACGACGAGGGGCAGGTCTCGCTGCGCACGGGGGCGCGGGGGCGGCTGGACGGGGCGCAACTTCTTGATGCGATCCAGCAGGGGCGTCTGTGGGTCAATCTGCGACAGGTCGAGACGGGTTGGCCCGAGCTGTGGGCGGCCGCCATGGCCGAGTTTCGTCAGGTCGAGGCCGCCTATCCGGGCTTGAAGGCCGTGAAGAACGCTGGGCAGCTGATCCTGTCGTCACCCAAGGCGCGGGTGCCCTATCATTTCGACGCGGCCGGGGTGGTGCTGTTCCATTTGCGCGGGCGCAAGCGGATCTTCGTCTATCCGGGCGACGAGGCGCATCTGGCCGAGCGCGACATGGAGCAGGTGGTCTCGCGTCAGACGACCGAGGAACTACCCTATAGCCTGGCGTTCGAGGACGACGCGCGCATCATCGATCTGGAGCCGGGGCAGGCTCTGACCTGGCCGCTGTATGCGCCGCATCGAGTCGAGAACCTGGATCGGTTCTGCGTGTCGCTGTCGATGGACTTCCAGACCTGGCCGTCGCGGTTCCGCAACGGCGCCCTCTACACCAACGCCGTGCTGCGCAGCCGTGGCGCCGCGCCACGCCTGACCGACACGATGGGGCAGGGCGCACTGGCGCTGCGCTGGGCGGCGTCGCTCGGCCTGAAGCGCGCGGGGGCGCTGAAAAGCAAGATCGAGCACTTCGAACGCCAGTTTGAACCCGAAGTCGGTGCGACCGATGGGGCGGGGGCCCTCAAGGCGTGAGGGTGGTTTCTTACAACGACTTCATGACCTCGATTTAAAATGACTTGAAGCGCGGCGGCGGCCACCCTGAGATCACATCAGGAGAGGGCCACCGCCATGAAGATCGCCGTTTACGCCGCCGCCTCAGCCGCCGTCCTGGCCGCGTTCGCCGCCGCCCAGCCCGCCGCGGCTCAGGAGGCCGAGATCCGCAATGCGGTCGCCCGAGTGATCGTCATTCCCGAGGACCGCTCCGACATCGCCGTTGAAATCACGCCGGGCTCGGCCGACCTGCCGCAACTGACCGTGGAACGCCGGGGCGACAAGGTGCGCATCGACGGCGGTCTGGGGCGTCGCCGCAGCATGCTGCAGTTCAGCAACGACAGCATCCGTGAGTGCAACAACGGCCGGGTTGAGGCGCGCCAGCCGGGCGAGGGCGCTACCGTTGAACTGGCCGGCAAGGGCCGCATCCGTCTGGAAGACGCCCCCTTGGTCGTCCTGCGCACGCCGCGTGACGTCGACGTCAGCTCGGGCAGCGGAGTCTATGGCTCGATCGGCCGTGGCGCGCGGTCTGTGGATCTGGGCGCAGGCGGTTGCGGCAACTGGACGGTGGCCAATGTCGACGGGCGGCTGGACATCGCGGTGGGCGGCTCGGGAACTGTGCGCGCCGGCACGTCGCGTTCACTGGAAGCGGCGGTCGGCGGTTCAGGTTCCATTCTGGCGGGGGCTACCGGTGACCTGGAGGCCAGCATCGGCGGATCGGGCAACATCGTCGTGGCACGTGTGGACGGCGCGGCGGAGGCCGCCATCGGAGGCTCGGGCGACGTGACGATCCGGGCCGGTCGCGCGTCCAGGCTGGAAGTGTCGATCGCCGGCTCGGGCAACGTCCGCTTTGAAGGCGTGGCCAGCAGCCTGGAAGCGTCCATCGCTGGATCGGGCGACGTGCGTGTAGCCGAGGTGACCGGGCCGGTGTCGCGCTCCGTCGTGGGTTCGGGCGAGGTGCGCATCGGACGCTGATCCGACCTCACCCGTCATGAGAGAAGGCCCGGGAGCGTGGAACCCCCCGGGCCTTCTTCGTGTCTGCGGCGGCTTTCGCGTGAAATGAAAAAGCCCCGGCGGATCGCTCCGCCGGGGCTTCTCATTTCCAACCCGAGGTTGGAGCGTCTTGGGCTTAGAAGCCGAAGGCGGTCGGCAGGCCAGCCAGGGTGCGGCCCAGGTTGGCGCCGGCGCGATCCAGCGACTGCAGGGTGCCGCCGAAGTTGTAGCGAGCGCCGATCATGAAGATGTCAGCATCGACGTCGACGTTGGCGACTTCGGTCGAGACGCGCTGGTACGTGCCGTGGACGCTGAACGGGCTGTTGGCGAACTGGTACTCGGCGCCGGCGCCGTAGGCCCAGGCGTCAACGTCGCCCAGGTCGGTGTCGACGTTCGAGTACGACAGGCCAGCGTTCAGGCGGAACGACGGGTTGACGTAGTAGGCGGCGTCGCCGCCGACGGTCCAGGCGTCGCCCATGTCGGCGTCGGTGTACGAGACCAGGCCGGTCAGGGTCGCCGAGGCCAGGTACTTCTGGACTTCAGCGCCGACGGTGAAGGCTTCGTCGTCGCCGATGTCCGACACCGACACGAAGCCGCCGGCGCGCAGGTCAGCGCCGAAGGTCTTGGTCAGGTGAGCGGCGGCGGCGGCCGAGGTGTCGTCGCCGAAGTCGCTGTCAGCGTAGTTGACGGCGCCGTTGACGGTGACGGTCCATTCCGGAGCGACCTTGAAGGCGGCGACGCCGTCCAGGTTCGCGCCGTCGGTCTTGAAGCCTTCGGTGTCCGTGTGGACGTAGGCGATACCGGCCGAGCCGACAGCGTCTTGAGCGAAGGCCGGAGCGGCGATCAGGGTGGCGGCGGCGACCGAGGCGAGGAAGACGGTTTTCATTATGATTATCCTTTTTATGCGCCGCCAGGTTCGCACCGTGGCGGCAATGCGGAGATAGGCCCCGTTTCGGCCCTTTGCTGTAACGAACTTGTCATCATTCAGCGGTTTAGGGCCGTTGTTGCCTAAGTGTGACGCATTGCGGCACGTTTGCGTCGTCACTTGGGGCGGGATTGCGGCAGACCCTTAACGGGGCGGTCATGTGGCCCTGCTTTTGCCTCAGTGGTTAAGGGGTGGGGGCGATGTCCTCGTCGGCCGGCTCTGTATAAAGGTGCGGCGAACCGGATCGGCGGCGGCGAGGCGATGGCTTGCAAACCCCCGCGCCGCAACGGTTTCCGCGCTTGACGAAAAAGGAATCGAAGGGCATAAGCCCCCTTCTTGTTGGACCGGCTGTGCATCTTCGGGTGCAGACGCGGTTCGCAGGGACGACCTAAGTTACTGTTCTTTGCAGCATTCTTGGGACTTCAATGGCCTTCGCGGTTAGCTGCGTGGGCCAATCGTTTTTGCGGATTTGCGTTCCTTGGGGCTCTGCCCGAGGCTTCGGTCTTTGAAATGGTTCACAGGGACGCGGTTCCGACCGCTTGGGAATAACAACCGATATGGATCAAAGCATCCGCATCAGGCTCAAGGCCTTCGATCATCGCGTCCTCGACTTTTCGACGCGCGAAATCGTCAACACCGCCAAGCGCACCGGGGCGACCGTTCGTGGTCCGATCCCGCTGCCGACCCTGATCGAAAAGTTCACCGTGAACCGCTCGCCGCACGTCGATAAGAAGTCGCGTGAGCAGTTTGAAATCCGCACGCACAAACGCGTGCTCGACATCATCGACCCCACCCCGCAAACCGTGGACGCGCTCATGAAGCTCGACCTGTCGGCCGGTGTGGACGTCGAGATCAAGATTTAAGAAAGAAAGAGGCGGGATCCGACATGCGTACGGGCGTGATCGCCAAGAAACTGGGTATGACGCGCGTCTTCGCTGAAGACGGCGCGCACATCCCGGTCACGGTTCTGCAGCTGGATGGCTGTCAGGTCGTGGGTCAGCGCACTCAAGAGCGGGACGGCTACGTCGCCCTGCAACTGGGTGCCGGAACCAAGAAGGCAAAAAACACCAACAAGGCTCAGCGCGAAGTTTTCGCCAAGGCCGAGGTTGAACCTAAGCACTATGTGACCGAGTTCCGCGTTGACGCGGATGGTCTGCTGGACGTGGGCGCCGAACTGTCGGCCGATCACTTCCTGGCGGGTCAAAAGGTCGACATCCAGGGCGAGACCATCGGTAAGGGCTTCGCCGGCGCCATGAAGCGCTGGAACTTCGGCGGTCTGCGCGCCACGCACGGCGTGTCGATCTCGCACCGTTCGCACGGTTCGACCGGTCAGCGTCAAGACCCGGGCAAGACCTTCAAGGGCAAGAAGATGGCTGGCCACTACGGCCAGGAAGTCGTCACCCAGCAGAACCTGACCATCGTTCGCGTGGACGCCGAGCGTGGCCTGATCCTGATCAAGGGCGCTGTCCCGGGTCACGACGGCAGCTACGTCAAGGTTCGCGACGCCGTTAAGAAGGCTCGTCCGGCTGACG
The DNA here is from genome assembly GCF_044772165.1 of Brevundimonas sp. NPDC090276. Classification (NCBI taxonomy): domain Bacteria; kingdom Pseudomonadati; phylum Pseudomonadota; class Alphaproteobacteria; order Caulobacterales; family Caulobacteraceae; genus Brevundimonas; species Brevundimonas sp. NPDC090276. The sequence goes on along the minus strand of NZ_JBIVYK010000002.1, from coordinate 1,204,286 downwards.
CCCCGTTCCCGGGCGCTGTGAAGTCGGCTGCTGCTCCGGCTGCTGCTGCTCCGGCAGTGGAAGCCAATGAAGGCGGTGAAGCGTAATGAAACTCTCGGTCATCAAACTCGACGGCAAGGCTGCTGGCGACGTTGAGCTGTCGGAAGCCGTCTTCGGCATCTCCGACATCCGCGGCGACCTGCTGGCCCGTTACGTCAACTGGCAGCTGGCCAAGCGTCGCGCTGGCACGCACAAGGTTCAAACCCGCAACGAGAACTCTCGTACGGGCAAGAAGATGTACAAGCAGAAGGGCACCGGCGGCGCTCGTCACGGTTCGCGCCGTGCACCGCAGTTCGTCGGCGGTTCGCGCGCCTTTGGCCCGGTCGTTCGCGACCATGGCTACTCGCTGCCCAAGAAGGTCCGCGCCCTGGCTCTGCGTCATGCGCTGAGCTCGAAGGTCAAGGCCGGCGATCTGATCGTCGTCGACAGCGTTTCGGTCAAGGAAGCCAAGACGGCTTCGCTGCGCGAAACCTTCGGCAAGCTCGGTTGGACCAAGGCTCTGATCATTGCTGGTCCGGAAGTTGAAACCAACTTCGGCCTGGCGGCTCGCAACATCCCGCACATTGACGTGCTGCCGAACGCCGGCCTGAACGTCTATGACATCCTGCGGGCCGACAAACTGGTGCTGACCAAGGCCGCCGTCGAGGCGATCGAGGCGCGCTTCGCTGAGAAGGAAGCCGCATAATGGCCGCCGCTCAACCCACCGCCAAACACTACGACACCATCCTGGCTCCGATCATCACGGAAAAAGCCACGATCCTGTCGGAGCAGAACAAGGTTGTCTTCCGCGTCGCCGGCACGGCGACCAAGGACGAGATCGCTGCTGCGGTCGAAAGCCTGTTCAAAGTCAACGTCCTCAAGGTCAACACCCTGGTTCAAAAGGGCAAGACCAAGCGCTTCCGGGGCATCCTGGGCCGTCGCGTGGACATCAAAAAAGCAATCGTGACGCTGGCCGATGGTCAGTCGATCGACGTGACGACGGGGCTCTAATCAGATGGCTCTGAAGCATTACAATCCGACGTCGCCGGGCCGCCGCGCCCTGGTGCTGGTCGACCGGTCCGAGCTCCACAAGGGCCGTCCCGAGAAGTCGCTGACCGAAGGCCTGACGAAGTCCGGCGGTCGTGGCGCAGGTGGTCGTATCGCTGTCCGCTTCCGCGGCGGCGGCGCGAAGACCCTGTACCGCAAGATCGACTTCAAGCGTCGCAAGTTCGACGCGGTCGGTACGGTCGAGCGTCTGGAATATGACCCGAACCGCACGGCCTTCATCGCTCTGGTGACCTACGCCGACGGCGAGAAGACCTACATCATCGCGCCGCAACGCCTTAAGGCTGGCGACACGGTGATCGCGGGTGAAAAGACCGACGTGAAGCCGGGCAACGCCATGCCGCTCCGTTCGATGCCGGTGGGTACGATCATCCACAACATCGAAATGAAGCCGGGCAAGGGCGCTCAGCTGGCCCGTTCGGCCGGCGCCTACGCTCAGCTGGTCGGTCGCGATCAGGGCTACGCCCAGATCCGTCTCGGCTCGGGCGAGCTGCGCATGGTCCTGGACTCGTGCATGGCCACCGTTGGCGCCGTGTCGAACCCCGACCACATGAACCAGAACCTCGGCAAGGCCGGTCGCGTTCGTCACATGGGCTTCCGTCCGCACGTTCGCGGCGTTTCCATGAACCCGATCGACCACCCGCATGGTGGTGGTGAAGGCCGGACCTCTGGTGGTCGTACCCCGGTTACGCCGTGGGGTAAGGACACCAAGGGCACCCGCACCCGCAAGAACAAGGCTACGGATAAGTACATCATCCGTACTCGCCACGTGAAGAAGGCTCGCTAAGAATGGCCCGCTCCTCCTGGAAAGGCCCGTTTGTCGACGGGTATCTGCTCAAGAAGGCCGACGCCGTTCAAACGTCGGGCCGCAAGGACGTGATCAAGACCTGGTCGCGCCGCTCCACCATCCTGCCCCAGTTCGTCGGTCTGACGTTCGGCGTCCACAACGGCCAGAAGCACGTGCCGGTGATGGTCAACGAAGACATGGTCGGCATGAAGTTTGGCGAGTTCGCTCCGACCCGGAACTTCCCGGGTCACGCAGCGGACAAGAAGGCCAAAAGGAAGTAACTGATGGCCAAGTCCAACAACCCCCGCCGCGTCGGCGCCACCGAGGCTCGCGCCAAGCTGGTCAACGTTCGCATCAGCCCTCAAAAGCTGAACCTGGTCGCCGCTTCGATCCGCGGTCTGCCGGTTCAGAAGGCGCTGAACGAGCTGGAATTCAGCCGCAAGCGTATCGCCACCGACGTCCGCAAGGTTCTGTATTCGGCCGTTTCGAACGCCGAAAACAACCACAACCTCGACATCGACAACCTGGTTGTCGCTGAAGCGTTCGTGGGCAAGAACCTGGTGATGAAGCGTTTCGCGAGCCGCGCTCGTGGTCGCTCGTCGCGCATCCTGAAACCGTTCAGCGAGATCACGATCGTGGTCCGTGAAGCCGGCGAGGCCGCCTGATGGGACAGAAAATCAATCCGGTCGGTCTGCGCCTCGGCGTGAACCGCACGTGGGACAGCCGCTGGTTCGCCGGCGGCGCCGACTACGCCCGCCTGCTGCACCAGGACCTGAAGCTGCGCACGTGGCTCAAGGAACGCCTGGTCGCCGCCGGCGTGTCGCGCATCATCATCGAGCGTCCGCACAAGAAGTGCCGCGTGACGATCTATGCCGCCCGTCCGGGCGTCGTGATCGGCAAGAAGGGCGCTGACATCGAGAAGCTCCGCAAGGACATCTCGGCTCGCACCGAAGGCGAAGTTCACCTGAACATCGTCGAAGTCCGCAAGCCGGAAACCGACGCGCAGCTGATCGCTGAAAACATCGCTCAGCAGCTGGAGCGCCGTATCGCCTTCCGCCGCGCCATGAAGCGTTCGATGCAGTCCGCCATGCGCCTCGGCGCCAAGGGCGTCCGCATCAACGTCTCGGGCCGTCTGGGCGGCGCCGAAATCGCACGTATGGAATGGTACCGCGAAGGTCGCGTGCCGCTTCACACTCTGCGCGCCGACATCGACTATGGCTTCTACGAAGCCAAGACGACCTACGGCATCATCGGCGTGAAGGTCTGGGTCTTTAAGGGTGAAGTGCTCGAGCACGACCCGATGGCTCAGGACAAGCGTTGGGCCCAGGAAGCCTCGGGTCCGTCGTCCAACGAAGGCCGTGGCGGCCCCCGCGGTGATCGCGGTCCGCGCCGTGGTCGTGAGGGCTGATAGGCCATGTTGCAACCGAAAAAGACCAAGTACCGCAAGGCCTTCAAGGGCCGCATCCATGGCTCGGCCAAGGGTGGTTTCTCGCTGAACTTCGGCTCCTACGGCCTGAAGACGGTGGAACCGGAGCGTATCACTGCTCGCCAGATCGAAGCGGCTCGCCGCGCGATCACGCGTCAGATGAAGCGTCAGGGCCGCGTCTGGATCCGGGTCTTCCCGGATCTGCCCGTCACGGGCAAGCCGGCTGAAGTCCGGATGGGTAAGGGCAAGGGCGCCGTGGACCATTGGGCCGCACGCTGCCACCCGGGCCGTATCCTGTTCGAAATCGACGGCGTGCCGGACGATGTGGCTCGCGAAGCTCTGCGCCTCGGCGCCGCCAAGCTGCCGGTCCGCACCAAGGTGGTCACCCGCCTGGACGCCGGCATCGTTATGGAGCAAGCCGCGTAATGACCAAGATCGCTGATCTGCGGGCTCAAACCCCCGACCAACTGGCCGACGAGCTGCTGAAGCTCAAGAAGGAACAGTTCAACCTGCGCTTCCAGGCCGCCACCGGCCAGATGGAAAAGACCCACCGGGTCTCGGAAGTGCGCAAGGACATCGCTCGCATCTCCACGCTTCTGCGTGAGAAGCGCGCAGCGGTTTAAGGAAACACCTATGCCCAAACGTATTCTTGAAGGCGTGGTCGTGTCCGACAAGGGCGACAAGACGGTCGTCGTGAAGGTCGAGCGCACTCTGCTGCACCCGGTCCTGAAGAAGATCGTCCGCCTGTCCAAAAAGTACCACGCTCACGATGAGGGCAACGCCCTCAAAGTCGGCGACGTCGCACGCATCGTCGAGTGCGCCCCCAAGTCCAAGCTGAAGCGTTGGGAAGTCGTTTCCCCCGCCTCGGCTTCCTAAAGAAAAGGATCGGATCCTATGATCCAGATGCAAACTAACCTGGAGGTCGCCGATAACTCGGGCGCTCGCCGGGTCATGTGCATCAAGGTGTTGGGCGGCTCCAAGCGCCGCTACGCCTCGGTGGGCGACACCATTGTCGCCTCGGTGAAGGAAGCTATTCCTCGCGGCCGCGTGAAGAAGGGCGACGTCGTTCGCGCCATCGTCGTGCGCACCGCCAAGGACATCCAGCGCAAGGACGGCTCGGTCATTCGTTTTGACAAGTCGGCCGCCGTCATCGTCAACAAGCAAAACGAGCCGGTCGGCACGCGGATCTTTGGCCCGGTTCCTCGCGAACTGCGCGCCAAGAACCATATGAAGATCATCTCGCTGGCTCCGGAGGTCCTGTAATATGGCCGCCAAGATCAAAAAGGGCGACAAGGTCGTCGTCCTGACCGGCAAGGACAAGGGACGCACCGGCCAGGTGCTGAAGGTTCTGCCGACCGAAAACCGCGTCGTCGTGCAAGGTGTCAACATGGTTCAGCGCCACACGCGCCCGACCCAGGCTGACCCGCAAGGCGGCATCAAGCACAAGGAAGCCTCGCTTCACCTGTCGAACGTCGCGATCGCCGACGCCAACGGCAAGGCGACCCGCGTCGGCTTCAAGGTCGAAGGCGACGCCAAGGTTCGCTTCGCCAAGACCACGGGAGACGTCATCTAATGGCTGACACCAAGTACACGCCGCGTCTCAAGACCGAATATCAGGAGCGCATCCGCGCCGCCCTGAAGGAACAGTTCGGCTACACCAACGAGATGCAGATCCCCAAGCTGGACAAGATCGTCCTGAACATGGGTATCGGTGAAGCTGTCGCCGACTCCAAGAAGGCCAACACGGCCCTCAAGGATCTGACGGCCATCGCCGGCCAGAAGGCTGTGCCGACCAAGGCTCGTAACTCCATCGCCGGCTTCAAGCTGCGTGAAGGCATGGTCATCGGCGGCAAGGTCACGCTGCGCGGCGCCCAGATGTACGAATTCCTGGACCGGTTCATCACGATCGCGCTGCCGCGCGTGAAGGATTTCCGCGGCCTGAAGGGTACTTCGTTCGACGGTCGTGGCAACTACGCCACGGGTCTGAAGGAACACATCGTGTTCCCCGAGATCAACTACGACCAGATCGACCAGATGTGGGGCATGGACATCGTCGTCTGCACCACGGCCAAGACCGATGAGGAAGCCAAGGCTCTCCTCACCGAGTTCAAGTTCCCGTTCATCAAGAACTGATCGGGAAGGGAAGAGAACAATGGCTAAGAAAAGCGCCGTAAACCGTAACGAAGCCGTCAAGGCTCTGGTTGCGAAGTATGCCGCAAAGCGGGCCGCCCTGAAGGCGACCGCCAACGACGAGAGCCTGCCGCTGGAAGAGCGTTTCGACGCTCGTCTGAAGCTGGCTGAGCTGCCGCGTAACTCCGCACCGTCGCGCATTCGCAACCGCTGCGAAGTCACCGGCCGTCCGCGGGCTTTCTACCGCAAGCTCAAGATGAGCCGTATCGCCCTGCGCGAACTCGGCAACCTGGGGCAAATCCCCGGCCTGACGAAGTCGAGCTGGTAAGGGGAGCGAACAGATATGATGATCAACGATCCCCTGAGCGACATGATCGCTCGCATCAAGAACGCGGCGACCCGCAAGCGTTCCAAGGTGCTGACCCCGGCCTCCCGTCTGCGCCAGCGCGTCCTCGACGTGCTGCAGGACGAAGGTTACATCCGCGGCTATTCGCTGGTTCAAAACCCCGGCGAGTTCCCGCAGTTCGAGATCGAGCTGAAGTACTTCGACGGCCAGCCGGTGATCGCTGAGATCGCTCGCGTGTCGAAGCCTGGCCGCCGCGTTTACTCGGCCATCAACGATCTGAAGCCGATCAAGAACGGCCTCGGCATCTCGATCCTTTCGACTTCGAAGGGCGTCATGTCCGACGCCTCCGCTCGCGACGCTAACGTCGGCGGCGAAGTCCTCTGCAGGGTCTACTGATATGTCCCGTATTGGCAAGAAAACCATCGCTGTGCCGAAGGGCGTGACTGTCACGCTCAACGGCCAGGACGTCACCGTGAAGGGTCCGAAGGGCGAACGCTCGTGGACCGTCGCCGAAGAAATCGAAGTCAAGCAGGAAGGCGACGAACTGTCGCTGACCCCGCGTTCGGACACCGCTCGCGCTCGCGCGATGTGGGGTCTGTCGCGCACCCTGGTCTCCAACATGGTGACCGGCGTGACCGACGGCTTCGACAAGACGCTGGAACTGGTCGGCGTGGGTTACCGCGCTGCGCTGAAGGGCCAGTCGCTGTCGCTGCAACTCGGCTTCTCGCATGAAGTCGACATCGCGCCGCCGGCCGGCATCACCTTCGTCGTGCCGAAGCAGACCGAGATCAAGATCTCGGGCAACGACAAGCAGGCCGTCGGTGAAATCGCCGCCGTCATTCGCAAGCTGCGTCCGCCGGAACCCTACAAGGGCAAGGGCGTGCGCTATCAGGGCGAAACCGTCCGGCGCAAGGAAGGCAAGAAGAAGTAAGTCATGGCTCTTTCTCTGCAACAACAAGCCAAGCGCCGCGCCGAACGCAACCGTCGTCGCCTCAAGGCTGTCGCCAACGGTCGTCTGCGTCTGTCGGTCTACCGTTCGGACAAGAACATCTCGGTTCAGATCATCGACGACGCCCAGGGCGTCACGGTGGCCGCCGCCTCGTCGCTGGAAGGCGGCAAGGGTTCGCGTGGTTCGAACGTCGCCGCTGCAGCCGCCATTGGCAAGCTGATCGCCGAACGCGCCATCGAGAAGGGCGTCAAGGACGTCGTCTTCGACCGCGGTGGCTACATCTATCACGGCCGCGTCAAGGCGCTGGCGGAGGCCGCGCGTGAAGCCGGCCTGAACTTCTAAGGGATCGAGAAGCATGGCTCGTGAACCCCAACGCGGACAAGGTGGTCAGAACCGCGACCGCCGCGACCGTAACGCTCCCGTTGTCGACGGCCCGGATTCGGACATCGTCGAAAAGCTGGTGCACATCAACCGCGTCGCCGCCACTGTTAAGGGCGGTCGTCGTTTCTCGTTCGCAGCCCTGATGGTTGTGGGCGACGGCAAGGGCCGGGTCGGCTTCGGTCATGGCAAGGCGCGTGAAGTGCCGGAAGCCATCCGCAAGGCGACTGAAGAAGCCAAGAAGACCATGATCCGCGTGCCTCTTCGTGAGAACCGCACCCTGCACCACGACGGCAACGGCCGTTGGGGCGCCGGCAAGATCATGATGCGCGCTGCCCCTCCCGGCACGGGCGTCATCGCTGGCGGTCCGATGCGTGCGGTCCTCGAAACCCTCGGCGTCCAGGACGTCGTCGGCAAGTCGACCGGTTCGTCGAACCCGTACAACATGATCCGCGCGACCTTCGAAGCTCTGAAGGTTCAATCGTCGCCGCGTCAGGTTGCTGCTAAGCGTGGCAAGAAGGTCGCTGACCTGATGGGCCGCCGCAACGACGGCGCTTCGGCGCCCGAAGCTGTCGAGGGCTGATAGACATGGCCAAGAACGAAAAAGCCACCGTCACGGTTCGCCAGACGGCCAGCCCGATCCGCCGCAAGTCGGATCAGCGCGCCACTCTGTCGGGCCTGGGTCTGAACCGCATCGGCCGTGAGTCGACGCTGGAAGACACCCCCTCGGTCCGTGGGATGATCGCCAAGGTCGCCCACATGGTCGAAGTGGTCGAAAAATAAGACGATGCGCCCTCTCCCGATGCCGGGGGAGGGCGTTTCTCTTTGAAGAAGCATCTTGCGATGCTGCGACGGGCCGCTTAGAAGCGGCCCTTCAATTTTTCCAACGCCGAGTCAGAGTCGTCTTTGCGGCCTGGCGCTAGAACCCGAAAGGATCAGGCATATGAAACTGAACGAAATTCGCGACAACGAAGGCGCCCATAAGAAGCGCATGCGCGTCGGCCGCGGCCCGGGTTCGGGCAAGGGCAAGACCGCCGGTCGCGGCGTCAAGGGTCAGAAGTCGCGTTCGGGCGTCGCCATCGGCGGCTTCGAAGGCGGCCAGATGCCGCTCTACATGCGTATGCCGAAGCGCGGCTTCAACAACCCGAACGCGCTGAAGCTGGCCGAAGTGAACCTGTGGCGCGTGCAAGAGGCGATCGACGCCGGCAAGCTGGACGCCAAGGCTGAAATCAACGGCGCCGCCCTGGTGGCCGCCGGCGTGATCCGTCGCGTCAAGGACGGCGTGCGCGTTCTGGGCGAAGGCGAACTGAAGGCCAAGCTGAACCTGGTCGTGTGGTCGGCCTCGGCCGGCGCCATCAAGGCCATCGAAGCTGCTGGCGGTTCGGTCGAGCAACAGCGCATCGCCGCTGAAGCCAAGGCTGCTGCTCGCGTCGAGAAGCGCAACGCCGCCAAGGGCAAGGCTCCGGCTCCCAAGGCTCCGCTGGGTGACGCCAACAAGATCTCGGCCCGCGCCAAGCGCGCCGCGGCCAAGGCCTAAAATCGATATCGTCATCCCGTGCGAGCGCTGCTGACGCGGCGTTCGTCGGGATCATCCGCACCGGGATGACGATTTTCCGAAAGCGGCTCTCGCAAGGGAGCCGCTTTCCGCCTATCTGACGACGGGCATAGTCGTGGGGACCGCCTGATGGCTTCGGCCGCTGAACAACTCGCCGCCAATATGAACATGGGCTCGTTCGCGAAAGCGACCGAGCTGCACAAACGCCTGCTGTTCACGCTGGGCGCGCTGCTGGTCTATCGGATCGGCACCTATGTTCCGATTCCGGGCATTAATTCCGAGGCCTTCCTGGCCTTCTTCCAGAACCCTGATGGCCAGCGCGGCATCCTGGACATGTTCAACATGTTCTCGGGCGGCGCGGTCGAGCGTATGGCCGTCTTCGCGTTGAACGTGATGCCGTACATCTCGGCCTCGATCATCGTGCAGCTGATGGGCGCGGTCTATCCGCCCTGGGAGAAGCTGAAGAAGGAAGGCGGCGAAAGCGGCCGCAAGCAACTGAACCAGTACACCCGTTACCTGACGGTCTTCCTGGCGCTGGCCCAGTCCTTCGGCATCGCTGCAGGCCTGAACGCCCAGGCCGGTCTGATCGACCAACCGGGCGTCTTCTTCATCATCTCGACGGTCACCACCCTGACCGGCGGCACGATGTTCCTGATGTGGCTGGGCGAGCAGGTGACGGCGCGCGGCGTCGGCAACGGCATCTCGCTGATCATCTTCGCGGGCATCGTGGCGGTACTGCCGTCCACTGTGGCGCGTCTGTTGGGCCTGGCTCAGCAAGGCCAGATGTCGGTCTTCGCCCTGATGTTCATCGCCATCATGGCGGTGGCCGTGATCGTCTTCATCGTCTTCATGGAGCGCGCCCAGCGCCGCCTTCTGATCCAGTATCCGAAGCGCCAGGAAGGTAACCGCATGACGGGCGGCGAACGCTCGTTCCTGCCGCTGAAGGTCAACACCGCCGGCGTCATCCCGGCCATCTTCGCCTCGTCGCTGCTGATGCTGCCGACGACGGTCGCCACCTTCACCGCCCAGGCCAACCTGCCCGAGTGGATGAGCTGGCTGCCGCTGGTGACGGCGCAGCTGACTCACGGCCAGCCCGTGTTCATGATCCTGTACGCGGTCCTGATCGTCTTCTTCTGCTTCTTCTACACCTCGATCACCTTCAACCCCGAGGACACGGCCGAGAACCTGCGCAAGTACGGCGGCTTCCTGCCGGGCATCCGTCCGGGCAAGCGCACGGCCGAGTATCTGGACTATGTGCTGACGCGTCTGACGGTGATCGGCGCCGCCTACATCACCGCCGTCTGCCTGTTGCCCGAGTTCCTGGTCAGCAGCATGGGCAACAGCCTCTACTTCGGCGGCACGTCGATCCTGATCGTCGTTTCGGTGACGATGGACACCGTGGCCCAGATCCAGTCCCAACTGCTGGCGCACCAGTACGAAGGCCTGATCAAGAAGGCCAAGCTGCGTGGTCGTGGCGGCCGGGGCGGTTCCGCCCCCGCCCGCCGCTGATAGTCGGGTAGGGGAGCCCGTAAAATGAATCTGATCCTGTTCGGGCCGCCTGCGGCCGGCAAGGGCACGCAGGCCAAGCGTCTGGTCGAACAGCGGGGCATGATCCAGCTCTCGACCGGCGACATGCTGCGCGCTGCGATCGCTTCCGGCTCGGAACTGGGCCTGAAGGTCAAGGACGTGCTGGCGCGCGGCGACCTCGTCACCGACGAGATCGTCATCGCCCTGATCGAGGACCGTCTGCCGGAGGCCGAGGCCGCCGGCGGCGCCATCTTCGACGGCTTCCCACGCAACGTCGCCCAGGCCGAAGCCCTGGACGCCATGCTGGCCAAGCGCGGCGCCAAGATCGACCGGGTCGTCCGCCTCAAGGTCGACGATGAGGCCCTGACCGCCCGCATCGGCAAGCGCTTCGCCGAGCAGGGCCGTCCGGACGACAATCCCGAGACCTTCAAGGATCGTTTGGCCGTCTACAATGCTCAGACCGCCCCGCTGCTTCCCTACTATGAAGTCCAGGGCAAGCTGACCGAGATCGACGGCATGGGCGACATCGCCACAGTCGCCGCCGCCATCGACGGCGCCCTGGCCTGAGTCCTGATCTGAAGCGGAGGTCGGGCGTTAGGCGTCAGGGTATCCGCTTCAAGGGACGCAGATGAGCAGTCGATCGTCGCCTCGAAATGCCAGGCTCGCCACGGCGGGCGTGGCGGCTGGTGTCGGGCTGCTCCATTTGGCTCTGTTCATGGTGCTGGGGCATCTACGCCCCATCACGCCCCCTACACCCTTGTCGCGGCCGGTCGAGGTAGAGCTCGTCCGGCCGTCGCCAATTCCGCCCTTGCCAGCACCGCCGCCGTCCAAGCCCGCGCCTGTCGCGGGCGGCGGGGCGCCTGCGGCGCCGTCGCGCACGCACCTGCCAGCCAGAAAGCCTGAGCGCCCGCCCGAGTTGACGGCGCCGCCTAAAGCCGCGCCCGAAGCGCCTCTGGTCATCGGCGTGGCCCCTGAGGCTGGCGCAACGCCGGGGCAGGGCCTCGGCGGAATAGGGACCGGATCCGGCAGCGGCGCGGGCGCGGGATCGGGACCGGGGGCTGGGGACGGCCCGCCGCGCCTGATCCTGGGACCGACCAAAGACCAGCTCCGGCGTTTGCACCCGCGCGAAGCCTTCCGCCAGCGCCTGAACGGCAGCGCGCGGATCGCCTGCCGCATTCGGCTGGACACCCGGCTTGAGGATTGCCGGGTTGTGGACGAAGCGCCGTCGGGCCGGGGTTTCGGTGAGGCGGCTCTTGCGGCGTCCGGCTATTTCCGCTTTCGTCCTCCCACGCGCGACGGTCGCCCTGTTGAAGGACGCGAGATCACTGTGGGTGTGGAGTTCATGCCGTGAGGCGCCGCGGGAACGGCGCGCCCGTTGACGCCACTCGAATCCCCTGTATAAGGGCGGCTTCCGCGAAGGGCGCACACGTTCCAGGTCTGTTGACCGGAGCGGTTTCCGCGTCTGTTTAAGCGTATCTGGAGATTCTCGTGGCCCGTATCGCTGGCGTCAACATTCCGACCAACAAGCGCGTCGAAATCGCGCTTCAGTACATCCATGGCATCGGCGCGCACGCCGCCAAGGAAATCACCGCGAAGGTCGGCATTGAGCCCGCTCGCCGCGTCAACTCGCTGACCGATGCCGAGATCCTGCAGATCCGTGAAACGATCGACAAGGATCACACGGTCGAGGGCGACCTGCGCCGCGAAACCTCGATGAACATCAAGCGTCTGATGGACCTGGCCTGCTACCGCGGCCTGCGTCACCGTAAGGGCCTGCCGGTCCGCGGTCAGCGCACGCACACCAACGCCCGCACCCGCAAGGGCCCGGCCAAGCCGATCGCCGGCAAGAAGAAGTAAGAGAGAGCTGACCGATGGCTAAGGAACCGGGTCGCATTAAGCGTCGCGAACGTAAGAACATCACGTCGGGCGTGGCTCACGTGAACGCTTCTTTCAACAACACCATGATCACGATCACGGACGCCCAGGGGAACGCGATTTCCTGGTCGTCGGCCGGTCACATGGGCTTCAAGGGTTCGCGCAAGTCGACCCCGTACGCCGCCCAGATGGCTGCTGAAGACGCAGGCAAGAAGGCTCAAGAGCACGGCGTGAAGACACTGGAAGTCAACGTCTCGGGTCCGGGTTCCGGCCGTGAGTCGGCGCTTCGCGCTCTGCAAGCCGTTGGTCTGACGATCACGACCATCCGCGACGTCACGCCGATGCCGCACAACGGTTGCCGTCCGCCCAAGCGCCGCCGCGTTTAATCGCGACAGCGTTCCAGGCACCCCCAATCTCCGTCGGCTCCACCATGGCCTCGTCGACAAGGCCGGAGCCGACGAAACCCGTTCGAGGGACTCTATGATCGAAAGAAACTGGCAAGAGCTGATCCGTCCCGAGAAGCCGCAAGTGGAAGGCGGTTCCGACCCGCTGCGCAAGGCGCGTCTGGTCGCTGAGCCCCTCGAGCGCGGTTTCGGTGTGACGCTCGGCAACGCGCTCCGTCGCGTTCTGCTGTCCTCGCTGCAAGGCGCGGCTGTCACGGCCATCCAGATCGACGGCGTGGTTCACGAGTTCTCGTCGCTGGAAGGCGTCCGGGAAGACGTGGTCGACATCGTCCTGAACATCAAGCAACTGGCGCTGCGCATGCACGCCGAAGGCCCCAAGCGCATGACCCTGCGCGCCACGGGGCCCGGCGTCGTCACGGCGGGCCAGATCGAAGCGCCGGCGGACATCGAGGTTCTGAACCCCGACCACGTCATCTGCACGCTGGACGACGGTGCTTCGGTCCGCATGGAACTGACTGTCCAGAACGGCAAGGGCTATGTCGCCGCCGAACTGAACCGTCCGGAAGATGCGCCGATCGGCCTGATCGCCGTCGACGCCCTGTACTCGCCGGTCAAGCGCGTCGCCTATCGCGTCGAGCCGACCCGTCAGGGCCAGTCGATGGATTACGACAAGCTGATCCTGGAAGTTGAAACCAACGGCGCCGTCTCGCCGGTTGACGCGGTGGCCTACGCCGCCCGCATCCTGCAAGACCAGCTGCAGATCTTCATCACCTTCGACGAGCCGACCAAGGCTGTTGAGGCTACGGACGGCAAGCCCGACCTGCCCTTCAACCCGGCCCTGCTCAAGAAGGTCGACGAACTGGAGCTGTCGGTCCGTTCGGCGAACTGCCTGAAGAACGACAACATCGTCTACATCGGCGACCTGATCCAGAAGACCGAGGGCGAAATGCTTCGCACCCCGAACTTCGGCCGCAAGTCGCTGAACGAGATCAAGGAAGTTCTCGCGACGATGGGCCTGTCGCTCGGCATGGACGTGCCGAACTGGCCGCCCGAAAACATCGAAGATCTGGCCAAAAAGTTCGACGACCAGATCTGATCATCAACCCTCCGCCCAGCGCCAGTCGGCGCGGATGGGGCGGTTAGAATGAAAAGGCCCCAGGTCCCGCCCCTTTGATTAGGCCGGAAACCAGGGTTGAGTAGGAGAGACCCCGATGCGCCACGGCGCCGCTTACCGCAAGCTCGGCCGTACGGTCAGCCACCGCCAAGCCATGTTCGCCAACATGGCCGCCTCGCTGATCAAGCACGAGCAAATCACGACCACCCTGCCCAAGGCGAAGGAACTGCGTCCCTTCGTTGAGAAGCTGGTCACGCTCGCCAAGAAGGGCGACCTGCACGCTCGTCGTCAGGCCATCAGCGCCGTTCGCGACGTGCCGCAGGTCGGCAAGCTGTTCGAAACGATCGGCCCGCGCTACGCCGAACGTTCGGGTGGTTACATCCGCATCATGAAGGCTGGCTTCCGTCACGGCGATAACGCCGCGATGGCCGTGATCGAGTTCGTCGATCGCGACGTTGAAGCCAAGGGCAAGGACTCTGGTCCGGTCTTCGCCATTGAGGGCGACGAAGCCTGATCGGCTTCTTCAACCTGAAGACATGAAAAGGCGGCTGGAGCGATCCAGCCGCCTTTTTCATTGTTCGCTGCGGCGCAGGGGGCGATAGAGCGGCCATGAGTAAGCCTGAAGACCGCATCGTCGCCTACACGTCCGCCCAGCGCGCCGCCTGGAAGGCGCTCAATACGGGATGGCTGGCCGAAGGCGGGTTCGCTTTGGAGGCGAAGGATCACCTGACGCTGGACGATCCCGAGGGGCAGATCCTGTCGAACGGCGGCCATATCTTCTTCGCAGAGCGGGACGGGACGCCGGTCGGCTGCTGCGGTCTGATCGCCATGTCGGACGGCGGCTTTGAGGTCACCAAGATGACGGTGCGGCCCGAGGCGCGGGGCGGGGGTCTGGCGCTGCGGCTGCTGGAGGCCTGCGAGGCAGCGGCGCGGGTTGCGGGCGCGCATCGCCTTTATCTTGAGACCAGCTCGACGCTGGGGGCGGCGCTGGGGCTCTATGCCCGCTTCGGCTTCGTGGATTTGCCGCCGCAGCCGACCCCCTATGCCCGCGCTGACGTCTGGATGGAGAAGCGGCTGTAGCCGCTACTCCTTCGACAGATCCTGACGGCTGAACCACCACAGGGCCAGGCCGAACGGGACCAGGGACCACAGCGCCAGGCTGGCGACGGCCCGCAGGACGACGCCGTCTTGCAGAACCTCCATAGGCACCCTGCCCAGGATCGCGGCTTTTAGCGCCTCATAGGCGGCGCCCGGAAACAGCAGCAGGGTCTGCCATTCGAACGCGCTCCACCCCAGGATTGGGGTGACCGTGACCAGGAAGGCCTGCACGACGCCGACGACCAGAGGCACGAACAGGGCCGCCATCTGAGAGCGCGTGACGATGGCTGTCAGCAGGCTGAGCAGCATGAACTGGACGACACGCACAAAGGCCAGCAGGAAGAGCAGACCGAAGGTTCGGACTTCGTCGCCGCCGAAGCGGAACACCAGATCCTGGTCGAGGACGACGCCCTTGATCGCGGCGCCGATCAGGGCGGCCGCCAGGAACAGGCCCAAACCCGCCAGGGTCATCAGCTTAACCGCGCCGACCTTGCCCACGATCAGGTTGGGGCGGCTGTTGCGCGCCGTAATCAGACGCCAGGTCTCCCAGCGATAGTCGCTGGAGAAGACGGTCGCCGCGCCGATCAGGAGGAAGGCCAGCAGGGCAGGGTTGGCCAGTTGGCCAGCAGCGGAAAGCAGGGTCTCGCCCAGATCAAGGGCGCTGCGGGCGGAGGCCAGTTGCACCGGCAATTGGTCCGCCATGCGGTCGACCTTGGCGTCGATGACGGCGCCGCCGACCAGGACAGCCAGCCACACCAGCGGCACAAAGATCAGGCTCCAGGACAGGACCGTGCGGTTCTTGAGCAGGCGCCAGGATTCGGAACGGACGGCGTCAGCCAGCATGAAGGGCCTCCCGGACGTGGGCATCGGTGCGCGCCGGGCCGGTCTCGGCCATGAAGACGCTCTCAAGATCGGCGCCGACCCAGCGGGCCTCGTCGATGTCCACGCCCTGTTCGATCAGGGCGCGCAGCAGGGCAGGGCCCTCGGCGCGGGGGATGGCGGCCAGGACGGCGTCGCCGTCCAGTGTGGCCCTGTCCCCCAGCACGCTCATGATCTTGGCTAGCGGCGTGGCCGACAGGCGCAGGCGCTCGCCCGCGGCGGTCAGGTCGCTGACCTTGCCCTCGGCGGCCAGGGTCCCGCGATTGAAGATGGCCACGCGGTCGCAGACGCGTTGAACCTCGAGCAACTGGTGGCTGGCCAGGATGATGGTCACGCCGTCGTCGTCGGCCAGGCTGCGGATCAGGGCGCGCATCTCCTGGATGCCGGGCGGGTCCATGCCGCTGGTCGGCTCATCGAGGATGACGAGGTCGGGCCGGGTCATCAAGGCGGCGGCGACGCCAAGGCGCTGCAACATGCCGACCGAGAAGCCGCGCACCTTGCGGTTGGCGGCTTCGGTCAGGCCGACGCGGTCCAGCCAGGCGTCGATGGCGGCCTCCTTGCCCATGCCGTGGGCGAGGGCCAGCCATTTCAGCACCTGACGCGCGGTCATGTAGGGCGGAAAGCGTGGCGTCTCGATCATGGAGCCGATGCGGCGCATGACGGCGGGATCGCCCGCGTGCTGGCCCAGCACCCGGACCTCGCCCGCGGTCGGCCGGATCAGGCCCAGCAGGATGCGGAACAAGGTGGACTTGCCGGCGCCGTTGGGGCCCAGCACCCCGTAGACTCCGCCGCGCGGAATGCTCAGGCTCAGCCCGTCCAGGGCGCGCACCGCGCCATAGGTCTTGGTCAGGCCAGTCGTTTCGATCACCGCGGTCATGTGGCAGAGCTTGGCGCGATGGGGATAAGCCGACAAGCCGTCTTCTTGCTGTCGCAGATTAAGCTTAGGCAATCTCCCCGAAGTCGCTTCGGAGTTTCCATGTTCTCTCGCGTCGCGGGCCTGTGTCTGGCCCTGCTGCTGACAGCCTGCGCCACCACGCCCGTCGTCGCCCCCGAGCCTCAGGCGCCGGCCGAGCCGCCGCTGGTCATGCTGGTCTCCATTGACGGGTTCCGTGCCGACTACCTGGGTCGGGGCATCACGCCCAACCTGTCGCAACTGGCGGGCGAGGGGGCGACGGGTCCGATGCGGCCCTCCTTCCCCAGCGTGACCTTCCCCAACCATTATACGTTGGTGACGGGTCTGCACCCCGATCACCACGGCATCGTCGGCAACAACATGGTCGACGTTGAACTGGGTCGGTTCAGCCTGGGCAACAAGCAGGCCGTGACCGACCGCCGCTGGTGGGATCAGGGTGAGCCGATCTGGGTCTCGGCCGAGAAGGCGGGCGTCAGGACCGCCACCATGTTCTGGCCTGGGTCGGAAGCCGACATTCGCGGCGTGCGGCCGTCCTACTGGACCAACTTCGATCAGGGCATGCCCGGCGACGCGCGCGTGGATCGTGTGCTGCAATGGATGGACCTGCCGTCGGATCAGCGGCCCCAACTGACCACCCTCTATTTCGACATTGTCGACACCCAGGGCCACCACAACGGCCCCGACGCGCCCGAAACCGCCGAGGCCATCCGTTCGGTCGACGCCTCCATCGGCCGTCTGGTCGAGGGGCTGAAGGCGAGGGGCCTCTATGAGCGCACGGTTCTGGTGGTGGTGTCCGACCATGGCATGGCCGCGACCTCGCCCGAGCGCGTGACCTGGATCGACGACCTTATCGACCCGGCGGCGATCCAGATCGTCTATTCCGGCGCCGTCACCTTCCTGAACCCAGCGCCCGGCCGCGAGGCCGAGGTGGAGGCGGCCTTGCTGGGCTCGCGTCCGCATCTGGACTGCTGGAAAAAGAGCGAGATTCCGGCCAGGTTCGTCCTGGGCTCCAATCCCCGCGTCTCGGCCATCGTCTGCGCCTCCGAGCCGGGCTGGACCTTCACGACCAGGGCGCGGCCGGTGACCAAGCCGGGCGGGGCGCACGGCTATGACAACGCCTCGCCGGATATGGCGGCTATCTTCATCGCCCACGGACCGGGCGTGGTGCAGGGGCGACGTCTGCAGGATCTGGACAGCG
Organism: Brevundimonas sp. NPDC090276; assembly: GCF_044772165.1. Taxonomy (NCBI): domain Bacteria; kingdom Pseudomonadati; phylum Pseudomonadota; class Alphaproteobacteria; order Caulobacterales; family Caulobacteraceae; genus Brevundimonas; species Brevundimonas sp. NPDC090276. The sequence goes on along the minus strand of NZ_JBIVYK010000002.1, from coordinate 1,186,624 downwards.
TCGACGTCCAGCCCTTCCTGGCGCGTCTGCTCGGCATCGACGCGCCGCGCGGCGACGGCCGGGCGGAAGACACGCTGCCGGTGACGACGCGCTGATCCGAGTATCGGGGATGGGCGGGGCGAGACGTCGTCGCTAAAAGAGCGTTCCAATAGATCGGCGTTCCATGTCCCTGCATCATCCCAAGGTCCGCCGCGCGGCGATCGCCTTCATCCTCGTGACTGCGGTGCTCGACATCGTGGCCATGGGGATCGTCATCCCCGTGCTGCCGCATCTGATCGAGGAGTTCGTTGGCTCGAACGCCCAGGCCGGGCTGCTGAACGGCCTCTTCATCGCCCTGTGGGCGGGAATGCAGTTCCTGGCCTCGCCGGTCATCGGTTCGTTGTCGGACCAGTATGGGCGGCGGCCGGTCATCCTGATCAGCTGCGCCGGGCTGGCGGCGGACTATGTGCTGATGGCGCTGGCGCCGAACCTGTGGTGGCTGGCGGCGGGACGGCTGATTGCGGGCGTCACCTCGTCCAGCTTCACGACCATCTACGCCTACATGGCCGACATTACCGAGCCGGAGAAGCGGGCCCGGGCCTATGGCCTGATCGGCGCGGCCTTCTCGGGCGGCTTCGTGCTGGGGCCGGTGCTGGGCGGCTTTCTGGGCGAGTTCGGGCCGCGGGTGCCCTTCTGGGTGGCGGGCGGCCTGTCGGGCGTGGCCTTCCTCTATGGCCTGTTCATCCTGCCCGAGAGCCTGGCGCCCGAGAAGCGGATGGCGTTCAGCTGGGGCCGGGCCAATCCGGTCGGGGCCATGATGCTGCTGCGTCGCCATGCCGAACTGACCGGCCTCGCGGTTGTGAACTTCCTGCTCTACTTCGCCCACCACGTCTTTTCGGCGGTCTTCGTCCTCTATGCCGGCCTGAGATACGACTGGGGGCCGTGGCAGGTGGGGATGCTGTTGGCCCTGGTCGGGGTGCTGGACATGATCGTCCAGGGCGTTCTTGTCGGGCCGGTCTCGAAGAAGCTGGGCGACCGCGCCACCATGGTGTTCGGCCTGTGCGGCGGCACGATCGGCATCGCCTTGATGGGGTGGGCGCCGACGGGCGTCGCCTTCATCATCGCCATGCTGCCCAACGCCCTTTGGGGTCTGGCCATGCCGACGCTGCAATCCTTGATGACGCGGCGGGTGGGCGAGAGCGAGCAGGGGCAACTTCAAGGCGCAAACATGAGCGTCGCCTCCATCGCGGGGGTGGCCTCGCCGCTCTTCTTCGGTTGGGTCTATTCGCAGTCGGTCGAGCAGGGGATGTGGGCGCCCAATCCCGGCCTCGCCTTTTATCTGGCCGCCGTTGTTCTGGCCCTGGCCGCGCTGATCGGCTGGATCACGGCGCGGCGGGCGGAACGGGACGAGGTCACGGTCGTTTGATCGCGAGGGGCGTCAGGCTTGGCCGTTGGCCTTGATGCCGTCCCAAAACCATTGCGCAATGCTCTGTAAAACCAGCTTTCCGAATGAGACCGGGACGACATGAAGACATCGAGACTGGCCTTGGCCGCCGCCCTGATGCTGTCCGCATGCGGCCAGCCGCAACCGTCCAAGGCCCAGGAAGGGGTCTTCGCCGAGCAGCCGCGTCAGGCTCCGCGCGACGCCGGCGCCATGAAGTCCAGCTTCGCCCCCGTGGTGCGCGAGGCGGCGCCCGCTGTGGTCAATATTTCGGCGCGCGGCGTCCAGCAGGTCCGTGATCCCTTCTTCGAGATGTTCGGCGGCGGCCCGCAGTCGCGTGTGACCGGCTCCATCGGTTCAGGTGTGATCGTGCGGTCCGACGGGGTGGTGGTGACCAACAACCACGTCATCGAGAACATGCAGCAGATCCGCGTCACCCTGAATGACCGACGCGAATATGCGGCCAGGGTGCTGCTGGCCGACTCGCGCTCTGATATCGCCGTGCTGCAACTGGAGGGCGTCGAAGGCAGCCTGCCGATCCTGCGTATCGACGATCAGGAAGAACAGCAGGTCGGGGATCTGGTTCTGGCCATCGGCAACCCCTTCGGCGTCGGCCAGACGGTGACGACGGGCATCATCTCGGCCTTGAACCGGACCGAGACCGGGATCAGCGATTCCGGCTCCTTCATCCAGACCGACGCGGCGATCAACCCAGGCAACTCGGGCGGGGCGCTGGTCGACATGGACGGCGACCTGATCGGCATCAACACGGCCATCTTCTCGCGCACCGGCTCCTCGACCGGGGTGGGCTTCGCCGTGCCGGCGACCATGGTGAAGCGGGTGGTGGATTCCGCCGTCGGTGGGGCCAAGGCCGTGGTCCGTCCGTGGCTGGGCGTGAAAGGCGACACCGTCAGCGCCGACATCGCCCGCAGCCTGGGCCTGTCGCGCCCGCAGGGTCTGATCATCACCGAGGTCTATCCGCAAGGACCCGGCGCGCGTGCGGGTCTGGAGGAAGGCGACGTCATCACCGCCATCGACGGCGCCGAGATCAACGATCAGGGCGGCTTGAACTTCCGCGTCGGCACGCGCGCGCCCAATGACACCGTGGCCGTGACCATCCTGCGCGACGGGCGCACCCAGACGGTCAACGCCCGCGTCTCGGCCCTGCCGGGCGACGCCGATCCGGGGCAGGGCACGACCGTTGGGCAGGGGGCGCTGGCCGGCCTGCAGGGCGTGGCGTTGAACCCGGCGCTGGCCGACCGCCTCGGCGGCGATCCCTTCACTAGCGGCGTGGTGGTGACGGGCCTGCAGCGCAACAGTATCCCGGCCCGCATCGGCCTGCGTCCCAACGACCTGATCATTCAGGTGGACGGCCGCCCGGCGACCTCGGTCGCCGCCCTCGGCCGGGCCCAGCGCGGTTCGGAACTGACCATCGTGCGCGGCGGACGGAAGCTGACGGGGCGTCTGCCCTAAGTCGCCGGAGACGAGGCTGGGGATAGCTGCGCCGTTCGGCTCGGCGCGGCTTGCGTCCGGGGATGCGGCGTGTGGAATAGCGGGATGATCGTCCTGCCCTTCGCCGCCGCTCTCGCCCTGATGTCCGTAAGCGGGGGCGCAGTCCATGACGATCCTCTGACCCAGCCGATCCCCGGCAACGCCGACTGGGTGAAGCCGCAAACGCCGTTGAAGCTGTACGGCAAGACCTACTTTGTCGGTACCGGCGGTCTCAGTCTCGTGCTGATCGACACGGGGGACGGTCTGATCCTGATCGACGGCGCCCTGCCTCAGACCGTGGCGATGACGGAGGCGAATATTCGCCAACTGGGTTTTCGGGTGGAGGATGTCCGCTACATCCTGAACACCGAGGCGCACTACGACCACTCCGGCGGTCTTGCTGCTCTGGCGCGCGACAGTGGGGCGGAGGTGATCACCAGCCCTATCGGCGCGGCGGCGCTACGGACGGGCCGAGCGGATGGCCATGACCCGCAGGCCTCCAGCGTTCCCAAACATCCGCCGGTTCTCAATGCGCGCGGCATCGGTGACGGCGAAGCCGTGCGTCTGGGGGATACGGCCGTGACGGCGGTCTTCACGCCGGGCCACACGCCGGGCAGCGTCAGTTGGACATGGAAGTCCTGCGCAGGCGACGCCTGCGTGGATGTGGTGTTCGCATCCAGCCTCAACGCTGTGGCCAGCGGGGCTTTCACCTACAGGGCGCACCCGGAGGTGACGGCGGCGCTGCGGACCTCGATCGATCGAGTGGAGTCGCTGCCCTGCGACCTGCTGATTTCGGCCCATCCCGACAACTCGGGCGGCGACGTCAAGATTGCGGCCCTGGAAGCCGCGGCGACGCCCAATCCCTTCCTCGATCCCTCAGCCTGCCGCGCCTATGCTGAAAGGGCTCGGGGACGGCTTCAGGCGCGACTGGATCGCGAAGCGCCCTAGGTGTCTTTGCCGGGCCCGATGATCGACCAGACGTGGCCGTAGGGGTCGCGGAGCTTGCCGTGGCGGCCGTAAAACTCGTCGGCAGGCGATCGCAGAGCCGTCGCCCCGGCCTGGATGGCGCGGTCGAACCAGCGGTCCACGTCGTCAACCGACAGGTTCACTGAACTGGTCGTGCCGCCCAAGGTCTCGGGCGAGGCCGTGCCGGTGATCTCGGCCAGTTCCGGGAACTCGTCCGACAGCATCAGAGAGCCGCCGTTGAGGCTGAGGGTGGCGTGGCCCAGCCGCCCGTCCTCCATGTCGTAACGCTCGACCGCCTCGGCCCCGAAGGCGCGGACATACCAGTCCAGGGCCTCTGGCCCGCGCTTGACCATCAGATAGGGGCTGAGCGGCGGATAGGCGGGGTCGGACATGATCTTATCCCTTCTTGGGGCCGCCAATGGACCAGGTGTGGCCGAAGGGGTCGCGGACCTGACCGTAGCGGTCGCCCCAGAACTGGTCCTCCAGCGGCATGACCGGGATGGCGCCCGCCACCAGGGCGCGGTTCCACCATTCGTCGGGGTCATCGACCTGAAGATGCAGGGTGACGCCCTTGGGCGTGATGTCGGCCTCGCCCGTCCATTCAGGGAATTCGTCGGCCAGCATCAGGCTGGCGCCGTTGATCTTGAGGTGGGCGTGCATCAGCCGCTCGCCGTCCTCGGCGGGCATCCGCATGATCTCCTCGGCGCCGAAGGCCCGGCCGTAGAACTCGATGGCTGCCTGACCGCCGCGCGAGGGAATGGTCAGGTGGGGCGTGACGCCGCCCGTCGGACCCTGGTTCGGTTGGGATTCGGACATGGTTCCTCCGTTCGGGCCGCTGGAAGTTCGTGCAGTTCTTCGAACGAACGCCTATCTCTGCCGTTCCATGACTGACCTGTTCGAAGCCTCCGGCATCCATGCCCCCGACGCGCCCCTGGCCGACCGTCTGCGCCCGCAGACGCTGGATCAGGTCGTGGGCCAGGACCATCTGCTGGGCGAGGGCGGGCCGATCCGTCGGATGATCGAGGCCGGGCGTCTGGGGTCCATGATCCTGTGGGGACCGCCCGGCACCGGAAAGACCACCATCGCGCGCCTGTTGGCCAAGGCGGCGGGCTATGAATATCAATCGATTAGCGCCGTCTTCTCGGGCGTCGCCGACCTGAAGAAGGCGTTCGAGGCCGCGCGGATGCGCCGGGCGGCGGGCCAGCAGACCCTGCTGTTCGTCGACGAGATCCACCGCTTCAACCGCGCCCAGCAGGACGGCTTCCTGCCCTTCGTCGAGGAGGGGGTCGTCACCCTGGTCGGCGCCACGACCGAGAATCCGTCGTTCGAGCTGAACGGGGCGCTGCTGTCGCGCAGCCAGGTCTATGTGCTGAAGCGTCTGGACGACGCGGCGCTGGATCAGCTGTTGGATCGGGCGGCGGCCCTGATGGAGCGGCCCCTGCCGCTGACGCCGGAGGCGCGTCAGGCCATGCTGGCCCTGGCCGACGGCGACGGCCGCTATCTGTTGACCATGTCGGAAGTGCTGTTCGATCTGCCCGAAGGCGATCTGCTGGACGTTCAGGCCCTGGCGGGGGTGTTGCAGAAGCGGGCGCCCGCCTACGACAAGTCGCGCGAGGAGCACTACAATCTCATCTCCGCCCTGCATAAGTCGGTGCGCGGCTCGGACCCGGACGCGGCCCTCTACTGGCTGGCGCGGATGCTGAACGGGGGCGAGGACCCCCTGTATCTGGCGCGGCGCATCGTGCGCATGGCGGTCGAGGACATCGGTCAGGCCGACCCCCTGTCCATCCTGGTCGCCAATGCGGCCAAGGACACCTACGACTTCCTGGGATCGCCCGAGGGCGAACTGGCTCTGGCCCAGGCGGTCGTCCATCTGGCCACGGCGCCCAAGTCGGTCGGGGTCTATGAGGCCTTCAAGGCGGCCAGGAAGGCGGCGCACGAGACCGGCTCCCTGATGCCGCCGGCCCATATCCGCAACGCCCCGACCAAGCTGATGAAGCAACTCGGCTACGGCAAGGGCTACCAGTACGATCCCGACACCCCCGAGGGCTTTTCGGGCGCGAACTTCTTTCCCGACGAGATGGAGCGCCGCACCTTCTACAAGCCCAAGGGCGAGGGCCATGAGGAGAAGGTCAAGGCGCGGCTGGAGCGCTGGGCGGCGCTGCGGGAACGGGCGCAGAGGGAAGGCTGAGGCGCCGGCGGCGTTGAAGCGGGGCCGTGGACTTCCCAAGTCCTGCGTCCTTCAGTTGTGGAATGCGTAACGCCATGAATCTCAATCAGGTCACCGTCGAAACCACGGACGTCCCGCGCGCCAAAGCCTTCTACCAGCGGCTGGGACTGACGATGATCGTGTCCAGCGACCATTATGCCCGCTTTGTCTGTCCCGGCGACGGATCGGCGGCGCCCGCGACCTTTTCGATCCATCTGGCCGATCAGGTGACGCCCGGAGGCGCGGGTATCTATTTCGAGTGCGCCGATCTGGACGAGCGGGTGGCGGCGCTGAAGGCGGCGGGCGTGGCCTTCGACCACGACCCGGTGGATCAGACCTGGCTGTGGCGCGAAGCCTGGCTGCGCGACCCCGACGGCAATCGCCTGTGCTTCTACCGGGCGGGCGAGAACCGGATGAACCCGCCGTGGCGTGTCGCCGGTTCCTGATCATCGTTCATTGTTAAGCATGGCCGTTCGGGCTTAGCCTGCCTCCCATCGGCAACCTGGGGAGGGAACAATGACCGATATTGCAAGACGGGCGGCGACGCCCTGGCATCTGTGGCTGGTGGGTCTGCTATCGCTGGCCTGGAACGGCTATGGCGCCTTCGACTACATCCAGACCACGACGCGCGGCGAGGCCTATATGCGGGCTTCCGGTTTCGGCGACGACATGATCGCCTATTTCAATGCCATGCCGACGTGGATGTATGTGCCGTGGACCTTGGGCGTCTGGGGCGCGGTGATCGGCTCGCTGCTGCTGCTGGCGCGCAGCCGCTTTGCGGTTCACGCCTTTGGCCTGTCGCTGATCGGGGCGTTGGTCAGCCTGGTCTATTCCAAGTTCATCAATCCGCCGCCGGCCTTGCCGCCGGAATTCGCGATGATGGAATGGATGCCCTACGTCATCGTCGTGATCGCGGCCTTGCTGCTGTGGTACGCCTCGGCCATGGCGAAGAAGGCCGTCCTCCGCTAAAGGCTCGGCGGGTGAAAACCCGCCAGCCCGCTTCCCTGACCGAAGAAGACATCGCCGCCGTCCGTTCGTGGGTCATCCACGAGGACGCGCACATCATCGCCTTCAACAAGCCGTCGGGCCTGTCGAGCCAGGGCGGACGCATCCAGGCCCATACCCTGGACGACCTTTTGTGGGCCTTCGCCCGCTCCAACGGCAAGCGGCCGGAACTGGTGCACCGGCTGGACCGCGACACCTCGGGCGTCATCCTGGCGGCCAAGACCAAGCCCGCCGCCGGGTTCCTGGGCAAGGCCATGCAGATGCGCCGGTTCCAGAAGACCTATCTGGCCCTGATTTCCGCCGCCCCTGAGCCGAAGTCGGGCCGCATCACCGCCGCCCTGCGTCGCGAAGAGATCGGGCGCGAGAGCTATATGCGGGTGGTCGAGTTCGACGCCCCAGGCGCGCAAGGCGCCGTCAGCGGCTATCGCACCCTGGCGTCCAGCGAAGACGGCGCTCTGGTCGAGCTGTCGCCCGAGACGGGGCGGATGCACCAACTTCGGGTTCACATGGCTTCGATCGGCCGGCCTCTGGTCGGCGACGTGCGTTACGGCGGCGCGCTGACCTTCGCCGGTCGTGGCGCGCCGCGCCTGATGCTGCATGCCGCCAAACTGTCCTTCCCACACCCTGAGGGCGGTGAGCGCGTGACGCTGCAGGCGCCCTTGCCCGAAGATTTCACGGCGCTGAAGACGGCAGCGGGTATCTAGCCGGTTCAGTCTCTGTTCAGCTTCACGGCGGAACATCCCGACGGGCCCGGCGCTATTCGGGCAGGGAGAACTGGCATGAAACGTCTGACCTTCGGCCTGATCGCAGCCTCCGCCCTGGCGCTGAGCGCCTGCGCCAGCCTGGCCCCCTATGGTCCGCAGCAGTCGGCTCGCGGGCAGGGCTTCAGCGAGCAGCAGATCGAAACCAACCGATTCCGCGTCACCTACAATGGCGTCGGCGCGCCTGGACCTGTGGCCGACCGCGCCCTGTTCCGCGCCGCGCAACTGACCGTCGACCAAGGCTATGACTGGTTCGAGGTGACGCAGCGCTGGATCGACGGCCGCCCCGACAGCGCTGGCGGCGTGCGCCCCAGCGTCTCGATCGGCGCGGGCTCCAGTCGTTACGGCGGCTATCGCGCCTCGGGCGTCGGCGTCGGCCTGGGCTTCGACCTCAGTGGACCGCAGCCGACTTCGACCACGCTCGAGATCGTCATGGGCCGCGGCGCCAAGCCGAACCGCCCCGACGCCTATGACGCGCGCGGGGTTCAGGACGCGATCCGCAACCGGTTGTAAGGCCCCGCCGACCGCTGTCATTCCCGCCGCGTCGGTGTAGAAGCCCGGCATGACGCAATTTCTTCTTGTCGCCGCCGGCGGCGCCCTGGGGGCGGTCGCCCGCTATGGGCTGGGCCTCACGGTCGGTCGGCTTGCCCCCGGCGCGGTCTGGCCATGGGGCACCTTCGCCGCCAACATCACCGGCGGTCTGCTGATGGGGCTGCTGGCCGGCTGGCTGGCGCTGAAGGCGGGCGCGGGGCAGGAGAGCATCCGCCTGTTCGCCGCTGTCGGCGTGCTGGGCGGCTTCACCACCTTCTCGGCTTTTTCACTGGAAGTCGCCTTGATGATCGAACGCCGTGAACTGGCCACGGCTTTCGTCTATGTGGCGGGTTCGGTGGTTCTTTCCATCGCCGCCCTGTTCGTCGGCCTGATGATCGCGCGCAAACTGTTTACCGGAGTGGGCGCATGAGCCGCGAAGTCCAGACCCTCTATGTCGCCGAGGATGAGCACGACATCCGCCTGGACCGTTGGTTCAAGCGTCGCTGGCCGCACCTGACCCATATCCAGGTCGAGAAGATGGCCCGTAAGGGCGAGATCCGCGTCGACGGCTCACGGGTCAAGCCGCAGGACCGCCTGACCGCCGGAGCAGCCGTGCGCGTGCCACCTCTGCCTGAGGCCAATCCGCGCAAGCCCGGCGATCTGCATGAATTGAGCGAACGCGACGTGGCCTACGCCAAGTCGCTGGTCCTCTATGAAGACGACATGGTCATCGCCCTGAACAAGCCGCACGGCCTGGCCGTGCAGGGCGGCACCAAGACGACCAAGCACGTCGATCGCCTGCTGTCGGCCTGGGGCGAGGGGATGGACCGGCCGCGTCTTGTCCACCGCCTGGACCGCGACACCTCGGGCGTCCTGCTGCTGGGCAAGGGGCCGGAGGCGGCCAAGCGTCTGGCCGGAGCCTTCGCCCGTCGTCAGGCCAAGAAGACCTACTGGGCCATCGTCATCGGCAACCCCAAGCCGACACACGGCCAGATCGACATGGCGCTGAAGAAGACCGGCATCAACGACTTCGAGATGATGCGTCCGGCCGATCCCAAGGACCCCAAGGGCGAACCGGCCGAGACCGCCTTCGCCACCATCAGCCGTGCCGCGCATCGCGCCGCCTGGATGGCCCTGCGCCCCTTCACTGGCCGCACGCACCAACTGCGCGCCCATATGGCGGCCATCGGCCACCCGATCCTTGGCGATCCCAAGTATGGCGACGAGAAGTCGCGCGAACTGTCCGGCGTGTTGAAGCTGCAACTGCACGCCCGCCGCATCGAACTGGACCACCCGCGCGGCGGCAAGCTGATCGTCGAGGCGCCGCTGAGCCCCGAGATGAAGGCTGGCTTCGCCCACTTCGGCTTCTCCGAGGATGAAAGCGACGTCGATCCCTTCGAAGGGGTCAAGCGCCAGCGATGATGAGGCCGCTCGCCGTCTTCGACATCGACGGGACCCTGGTGGACAGCCGGGCGTCCATCCATCGGGCCTGCTGCGAAGCGGCGCGGGACCTGGGCCTGCCCGAACCGTCCTATGACCGGGTGCGTCAGATCGTCGGTCTGACGCTGGACAAGGCGTTGCACGTGCTGGAGCCCGGCCTGACGATGGCCGAACTGGCGGACTTCGTGGCGGCCTTTCAGGCCAGTTTCCGCGCCATGTACGATGCGGGACATGAGGAGCCCCTCTATCCCGGCGTCATGGATACCCTGCGGCGGCTGAAACGCGACGGCTGGCGGCTGTCGCTGGCGACGGGTCAGAACCGGCGCGGCGTGGCCCGCAATCTGGCGCGGCCGGAGTGGAGCGACCTGTTCCTGTCCAGCCATTGCGCCGCCGACGGTCCGGGCAAGCCCGACCCCGCTATGCTGTTCGCCGCCATGACCGCCTGCGGGGGCGATGCGGCCTCGACCGTCATGATCGGCGACACCAGCCACGACATCCTGATGGCCCGGAACGCGGGCGTGCATCCGCTGGGCGTCGGCTGGGGTTTCCACACCCGTGAGGAACAGGCGGCGGCGGGCGCCCATCACGTCGCCGTCGACTGTCCTGATCTGGAGGCGGCGCTGGATCGCTTCGCCTCGACCGCCATCACTGCCTGAGACGCCCCATGTCCCACATCCCCCCGCTTGATCCCAACGTCGCCGCCCGCAAGGGCTTTCGCGAGTCCGAGGAACGCATCAAACGCTTCTGGAAGGTCGCGGACGTCTCGAAGGATGAGGGGGGCTGGACGGTGCGTCTGGATGGGCGCACGCCCAAGACGCCGGCCGGAAGCACCCTGACCCTGCCGACCGAGGCCGCCGCGCGGCTGGTGGCGGATGAATGGGCGGCGCAGGAAGAGTTCCTGGTTCCCGGCACCATGCCCGCCACCCGTCTGGCCTCGACCGCTATCGACCGGGTCAGCCAGACACGTGAGCCGGTGGCCGCCGAGATCGCCGCGTACGCCGGGTCGGACGTCCTCTGCTATCTGGCCGAACATCCGGCGGCGCTGATTGAGCGTCAGCAGGCGGCGTGGGGGCCGTGGCGCGACTGGGCGGCGAAGGAGCTGGGCGTCGAGCTGCATACCGCCGAGGGCATCATCCACCGGCCCCAGGCGCCCGAGGCGCTGGAGCGGGTCAAGGCCCTGGCTCTGGAAATGGATGATCACGCCCTGACCGGTCTGGCGACGGCAGTGCCCCTGCTGGGGTCGGCGGTGCTGGGTCTGGCCGTGCAGCGCGGGGCGCTGTCGGGCGCGGCGGCGCTGGATTTGTCGCGTCTGGACGAGGCCTTCACGGAGGAGCGCTGGGGCGTGGACGAGGAAGCCGCCGCGCGCGTCGCCGCTCACCGTGATGAGGCGGCCTTGTTGCAACGGTGGTTCGAGGCGCTGCGATTTTAACTTTCCAATTTGGAAACTTATAACTTGACGAGTTGGAAAGTCAGAGTCATTTTCCTATCTGGAAAGTGATGAGGACGCCATGAACCACCCCGATAGCAACGATCCCGCCGCCGCCCTGGCCTCGATCCGTGAGGCCCAGGCCGTCGTCCATGACAAGTTGGCTCAGGGCTCGTGGCGCTATGACCTGATCTATTCGTTCATCGCCGCCGTGATGGTGGGCGGACAGGCTGCGCCCTTGCCGTTCAATGTTCTGGCCTCGGGCGTCGGCGCCTTGTCGTTGGCTCTGCTGATGCGGGCCTGGAGCGAAAAGAACGGGATCACGGTGCTGGGGACGTCGCCGAAGAAGGCGCGCTGGGTCGCCTATGGGGTGGGGGCTCTGTTCCTGATCCTGATGGGGCTGGCGCTCTACGCCGGTCGTCGCGACGATCTGGTCTGGGCGCCCTATGCCCTGACGGTGATCGCCTTCGTCGGAGCCCTGGTCTTTTCGCGGTTGTGGCTGCGGGTCTATCGCACCGAGGCTGGGGCCAAGGGATGAGCTTCGTTCCACAGTTCGACCCCGTCATCCATGCGCCGGGCCGGTTGCAGATCTGCGCCATGCTGTCCGTGGCGGACGAGGTGGAGTTCGCCACGGTCCGCGACGCCATCGCCGTATCCGATTCCGTCCTGTCCAAGCACGTGAAGCAGTTGGAGGAGGCGGGCTATCTCAAGGTCCGCAAGGCAGCGGCGGCGGGGCGTCAGCGCACCTGGCTGGCGCTGACGCCGGAAGGCAGGGCGGCTTTCGCCGCCCACGTGTCGGAACTGACCCGGCTGGCCGGGATCGTGGCCGGCTGACCTCAGCCCATCGCGCCGCTGATCAGGGCGTCGCGTTCTTCGTTGGTTATCATCCGCCACTTGCCCTCAGGCAGGTTGTTGAGGTGGATCGGTCCGACGCGGATACGCAGAAGATCGATAACCTCCAGATCCACCATCTCGCACATGCGGCGGATCTGGCGGTTGCGGCCTTCGGTCAGGATGAAGCGCAGGCGGTTCTGTTCCATGCGCGAGACCTTGGCGTATTTCAGCACCCGTCCGTCCAGCATCAGGCCGCGGCGCAGCAGGGCCAGCTTCTTCTCGGTCACGTCGCCGGCGACGCGGACCAGGTATTCCTTGTCCAGGTGCGACTGCGGGCCGATCACGGCCTTGGCCACCACGCCGTCCGACGACAGCATCAGGAGGCCGCGCGAATCCTCGTCCAGACGGCCGATGGGGGGCAGGGAGGCGTCCTCGGCCGGGACGTCGCCTTCGCCGACGCGGTTGGCCTCGGTCAGCAGGCGCACGGCGGGAATCTTGTCCGGCTCCGGCTGACCCGAGACATAACCCAGCGGCTTGTGGATCAGGATGGTGACGCCTGAGGCCAGGGCGGCTTCGCCCCGGTCGTTCAGGGTCAGGGTCTGGCCCGGCTCGATCTTGCGGCCCGCATCGGTGACGTTTTCGCCGTCGATGCTGACCATGCCGGCGGCGATCAGGGCCTCGGCCTCACGCCGAGAGCAGACGCCCGTCTGGCCCAGCCATTTGTTGATGCGGACAGGCTCTGGGCCGTCATAGGTGCGAGTGAAAGCCATGGCGTCGGTCCTTGAGGATGGCGCTCTGTAGAAGGCCGGGGGCCGGGCAGGCAAGCCGTCCCGCTCGGCCTGACCCAAAAGATTTCATACGGCGGCTCTGAATATCGATGAGATCAGATAGTCATGACCTGTCATTGACCCAGAGCGCAGCGGGTCTATATGTTCAGTCACCCCTACGAACTGATGCAGATCGCGTTCGGCCATGCCGTGACGCGGCGATTCTCGTTTTCAGTTCCCAATGCAGGGATTTTCGTCTGATCCATTCTGAACAGACGACTGAATATTGAACGACAACCTTTGAAGGAGACGTCTTGTCCGCTCAACGAAACAATTCGACCGCATCCCGTACTCGTCCCGGCTTCAACCGCCCCGCACCCGTGCGACTGCGCATGGGCCTGATCATGCGCAAGGGCATGGATTTCGGTCTTCTAGGCGACATGGAGACCGCGCTGCGCTTTGACGGCGTGTCCCTGGCCCCGATCTCGACCGGCGACGCCAGCCTGATCAGCGGCGGTGTGACCGTGCTGGCCACGGCGACGGCGGACGACATCACCAGCGGACGGGTCAGGGGCGTGGTCGTGCCGGGCGGCGCGGCGGATGAGGCGGGCGTGGCTCAGGTCAAGGCGTTGTTGGGTCTGGCCAAGGCGCAGGGCCTGCCCGTTCTGGCCTTCGCCGACGGCGTGGCGCTGGCGGCTGAAGTCTTCGGCGTGGCGGCGGATGCGCCGGGCGCTGTCTTCCAGAATGACAAGGTCGCTCTGATTAACGAGCGGGCTGAACTGTCGGCCGTGGTCGCGACCATCGCCTGATCTGTTGATCAGACCCGTCTGAACAGAAGGCTGATGTTGTTGGCGGGCATGTCCGTCCGCAGCGTTAGCGTCAGGCCGTGCGATCGGGCCAGGGCGACGACCTCGTCCCGGTCGCGCAGGCCCCAGGCCGGGTCGCGAGATTTCAGGCTGGCGTCGAAAGCTTCATTGGATGGAGCCAGCGGCGCCTCGACCTCGCGATAGGGGCCATAGAGATAAAGCAGACCCCCGGGGCGCGGCAGGACGCGTTCCGCCAGCGTCATCAGCCCCTCGGTCGCCGCCCAGGGGCTGATATGGATCATGTTGATGCAGACGACGGCGTCGAACCCGGCCTTGGGCCAGGTCGCCTCGTCCAGACAGTCCAGAGCCAGCGGCGCCTGAAGATTGGGCAGGCCCGCCTTGGCCCCCCAGGCAGTGATGCTGGCGCGGGCTTCGGGGCTGGGGTCGCTCGGCGTCCATTCCAGGCCGGGCAGGACGGTGGAAAAGGCGACGGCGTGCTGGCCTGAGCCCGCGGCGATTTCCAGAACGCGCCCGCGTTTCGGCAGATGGGCCCGCAGCACCGCCAGAATCGGCTCGGCGTTGCGAACCGAGGCGGGCGAAGCCATGGCTCCGTCGGGCAGGGCGGCGAGGGTGTCCATGGTGCGCATCCGGTCTTGTTATCCCTGGCCGGGGCTGGTCGCGACCGGAAAACTTGCTGCAGCGCAGCAAATTTATTCCGATGAGGGTGAATTGCGGCAACGGTTGACCTTGCGTCGTCTCCGATGGCATTGCGCCTGTAACCGGACGTGATCAGCGTCCGACTCGTCACGGCGGCGTCAGATCGTCGGGCGGCACGGTTCAGGAGATCATGTTGTGACTGCAGACGTATCGATTCCCGGACTCTATCCGGCGCCCACCGCCCACAAGGGTCTGGTCGCCTGGGTCGAGCAGATCGCGGCCCTGACCAAGCCGGACCGGGTGCATTGGTGCGACGGCTCCGACGCCGAAAAATCGGCCATCGTCGCCGATCTGATCGCCAAGGGCACACTGAAGGAGCTGGATCAGTCCAAGCGCCCCGGCTGCTACTATGCCGCCTCGGACCCCAAGGACGTGGCCCGCGTCGAGAGCCGCACCTTCATCTGCTCGGAAGATGAGGCCGACGCCGGCCCGACCAACAACTGGGCTGATCCGATCGAGATGCGCGATCGTCTGGACGGCCTGTTCGACGGCTGCATGAAGGGTCGGACGATGTATGTCGTCCCGTTCTGCATGGGACCGCTGGGCTCCAAGATTTCCGCCCTGGGCGTCGAGATCACCGACAGCGGCTATGTCGCCGTGTCGATGGGCGTCATGACCCGCATGGGCAAGGGCGCGCTGGACATGCTGGGCGCTGACGGCGTCTTCGTCCCCGCCGTCCATACCCTGGGCGCGCCGCTGGCCGAGGGTCAGGCCGACGTGCCGTGGCCCTGCAACGACGACAAGTGGATCGTCCATTTCCCCGAGACCCGCGAAATCTGGTCCTATGGCTCGGGCTACGGCGGCAACGCCCTGCTGGGCAAGAAGTGCTACGCTCTGCGCATCGCCTCGATCATGGCCCGGGACGAGGGGTGGCTGGCCGAGCATATGCTGATCCTCAAGCTGACCAGCCCCGAGGGCGTGTCCAAGTACGTGGCCGCTGCCTTCCCGAGCGCCTGCGGCAAGACCAACCTGGCCATGCTGCAACCGGCGCTGGCCGGCTGGAAGGCCGAGACGGTCGGCGACGACATCGCCTGGATGCGCTTCGGTGACGACGGCCGCCTTTATGCCGTGAACCCGGAAGCGGGCTTCTTCGGCGTGGCGCCGGGCACCAGCCGCAACACCAATCACAATGCGCTCGAGACCCTGGCGAAGAACACCATCTTCACCAACGTCGCCCTGACCGCGGACGGCGACGTCTGGTGGGAAGGCCTGACCAAGGAAGCGCCTGCGGGCCTGACCAACTGGAAGGGTCAACCGCACGACCCGGCCTCGGGCGAGCCCGCCGCTCACCCCAACGCCCGCTTCGCTGCCCCCGCCGGTCAGTGCCCGGCCATCGCGCCCGAGTGGGAAGACCCGGCGGGCGTGCCGATCGACGCCATCCTGTTCGGCGGTCGCCGCGCCTCGGCCGTGCCGCTGGTGACGGAAGCCTTCGACTGGGAGCACGGTGTCTTCATGGGCTCGACCGTGGCCTCGGAAGGCACCGCCGCTGCCGAGAACAAGGTCGGCGAGCTGCGCCGCGATCCCTTCGCCATGTTGCCCTTCTGCGGCTACAACATGGGCGACTACTTCGGCCACTGGCTGAAGATGGGCGAGAAGGCGGATGCGTCCAAGCTGCCGCGCCTCTTCTTCGTCAACTGGTTCCGCAAGAACGAGGACGGCAAGTTCGTCTGGCCGGGCTTCGGCGACAACGCCCGCGTTCTGAAGTGGATCGTCGAGCGTCTGGACGGCAAGGCCGAGGCCGCGGACACTCCGGTCGGCCGTCTGCCGACCAAGGCCGCGCTGGACCTGTCGGGTCTGAGCCTGTCGGACGCCGACCTGAAGATCCTGCTGGACGTCGACGCCGACGTCTGGACCGAGGAAGCGGCCCTGATCCCCGCCTTCTACGAGAAGTTCGGCGAGCGCCTGCCCAAGGCCCTGTGGGGCCAGCACGCGGCCCTGACCAAGCGTCTGGAAGAGGCTCGCGCGGCCAAGCTCGCCGCCGAGTAAGACAAAAGCCGGGTTGAAATCGGGGCGCGGGAGGTCGAAGGACAGCCCGTGCCCCTTTTCAATTCTCAAGACATCCTGGTGGTAGGTGCGGGCGTTCTGGGCCTGTGCACGGCGGCGGAACTGGCCCGGCGCGGCCACCGTGTGACCGTCGTCGATCCCGGCGGTCTGAACGCCTCGGCGGTGGCGGCGGGGATGATCGCCCCGGCGATGGAAAGCGCCGTCGACGACCTCAACGCCGAACACGCCGCCCTGCTGCGCCGCGCCCGCGACGCCTGGGGCGAGTTCGCCGCCGCGACAGGCGTCCGGCTGGATCACGGCCTGGCTGAGTGGCGCGGCGGGAACGTCGAGGTTCTGGCGGCGCGGTTGGCGGCTTTGGGCTTTGCGCACGATCATGACTGCGACGCTGGGCGGCTGACGACCAACGAAGACTGGAAGGTCGAACCGGAACAGGCCCTGGCGGCGCTGGGGCAGGGTGTTCGGATGCTGCAAGCTCGCGCGACGGCCGCGGGGCGTTCGGGGGCGCGCTGGCGAGTCGAGACGACGGCCGGGCTGGTCGAGGCCGATCAGGTCGTTCTGGCGACCGGCGCGACTGAGGCGATGGCGGGGCTGCCGGAGGAGGCGGCGCGGCTGCTGGGCCTGATCACGCCGATCAGGGGCCAGATCGGTCTGGTGGCCGAGCGGATGGTCGATCACGTCATGCGCGGGCCCGGCGCCTATGTCGCGCCGATGGGGCGGAGTTGCGTGATCGGGGCGACGATGGAGGCCGGTGAGCGGTCGCTGGCGCCTGATCCTGAGCGCTGCGCCCAGATGCTGGATGCGGCCTGGGCCGTACTGGGCCAGGCGCCGCGTCCGCTTCAGATCGATTGGCGCGCCGGGGTGCGCGGCGCCACACCGGACGGTCTGCCGATGGCGGGCGCGGTCGGTGAGGGACTGTATCTGGCGGTCGGGCCGCGCCGAAACGGCTGGCTGCTCGGGCCGCTCGTCGCCAGCGTGGTGGCTGACGAAGTCGAGGGTCGGCCCTCGAAAGAACCGACCCTCGCCCCCCGTCGCTTCATCTAGCCGCCGAGGGCAGTCCTACTCGGGCAGGGTGAAGCGAATGGCCATGCTGACACGGGCGCCGTCGACGGCTTGACCGTCCACCGTGCGCGGGCTCAGGCGGAAGTAGCGCGTCAGGCTCATGGCGGCCCGGCCAAAGCCCTGATTGCCCGGCGTCTCGGACGCGACCGAACAGCCGGTCAGGGTCCCGTCGACCTTGACCAGGCAGGACAGGTTGGCGACGCCGCTGACGCCCCGCGCCTCGGCTGCCGACGGATAGGCCCGCATCATCTGCTCGGCCGTGGGTTTACGCACCCAGTCGGGGTTGGTGATGACCGGGACCGGCGGGGTCGGCTGCGACGCGACCGCCGTGCCGGTCGAGGGCTCGGTGGCGGGGGCGGTAAGGTTGATCGCCGGGCCTGCATCCGTCGTGGTGACGGGCGCGACCGGGACCTCCAGGGGCGCTACGGGCGAAGCAATGACGGTCTCTGGCCGATGGAGCGGCGGCGTCGGCGCGGGTGGAGCCTTGGGCGCGACCACGGGCTCGGGCGGCTTGGGCATGGGGATGATGTCGATGACCGTGGTCGGCGTGTCGTCGACGGCCGGAATCTCCGCCAATTCGAAGCGCTGATTGTAGAGCCATACCCCGGCGCCGACATGGACCAGGGCCGACACCCCGATCGCCGCCCACATCCAGCGCGGAATCGGCTTCTTGCGCTCGGAAAAGTCTATCGGGCTCACCAGTCCGGGGCCGCCCGCGGTTCTGATCATCATGGCCTTCAACGCCTCCTGTCGTTGGCCCTCCCCAGAGCCCACGTAACGAAGTTCGCGCCAGGCTTGCGGCTTTATTGCGGCGCTTGATCGTTAGGGCTTCGTTAACCTTGGTTAGCGACCGTCAACCATATGAGCGTAGGAGCGATTCCATCGTCTGGCGGGGTTGAAGCGGCCATTCGGCGTGCGTCCAGCACGACCGGCGTGGACTTCGATTTCCTGATGAAGACGGCTCGCCGCGAGAGCGCGATGAACCCGTCCGCGCGGGCGCCGACCTCGTCCGCTTCAGGCCTGTTCCAGTTCATCGAGCAGACCTGGCTGGCCACGGTGAAGCAGCACGGCGCCAAGCACGGCTACGGCCAGTATGCTGATCTGATCCATCGCGGTGACGACGGTCGCTGGCGGGTGCAGGGCTCGGCCCGCAACGTGGTGCTGGACCTGCGTTTCGACGCCCAGGCCGCTTCGACCATGGCGGCGGAGCTGACGGCCTCCAACGCCGCCTATCTGCGCGGCCGTACAGGGCAGGAGCCGGGTGCGGGCGACCTGTACGCCGCCCACTTCCTCGGCCCGGCGGGCGCCGCCAAGTTGATGGAGGCCATGCAGTCGCGGCCGGGCGCCAGCGCGGCGTCGCTCTTCCCCGACGCGGCCTCGGCCAACCGTTCCATCTTCTATCGCAACGGCCGCCACGCGACGGTGGCCGAGGTTCACGCCAACCTGCAGCGCACGGCGGGCGAGGGCGCGCCGGCGGCGGGCGTGGGCTCGACCCTGAGCACGACGCCGGACCTCAGCGACAAGGATCGTATGCTGGCCGCCCGCCTGGATCGCCTGAAGCAGGACCAGAGCTTGCTGGCCCTGTTGCTGGGCCAGGACGGTCAGGGCGGCAAGAGCAGCGGTTTCGGCGGGGCCTTTGCGCCGCCCTCGGAAACAGCGGCGTGACGAACATGGTTCCGTCTCACTCCTAACGAGACGTTAACTATGTAAAGCTAAGCGTGACGATTGATTCTTCGCCCGCCCAGCTCATGAGCTCCCGCATGACCGCCTACCGCGCACGACTGACGGAAAGCGACATCCGGCGCCTGATCAAGTCCGACGCGGAAGATGAGCGCGCGGCGGCGGCGCACAAGTTGTGCCGCAGCATCGACCGGATGCCACTGGACGAGGCGGATCGGGCTGCAGCGCAGAAGATTCTCGGAGTTCTGGCCAGCGACGCCGCCGAGTTGGTGCGCAGGGCTCTTGCTGTCACCCTGAAGGCCTCGGACCTGATGCCGCGCGAGGTTGCGCGCCGCCTGGTCGCCGACGTGGACAGCGTGGCCCTGCCTATCATCGCCAGTTCTCCGGCCTTTACCGACGACGACCTGATCGAGATCATCCGCGCAGGCTCAGTCGTGCGCCAGAACGCCGTGGCGTCGCGCGGGCGCGTGCCGCGCGACGTGGCCACCGTCCTGGCAGCCGAGGGCTGCCGATCGGCAGTGCAGATTCTAGCGGCCAATGACAACGCTGACCTGTCCGAAGCCGCACTGGGCGTGGTCATCGACCGCTTCGGTCAGGCGTCCGAGGTCGTGTCCGCCATCGCCTATCGGCAGGTTCTGCCCCTGTCCGTGACCGAGCGTCTGGTGGCGCTGGCCAGTGACGCGGTGCGCGAGCATCTGGTGACGCGCCATGCCGTGGCTCCTGAAACCGCCATCCAGTTCGCACAGTTCACGCGCGAGCGGGTTACGGTCGATCTGGTCGATCAGGCGCGGGTCAGCAACGATCTGCCGGCCTTCGTCGCCGGGCTGAACGCGCGAAAGGTGCTGAACGCCTCCCTGCTGCTGCGGGCGCTGGCGCGGGGGCAGATGGCTCTGTTCGAGCACGCTCTGGCCGAGTTGACCGGCACGCCGCATCACCGCGCCTGGCTGATGGTGCACGACGCCGGACCTCTGGGACTCAAGGCCATCTACGACCGTGCCGGTCTTCCGCCGCGTCTGTTCCAGGCCTTCCGCGCCGGTGTGGACACCTGGCGCACCCTTCAAGCTGAAGGCGGCGACACCGCCAGCGACACCTTCCGCCAGAAGATGCTGGAGCGTTTCCTGAGTCAGCGCCCGAATGCTTCGCGCGACGACCTGTCCTATCTGATGGAGCGGCTGGACCGGCGCTCGGCCGCAGTTCAGGACGCGGCTGTCAGCGCCGCCTGAATTTCAGCCCACTGCCCATGAAAAAAGGCGCCCCCGGCATCGGCGGCGCCTTTTCTTATGGCTGTGAGCGGGCCTCAGGCCAGATGTTCGGCCACGCGGGCTTCCAGGGTCTCGGCCAGATCGCGGCCGACCGGGTGGTCATCGGTCTGGATTTCGTCGCGGACCACGGCGCGGATGGCGTCGACGTGGGCGTCCAGAATGGCGACAGGCGCCTGCATCCGCTTGTCGCTGTCGTCCATCATCCGGCACAGGGAGCCGGCGATCCGGGTCACCAGCGGATATTGGTAGGTGGCGCCCAGGCCCTTCAGGTCGTGCGCGCGGAAGTAGAGGGCTTCGGCGGTTTCCTGGGTGTAGCCCTTGGCGCGGATGTCGGCCTGGGCCTGATTCAGCTTGGCGACCTCGTCGTTGAGCCACTGGCCGAACTGGGCCGACATGGCCTTGAGCGCGGCCTCCGCCTTGGCGATGGCGTCGGCGTCGATGCCGCCGAATCCGCCGACCTTGGCGCGCAGCGGATGGGGCGGACGAATGACCTGGGGAGGGTTGCTCACGTGACGGCTCCTGAACTCTTGGCGAGGAGCCTAGGCGCGGAGCCTTAAAAACCCGTGACGTTCAACTGGCGAACTGTTCGGCCATGACGCGTTCCTCGAACGAGCGCCCGGCGTCGAACAGCATGATCAGACTGATGTCCCGGCGCTCGCGCACCTCGACCCGGGTCACACGGCGGACTTCGAAATTGTCGGCGGTGGCGCTGACGGGGCGCTTGTCAGGCTCCAGCACCTCAAAACGGACGCGGGCGGTGTGCGACAACAGGGCGCCGCGCCAGCGTCGGGGACGGAAGGCGCTGATGGGCGTCAGCGCCAGGCTGGGCGCGTCCAGAGGAATGATCGGGCCGTGCGCCGACAGGTTGTAGGCGGTCGAGCCGGCGGGGGTGGCGACCATGCAGCCGTCGCAGCTCAGTTCCTCCAGTCGCACCTTGTCATTGATGCTGACGCGCAGCTTGGCGGTCTGGCGGGTCTGGCGCAGCAGAGAGACCTCGTTGATGGCCAGGCCGCTGTGGACCTCGCCGCTTTCGACCCAGGCGTCCATTTGCAGCGGATGGATGACGGTACGGTCGGCCTCGGCCAGCCGTCCCAGCAGACCGTCTTCCTCGTAGTCGTTCATCAGGAAGCCGACCGAGCCCCGGTTCATCCCATAGACCGGCGTGCGAAGCTGCAGGTTGTTGTGCAGGGTCTCAAGCATGAAGCCGTCGCCGCCCAGGGCGACGATGACGTCGGCCTCGGCCACGGGAACCGAGCCGTAGCGTTCGGTCAGACGCACGCGCGCCGCCTCGGCTTCGGGGCGGTCGCTGGCGACGAAGGTCAGGGCAAGGGGGGCGGGCGTGTTCACGGCGCCACGC
The DNA here is from genome assembly GCF_044772165.1 of Brevundimonas sp. NPDC090276. Taxonomy (NCBI): domain Bacteria; kingdom Pseudomonadati; phylum Pseudomonadota; class Alphaproteobacteria; order Caulobacterales; family Caulobacteraceae; genus Brevundimonas; species Brevundimonas sp. NPDC090276. Next base: position 1,164,889 of record NZ_JBIVYK010000002.1, on the reverse strand, counting down.
AAGCTGAGCGGAGCGCCTGTGTCAAACGGAAGCGGCGTCGATGTCGGCCATCAGCAGGCGAAATTCGTAAGCGGCCTGATCAGCGGACCGTTCAGCCAGCCGCCAGGCGGAACTGTCAGGATCACGCGGGAATCCTTTGTTCAGCTTGCGGATTTCAGTCAAGAGGGCAGGGAAGGCCGCGCGGTCGAGACCGACCGCGATACAGGCGAGGAACAGGGGGCGGGCCGTGTCACCCGTCAGCGCGCGATGGATTTGCGCTACCTCGAAACGGCCGAGTACCGCCAGGCCGTGAGCGAAGACGCCCAGCTTTTCTTCACGCAGGGCGCGGATAAGGTAGGCGGGGCGGAGCTGGCCGGCTGCGTTCAGCTTGGCCACCAACCGGGCGTCCGACTCGTCGGCGGCGGATGCTGATGGGGCTTCCCAGGCGACGGCCGTGTCGCTGGCTGCGCTCTGGGCCGCTTCTGACAGACAGGCGGGGTCGATGGTGAAGCGGTCGCTGATCGCTTGTCGCAGGGCCTCGCCGACCCATTGATACAGAACCAGCGCCAGATCTTCATTCAGCGATGGGTGTCGGGTCAGCGGCGCGCGCAGGGCAGCCAACTGGCGCGACCTATTGACCAGAACAGTGAAGGAAGCGTCCTCAATCCGCGCACTGCGGTTGGTGGCCAGTGCTGTCATCACCGCCGGATCGCCGCCCGCGATGATGGCGCGGGCCACGGCGGCGCCGAGGTCAGGGCGCAGGGCGACCTGGATCTGATGCTCGATCGAGCAGTCGGCCAGAAGCTGCAGAAGATCGTCGTCGAGCAGCAGGGGGCTGGCGGCGATCACCGGGCGAGCGATCTGGATCTCGTCGGCGGCCAGCATCCGCACCAGTGCGGCGGGCGCCCATTCCGCCTTGGCCAGTCGCTGGGCCAGGACCTGACGGATTTCGCGCTCGGCGCTGCGGGTCAGGGCGATGAAGATGTCGGCCAGAGCCTCGGGCGCGCCGCCGTGGCCGGCTGCGGATTCATAGAGGCCCGCCACCCCCATCAGCAGGCGATGCTGATCGTCGGGAGAGCGTGACTTGGCCAGGTCCAGCAACTGGTTCAGGCCCGCCAGCGGCACGGCCTGAGATGGCTTTTCGGGGGCTAGCGGAACGACTGTGGACACTGGCGGCTCCGCGCATCGAAAGGCGGCCGCCTTGGCCGCGCGGCATACTCATCCTGACGACGTGAAAACAGGGTTAATGAAAACCTTCCGCGACGAACGCGGGTCGCTTGACGGCGCGGCGGAGCAGGGCGAGGTTCAACCGAACAATGATAAGGGAGGTCGTCATGGCGGACGGATCGACGTCGTCGCTGAAGTCGCGGGTGTCAGAAGCCGAATGGCAGGTGCGCCTCGAATTGGCGGCGCTCTATCGGTTGGTTGCGTTGCACGGGTGGGACGACATGATCTTCACCCATATCTCGGCCCGCGTGCCGGGGCCGGAGCACCACTTTCTGATCAATCCCTACGGCTGGTATTTCGACGAGATTACAGCCTCTTCTCTGGTGAAGGTCGATCTGGACGGCAATATTGTTCAGGAGACGACCAGCTTCATCAATCCGGCCGGCTTCACCATCCACTCGGCGGTCCACGCCGCGCGCGAGGACGCCAAATTCGTCATCCACCTGCACACCGTGAATGGTGTCGGCGTGGCGGCCCAGCAGCACGGCCTGCTGCCGATCAGCCAGAACGCCTGCCTGTTGCAGCATCAGGTCGCCTATCACGGCTATGAAGGCCTGGCGCTGAACCACGACGAGCGCGAGCGTCTGGTGGCCGATCTGGGCGACAAACCGCTGATGCTTCTGCGCAACCATGGCACCCTGGCCGTCGGCGAAACGGCGGCTCAGGCCTGGGTCGGGATCTTCTTCCTGGAACGGGCCTGCGCCCAGCAGGTCGCGGCCCTGTCGGGCGGACGCGAGCAGGTGCTGATCGCGCCGGAGGCCGCGCAGGCGGAAACGAAGGATCAGGGGCGCGGCATCGGCTTCATCTCTGCCCTGGCCTGGCCCGGCGCCCTGCGTCAGCTTGAACGCAAATCGCCGGGTTACGACGTGTGAGGGCGGTCGGGGGGCTGCTGGTCGCATTGAGCCTGGCGGCGGCGTCTTCCGCGTCCGCCGGCGCCTGGAACCTGCCGAAGGGGAAGGGGCAGGCGATCGTGAAGTACGAGGACATGCGCGCCGATGAGCAGTTCGTGTCGGGCGGTCGCACCGACCTGCCGGCCGAGCGTGTGGACCGCGCTGCGTCGCTTTTTGCCGAGTACGGCCTGACCGACCGGTTGACCCTTCAGTTCAAGGGTGACTGGCAGTCGGGTCGAGATGACTATGCCGACTATGAAGGGCGCGGGCCGATAGAGATCGGCGCGCGTTGGCAGGCCTATCGCGACGACGCGAACGTCGTGGCCGTCTATGCGGGCTATGCCCAGGGCGGGTCTGGCCGCAATGCCGGTTACGCTCAGCCGGGAGCGGGCGACAGCGACTGGGAGGCGCGGCTGCTGGCCGGTCGTGCGATCGACGGATCGGGCGCGAAATGGATGCCGCAACGAAGCTTCGTCGAGGCGCAGATCGCACGGCGCTGGCGTCAGGGGCTGCCGGACGAGGTGCGGCTTGACGTCACGGCGGGCGCGCGTGTCAACAAGAACTGGATGCTGATGGCCCAGGGCTTTGGCGGGGCGGTGGACGGCGATGGCGCGCGCTGGCTGTCAGTTGAACTGTCCGCGGTGCGTGATTTCGGTCCCTGGAGCCTTCAGGCGGGATGGCGTCAGGCGGTCGCAGGCCGCGAGACGCCCGTGGCCGGAGGGCCGATCATTGGGGTCTGGCGTCGCTTTTGACGAGGATTTCCGCGACGGACATCAAGCGCGCCGACGTTACAGATACTTTATTTGCGTAACGGCCATGACCCGCTAAGCGGGACCGCTTGTTGTCGGGGAGACTGCGTCGCGTGTTCAAACGCCATTTTTTCATCATCGCTGCGGCCTGTCTGGTTGGACTTATGGTCCTGGCGGCGGTTCTGAAGATCACCCTGGCTGACGACAGCAAGGGCGGCGCGGGCGGTCCCGGTCGCGGCGGCCCCGGCGGCGGTCGTGGCCAGGCGGTGGCCGAGGCGGTCGTGACCCCGCGCGAGTTCGCCGATCAGATCCGGGTGCTGGGCGTGGCGCGCAGCAAGCGCTCGGTCAACATCACCTCCAACACGACCGAGTTGATCACCCGCGTCATGTTCACGGACGGCCAGCGCGTGGCGGCCGGCGCGCCCTTGGTCGAGTTGCAGGCGCGCGAGGAAGACGCCGATCTGATCCAGGCGCGGGCCCAACTGGCCCAGGCTCAGCGCGAATACGACCGCTTCAAGATTTTGGCTGAGCGCGGCTTTGCGCCGCGCGTCACCGCCGAGCAGGCGGAAACCGCTCTGCAAAGCGCCCGTGCCGCACTCGCCGCCTCGGAAGCCCGCCGCGGCGACCGTGTGCTGCGCGCGCCCTTCGCCGGCGTCCTGGGGCTGACGACCGTGACGCCGGGCACCCTGATTTCGCCGGGATCGGTCATCACCACCCTGGACGACACCAGCGCCATTCGCGTCGATTTCCCGCTGCCGGAGCGTTATCTGGGCGTGCTGCAGGTTGGCACTCCCCTAATCGCCACGGCCGACGCCTACGCTGGCGAGAGCTTCAACGGCCGCATCGCTCTGCTGGACACGCGGGTCAATGAACAGACCCGTGCCGTCATCGCCCGCGCCGAGTTCGCCAACCCCGGCGCCCGCATCCGGCCCGGCATGATGATGCGCGTGGCCGTGCAGCAGGGCCGCCGTCAGAGTCTGTCGGTTCCGGAAGCCGCTGTTCAGTATGAGGGCCAGGGCGCCTTCGTCTACCGCATCGCGCGAGGCGAAAAGGGCACGACCGCCCAGCGCGTCGAGGTGCAGACCGGGGCCGTCGAGGGTGGATTCGTGGAAATCCTGTCGGGTCTGGACAACAATGATCATGTGGTGGCTTCGGGCCTGAACCGCATCCAGCCCGGCGCGCCTGTGACTGTCGGTAGCGCGACGCAGAAGGGCGGCGCGCGCGCAGCTCAGGCGGCACGCTGATGATGCTCTCTGATGTTTCGGTCCGTCGCCCCGTCTTTGCGGCGGTGGCGGCCATTGTCCTGTGCGTTATCGGTCTGGCGGCCTTCTTCTTCCTGCCGGTGCGCGAACTGCCGGACGTCGATCCGCCCATCGTGTCGGTCAGCACCAGCTACGCCGGCGCCTCGGCCGAGGTCATCGAAAGCCGGATCACCGAGCCGATCGAGCAGCAGATCGCCGGCATCCAGGGCGTCGAGCGCATCAACTCGACCAGCCGCGACGGCCGTTCCAACGTGAACATCGAGTTCTCGCTGGACCGCAATATCGACGACGCTGCAAACGACGTGCGCGACCGCGTCTCGCGCGTTCAGGGGCGTCTGCCGGACCAGGCGGATCCGCCGGAGGTGGCCAAGGCTGACTCCGACAGCCAGCCCATCATGATCATGTTCCTGCGTTCGACGACGATGAACCGTTTGGAGCTGACGGACTACGCCGACCGCTATCTGGTGGACCGGTTCGCCACCGTGCCGGGCGTGGCCCAGGTCAACATCTTCGGCGAGCAGCGCTACGCCATGCGCATCTGGCTGGACGCCGCCGCCATGGCTGCGCGAGGCCTGACCGTCAACGACGTCGAGACGGCGCTGAGCAACCAGAACGTCGAACTGCCCGCCGGATCGCTGGAATCCACGCAGAAGGACTATACGGTCCGCGTCGCTCGCACCTACGCGAGGCCGGCTGACTTCGCCCAACTGCCGATCGGCACGCGCGGGTCGGCTTCGACGGCCACGGGCGCCCAGTCGTCCGGCACGCTCGGCGCTGCCTCCGCCGCCATGACCAATGGCGTGACCGGCGCCCTGCTGGGCAACGCCGCCTATGTTACGCGTCTTGGCGATATCGCCCGGATCGAGGAGGCACCCGCCGAGGCGCGTCGCCTGTTCCGCGGCAATGGCATCGACCAGATCGGTCTGGCCGTCACCCGCCAGGCGCAGTCGAACGACCTGCAGATTTCCGAGGGCGCGCGCGCCCTGATGGCGCAGATCAAGCCGACCCTGCCGCCCGGCACGACGCTGGAGGTCGGGTCCGACAACTCGGTCTTCACCTCGCACGCCATCGACGAGGTCTGGATCACCATCGGCATTTCGATGGCCCTGGTGGCCCTGGTCAACTTCATCTTCCTGGGTAGTTTGCGGGCGGCGATCATCCCCTCGGTGGTGGCGCCTATCTGCCTGCTGGCCACCTTCATCGTCCTGGCCCCACTCGGTTTCTCGCTCAACCTTCTGACCCTGCTGGCCCTGGTTCTGGCCATCGGCCTGGTGGTCGATGACGCCATCGTGGTGGTCGAGAACATCCAGCGCCGTCTGGATCACGGCGAGCCGCCCCTGATCGCCGCCGAGCGTGGCGCGCGGCAGGTCTTCTTCGCCGTCGTGGCGACGACGGTGGTTCTGCTGTCGGTGTTCGCGCCCCTGCTGTTCCTGCCGGGCTATGTCGGTCGTCTGTTCGTCGAACTGGCGGCGGCCATCGCGGCGGCCGTGGCCTTCTCGGCCTTCCTGGCGCTGAGCTTGTCGCCCATGCTGGCGTCGAAGATCCTGAAGCCGGCGCAGACCGGCGGCTGGGTGGCGCGTCGCGTCGACCGGGCCATGGACGCGCTGAAGAATTCCTACGCCAGCTCGCTCAACGCCCTGCTGGGCCGTCGGATCGCGGTCGGCGGCGTGATCGGTCTGATCATTCTGGTCGCGGCAGGGGCCGGGGGCATCTTCAAGGTTCTGCCCAATGAACTTGTGCCGAACGAGGATCGCGGTCGCGTTCAGATCCGGGTTCAGGGCCCGGAAGGCGCCGGCTTCGACTACACTCGCAAGATCATGCTGGGGCTCGAGCCGATCCTGGCCGAATACCGCGAGAGCGGCGAGGCCGCGAACTATCTGATTTCGTCGCCCGGTTTCGGCGGCGGCAGTTACAACTCCGGCAACGGAGTGCTGAACCTGGCGGACTGGTCCCAGCGCGAGCGCTCGGCCGATGAGATCGCCCAGGAACTGAACGGCAAGCTGCGCGGCCAGACCGACGCCCAGGTCAACGCCTCGACGCCTGGGGCCTTCCAGCGCGGCGGGGGCAACTCCAACTCGGTCGAGATGATCGTCACGGGCGCTGAATATGGCCCGATCTATGACTGGCTGCAGCCCATTCTGGCGGCGGCGCAAGAGAATCCGGGCCTGTCGCGTCCGCGCCTGAACTATGAGCCGAACGCGCCGCGTCTGTTGGTTGACGTCGATCCGCAGAAGGCGGCGGCCCTGGGCGTATCATCACAGCAGATAGGCCGCGCGCTCGAGACCATGTTCGGTTCGCGTCGCGCCACCACCTACATCAAGGGCGGACAGGAGTACGACGTCATCCTGCAGACCGATCGCGACAACCGTCGCGGCGTGGCGGACCTTGAAGCTCTCTATGTCTCGACCGGCGCGGGCCAACTAGTGCCGCTGTCGGCGGTGGTCACGACCCAGACCTCAGGCGACACGCCCGACCGTCGCCGCCTGGACCGCCAGCGGGCCATTACGCTTTCGGCCGACCTGAACCCCGGCACCACCATCGATGACGCGGTCGCCTTCCTGAACGCCGAGGTGGCCAAGCAGCCGCAGGGTCTGGTGACGATCCGCTGGGGCGGCGCCGCGCGCGACCAGCAGGAGGCGGGCAGCGCCGTCGGCTGGGCCTTCGGTCTGGCCTTGCTGTTGGTCTTCCTGGTGCTGGCGGCCCAGTTCGAGAGCTGGATCACTCCGGCGGTCATCATGCTGACCGTGCCTCTGGCGGCTGCTGGCGGTCTGTTCGGCCTGTTGATGGCGGGCTCCAGCCTGAACATTTACAGCCAGATCGGCCTGATCATCCTGATCGGGGTCGCGGCCAAGAACGGCATCCTGATCGTCGAGTTCGCCAACCAGCTACGCGATCAGGGGCGGACGATCCGCGAGGCCATCATCGAGTCCTCGTCGCTTCGTCTGCGTCCGATCATCATGACCTCGATCGCCACCGCCTTCGGCGCCCTGCCGCTGGTGCTGTGGCAAGGGGCGGGCGCCGGCAGCCGTCAGACCATCGGCGTGGTCATCTTCACCGGCGCGATCTTCGCCACCATCCTGACCCTGTTCGTGGTGCCGGTGATCTATGGCGTGCTGGCGCGCTTCACCAAGTCGCCGGAATACACGGCCCGCAAAATCGAGGAGTGGGAAGCCCAGGAGATCGCCGAGGGCAAGACCCCGGACATGACGCCGGGCTAACGCGCCCTCGGGCTCAGACTTAGGTAGCGGGGGCCGTCGCGGCTGCGGCGGCCTTCGCCGTTTCCGGGGTGTAGCCCGTCTCCACCTTCAGGAAGGCGATGACGTCGCGGCGGTCGGTAGCGTCGCGCAGGCCTGCGAAGGTCATCTTGTTGCCGGGCAGGAAGGTCTTGGGGTTTTCCAGCCAGTGATCCAGCTTGTCGGCGTCCCAGGTGAAGCCTGCCGTGCGCAAGGCGTGCGAATAGCTGTACTTGTCCAGCGCTCCGGCTTGCCGTCCGAAGACGCCGTACAGGTTCGGACCCGCCATGTTCGGGCCGCCCGGCGTGATGGTGTGGCAGGACCGGCAGCGGGCGAAGGCGCGACGGCCGTTCTCCAGATCACCGGCGTTGTAGGGGGCGGGCAGGGTGGCCAGCACCGCGACCTTTTCAGCCTCGGTCAGGGCGGGCGGCGGCGGGGCCTTGGGCGTCGCATCGGCGGCGGGCGCAGCGTTGTCGCCGCAGGCGGCCAGGGCCAGAGAGACGGTCAGGGCGATGGAAAGGGTCGAGATGGTGCGCATAGGAAACTCCATATGGGCGAACTCCATAGGCCAGACCCTCTTGATAGCCGATGGGCGTTTAGTCGCAACGGCGCCGGTTATCGTTACTGGACGCGAACCGTTCGCAGCTGATAATCACTGTCAACTTAAGTGAGCGGCGCCGGGCGTCGTCGTAATGAGCGCCATGACCGACACTATCAAACTCAGCCAGGCCCGACGCGGCGATCGCGGCGTCATCGTTCAGGTCGGCGCCCATTGCCACCATCAGGATCACGAGATCGAACTGGAGCGCCGCCTGCTGGAGCTGGGCTTCGTCGAGGGCGCGCACGTCGAACTGCTGCACGAAGGCCTGTTCGGTCGTGACCCCATCGCCATCAAGGTCGATGACATGCGCGTGGCCCTGCGTCGGCACGAGGCCGCCAGTCTGACCATTCGTCTTGAAGAGGGAGGCCTCTGATGGACATGGCCGTTCGCACCGCCCGGATCGCTCTGGTTGGGAACCCCAATAGCGGCAAGACCGCGCTGTTCAACGCCCTGACCGGTTCCCATCAGAAAGTCGCCAACTACGCCGGCGTCACCGTCGAGCGGAAGGAAGGACGTATCCACGCCGCCGACGGCCGCACCCTGTCGGTGCTGGACCTGCCGGGCACCTATTCCCTGCGCGCCCGCAGTCTGGACGAGGAAGTCACCCGCGACGCCGTCCTGGGGACCTTGCCGGGCGAGAGTCCGCCGGACGTGGTGGTCTGCGTCGCCGACGCCACCAACCTGCGTCTGGTCCTGCGCCTGGCGCTGGAGCTGAAGCAGGTCGGGCGGCCGATGGTGCTGGCGCTCAATATGTACGACATCGCCCAGCGTCAGGGCCTGCGTATCGACCTTGAGAAGCTGTCGGCGGAGATCGGCGCCCCGGTGGTCACGACAGTGGCCACGCGCAGGCGCGGCATCGCTGAACTGGTCGCCGCCGCTCAAGCCCAGGCCGATCTGACCGTGGGCGAAAGCCACAACGACTGGCATTCGCCTTCGCCCGCTGAAATCCGCGCCGCGCACCGCGAGGCCGAACGCATCGTCAAGGCCTGTGTGCGTCCGCCCGAGCGGCCCGACACCCTGACCGGCAAGATCGACAGCGTCCTGCTGCATCCGGTCGCCGGTCTGGCCATCCTGCTGGGCATCCTGTTCGTCATGTTCCAGGCGGTCTTCACCTGGGCGACACCGGCGATGGACAGCATCGAGGCGGGCTTCGGCCTGTTGGGGCAGGGGATTTCCGCCGTGATTCCCGATCATGGAATTCCGGGGCTGATCCAGAGCCTGATCGTCGACGGCCTGATCGGCGGCGTGGGCAATGTTCTGGTCTTCCTGCCGCAGATCCTGATCATCTTCTTCTTCATCATCGTGCTGGAAGATTTCGGCTACATGGCCCGCGCGGCCTTCCTGATGGACAAGATCATGGGCGGGGCGGGGCTGCATGGCCGCGCCTTCATCCCCCTCTTGTCCAGTTTCGCTTGCGCCATTCCCGGCATCATGGCGACGCGGGTGATCGAGGCGAAGCGCGACCGCCTGACCACCATCCTGATCGCGCCTCTGATGACCTGCTCGGCGCGCATTCCGGTCTATGTTCTGATCATCGCCGCCTTCATCCCGAACGAGACGGTCTGGGGCTATTTCAGCCTACAGGGTCTGGTCATGTTCGGCCTCTACGCCGCGGGCATCATCAGCGCGCTGCTGGTCTCGGTGGTGATCCGCAAGGTCTTCTGGCGCGGCGCGGTCGAGCCCTTCATGATGGAGCTGCCGGCCTACAAGATCCCGGATATCAAGAGCGTGCTGTTCAATCTGTGGCTGCGCGCCAAGATCTTCCTGCGTCGCGCGGGCAAGATCATCCTGCCGCTGATGGTCATCGTCTGGGCGCTGTCGACCTTCCCCTATCCGCCGGAAGGCGCGACGGGACCGGCCATCGACTATTCCTTCGCCGGCATGATCGGCAAGGCGCTGGAGCCCATCTTCGCCCCCATCGGCTTCAGCTGGCAGATGGTGGTGGCCCTGGTTCCCGGCATGGCCGCGCGTGAAGTCGCCGTAGCGGTCCTGGGCACGGTCTATTCCATCGCCGGCGCCGAAGAGAACGTCGGCGCCCTGGCCTCGGTCCTGTCGGCCGACTGGTCGCTGGCCACCGGCCTGGCCTTCCTGGCCTGGTATGTCTTTGCGCCCCAGTGCCTACCGACCATCGGCGTCGTGCGCCGCGAGACCGGCTCGATGAAGTGGACCCTGATCATGGTCGGCTACATGTTCGGCCTGGCCTATCTGGCGGCCTTCATCGTCTATCACACGGCCGTGGCGCTGGGCGGGGGCTAGGTCGCATCGGGTCGAAAAGGGCGAGCCTTCTGACTGCGGCCTGACAGGAATGAAGCTGGCCCCTCTTTGGGGCGTCAGCGCCCCGTCGTCAGTTTCACCACGATATGCGTCGTTGTATCGACGATGGCCTCGGCGGTGTCGGCCCGACGCATCAGGGCGAAGCCGGCGGCGACGGACTCCACCAGATTGGCGGTCTCGTAGGAGGTCAGGCGCGGGTTCAGCCCTGCGGGGTGATGGCCGTTGGCCTTGGCCTGGGCGATGCGGCGCTCCAGCGCCAGGTGCAGGCGGCGCATCCTCTTGATGCGGCTTTCAGCGAAGTCGGGCTCGCCCTTGTCGGCCAGCATATGTTCGACCCGCAGCACAGGTCCGTGGTCGCCCCAGAGCGCCAGGACTTCCAGCACATAGGCGCGGACAGCCTCGAAGGCGCGGTCGCCGGTCCAGTCGGCGTGGATATGCTTGGCCAGGCGCTGGAAGTCCTCGCCGGCTTCTTCGCAGAGGATCAGCAGGCCTTCCTCGACCGTTTTGAAATAGGTGTAGAAGGTCGGCGCTGAAACGCTGGCCGCCAGCGCCACGTCGGCGGCGCGGATCTCGCCCAGATGCTTGTGATTCAGCAGGCCGCGCAGGGCGTCAAGGATGGCGCGACGGGTTCGCGCCCCGCGCGTCCCGATCTTGTGGCCCAGCTTGTTGGTCGTCTCGGTCATGGAGGGAGGCGGCCGAAGATGATGGTGCCGGCTGCAGGAATCGAACCCGCGACATCCAGTTTACAAAACTGGCGCTCTACCAACTGAGCTAAGCCGGCCGTGCGCGCCTTATGCTGGTGGAATCGTCAGGACGCAAGCACAGTCCGGCCATGCCGATGACGCCTTATCTCACGCCGATCCTTTTGCTGGCCCTGTCGAACGTCTTCATGACCTTTGCTTGGTACGGTCATCTGAAATTCGGGGCCAAGCCCTTGTGGATCGTGGTGATCCTGAGCTGGGGTATCGCCTTCTTCGAATACTGCCTGGCCGTGCCCGCCAACCGCATCGGCCATCAGGTCTATTCAGCGGCCGAGCTGAAGACCATGCAGGAGGTGATCACCCTGCTGGTCTTCGCCGTCTTTTCGGTGGCCTATCTCGGCGAGAAGCTGACCCTGAACCACCTGGTCGGCTTCTCGTTGATCGCGGGTGGGGCCTTCTTCATCTTCAAAGGCCCGCTGTAACTCAGTCCAGTTCGGTGGCGATCCGGGTTGCCAGCGCCTTCAGCTGTTCAGCGTCGGCCATGGGAGCGTGGCCGTGTCCCTTCATCTGACGGTCGCTCCAGCGGGGGACGATGTGGAAATGCAGGTGGAAGACGGTCTGGCCGCCGGCCTCGCCGTTGAACTGCATCAGGCTGAGACCCTCGGGCTTAAGCGCTTTCTCGACCGCGCGGGCGGTGCGCTGGACGGCGGTGATGAGTTTTGCGAGTGCGTCCGGCTCGATTTCCAGCAGGTTGCGCGCCGTCGAGGTCTTGGACACCACCAGCACATGGCCTTCGGACTGGGGGAAGACGTCCATGAAAGCCAGGACGTCGTCGTCTTCCCACACCTTCACGCTGGGGATCTCGCCGCGCAGGATCTTCGCGAAGATGTTGTCGGGGTCGTAGGCGCCGTGAAGGCTCATGGGGAGGCTCCGTCAGAGGTGTCACGCCGAGGCTAGCAGGGCAGGGCGGATTTCGCACGGGAGCGAAACGCGATCTGACGCGCTATATGGTCAAGGTTCACGGAGATCGCCTTCCATGCTGCGTTTCATTATTCAAGCCGTCGTCACGGCCCTGGGCCTGTGGCTGGCCGCCCAGATCGTGCCGGGGGTGGACTTCACCTCGACCGGAACCCTGGTCGCTGCAGCGGTTCTGCTGGGCCTGGTCAACGCGATTGTGCGACCCATCATGGTCGTCTTGACGCTGCCGCTGACCATTGTGACCCTGGGCCTGTTTCTGCTGGTGGTGAACGCCACGATGATAGGGCTGACGGCGTGGTTCCTCGGCGGGTTCGTGGTCAATGGCTTCTGGGCCGGAATCGGCGCGGCCATTGTCACCGGGTTGGTCAGCTGGGTCGCCGGTGCGCCGTTCAGCAGCGGTGAAAGGGCTCGGTAATTAATCCGGGTAATATTGACGGGCAAATTTTGTCCGGGTAAATCGTCGCGACCTTCAAGGAGCTGACGATGACCACAGCAACCTGCACTGCCTTCGCCGATGATCGAGTGATCGCCTCGGGCACGCCGGCCGAGGTCGTGGCCGCCGTCAAGGCAGCGCACGACGCGGGCGCGGCGGTGCTGGTCTTCAACGACGCCGACGCGCGGCCGGTGGAGTTCGACCTGCGCGGGGATTTGGCGGCGGTGCTGGCGCGTCTGCCGTCCGCGCCGGTCGAGAAGCGCGGGCCGGGACGGCCCAAGTTGGGCGTGACTGCGCGCGAAGTGACATTGTTGCCGCGTCATTGGGACTGGTTGGCGGCCCAGCCGGGCGGCGCGTCCGTAGCGCTGAGGAAGCTGGTCGAGAACGCCCTGCGCGAGGCCGAGGGGCCGGATCGGGTGCGCCGCAGTCGCGAGACCGCCTATCGCTTTATGACCGCCGTGGCGGGAGATCGGCGCGGCTATGAAGAGGCGACGCGGATGCTGTTCGCCGGCGACTGGGCGGCTTTTGACGCTGCGATCGAGGCTTGGCCTTCAGACGTGCGCGACTACGCCCGGCGTCTGGCAGAGGGGAGCTGGCGCAATGGTCAGGGCAGGGGCCTTAACTCGGGCGGATGACCATGCAGGTGACGCGACGCTCGCTCAGCGTTTCGCAAGCGGCCTGGGCGGCGGCTTCGGTCATGCCGGTGAAGCGCGAGCGATACCAGCCGTTGGCGGTCTGAACGTCGCGCTGGGCGTCGCTGAACTGAGTGCGGAAGCGGCGGCTGACGTCGTTCAGCCAGTCGCGGGCCACGGCTTCCTCGCGGAAGGCGCCGACCTGAACCGTCCAGCGTCCGGCGGGCGCGCGGGCCGCATCGCGGGATGAGGCGCGGGCAGGGACGGACGCCGAGGTCGAGCGACGCATCGCGGTCGACGAAGAGCCGCCGTTCAGCGAGGCAGTCAGGTTCTCGGGCGTGCGGGCTTCTGCGCGTTGGACCGGGGCGGCGGCGCGGGGCGTTGCGGCGCGCGAGGCAGCGGCGGCGCGTGCCGAGGGCGGCGGCGTCACCTCGGTCGGCAGGCTGGCGGGCGGCGGGCCGGCGACATAGGCCACGGCGGTCGAGCCGACGCCTTCGCCATCTTCGTCTGAGGCCGAGGCGTATTCGACCGGCGGATTGGGATCGGCGCTGATGCCGTAGCCGCGCTGTTCGAAGAAGGCCTGGGCCACCTGGATGCGCTCGCCCTGACCGCGACGGCGCTGGACCTCGAAGCCGGTGTCCATCAGCTCGGCCACGTGGGCGTTGCGGCTGGCGGTCGAGCGGCCGCCCATGACGATGGTGATGATCCGCTTGCCGTCGCGCACCGAGGAGGCGGCGAGGTTGTAGCCCGAGGCGTTGGTGAAGCCGGTCTTGATGCCGTCGTAGCCCCTGCCCGTGGCCAGCAGGCCGTTGGTGTTCCGGTAATCGCGGCCGTTGTAGTACCAGTCGTGCAGGCCGAGGTAGCGATAGTACTGCGGGTAGTCGCGCATCACAGCACGGCTGAGGATCGACAGGTCGCGGGCGGTCGTCGCCTGACGCGTGTCGGGCAGGCCGTTGGCGGTGGTGAAGCGGGTGTGGTCCATGCCCAGTTCGCGGGCCTTGGCTGTCATGCGCGCGGTGAACTGGGCTTCGGAGCCGCCGATGTGCTCGGCCAGGACCACGGCCATGTCATTGGCGCTGCGCACCGCCGTAGCCTTCATGGCGTCGTCCAGGCTGATCGACTGGCCGGCGGCCAGCCCCAGCTTGGACGGCGGCTGCGAGGCGGCGCGTGGCGAGACGGTGAGGTTGTCGGTCAGCTTGACCTTGCCGGATTCCAGCGCCTCGAAGACCAGATACAGGGTCATGACCTTGGTGATCGAGGCGGGGTAGCGGCGCGAGTCGGCGAAGCGTGAGAACAGCACCTCTCCCGAGGCGGCGTCGACGACGATCGAGGCGTAGCGTGAGTTGTCCGAGGACTGGGCGACCGGCGGCGGTGCGCCGAGAGCGGGCGTCAGGACCACGCCGCCCAGAACCAGGGCGGCCAGGAAGCGGCGTTGGAATGCAGCGTTCATGGTCAATCTACTAGCCTCGTCACTGTGGCGCGAAGACGACCGTGATCACCGCGCGTTACAAAGGCTAACATCGGCTCTGCGGGTTTCGAGAGGGTAAACAAGCCGTCAACGGAGTTGTGATCGGCTTGGCGGGAGCAGGTGATCGGCGATCATATGTTGCGTCGCACAATTTTCACTTGAAGTCATTTCGCACTTGCACCATATGACCCCTGTCGCGATGAACGTCGTTCGTCGTGAGATCCTTTATCCGCTTCGGGAGAGTCCCAATGGCTGACGCCGCCGAGACTGTTAAGAAGACCGTTGAACAGACGACCGCCAAGGCCAAGGCCCAGGCGGAATCCATCCAGGCCGCCGGCGCCAAGGCTTTCCGTGAAGGCGTGGACAAGTCCGTCGCCTCGCTGACCGAGCTGAACGCTCACGGCAAGAAGAACCTCGAAGCCGTCGTCGAGTCGGCCGCCGCCGCCCAGAAGGGCGCCGAGGCCCTGTCGCAGGAGGCCATCGCCTTCTCGAAGAAGAGCTGGGAAGACGGCGTCGCCGCCGCCCAGTCGATCAGCCAGGCCCGTTCGGTTCAGGAACTGGTCGAACTGCAGACCTCGTGGGCCAAGTCGGCCGCCGAGGCCTATCTGGCCCAGTTCGGCAAGGCGACCGAGATCTTCACCGCTTCGGTGAAGGACAGCTTCAAGCCGATCAACGAGCGCGTCACCGCGACCGTCGAGAGCTTCCAGGCCGCCCGCTAAGCCTGACAAGGTTCAGTAGCGTACAATCAGGCCCCGGCGGAAACGCCGGGGCTTTTTGCGTCCGGCGACGCTCCAAGCGTGACCAGAGGGCTGTTCACGCAACGCGTGACTGGACGCCTCTACAAATCAGGCCATCATCACCTATCTGATCCATCAAGACTCCCCCGAAGACGGACAAAGAATGCCTACCAGACGGCCAGGTGAACAAGGCGGAGGCGCAGGCGCCGCCGTCGTCACCGAGACAAAGCCGAAACTTCAGCGGCCCTCGCTCTATCGGGTGCTGATCCTGAATGACGACTACACCCCCATGGAGTTCGTCATCTACGTGCTGGAACGGTTCTTCCAGAAGAGCCGGGAAGACGCGACCCGCATCATGCTGCATGTGCACCAGCATGGCGTCGGAGTGTGCGGCGTCTTCACCTACGAAGTGGCCGAAACCAAGGTCGCCCAGGTGGTCGAGACGGCGCGCCGTCACCAGCACCCTCTGCAATGCACGATGGAAAAAGACTGAGAGGATCTTCCCATGCCCTCCTTTTCTCGTCCTCTCGAAGAGACCCTGCACCGCGCAGTCAGCTATGCGAACGAGCGTCGGCATGAGTACGCCACGCTTGAACACCTGTTGCTGGCCCTGATCGACGACATGGATGCGGCGGCCGTCATGACCGCCTGCAATGTGGACCTCGGCGCGCTGAAGACGGCTCTGACCCTCTATGTCGATAACGACCTGGCCGCTCTGGCCACGGCCGACGGCGACGACGCCAAGCCTACGGCCGGCTTCCAGCGCGTGATCCAGCGCGCCGTCATCCACGTCCAGTCGTCGGGCCGCGAAGAGGTGACGGGGGCCAATGTCCTGGTCGCCATCTTCTCCGAGCGCGAAAGCCACGCCGCCTACTTCCTGCAAGAGCAGGACATGACGCGCTATGACGCGGTCAACTTCATCGCCCACGGCATCGCCAAGAAGCCGGGCGCTGCCGAAGCCCGTCCCGCGCGCGGCGCCAGTCCCGAGGACGCCGAGGACTCCGCCGCCGTCAAATCCGGCGGAGAGGCGCTGGAAGCCTACTGCGTCGACCTGAACGAGAAGGCCCGGAGCGGCAAGATCGACCCCCTGATCGGCCGTCATGCCGAGGTCGAGCGTTCGATCCAGATCCTGTGCCGCCGCACCAAGAACAACCCGCTGCTGGTCGGCGACCCCGGCGTCGGCAAGACCGCCATCGCCGAGGGCCTGGCCCGCAAGATCGTCAATGGCGAAGTGCCGGACGTCCTGAAGGACGCCACCATCTACAGCCTCGACATGGGGGCGCTGCTGGCCGGCACCCGCTATCGCGGCGACTTCGAGGAACGGCTGAAACAGGTCGTCAAGGAACTGGAGACGCACGAGAATGCGGTCCTGTTCATCGATGAAATTCACACAGTGATCGGCGCTGGCGCCACCTCGGGCGGGGCGATGGACGCGTCCAACCTGCTGAAACCGGCCCTGGCCTCGGGCAGCCTGCGCTGCATGGGTTCGACCACCTATAAGGAATACCGTCAGCACTTCGAGAAGGACCGCGCCCTGGTGCGTCGCTTCCAGAAGATCGACGTCAATGAGCCGACGATCGAGGACACGGTGAAGATCCTCAAGGGGTTGAAGACGACCTACGAGACCCATCACAAGCTGCGTTACACCGACGCCGCCATCCGCACGGCTGTCGATCTGTCGGCGCGCTACATCACCGACCGGAAGCTGCCGGACAAGGCCATCGACGTGATCGACGAAGCAGGGGCGTCTCAGATGCTGCTGCCGGAATCCAAGCGCAAGAAGGTCATCGGGCAGAAGGAGGTCGAGGCCGTCATCGCCAAGATGGCCCGCATCCCGCCCAAGTCGGTCAGCAAGTCGGACACGGAATCCCTGCGCGAGTTGGAGGCCGACCTGAAGCGAGCCGTCTTCGGTCAGGAACAGGCCATCGAGCAGGTTTCGGCGGCGATGAAGCTGGCGCGAGCGGGCCTGCGCGACCCGAACAAGCCCATCGGCGCCTTCCTGTTCAGCGGCCCGACCGGCGTCGGCAAGACCGAGGTGGCCAAGCAGCTCGCCGCCACGCTCGGCATCGAGATGCAGCGCTTCGACATGTCCGAATACATGGAGCGCCACACGGTCAGCCGCCTGATCGGCGCGCCTCCGGGCTATGTCGGTCATGACCAGGGCGGGCTGCTGACCGACGCTGTCGACCAGCATCCGCACTCGGTGGTGCTGCTGGACGAGATCGAGAAGGCCCACCCCGACGTCTACAATATCCTGCTGCAGGTGATGGACAACGGGACGCTGACCGACGCCGTCGGCAAGAAGGTCGATTTCAGGAACGTCATCCTGATCATGACCACCAACGCCGGGGCCGCCGACAACGCCCGCGCCTCCATCGGCTTCGGCCGGGGCAAGGTCGAGGGCGAGGACGACAAGGCCATCCAGCGCCTGTTCGCGCCGGAGTTCCGCAACCGCCTGGACGCCATCGTGGCCTTCAAGCCGCTGGCCGCCGAGACGATCCGCTCGGTGGTGACCAAGTTCATCCTTCAGTTGGAAGCCCAGCTGGCGGACCGCAACATCACCATCGAACTGACCGACGAGGCGACCGACTGGCTCGCGAAGAACGGCTTCGACGAACTGTATGGCGCACGGCCCCTGGCCCGCGTCATTCAGGAGCACATCAAGAAGCCGCTGGCCGACGACATCCTGTTCGGCCGCCTGACCCGCGGCGGACACGTCAAGGTCGAGCTGAAGGACGGCAAGATCGCCTTCGACATCACCCCGGCCAAGGGCGCGGCGGTGAAGGAAGAGGAAGAAGAAACGGCCTGATTTCAGTCAGGTTTAAAGTCGGAGGCCCGGGCGGGAACGTCCGGGCCTTTTTCTTTGGCGCGGGTAGGGGCATGGTCGGGCTGAGACGGAGGGACACATGACCGCAGTGCTGACCGAGCGGCAGAAGAAGTGGTTCGCCACGGTCCAGGCCAATCTGGAAAAGAGCACCGGCAAGCCGCTGGCCGACTGGGTCGCGATCATGAAGACCTGCCCCGAGACCGCGCCGCGCGCTCAGGCGGCCTGGTTGAAGGCCGAGCATGGCGTGGGCCAGAACCACGCGGCGCAGATCCTGGACGCCTGCCGCCCCGCCGACGGCTCCGGCTGGGACGACCCCGAGGCCCTGCGCGCAGCGCTGTGGAAAGACTCGGCCTCGCTGGCCGTCCTTGAGGCGGTCGAACGCGTCGCGGACGGCGTCGAGGGCGTCATCTCAGGGCAGAGGAAGGGCTACACGTCGTTCTCACGCAGCGTGCAGTTCGCGGCCATGCGCCCGCTGAAGGGCGGTCGGGCCTTGTTGGGATTGAAGGTGGCGGTTGAAACCTCGCCGCGCCTGTCGCCGTCGGCGCGACGCGAATCCTGGTCCGAGCGGCTGACGGCGACGGTCGAACTGGACGCCGTCGGTCAGGTGGACGCCGAGATCAGCCGCCTGTTCGCACAGGCGGCTGACAGGGGGTGAGGTTTAGCGCCTGCGGCCCAGGCTACCGAGCAGGATGGCCGCTCCGGCCAGAATGCCGGTGGTCAGCAGGGGTTTGCGGCGGGCGAAGTCCAGACCCTTGCGCGCCGGTTCGCGCAGGTCGGCGGGGGCCTTGTCCACCATGCCGTCCAGACCGTCGATGACGCGGCCATAGGCGTCCAGCGCCTTGCCCTTCACCTCGTTCAACCTGCCTTCGACCTGCAGCTTGCTGTCACCGGTCAGGCGACCGAAGCCGCTCTGGGCCTTGCCCTTCAGTTCCGTCGCGACGCCTTCGATACGTTGATCGGTCATGGTGATCCCTGAATGTGAGGAAAAGACTCTCATTGGAAGCGCCTCGGCCTGCCGAGAGTTCCTGACTTCGCGTCGGTCGCGACCAAATGTCAGCCTTTGCGATAGGGCGACAGCTCAGTCGTCATCGCCGCCATTTCCGCCTCGACTGCCGGGCGCTCGTTGTCGAGGTAGCGGGCGACAGGATCGCGAAGGGCAGGATCGGCGATCCAGTGGGCGGAATAGACCGGGGAGGGCAGGTAGCCGCGCGCGATCTTGTGCTCGCCCTGGGCGCCCGCCTCGACGCGCGACAGGCCACGCGCGATGGCGAAGTCGATGGCCTGATAATAGCAGAGCTCGAAATGGAGGAAGGGCACCTCCTCCAGCGCGCCCCACTGACGGCCATAGAGGGCGTCGTGGCCGATGAAGTTCAGGGCTCCGGCGATGGGCGCCTCGTCCCGGAAGGCCATGACCAGGGCGATGCGGTCGGCCATGCTGGCCCCGACGCGGGTGAAGAAGTCGCGCGTCAGATAGGGCCTGCCCCATTTGCGGTCGCCGGTGTCCATGTAGAAGGCGAAGAAGGCGTCCCAGTGGGCCTCGCTGATGTCGGCGCCGGTCAGGACGCGGATGTCGAGCCCGGCCTGGGCTTCGCGCCGCTCACGGCGGATGGTCTTGCGTCGGTTGGACGACAGGGCGGCGAGGAAGTCGTCGAAGCTGCCGTAGCCCTCGTTGCGCCAGATGAACTGGATGTCGCGGCGCGGCAGCAGGCCCGCCTTGGTCATGGCGCGCCATTCCGGCTCGGTCGGGAAGTTGACGTGCAGGGACGAGACGCCGAGGCGCTCGACCAGGGTCAGGGCGCCTTGCAGCAGGGCCTCGCGCAGGGTGGCGGTGTCGGCGCCGGGGGCGTTCAGAAAGCGCGGCCCGGTCGCGGGCGTAAAGGGCACGGCGCCCAGAAGCTTGGGGTAGTAGCGGCCGCCGGCGCGCTGATAGGCGTCGGCCCAGCTGTGGTCGAAGACGTATTCGCCCTGGCTGTGGCCCTTCAGATAGAGGGGCATGACGCCGATCACGGCGCCGTCTTCGTCGTGCAGGGAGAGGTGGCGCGCCGCCCAGCCCTGGGTCGGGACGGCGCTGCCGGACGCCTCGCAGGCGTGCAGGAAGTCGTAGGAGACGAAGGGATCGCCGGTCGGGGCCGCGCAGGCGTCCCACGCGTCCCGGCCTATGTCGGCGATCCCGTCGTGAACCTGAAGCGTGAAGCTCACTTCACCTCGATGATGGCGTCGATTTCCACGGCGAAGCCGAGCGGCAGCTTGTAGACGCCGACGGCCGAACGGGCGTGCTTGCCCGCGTCGCCGAAGACTTGAACCATCAGGTCCGAGCAACCGTTGACGACGGCCGGGATGGCCTCGAAGTCCGGGCCGGCCTGGACGAAGGCGCCCAGCTTGACGATGCGGGCCACGCGATCCAGGTCGCCGTCGACGGCGGCGTTGATCTGGGCCAGCAGGTTGATGCCGCACAGACGGGCGGCCTCGGCGGCCTGCTCCGGGGTCACGTCGACGCCGACGGTGCCCTTGATGCCGCCGTTGGCGTCGTTCGACAGCTGGCCCGAGATCAGGACCTGGTTGCCCGACTGGACGTAGGAGACGTAGCTGGCGACCGGCTTTGCGGGCTCGGGCAGGGTGATGCCGAGTTCGGCGATGCGGGCGTGGATGCTCATGTCGGAGACTCCGTTGAAAGGTTCGAGCGGGGTGTAGCGCGCCAGACGGGCGGCGTCATCCGGGCTTCTTGAGCGCCCGGCCCGCGACCACGGCGGCGGCGCCGAACTTTTCGCGCAGGGCGTCGATGGCGGTCTCGGTTTTCAGGGCGCGCGTCTCGGCGGTGGCGAACAGGCCAGCGGGGGCGGCGCCCGCCTCGGCGATCTCGGCCAGACCGATGCCGATCAGGCGATAGGGCTCGCCCAGTTCGGGTTTCAGCAGGTCGCGTCCGGCGGAAAACAGCACCCGCGCCGTCTGTACCGGCTCTGCCAGGGTGATGCGGCGGGTGACGATCCTGAAGTCGGCCTTGCGCAGTTTCAGCACCACCACCCGGCTGGCCACCCCGTCGCGCCGCGCCTTTGAGGCCAGCTTCTCGCACAGGGGCCACAACTCGGCCTCCAGGTCCTCGGCGGCGGTCAGGTCGTCGTTGAAGGTGGTCTCGGCGCTCATGCCGCGTCGGTCATGGTCGGGTCGCACGGGGCGAGCGTCGCGGGCGTGGCTCAAGTCATAGAGGCGCAGACCCGTCTCGCCGTAGCGCCGGACCAAGTCCTTGACGTCGGCGGCGGCCAGATCGCCGACGGTGGCGAAGCCGTCTGAGCGCAGGGTGCGGCCGAACACCGGGCCGACGCCGGGCAGGATGTTGACCGGACGCGAGGCCAGCAGGCCCTTGGCCTCGGCCGCGCCGATGACCGAGAAGCCGCGCGGCTTGTCCAGTTCCGAGGCGATCTTGGCCAGGAAGCGGTTCGGGGCCAGGCCGATGGAGACGGTCAGGCCGGTCTCGTCCTCGATCCATTTCTGCAGGCGGATCAGTTGGAATGCCGGCGGGCCGCCGTTCAGGCGTTCGGTGCCGGCCAGATCGATCCAGGCCTCGTCCAGCGACAAGGTCTGGACCAGGGGCGTCAGCTTGCCCACGGCGCCGAAGATGCGTTCGCTCTCAGCGACATATTTTCTGAAATCCGGCTTGATGACGACGGCGTCGGGACAGGCCTTCAGCGCCTTGTACATGGGCATGGCCGAGCCGACGCCGTGCAGGCGGGCGACGTAGCAGGCGGTCGAGACCACGCCGCGCTTACCGCCGCCGATGATGACGGGCTTGTCGCGCAACTCCGGCCGGTCGCGCTTCTCGACCGAGGCGTAGAAGGCGTCACAGTCCAGGTGGGCGATGGTCAGCTCGCCCAGTTCGTCGTGGCTGATGACGCGACGCGAGGCGCACGAAGGGCACCGTGCGACCTTACGGTCGCCGGTCCACAGACAGTCGCGGCAAACGGCCTTCAGGCCCAAAATGAACTCCGGTTCCTCAGCTTCATCTCAACTTAAGACTGCCAACGCCACAGTGCATCGGAAGAAGGCGAAAAGCCCTGCGCAGCGGCGCAAAATTATTGGCGAAACAGCCGGGTGGCGGATGTCCAAGAAAGTCCTCATCGTCGAGGATAACGAGCTGAACATGAAGCTTTTTCATGATCTGCTCGATTCCCAGGGGTATGAGACCCTGCAGACCCGCGAAGGGCTGCAGGCGCTCGCCATTGCGCGCCAGCATCGCCCGGACCTGATCCTGATGGACATCCAGTTGCCGGAAATTTCGGGCCTGGAAGTAACCAAGTGGCTCAAGGACGACGAGGAGCTGAACCACATCCCCGTCATCGCCGTCACCGCCTTCGCCATGAAGGGCGATGAGGAACGCATCCGGCAGGGCGGCTGCGAGGCCTACATCTCCAAGCCGATCTCGGTGGTGTCCTTCCTCGAGACGATCCGCAAGCATCTGGGGTAGGGCGGCATGAGCGCGCGTATCCTGGTCGTGGATGATGTCGAGACCAATGTCCGACTGCTCGAAGCCAAGCTGACCATTGAATATTACGACGCCCTGACCTGCGGCGACGGGCTGGCGGCCATCGCTCTGGCCATCGCCGAGCAGCCCGACCTGATCCTGCTGGACGTCATGATGCCGGGCATGGATGGGTTCGAGACCTGTCGCCGCCTGAAGGACGAGCCGAAGACGCGGCATATTCCGGTGGTGCTGGTGACGGCGTTGGACGGGCGGCATGACCGTATCCGGGGCCTTGAGGCCGGGGCCGACGACTTCCTGACCAAGCCGCTGGACGACGTCATCCTGATGGCGCGGGTCAAGAGCCTGACCCGGCTGAAGATGGTCATGGACGAACTGCGCGAGCGCGAGGAGAGCGGGCGACGCGTCGGCGTCGACACCGCCGGCGTGGCGCGGCTGAAAGGCTCGGGCGGGCGCGTCCTGGTCGTGGATGACAATGCCCTGCAGGCGGCCAAGGTGGCGCAGGAATTGGCGGTCGAACATCGTCCGCTGGTTGAGGCGGATCCCGTGGCGGCGCTCGAGGCGGCGCGTGGGGCTGTTGATCTGATGATCGTCAATGTGACGTCTGAAGGCTTCGACGGGCTGCGCCTGATTGCTCAGGCCCGCTCCAAGGAGCCGACGCGGCGATTGCCTGTTCTGGCTCTGGTCGATTCGCAGGACAGGCCTCGTCTGCTTAAGGCGCTTGAGCTCGGCGCCAATGACATCCTGACGCGCCCAGTCGATCCTGAAGAGCTTTCGGCGCGGGTGCGGACACAGGTGCGGCGCAAGCGATACGGCGACTTCCTGCGCGAGAAGCTGGATCACAGTCTGGAGATGGCCGTCACCGACGCCCTGACCGGGCTGCACAACCGTCGCTACATGACGAATCAGCTTCAGCCTCTTGTGGCGCGCACCAATCGCGGCGGCGAGCCGGTGGCGGTGCTGGTGCTGGACATCGACCACTTCAAGGCTGTGAACGACGGCTTCGGCCACGACGCCGGCGACGAGGTGCTGCGCGAGTTTTCGGTGCGACTGGCCACCAATGTGCGGGCGGTTGATCTGCCGTGCCGATTCGGCGGCGAGGAGTTCGTGGTGGTCATGCCCGGCACGACGTTGGAAGACGCCCATCGTATCGCCGAACGCATCCGGCGCGACGTGGGCGCTGCGCCCTTCCGTGTCATGGACGGCCAGGCCCATCTGAACATCACCGTCTCGGTCGGGGTGGCCGCCACCACGGGAACGGAGGACACGCCCGAGGCCCTGCTGAAGCGGGCGGACGAGGGGGTCTATGAGGCCAAGGCGTCTGGGCGCAACAAGGTCGTCGCCCGCGCGGCCTGATTGCTCTTCCTGTTGATCGAACAAAGAAAAACGCCCGGCTGAAAAGCCGGGCGTTTCGAATTCTGCAGTCAAGCGAGCCCTGAGGCTCGGGCGGCTAAACCCTTACTTGATCTTGCCTTCCTTGAACTCGACGTGCTTGCGGACGACGGGGTCGTACTTCTTGACGACCATCTTTTCGGTCATCGTGCGCGCGTTCTTCTTCGTCACGTAGAAGAAGCCGGTGTCGGCGGTGGAGTTCAGGCGGATCTTGATGGAAGCCGGTTTGGCCATCGGAAGTACCTTTGCGACGGCGAAAGCCGCATGAAATGAGAGGCGCGGAACATACTCAGGCGTGAACCAAAGTCAACGCCCGCGATGTCACGTTGAGGAATGCCTTCTAGCGGCTAGGCTGCGGGAATGAAAGCCATGACCTCGATCGCCCTCGCGGCCGCCGCCCTGACCCTGTCGTCCTTGCCCGCCGCTGCGCACGCGGACACGCCGCAGGACGCCTTCTTCAAGAACCTGAGCGCCCTGTGCGGCCAGAGGTTCGAGGGCAAGGTCGTCACCACCGATTCCGCCGATTCGGATTTCGCCAGTCAGCGCCTGCTGATGCATGTGCGCGACTGCTCGGCGGAAGAAATCCGCATTCCCTTCTGGGTCGGCGCCGACCGGTCGCGCACCTGGGTGGTGACGCGCACCGCCACGGGTCTGCGCCTGAAGCACGATCACCGCCACGACGACGGCACGACCGACGTCCTGCACTGGTACGGCGGCGACACGGCGGGGGCCGGCACGGCTGAGCGCCAGGAATTCCCGGTCGATCAGGAATCCATCGACCTGTTCAACGCCAACAACGCCTCGGTCTCGACCACCAACACCTGGGCCATGGAAGTTCATCCGGGCCAGATGTTCGCCTATGAGCTGCGTCGCCCCAGCCGCCACTTCCGCGTTGAGTTCGACTTGAAGAAGCCGGTCGCCCAGTAGGGCGTCTGCGGGCCGTCAGTCCCTGTGTTCGACGACGTGACGGCCCCGCACCATGCGGACGAAGGGCAGGGGGCGGTCGGGGTGCGTCAGGCGCTCGGCCATCTCGCCGAGAACGAAGCGGGTGATGGCGGGCAGGTCGAGGGCTTGCGCCTCGTCCAGCGGCAGCCAGGCGATCTCGTCCAGTTCGCCTGAGCCCTCGATGCGGTCGGGATCGCGCAGGGCGTCGACCGGGGCCATGAAGAAGCGGGCGTCAAAGCGACGCGTGCGGCCGGGCGGCGTGATGGCGCGGGCCACATAGGACAGGATCGACAGGTCAGGCAGGGCACCCGCCTGACGATATTCGCGCCAAGGCCCGGCGACGGAGGCGGGCGGGGCGGGGCGGCCCAGGATCAGACCGGTCTCCTCGAAGGTCTCGCGCACGGCGGTCAGAGCCAGGGCGCGGGCGCGGCGGGCCGGCATTTCCGCCTCCAGCCGCCGTGCGACGTCGGACGACAGCTCACCGGTCGAGGCGGCGGTGAAGTCGGACCGGTCGATGCGGCCGCCGGGGAAGACCCACTTCGACGCCATGAAGACGTGGCCGGGGGCGCGGCGACCCATCAGCACCTCGGGCTTATCTGCGCCGCGCGTCAGGATCAGGGTGGCGGCGTCCTTGGGCTTCTGACCGCCGCCCGTGCGCGGAGCGTCGGCCAGGTCCTGGGCGGCGTCGAAGGGCTGAGGCTTCACCGCCGCTTGCCCTTGCGAACCCCCTTGAGCCCGCCGGAGGGCTTGGCGCCGTTGCGGGGCTTGGGACCGCCGGGGCGGCCTTTTCCACGTTTGGGCGGGGTGTCGCCGCCGCGCCCGCGAATGCCGTAGCGCGGGGCCGGGGCGTTGGGGTCGCGCGGGTCAGGCTCGGACACCATCTCCAGCACCAGACCGCCGGTGACGGGGGTGGCCTCCATCAGCTTGACCTCGACGCGACGGCCCAGGGTGAAGCGCTTGCCCGTGCGTTCGCCGACCAGGGCGTGGGCGCGGTCGTCGTGGGTGAAATACTCGCTGCCGAGCGTCGAGACCGGCACCAGGCCGTCGGCCCCCGTCTCGTCCAGCCGCACGAACAGGCCGAAGCGGGTCACGCCGGTGATGCGGCCGCTGAAGGTCGCGCCGACGTGGTCTTCGAGGAAGGCGGCAATGTAGCGGTCCATGGCGTCGCGCTCGGCGGCCATCGATCGGCGCTCGGTCGAGGTCACCTGCTCGGCGATGGCCGTCAGCTCGGCGATCTCGCGGTCCGTCAGGCCGTCCGAGCCCAGGTTCAGGCCGCGGATCAGGCCCCGGTGGACGATCAGGTCGGAGTAGCGCCGGATCGGCGAGGTGAAGTGGGCGTAGCGGTCCAGGTGCAGACCGAAGTGGCCGACGTTGTCCGGCGAATAGACGGCCTGCATCTGGGTGCGCAGGACCACCTCGTTGACCACCTCGGCGTGAGGCGTG
This sequence comes from Brevundimonas sp. NPDC090276, assembly GCF_044772165.1. Lineage (NCBI taxonomy): Bacteria > Pseudomonadati > Pseudomonadota > Alphaproteobacteria > Caulobacterales > Caulobacteraceae > Brevundimonas > Brevundimonas sp. NPDC090276. The sequence continues at coordinate 1,138,644 of NZ_JBIVYK010000002.1, read as the reverse complement.
TCGCGCATCTCGTCCAGCAGCTTGTTGAACCGCTTGGTGGTCGGCGCCTCGCCCTTGTTCCAGGGCTTGGCGATGGTGTGCAGGAAGTCGGCCAGGTTGAAGATCTTCTCCTGGCTGGGCGCTTCGTGGACGCGATAGATCAGCGGCGTGCGCGTCTTCTCCAGCGTCTCGGCGGCGCAGACGTTGGCCTGGATCATCATTTCTTCGATCAGGCGGTGGGCCTCCAGCGACTTGCGCGGCTCGATGGCCGCGATGCCGCCGTCGGGGGCCATGATGATGCGGCGCTCGGCGCTTTCGATGGCCAGGGGGCTGCGGCGCTCGCGGCCCTTCAGCATGGTCGAATAGGCGTTCCACAGCGGATAGAGGATGGCGTCCATGATCGGACCCGTCGCATCATCCTGCTGGCCGTCGATGGCCGACTGGGCCTGTTCGTAGGACAGCTTGGCGTGCGAGCGCATCAGGCCGCGCATGAACTTGTGCCCGGTCTTCCTGCCGTCCTTGTCGAAGATCATCCGCACGGCCATGCAGGCGCGGTTCTCGCCCTGTTTCAGGCTGCACAGGCCGTTGGACAGGACTTCCGGCAGCATCGGCTCGACGCGGTCGGGGAAGTAGGTCGAGTTGCCCTTGTCGCGGGCCTCGCGGTCCAGCGCCGAGTTGGGGCGGACATAGGCGGCGACGTCGGCGATGGCGACCCAGACGATCCAGCCGTCGGGATTTTTCGAGTCCGTGTCGCGCTCGGCATAGACGGCGTCGTCGTGGTCGCGTGCGTCGGCCGGGTCGATGGTGATGAAGGGCACCTCGCGCAGGTCCTCGCGCCCCTTCAACGTCGGCAGGGCCTGATCCTCGGCCTCGCGCTCCACCAGTTCCGAGAAGCCGGTCGGAAGGCCGTGGGCGTGGATGGCGATGATGGAGGCGGCGCGGGGATCATCCTCGCGGCCGATGGACTCCAGGATCTTGCCACGCTTGGGCCCGTAGCGGTGGTCGCCCTTTTCGATCGAGGCCAGGACCAGATCGCCGTCGCGCAGGTCGCCCGCCTGGGCCGAGGGGATCAGCAGGACATCCTTGGAACGCTTGTCGACCGGCTCGACGCGGGGTTCGCGCGCCGACTTGCGGATCACGCCCAGGACGCGGTTGGTTCCAGCGTCCAGCCGCTTGACCAGCCGGGCCTCCCAGCCCTCGGCGCCGCGCGCGAACTTGACCAGCAGACGGTCGCCCATGCCCGGCGCGGGGGTCTTGCCCTCCCGGTCCGGCAGCAGCAGGGCGCGCGGCGCATCCTCGCCGCCCTTGACCAGTTCGACGTAGAGTTCGCCGTCGGCGTCGCGATCCACCACGTCGGCCACGCCGACAGGGGGCAGGGCCCCGGCCTCGGAAAAGCCCTTGCGGCCGCGCTTGCCCAGGGCGCCTTCGGCCTCCAACGTCTTCAACATTTCGCGCAGTTGGCGGCGTTCGATGCCCTTCAATCCGAAGGCGCGGGCGATGTCGGCCTTCTCGGCCTCGCCGGCTTCGCGCAGGAAGGCGATCAGGGTGTCTTTGTCGGGCAGGCCCGCGGCGGGGCGTTTCGGCGTCTTGGTCATTGCGTCCTATGTAATGCGCTTCGGCCTAAATAGGTGAAAACTTGCGTGAGTTGACCGCGAGGACCTCGACGCCCAGCTTTCGGCTCTGAACACGCCTTTTTCGGAGCCTTCCGCATGTCGATGTCCGACGCCCCCGTCCTAATCCGTCCCGTGGGATCGCTGCTGGACCTGATCGGCAAGACGCCCATGGTCGAGGTGACGCGGATCGACACCGGCCCCTGCCGCCTGTTCCTGAAGCTGGAAAGCCAGAACCCCGGCGGTTCGATCAAGGACCGCATCGCCCTGTCGATGATCGAGGCGGCGGAAAACGCGGGCTGGCTGAAGCCGGGCGGCACCATTGTCGAGGCGACGGCGGGCAATACGGGTCTGGCCCTGACCCTGGTCGGCAAGCAGAAGGGCTACAAGGTCCTGCTGGTCATCCCCGACAAGATGTCCAAGGAGAAGATCCAGCACCTGCGCGCCATGGGCGCCGATGTGCGTCTGACCCGCTCGGATGTGCCGCACGGCCACCCCGAATACTACACCGACATGGCTGAGCGACTGGCCCAGCAGATTCCGGGCGGCTACTTCGTCAACCAGTTCGCCAACGACGCCAACACGGCCGCCCACTTCAAGACGACCGGCCCCGAAATCTACGAGCAGATGGACAGCCAGATCGACGCCTTCGTCGCCGGCATTGGCTCGGGCGGGACGATCACGGGCAATGCGCAGTACTTCAAGTCGCAGGGCTCGAACGCCAAGATCATCCTGGCCGACCCGGTCGGTTCGGCCCTGGCGGGCCTGGTCAACGAGGGCGTGGCCGGTCCGGACGGCAGCTATGCGGTCGAAGGCATCGGCCAGAACTTCATGCCCGAGACGGCCGATCCCGACCTGATCGACATGGCCTATTCGATCCCTGACAGCGAGGCGATCGCCACCGTGCGCGAGCTGCTGCTGAAGGAAGGCATCCTCGCCGGCTCGTCGTCGGGCACCCTGATCGCCACGGCCCTGCGCTGGTGCCGCGAACAGACCGAGCCAAAGCGCGTCGTGACCTTCGTCTGCGACACCGGGGCCAAGTACCTGTCCAAGGTCTATAACGACGCTTGGCTGGCCGATCAGGGCCTGACCCAGCGTGAGATGCACGGCGACCTGTCGGACCTGATCACGCGCAAATACGCCAACGGCGACGTGGTGGTGATCGGCCCCGATGACACCCTGGACACCGCCTTCAAACGGATGAAGGGCGACGGCGTGTCCCAACTGCCGGTCATTCAGGACGGTCGTCTGGTCGGCATCCTGGACGAGAGCGACATCGTCCACATCATGAACACCGACGAGATCACGCGGAAGGAACGCTTCGCCAAGCCGGTGTCCTCGGCCATGACGCGCGATCTGGACACCTTGCAGGTCAAGGAAAGCCTGGACGCTCTGATCCCGATCTTCGACCGCGACCGCGTGGCCATCGTTCTGGACGGCGAGACCTTCGTCGGCCTGATCGCCCGCACCGACCTGATCAACCACCTCAGCCTGAACCGGTAAGACCATGGCAGACCTGAAGAACAGCCAGGGTTTCTCGACCCGCGCCATCCATGCCGGCCAGAAGCCCGACCCGACCACGGGCGCGGTGATGACGCCCATCTACGCCACCTCGACCTATGCCCAGGAAAGCCCGGGCGTGAACAAGGGTTATGAGTATGCGCGCGGCAAGAACCCGACGCGCGAGGCCTTCGAGGCCTGCATCGCCGATCTGGAGGGCGGGGTTCAGGCCTTCGGCTTCGGCTCGGGCATGGCGGCGACCTCGACGGCGCTGGAGCTGCTGGACGCCGGTTCGCACATCGTCACCGGCGACGACCTCTACGGCGGCTCGTGGCGGCTGTTCGAGCGGGTGCGTCGTCGCTCGATGGGGCTGGACTTCAGCTATATCGACCTGACCGACCTGGCGGCGGTCGAGGCGGCCATCACCGACAAGACGCGGATGCTGTGGGTCGAGACGCCCACCAATCCCCTGATGAAGCTGGCCGACATCGAGGCCCTGTCCAAGATCGCCAAGGCGCACAAGCTGATCCTGGTGGTCGACAACACCTTCGCCACGCCGTGGAGCCAGCAGCCGTTGGCGCTCGGCGCCGACGTTGTCATGCATTCGGCGACCAAGTACCTGAACGGCCACTCCGACATCGTCGGCGGGGTTCTGGTGGCCAAGGACGCCGAGATGGCGGCCCAGCTGAAGTTCCTGCAGAACTCCATCGGCGGCGTCATGGGGCCGTTCGACGCCTTCCTGGCCAACCGCGGCCTGAAGACCCTGGGCCTGCGCATGAAGGCGCACAACGAGAACGCCATGGCCGTGGCGCGCTGGCTGGAAGACAGGGCCGAACAAAAGAATGGCGGCGTGGCCAAGGTCATCTATCCGGGCCTGATCAGCCATCCGCAGCACGAGCTGGCGGCGCGCCAGATGAACGGTCGTTTCGGCGGCATGGTCACGGTCCTGATCGACGGCGATCTGGAGCGCACCAAGCGGGTGCTGGAACGGGTGCAGGTCTTCACCCTGGCCGAGTCCCTGGGCGGCGTGGAGAGCCTGGTGAATCACCCGGCCATCATGACCCACGCATCCGTGCCCAAGGACGTCCGCGAGGCGGGCGGCGTCACCGACAACCTGATCCGCCTGTCGGTCGGGGTCGAGGACATCGACGACCTGATCGCCGATCTGGACCAGGCGCTGTCCTAAGCAAAGGGCCTGATCGGCCACGAAAAAGGGGCGCTCCGGCCAGCCGGAGCGCCCCTTCGATTTCTTCGTCCGGGCTAGAGCCCTGACGAGGAAGAAATCAGCCTTCGGTCTTCAGTTGACCGGCCGATTCCTTGCCCGAGCGACGGTCGCGCTCGATTTCGTACGAGACCTTTTGGTTCTCGTCGAGGCCACGCAGGCCGGCAGCTTCGACAGCCGAGATGTGCACGAACACGTCTTTGCCGCCGTCATCCGGTTGGATGAAGCCGTAGCCCTTGGTGGAGTTGAACCATTTCACAGTGCCGGTAGCCATTTTCAGGACCTCCGCTAGTCGTTGACCTCAGGGAAGAGCCCCTTTGGCCTGTCGGGTCTGAATGGATCGGCCTAGTCCTCGGTGCGCAGAGCAAAGGGGCAGCAGCGTTACGCAGAGAGATCGACGGCGTTAAAATGGACGGCAATCGCGCCCAAAGCAAGACCCCTTGGATTCAGGCGTCTTCTTCCTCCTCGACGGCCGCTGCGGCGTCGCCTGCGCCGCCGACGAAGTTCTCCTGACAGCGCTTGCGCAGGGCGGCGGTTATGGTGCCGCCGTAGAGGCTGTCCTGAATGCGATCATAGCCCTCGCTCTGGAGAGCCTGCTTGACGTCGCTGACCGTGCGACAGGCGCCGCTTTCAGCCAGTTGATAGGCCCGTTCAAGGGTCGTGGGGCGGAAAGTCATGGCCTTAACCTAGGGACTTTCCGCCGAATGACCACCTTTAAGCGGTCAGGAAATCAGAACGAGAAGTTGATCCCGGCCACCAGGGCGCCCTTGTACTGCTCGCCCGGAACGTCGGCGTCGGTGTCGTACCAGCGCAGTTCCAGCTCGGTTTTCGGCGTCAGGGCGTAGGAGCCGCCGACATTCCAGCCAGTGTAGTCGATGCTGTTGTCCTGATCGCGGCGACCCACCTCGGCCGAGACGTTCAGCTTGTCGGTGAAGTCCCAGCCCCCGCGCAGGGCGACCCAGGTCCAGGCCTTGGTCGAACCGGTGCCGTCGGGCGAGTGCTGCAGGCGCAGGCGGGCGCTGGCGGGGCCGATCGAGCGCTTCATGTCGGCGGTGAATTCCCAGGCGTCGTTGTCATAGCCCGGGTCGGCGTCGAAGCGGTTCTTGTGGGCGACGTTCAGGTCGAAGTCGAAGCCGGCGAACTCGGGACGGACGCCCGCCACCAGTTCGGACTCCAGCTTGGAGCCGCCGCCGTCGATGGTCTCCAGACCGCCCGAACCGTAGAAAAGGCCGCTGGCGCTTTCCCATTCCGCAGCCCCATAGACGAAGGGGTTTCCGTCGGACTTGGACGCGTCCTTGGAGCGGTTGTCGGTCGCGGCGCCGGCGGAGAAGGACCACTTGCCCGCATCCTGGGCGTGGGCCCCGGTGGCCAGCAGGACCAGGGGGGCGGCGGCGAGAAGGGCGGCGTTTGTCAGGGTGCGGAGCATGAAGAGCCTCGTGAAGCGACGAGGCCGCTCCTAGAGACGCTTCTTGTCGAATTTATCACAGGCCTGTGAAAACTCGTCCGCCAACCGCGCGATAAGCTGAGCCGTAGTGGGGCTGTCGTGGATTGAACCCGAACCTTGGCCGGCGGACCAGATGGTCTTCCACGCCTTGGCTTCCTCGCCCATGTCCAGCTTGTGCGCGGGCAGGGAGGCGGGGTCGATCTTGTTCTCGACCAGGGACGGGGTCAGGAAGTTGGCCGGGATGCCCGAGACGGCGGGCGTATAGGTGATGTCGGCCGAGCCGGACTGGACGATCAGGTCCTTGTAATGGGGCTGGGCCTCGCTCTCGGCCGTGGCGATGAAGCGGGTGCCCATATAGGCGAAGTCGGCGCCCATCATCAGGGCCGCGGCCACGTCCTGACCCGTCGAGATGCAGCCCGCCAGGATGATGGTCCCGTCATAGAAGCTACGGACCTCGTTGATCAGGGCGAAGGGATTGACCACGCCGGCATGGCCGCCCGCGCCGTTGGCGACCAGGATCAGGCCGTCGACCCCGGCCTCGGCGGCTTTGCGCGCATGGCGGACATTGGCGATGTCGTGGAAGACCACGCCGCCGTAGCCGTGGACCGCGTCCACCACGTCGCGCACCGCGCCGAGCGAGGTGATGATCAGCGGCACCTTTTCCTCGACCGAGACCATCATGTCGGCCATCAGGCGCGGATTGGTCGGGTGGACGATGTGGTTGACGCCAAAGGCGGCGGCGTCGGGCTTCAGCCGCGACTTGATCTCCTGAACCCAGTCCCGATAGCCCTCGGTCGTGCGCTGGTTCAGCGAGGGGAAGGTGCCGATCACGCCCGCATTGCAGGCCTCGACCACCAGATCCGGGCCGGACACCAGGAACATGGGCGAGGCGATGACCGGCAGCTTGAGGCCGGACTGCAGGGAAGCGGGAATGGCCACGGATCGTTTCCTGGGATGGTTTTAGCGGGTTGTTTTAAGGGACGCTAACCGGGTGTCGCGGGGGAAGGCAATGACGGATCAACCTCTGCCCAGTGGAGAGAAGGGCAGAGAAGTCGCGCAGAAAAACAGAGTCTAATTCGTCTGAATCGTCTGAAATCCCCTTAAGGCCCATCAGCCTGCGGCCCGCATCCTACCATGGCGGGGAGGGGCGCCAGGTCGATTGTGGAAAGGCCGTCGCGGCGGCAGGATTTTCTTTGGCGGGCCAAAGGCCTAAATGGCGGGCATGACGCACTATACCGACAGCCTGTCCCAGCTCGGCGCCCAGACCGCCGCCCCGACCAATCCCGAAGAGGCGGTGCTGGAACGCGTGCCCAATCCGCACGCCGACACGCTTTATGTCGCGCGCTTCACCGCGCCCGAGTTCACCAGCCTGTGCCCGGTGACGGGCCAGCCTGATTTCGCCCACATCGTCATCGACTATGTGCCCGGCGACTGGCTGGTGGAGAGCAAGAGCCTGAAGCTGTACCTGACCAGCTTCCGCAACCACGGCGCCTTCCACGAGGACTGCACCGTCGCCATCGGCAAGCGCCTGGCCGACCTGCTGCAACCGAAATGGCTGCGCATCGGCGGCTACTGGTATCCGCGTGGGGGCATCCCCATCGACGTCTTCTGGCAGACCGGCGCACCGATCGAAGGCGTCTGGCTGCCCGATCAGGGCGTCGCGACCTATCGCGGGCGGGGCTGACTACAGCTTCTCCCTGAAGAAACGGACCACTTCGCGGTTCAGGGTTTCGTGGAAGGCCGCACGGTTGAAGCCGGGCGTGGGTTTGCAGATCATCGGAGCCGCTGCGGCCAGTTCGGGCGCGCAGGGCGGCAGGAAGTCGAAGTGGGCGGCGCCCTCGACGCGCCGGTATTCCGGCGCGACGGGCAGGGCGTCGCGGACCGGCTCGACATAGAAGGGCGCGGGCAGGATCTGGTCGGCGCCGGCCTGCCATAGCTGGACCGGCTGGGTGACGTCGCTCAGGCCGTCCTTCGTGAAGGTGAAGCCCAGGGCGGGGGCGGCGACGGCCAGGGCCTTGATGCGGGCGTCGTGCGGCAGGCGCGGGGCGGCGGCGCCGTCCTTCATCGTCCCGGCGTGCTGGCCGATCAGGCGGCAGTCATAGAAACCGGGGTTGGCGCGGCAGTGGTCGGCCAGTCGGCCGAGGTCGGGATCGCCGCCCGCCGCCGCCAGAACCGTGAACCCTCCGACGGAAAAGCCGAAGGCGCCGATACGGTCCGCGTCGATCCCGTCTCGAGCACTCCAGTCCCGGGTCATGTAGTCGATCACCGCCGACAACTGGCGCGTGCGACCGACAAGGTCGGTGGCGCGGCTCTGGTCGCGCCAATTGTCGCCGGTATGGGTCAGGGCGACGACGACGAAGCCCGCCTTGGCCAGGGCCGTGGCCGTGTCGTGGTGGCTGCGGAAATCGCCGCCGTTGCCGTGAGAGATGACGATCAGGGGGCGCGGTTTTGCCGCTTCATCAGTCGGTACCCAGAAGCCCGCCTCGATGGCCGGCTGATCGCCGTCGGGAATGGCCAGGCGCGCCATGATCACGCCGTCGCGGATCATGGGATCGACGGCTTGCGGCGGGACGACCGGGGCGGGCGCAGCGGTCGCAGCGCAGGCGCCCAGCAGGACGGAGGCGACGGCGATCAGGGCGGCGGTGTTCATTTCGTAGGGGCCTTTTGGTGGGAAGTGATGAGGCTGTGTGAGGCCCAGGAACGCCGCCGCGCCAGTGGATATGGGCGAATGGGCGAACGGGTTCGCGGTCCGGCGAACGGCTGTCATCGGCGGCGGCGCTTGCTAGTCTGCGGTCATGGAATCGTGGGGACTGAAGGACAGGCGATGGCGGGCGGCGTTCGTGGGATTCGCCGTTTCGACCGCCGTGGGGCTGGCGCTGGGGATCATCGGGCCGTTCGGCAGCTATCTGAGCGGGACCTTGCCGGTGCGGACGGCCTATTGGGTGGTCTGTCTGTGGGCGGGGTGGCTGGCCTTTGGCGTCAGCCTGCCGATCCTGGCGCGCTGGGCCGAGGCGCGGAAGATTTCGGTCTGGGTCTGGACGCCGCCCGCGGTGGCGGTTCTGACCCTGCTGCCCGTCGTGCTTAGCCGATCGTTGGCCGTGCGGCTGTGGCCGGTGGTGGGGCAGGTCGGCTGGCTGGAATGGTACGGACAGGGACTGGTCATCAGCGCCCTGGCCACGGCGGGCATGATGTGGGCGACGCGACCGCGCGAGGCGATGACGGACAAGCCCGAGGCCGAATCCGCTGATCCGCGCGACCGCCTGCCGGCCCGGCTGGGGCGGACGGTGCTGTGCCTGCAGATGGAGGATCACTATGTGCGGGTGCATACGCCGCAGGGGTCGGCCCTGGTGCTGATGTCCCTGTCCCAGGCCATGGCGGGCCTGAAGGACGTGGACGGGGCGCAAACCCATCGCTCGTGGTGGGTGGCGCGCGCGGGCGTGATCGGGGTGGTCGAGGATGGACGCAACACGCGGCTGCGCCTGGCCGGAGGGCTGGAAGCGCCGGTGTCGCGCGCCCGGGTCGGCGTCCTGCGTGAAGAAGGATGGCTGACGACATGACCCCATCCCCCCGTCTCCCGCTCGAAGCCTGGGGCCGTCGTCTGATGGCTCGCGCCGAGGCGTGGGCGGATCGGGGGCGGTGGCGGGGGTATGCCTATGAGTTCCTGTGGTTCGGGCTGAAGCAGGGGTGGGCCTGTCTGTTCGGCGGGGCCATGCTGATGCTGCTGGTGGGGACGCATCTTCTGTGGCCGGTCTTCTGGCCGGAAGGCGGGGCTCCGCTGTCGCGCTATGACTTTCTGGTGGTCGGGGCGTTGGCCATTCAGGGGCTGATGCTGGCCTTCCGGCTGGAGAGCTGGGAGGAGGCGCGGGTCATCTTCCTGTTCCACATCGCCGGTACGATCATGGAGCTGTTCAAGACGCATCACGGATCGTGGATCTATCCCGAGGACTCGCTGTTGCGGATCGGGGCCGTGCCGCTGTTCTCGGGCTTCATGTATGCGGCGGTGGGCAGCTATATCGCGCGGGTGCAGCGCATCTTCCATATCCGGGTGCGGAACTATCCGCCGCTGTGGACGACCTGGGTTCTGGCGGCGGCCATCTATGTCAACTTCTTCGCCCATCACTGGCTGCCGGACGTGCGGATCGCGCTGTTTGTCGCGACGGCGCTGCTGTTCGGGCGGGGCTGGTTCTGGTTCACCACGGACCGGCGGCGGCGGGGGATGCCGCTGCTGCTGGGCTATGGGCTGGTGGCGCTGTTCATCTGGTTCGCCGAGAACCTGGGGACGTTCGCGCGGGCCTGGGTCTATCCGGGGCAGACGGACGGCTGGGAGATGGTCAGCCTGAACAAGCTGGGGGCATGGTTCCTGCTGATGATCATTTCGGTGGTGCTGGTGTCGCTGGTGCACCGGCCGGAGGAGGAGGGGCGCTAGGCGCGCCGCTCGACCTTGTGCGCCATGTTGGGGCGGGGGCGTTCCAGCGGGGCTTCGGTCAGGGTTCCGAGGTGGATGAAGCCGGCGATGGTCTCGCCTTCCTTGACGCCGAACAGGGCGACGGCGGCAGGGTCGTAGGCGTACCAGTCGGTGATCCAGCTGGCGGAATAGCCGAGAGCGTCGGCGGCGTGTTCAAGATTCATGCAGACGGCGCCGGCGGACAGCTGTTGCTCCCAGACCGGGACCTTGTGGCCCTGAATAGGGGTCGAGACGACCATGATGGTCAGGGGCGGGTTGGCCAGCTTGGCCAGTACGGCCAGGTCCTTGTCGACGCGGTTCTGGCTTTCGGCCAGGACAGCGAGGGCTTCGGACAGGTCGGTGCGGCTCTGCGGGCCTAGCACCACAAAGCGCCAGGGGAAGAGCTTGCCGTGGTCGGGGGTGCGGGCGCCGAGGTGCAGGATCTGCTCGATCTCGGCCTCGGACGGACCGGGGGCGGCCAGCAGTTGGGCCGAGGCCGAGCGGCGGTTCGCCAGACGGGTCAGGATTTCGTCCGAACGGACGGGCAGGGGCAGGGCGGCGTTGAGATCGGTCATGCCGTCTAGCTAGGATTTCGTTGAGCCCGGCGCCATAGCGGAAGCATGCACAATATCGCCGACATCAAGCCCCGTTGGGCCGAAGACCTGCCCGAGACGCCGAAATGGCAGAGTCATGGCGACAGCGTCCTGATCGACACGCCGTGGATGACCGTGACGCGGCATCCGGCGACGGCGCCGACCGGGGCCGACGCCGACTATGTGGCCATGCGGCCCAAGAATGTGGGGACGGGGGTCCTGCCGTTACATGAGGATGGAACGGTGACCCTGGTCGGGCAGCACCGTTTCACCCTGATGCGCTATTCCTGGGAAATGCCGGAAGGCGGGGCGCCGATGGACGAGGACCCGTTCGACGCCGTGCGTCGCGAACTGGCCGAGGAGGCCGGACTGGCGGCGGAGTACTGGCGCGCGGCGCTGGACATGGACCTGTCCAACTCGATCACCGACGAACGGGCGATGACCTGGGTGGCCTGGGGGCTGAGCGCGGTTCCGGTCGCCCCGGACCCGACCGAGGTGATCGTGTCGATACGCGTGCCGTTCCGCGACCTGCTGGTCGAGATCGAGCGCGGGGCGGTGCGCGACAGCTTGACGGTGGCGACGGCCTACAAGGCCTACCATATGGCGCGCGAAGGCGAACTGCCCGCCGCGCTGGCGCAGGCCATGCTGGGGGCGTAGGATCGCCGCCAGAGAACGGAGGGCCGATGGCCAAGCTGGAAATCGTGCCGCAACAGCCGGACCTGTGGACGCAGTTGCGCGCCGCAGCCGAGGACGCCGCGCGCGAGGAACCGCGTCTGGCTTCGCAGATGAATGCGGTGGTGCTGGCGCATGACGATCTGGCTGGGGCCCTGAGTTTCCAGATCGCGCGCAAGCTGGGCGATGCGGAGTTGGGGGCCATGACGCTGCGCGAGGTGGCCCTGTCGGCCTTCGCCGCTGATCCCGGCATCGTTGCGGCGGCCGAAGTCGACCTGAAGGCGGTGCAGGATCGCGACCCGGCGATCCGGTCGCTGTTGCAGCCTTTCATGTATTTCAAGGGCTTCCAGGCGCTGCAGGCGTGGCGCGTGGCCCACTGGCTGTGGGGCCAGGACCGCGACACCCTGGCCTTCCATTTCCAGAGCCGGATTTCGGAACTGTTCCAGATGGACATCCATCCGGCGGCGCGGATCGGCTCGGGCGTCTTCATCGACCACGGCACCGGCATCGTCATCGGCGAGACGGCGGTGGTCGGCGACGAGGTGTCGATGCTGCACGCCGTGACCCTGGGCGGGACCGGGGCCGAGCGCGGCGACCGCCACCCCAAGATCGGGCGCGGCGTCCTGCTGGGGGCCGGGGCCAAGGTGCTGGGCAATATTGTGGTCGGCGACTACGCCAAGGTGGCCTCTGGTTCGGTGGTGCTGAAGCCAGTGCCGGCGGGCTGCACCGTGGCCGGGGTGCCGGCGAAGGTGGTAGCCTGTCCCACCGACGCGGCGCCCGCGCGGACGATGGACCATACCCTGGCCGACATCGCCTATGATTACGTGATCTGAGGCTGCCGCCTGTGGACGCCCGATACGCGGGCTTCCCATCAGGGGGCGGCTTCTCTAGGTTCCGCCGTCAACGACACCAACGAGGCTACCCCCGTGAAAGAATCTGATCTGAAGCGCGTCGAGACGCACCTGAAGCGCACCTTCAACCACGGCGGCATCAAGGTGAAGGCCCGCAAGGTCGCCGACTCCGCCGAAGTCTATGTCGATGACGAGTTCATCGGCGTGGTGTTCGAGGACGAAGACGAGGCCGGCTCGTTCATGTTCGAGATGGCGATCCTGGCCGAAGACCTGCCGCAGGACTAAGGCCGCGCCACCAGGGATTTCTCTGGAAGCACGCATGAAAAAGGCCGGAGGGGCGAACCCTCCGGCCTTTTGTCGTTTCAGGCGATCACCAGCCGAACAGGCGAGCGAAGAAGCCCTTTTTCTTTTCGGGCTGGGGCGCAGCAGCGGCGGGCGCCGGTTGCGGAGCCGGAGCTGGAGCCGGAGCGGGCTTGGGCGCTTCGACCGGCTTGGGCGCCGGGGCAGGAGCGGCGGCGGCCGGAGCGGGCGTCGGAGCCGGGGCGGGAGCAGCCGGAGCGGCGGCCACGGGAGCGACGGCGGGCTTGGGCGCCTCGACCGGCTTGGCGGCGGCGGCCTTCGGCGCAACTGCCTTCTTCGGCGCTGCGGGCTTGGCGGCGGCCTTTGGAGCGGCCTTGGGAGCAGCAGCCTTGGTCGTCGGTTTGGCTGCGGCCTTTACAGCCGGAGCCTTGGCGGCGGGTTTCGCTACAGCCTTCGGAGCGGCCGTCTTGGCGGCAGCGGGTTTGGCGGCGGCCGCCTTGGGCGCGGCGGTTTTCGGCGCGGCCTTCGGTTTTGCAGCGGCCTTGGGCGCCGCAGCGCTCGACTTTGCCGCCGGTTTCGGCTTGGAAGCGGCAGGCGCCGCTTTCGGCGTAGAAGATTTCGACTCAGACGGTGCTTTAGCCATGGATACCCCGACCCCTAGATGGACACGGGCATTCCGTACGCCCGCACGCGTTGCGATTCGTCATAATAACGGTGTTTGAGAAATGTCCGAGTCCGCAGTTCAGGTGATCGCACGCGGCGATCGCGCCCCGGCCGAAGCCGCCGCTGAAGCGATCGACGCCAATCCCCTGCTGGAAAACGCGACCTATTCCATTCTCGAAGAGGATGAGGACAAGGGAATCTGGCGCATCGACGCCTTCCCGACGACCGACGAGGAAGCCGAGGGCATCGCCGAGATCCTGCGCGCGACGCCGGGTCTGGAGGTCATCGTCGAGAAGCTGGCTGACGCCGACTGGCTGGCCATGAGCCTGTCGGGCCTGCCCCCGGTCGAGGCCGGGCGCTTCTTCGTCTATGGCGCGCACGACCAGGGCAAGATCCCCGAGGGGCGGGTCAATCTGAAGATCGACGCGGGCGCCGCCTTCGGCACCGGCCATCACGGCACGACGGTCGGCTGCCTGGAAGCCTTCGACAATCTGCTGGCGACCGAGAGCTTCGAGAAGGTGCTGGACGTCGGCTGCGGCACGGGCGTGCTGGCGATCGCGGCGGCCAAGACGGGCTCGCCCATCGCTGTCGGCACCGACATCGACGAGCCCTCTGCCCGCATCGCCAATGAGAACGCCCAGATCAACGACGCCAAATGCGAGTTCTATTTCGCCGACGGCCTGAGCGATGCGCGCATCGCCCAGCACGCGCCCTATGATCTTGTCTTCGCCAATATTCTGGCCGCGCCGCTGGTGTTTTTGGCGCCCGAGATCGCGGCTGCGCTGAAAACGGGCGGCGTCGCTATCCTGTCGGGCTTGCTGCGCACGCAGGAGGAGCGTGTGCTGGAAGCCTACCTGCCGCTGGGCTTCGTGGTCGAGCAGACCATCCATCATGATGCCTGGACCGCCCTGCAGTTGCGGAAGCGCTGACGCTCATCGACGTACGCTTGACGTCAGGCGCCAGGCGCGACAGGACGTGCGTTGTTAACAGCGGGCGTTGTTGCGGGGCCGTATGGTGATGGGTGAAACGAGCGAGCGGCGGCAGGGCATTCAGTCTGTGGGCATCGGCCTCCGCGTACTGGAGGTTCTGGCCTCGCTGAACGGGGCGGCGGCCTTGGGGGCCATCGCCCAGGCGTCGGATCTGTCAGCGTCGCAGGCCCACCGCTATCTGGCCAGTCTGATCGCGGCGGGCATGGCCCGTCAGGATGCGGCGACGGGGCGGTATGAGCTGGGGCCGGGCGCGCTGCGTCTGGGTCTGGCGGCCCTGTCGCGTATGGACAGTTTCCGCGAGGCGGCGATCGCCCTGACCGACTATGTCGCCGAGACCGGGCGCACGGTGCAGATGGGCGCCCTGGGGCCGACCGGGCCGATCGTGGTGCGCTGGATCATGGGCACGCCGGCCATCTCGACCTCGTTGATGGTCGGCTCGCCCCTGCCGCTGCTCAGTTCGGCGACGGGGCATGTGTTTCTGGCCTTCCGGCCAGAGGCGGCGACGTGTCAGATGGTCGAACGCGAAACCCAGCCGCAGTTCCAGCCGGTTGATGTCGAGGGTCTGCGCGCGCGGGTGCGGCGCGACGGCTATTCGGCCATCCGGGGTGATCTGATCCCCGGCCTGCGGGCCACCGCCGTGCCGATCTTCGACCTGCAGGGGGAGGCGGTCTTCACCGCCACGGTTCTGGCCACAGACGTGTTCAAGCCGGAATACGACGATCAGGCGCGCGAACGCCTGATCGAGGTGTGCGACGAGATCACCCGGTCGACGGGCGGGGTGCGCCCGGCCTGATGGATCAGGCGGCGACGGCCTTGCGCAGGTCGGTCGCCGGATCGCTGGCCGTTTCCGCGATCAGGACCTTGCCCATCAGGCGGCGCGCGGTAGCGAAGTCGCGCGGCTGATCCAGACAGACGGCGCCGACCAAGGCTCCGTCGCGCAGGTAAAGACGCACCGCATCGCCGCGTGACACGACCGCGTCGCCCGACGCCGGATCGCCGAGAATCTGCAGGTTGTGCCCGCACTGGGCGGTCCAGAACCAGGGAGTCGGCTCGACCTCGGGGGGCTGGCCCAAGATGGCGAGGGCGGCGGCGCGGGCCGAGGTCTGGGCGTGGGCCCAGGTCTCCATGCGGGCGGCGGCGCCGTCTCGCGTCCGGGCGGCCAGATCACCGACGACAAAGACGCGGTCGTCGGCGGGCGAACGGTAGTCGTCGCCGACCAGAACCCCGCCCGCGACCGGCAGGCCCGCCGCCTCGGCCATCTCGGTCGAGGGGATGATGCCGATGCCGACGACCACCAGGTCGGCTTCAATGGTCGAGTCGTCGTCCAGCCGCGCCAGAACCGAGCCGTCGGCGGCGTCTTCCAGTGATTGCAGCGACCGACCCAGCTTCACCTCGACGCCGATGCGGGCGTGGGCGGCGGCCAGCCATTCGGCGGCCTCGGCGGGAACGTTGCGGCCCAGCAGGCGCTCGCCCGCCTCGATCACCGTGGCGCTCAGGCCCAGACCGCGCAGGGTCGAAGCGGCTTCCAATCCGATCACCCCGCCGCCGATCACCAGGGCGCGGGCGCCTGGCGTCGCCGCCGCCGCGATGGCGCGGGCGTCGTCGGCCGTGCGCAGATAGCGGACGGCGGCATGGTCGGGCAGGGGCAGGCGACGCACGCGACCGCCCATGGCCAGGACCAGCGTGTCGAAGGCTTCGATCGTGCCGTCGGCCAGCCGAATCTCACCCTTGTCGCGGTCAATGGCGACCGCTTCGGCGCCCAGTTTCAGGGTCACATCCAGCTCGGCCCAGCGTTCCGCTGGCGCCAGCCAGACCGGATCGGCCTCGGCGCCCGACAGATAATCCTTGGACAGGCTTGGACGTTCGTAGGGGGGGTGCGGTTCGTCCCCGACGACTAGAATCGATCCCGAAAAACTTAGCTCACGCAAGGCGATAGCGGTCGCGCCGCCTGCGTGACCGGCCCCCAGGATGACGATGCGTTCAGCCATTTGTGATCTCCGCTATTCGTTGCACTAGATGCAACGCATTTGACATAGATCAAAAACCACGACACCAATGCGGTCAACGGCGACATGAGATCGCTGCTTCGAATTCTTTGTCCGGGAGCTTTCAGTGAACATCCCCGTACGCCCGCCGGAGGGCGCCAACAGCCGCGCATGGCCGGCCGACGTCGACGCCGCCGTGCCCTACTGGGTCTATACGGACCCCGCGATCTACGCCGAGGAACTGCAGAAGATCTGGTACGGGCCGCACTGGCTCTATGTCGGTCTGGAGTGCGAACTGACCGAGGTCGGCGACTGGAAAACGACCACCCTGGGCGAGAAGCCCTGCGTCATGGTCCGCTCGGGCGAGGACGAGATCTCGGTCGTCGAGAACCGTTGCGCCCACAAGGGCGTCAAGTTCTGCCAGACCCGCACCGGCCACTCCAAGGAACTGATCTGCCCCTATCACCAGTGGTCCTATGCGCTGAACGGTGACCTTCAGGGGGTGCCCTTCCGCCGCGGCGTCAAGCGTCAGGGCGGCATGCCGTCGGACTTCGATCCCAAGGACCACAGCCTGAACAAGCTGCGCGTCGAGGTGGTCAATGGGGTGGTCTGGGCCACCTTCTCGGACGAGACGCCGCCCTTCCGCGAATACCTCGGCGAGAAGTTCTGGAAGCACTACACCCGCGTCTATGACGGTCGGAAGCTGGAGGTGCTGGGCTACAACCGTCAGCACATCCCGGCCAACTGGAAGCAGATGCAGGAAAACATCAAGGACCCCTATCACGCGGGTCTGCTGCACGTTTTCTTCGCCACCTTCGGCCTGTTCCGCGCCGACCAGAAGTCCGCCGTCGATATCGACGACGAGGGCCGCCACGGCATCCTGATCTCGCGCAAGGGCGAGCAGGAAAAGACCGAGGCCATGGCCGACATCCGCAACTTCCAGGGCGATCTGGTGCTGGAAGACCCCCGCGTCATGGACGTGGTGCAGGAGTTCCCCGGCGAAGAGACCGTCGGGATGATCACCATCTTCCCCAGCGTGATCCTGCAACAGCAGGTCAACAGCCTGACCACGCGCCAGATCGTGCCCAAGGGGCCGGGCGGGTTCGACTTCCACTGGACCCACTGGTGCTACGCCGACGACACGCCGGAGATGCGCCTGCGCCGCACGCGTCAGGCCAACCTGTTCGGCCCGGCGGGCTTCGTCTCGGCCGACGACGGCGAGGTCCTGGAAATGACCCAGCAGGGCGCCGCCGGTTCGCCGGACGAGCATTTCATCCTGCAGATGGGCGGCCGCGAGATCGCGCCGACCGATCATCAGGTCACGGAAACCGCCGTGCGCGGGATGTACCGCTACTGGCGCAAGGTGATGGGCCTGTGAGCGCGACCATGACTATTGCTCGCGACGAGATCCGCGACCTGTACGACGCCTATTACGGCGTTCTGGACGACGTCGATCTGCACGCCTGGCCCGACTTCTTCACCGAGGACTGCCTCTATCGGGTGATCCCGCGTGAGAACTACGAGGCCGGCTACACCCTGTGCACCATGCAGGCCGAGAGCCGGGGCATGCTGAAGGATCGGGTGACTGGCCTGACGCGCACCCAGATGTATGCGCCGCGTTATTACCGTCGTTTCCCGACCGCGCCGCGCGTCGTGGCTCAGGACGGGGAGGGCGTGCGCGTCCGTCACAACCTGCTGGTGGTGCAGACCCTGGTGGACAAGCAGTCGGACATCATCCTGTCCGCCGTCTGCCATGACCGCATCGTCCGCGACGGCGACCGGCTGCGCTTTGTCGAGCGCGTCGTCGTCTTCGATTCCGAAATGATCCCCAACAGTCTGGTGTACCCCGCATGACCGAAGCCGCGACCCTGTCGTGGGTGGCGACTTTGCCGCCCTCGGCCCTCGATGAACATGGCGTGGCCAAGGCCAGCGCCAATGGCCTGAGCGTCGCCCTCTATGTCGTGGACGGCGAGTATTTCGCCACCGCCGACCTGTGCACCCACGGCGCGGCCAGCCTGTCGGACGGCTTTCTGGACGGCGAGTTGATCGAGTGTCCGCTGCATCAGGGCACCTTCAACGTGAAGACCGGCGCGCCCGTAGACGCGCCGTGCTCGGTCGCCGTGCGCAGCTTCCCGGTCAAGCTTCAGGACGGCCTGCTGCACGTCGGCATGGAGGGCTGAGATGCACGAAACCCTGTCCAACGACCAGCAGTCCCAGCTGAACGCCCTCTATGAGCAGATGGAGCCGGAAGGCCTCTATCCGCTGTGGGAGAAGCTGTCGGCCCTGGTCCTGCCCCAGCCGGATTCTCCGGCCAAGGTCCACAAGTGGTCCTATGACAACGCCCGCGAATACTTGATGCGGGCGGGCGACCTGATCAGCGCCAAACAGGCCGAGCGCCGGGTGCTGATCCTGGAGAACCCCGGCCTGCCGGGCCATTCGGGCATCACGCCCAGCCTCTATGCCGGTCTGCAACTGATCCTGCCGGGTGAGATCGCCCCGGCCCACCGCCACGCCCAGTGCGCCCTGCGTTTCGTCATGGAGGGCGGCGGCGCCTATACCTCGGTGGATGGCGAGAAGGCGGTGATGCAGCCCTTCGATCTGGTGCTGACGCCGGGCGGCCAGTGGCACGACCACGGCAATCCGACCGAGACGCCGATGATCTGGCTGGACGGTCTGGACATCCCCACCGTTCGTCACTTCGACGCCAGCTTCGCCGAGGGCTACGCCGAGGACCAGTTCCCGGAACAGGCCCCGGCTGGCGACAGCCTGAACCGCTATGGCCGCAATATGCGTCCGCTGAAGGGGCACACGGCGGATCGTCGTCCGGCGCATCAGCCGCTGTTCCACTATCCCTATGCTGAATGGCGTCCGGCGCTGGACGCCATGGCGGAAGGCGGCGCCGAGATCGACCCGCATCTGGGCCACGCGCTGGAGTTCATGAACCCGATCAACGGCGGGCCGATCATGGCCACCATCTCGGCGCATGTCCGCCTGCTGCCGGAAGGCTTTGAAACCCAGCCGCGCCGCTCGACCGACGGCACCATCTTCGTGGTGGTCGAAGGGACGGGCGAGGCGGTGATCGAGGGCGAAACCATCGCTTTGAAGCCGCGCGACATCGTCGTCGTGCCGTCGTGGAAATCGGTCGCCTTCAAGGCGGCCAGCCGACTGGTCCTGTTCGGATACTCCGACAAGGCCTGTCAGGAAAAACTGAACCTCTACAAGGAAGAGAACGCATGAGCCTGCTGTTCCAACCGCAAGCGCCCGTGCTTGCCCCGACCAACACCGGGGACGAATTCCCGGTCCGCCGCATCTTCTGCGTCGGCCGCAACTACGCCGCCCACGCCCGCGAAATGGGCCGCGACCCGGACCGCGAGCCGCCCTTCTTCTTCACCGCCTGGGCCGAGACGGTCGTGCTGGACGGGACGACCATCGCCTATCCGTCCAAGACCGAGAACTTCCACTATGAGGCCGAACTGGTCGTCGCCATCGGCAAGGGCGGTCGCAACATCGCCGTCGAAGACGCGCTGGACCATGTCTGGGGCTACGCCACCGGCCTGGACATGACGCGCCGCGACCTGCAACTGGAAGCCCGCGCTCAGGGCCGTCCGTGGGACACCGGCAAGAACGTCGAGCAGTCGTCGCCGCTGGGCCTGATCCACAAGGCGGGCGAGGGCTTTGATCCCGAACACGGCAAGATCGAGCTGACCGTCAACGGCGAGGTCAAGCAGACGGCGGATCTGGCCGACCTGATCTGGCCGGTGGCGGACATCGTCGCCTACCTGTCCGGTCTGTGGGAAATCCAGCCCGGCGACCTGATCTACACCGGCACCCCCGCCGGCGTCGGCGCTGTGGTTCCTGGCGACGCCATGACCGTGACCATCGACGGCCTGACCCCGCTCAACATCAAGGTCGGCCCGCCCGCCGCCTGATCCCTTTTCACACGCATCATCAACACACGGAGAGGCGCGC
Source organism: Brevundimonas sp. NPDC090276 (assembly GCF_044772165.1). Taxonomy (NCBI): domain Bacteria; kingdom Pseudomonadati; phylum Pseudomonadota; class Alphaproteobacteria; order Caulobacterales; family Caulobacteraceae; genus Brevundimonas; species Brevundimonas sp. NPDC090276. The sequence continues at coordinate 1,118,423 of NZ_JBIVYK010000002.1, read as the reverse complement.
GACAGACGCGCCCTCCGCAGGAGGACGACACATATGGCAGCCATGGGTGAGGGGGGCGGCAACGCCGTCATCGACCGGGCCAAATTCGGCCCGCTACAGTTCGGCGTCACGGCGCTGTGCTTCATCATCGCCATGCTCGACGGCTTCGACACCCAGTCGATCGCCTTCGTCGCGCCCAAGATCGCCGAGGACTGGGGCCTGGCCCCGTCGGCGTTCGGCCCGATCTTCGCCATCGGCCTTCTGGGCCTGACGGTCGGCGCCTTCACCCTGAGCCCGGCGGCGGACAAGTTCGGCCGCAAGACGGTCATCCTGATCTCGACCTTCATCTTCGGCCTGTTCGCCCTGCTGACGGCCTTCGCCGGCTCGATGAACGAACTGCTGATCTATCGCTTCATCACCGGCGTGGGTCTGGGCGCCGCCATGCCCAACATCATCGCCCTGACCAGCGAGTACGGCCCGGCCCGCCTGCGCGCGACCCTGGTGACGGTCATGTTCTGCGGCTTCCCGCTGGGCTCGACCATCGGCGGCCTGATCTCGACCTGGCTGATCGCGACCTGGGACTGGCATTCGGTCTTCGTCGTCGGCGGGGTTCTGCCGCTGCTGCTGTTGCCGGTGCTCTATTTCATGCTGCCGGAATCGGTGCGCTTCCTGGTCGCCAAGGGCGCGCCGGAGCACAAGATCGCCCCCATCGTGAAGAAGATCGACGCTGACGCCTCGGTCAGCGAGTTCATCGCCGGCCTGAAACACGAGCAATCGTCGGCCGCCAAGGGCTTCTCCGTCTTCCAGTTGTTCCGCGAAGGCCGCACGCCGGTGACCCTGCTTTTGTGGGTCGCCTTCTTCATGAACCTGCTGGTCATGTACTTCCTGGTGAACTGGCTGCCGACCCTGCTGAAGGGCGCGGGTCTGCCGCTCAGCATGGCCATCCTGTCCACCGCCACCCTGAACCTCGGCGGCGTCGTCGGCGCCATTGTCCTGGGCCGGATGATCGACAAGATCAGCCCCTATGTCGTCCTGGGTTCGGCCTATGCCGCCTCGGCCGCCTTCATCGCCCTGCTGGCCTTCGGCGGCACGAACCTGACGGTCCTTCTGCTCGGCGCGGCCCTGTCCGGCTTCGGCGTCGTCGGCGCCCAGATCGGCTGCAACGCCCTGACGGCCGCCGTCTATCCGACCGCTATCCGCGCCACCGGCGTGGGCTGGGCTCTGGGCGTGGGCCGCATCGGCGCCATCGTCGGACCGCTGGTCGGCGGCGTGCTGCTGGCCGCCGGCTGGACGCCGCAGTCGCTGATCCTGCTGGCCGTCATCCCCGCCGTGATCGCCTCGATCGCGGTCTTCACCCTCGGCGGCGTGCGCCGTCGCGCCGGAGTCTGACCCCATGATCCTGCACGGCTATTTCCGCTCCACGGCCTCATGGCGGGTTCGTATCGCCCTGGGCCTCAAGGGACTGGAGGCCGTGCAGGTCATCCACCACCTGCGCAAGGGCGAACAGCGGGCGCCGGAGTATCTGGCGCTCAACCCGCAAGGCCTGCTGCCCTCGTTTGTCACCGACGACGGTGCGGTCCTGACCCAGTCGCTGGCCATCATCGAATACCTTGATGAGGTTTCGCCCGAGCCGTCTCTGCTGCCTGCCGATCCCGTGCAACGGGCCAAGGTTCGGGCGGTCGCTCAGGCCGTCGCCTGCGACATCCACCCGGTGCAGAACCTCAAGGTGCTGCAACGCCTGCGCGATCTCGGTCTGGGCGAAGAGGTGGTTCAGGCCTGGGCCGCCACCGTCATTGAGGAAGGCCTCGACGCGGTCGACAAGCTGCTGGCCGACCAGCCGGGCCCGTTCGCCTTCGGCGACGCTCCTACCCTGGCCGACCTCTGCATCGTGCCGCAACTGGGCAACGCGCGCCGCTTCGGCGTCGAGCTGCGCTGGCCGCGCCTGCTGGCGCTTGAGGCCGCCTGCCTCGAACTGCCCGCCTTCCAGAACGCCGTCCCGGGCAAACAACCCGACGCCGAATAATCATCCCAATCGAACCGAGCGCGGAGCCAACCGCGCCCTTTCCCGGAGGAAATCCATGAGTATCGCCGCTGCGGCCGCCGCCGCATTGCTTTCGCACGCCCCCATGCCCGCAGACGCCGAGGCGCCGATCCAGAAGGCTCCGGTAGCGGTTCCGGCCGCCGCGCCGCCGCCGTTCAAGCTGATCAACCATGACGAGAGCTACGCCTACCTGGCCGACCCGGCCAAGCGCACCTCCACCTGGTCGAAGTTCAAATATGTGCCGGTCGGCGGCGAGCGCAGCCCCGTCTGGGCCAGCTTCGGCGGTGAACTGCGCTTCCGCGCCGAACACCGCGACAATGAGCGCTTCGGTCGCGGGGCTCAGGACACCGGCGGCGATTTCCAGACCCGCGCCCGCCTGTGGGGGGAACTGAACCTGGGCTCTTCGCTGCGCGCCTTCGTCGACGTGCAGGACGCTCGCACCTCGGGCCTCGCCAGCGGCGAGCCGGTGATCGAGGAAAACCGCACCGACCTGCATCAGGCCTTCCTTGAGGCGAAGACCGGTCTGGGCGGCGGCAGCCTGCGCGTCCGCGCTGGTCGTCAGGAGTTCGGTCAGGGCGGTTTCCGCCTGTTCGACATGCGTGAGGGCGCCAACGCCCGCGTGGCCATGGACATGGTTCGGGTCCTGTATGACAGCCCGACCGGCTGGAGCGGCGGCGCCTTCGCCGGCTACGCCCTGCGCGAAGGCAAGGCCTCGTGGGACGACGCCACCAACTTCGACTATCGCCTCTATGGCGCGACGGCGGCGAAGGCGCTGGGGCAGGGGGCGACGGCGCCCAAGCTGGAACTGCTCTACGTTAACACCGACCGTCTGGTGACGCCGTTCGACGGTCAGGTCGCGGGCCGCGACGACCGCGACACCCTGTCGGTTCGTCTGTCCGGCAAGGTCGCGCCCTGGGACTATGAGGTCGAGGCGGTCAAGCAGTGGGGCTCGTTCCGCGATCTCGACATCGACGCCTGGTTCTTCTCGGCGGTCGGCGGCCGTACCTTCCCGGGCGTGAAGTGGTCGCCGCGCGTGGCCGTGCGTCTGGACGTCGGCTCGGGCGACAAGGACCCGAACGACGGCAAGCTGAACAGCTTCAACCCCCTGTTCCCGCAGCCGGCGGCCCTGCGCACCGATCTGGGCTTCGCCAACATGGTGCTGTTGCAGCCCGAGGTGACGGTGCGCCCGACGCCCAAGCTGACCCTGGGCGCCAACACCGCCGGCCTGTGGCGTCAGAGCAAGGACGACGGCCTCTACGCCCTGTCCGGCATGGTGCTGCGCGGCGCCAACGAGGGGCAGTCCTCCTATGTCGGCTGGCGCACCGGCGTCTTCGCCCGCTATGCCCTGACGCCCTATGTCTCGCTGATGGGGGTGGCGAACTACACCAGGGCCGGCGACTTCCTGAAGGAAACCGGCACGGCCGAGGACCAGTCCTATCTCGGGACCTTCCTGACCTTCCGCTTCTGATTGCGGTAAACCGGATTGGCCGTCGTCATCGCGACGACGGCCGAACCGAGGCGAATGCGTAGGGCCTCTCCCCATGTCCAATGGGGGGATGTATGGAAGCACCATGCGCCAGACATTCGACGAAACCACCGATCCGTCCTTCGGGGCGAAGCATCTGCCCCTGTTGCGGGCGAAGATGGCCGAGCAGGGCCTCGATGGCCTGCTGGTCCCGCACGAGGACGAGCATCAGAACGAATACCTGCCCGACGCCAGCGAGCGTCTGGCCTGGGTCAGCGGCTTCACCGGCTCGGCCGGCGCCGGCGTGGTGCTGCAGGACAAGGCCGCCGTCTTCGTCGACGGCCGCTATACGGTTCAGGCCAAGGCCCAGACTGACCCGGCCCTGTTCGAGCGTGTTGAACTGAACAAGCTGGCCGCCTGGCTGGAGGGCCTGAGCGCCGGTTCGGTCATCGGCTATGACCCGCGCCTGCACAGCCCCGACGCCCTGGCGACCCTGCGCGCGGCGGTCGAGAAGGCCGGGGCGACGCTGAAGGCGGTCGAGCCCAACCCCATTGATCTGGCCTGGGGCGACGCCCGCCCGGCCCAGCCGCAGGCCCCGGTGGTCCCGCACGAGGACCGCTATACCGGCGAGAACGCCGCCTCCAAGCGCGCCCGCATCGGTCAGGCCATCGCGGCCAAGGGCGCGGACGTCGCCGTGCTGACCTCGCCGTCGTCGCTGGCCTGGCTGTTCAATATTCGCGGCGGCGATGTGATCCGCACGCCCCTGCCGCTGGGGCAGGCGGTGGTGAAGGCCGATGGCACGGCCAAGGTCTTCCTCGACCCCGCCAAGATCACCAACGAACTGCCCGGCTGGCTGGGCGACGCCGTGACGCTGGAGGCGCCCGAGGCGCTGCCCGCCGCCCTGGACGCCCTGTCGGGCCAGAAGGTGCTGATCGACCCGGCTGTGTCCTCGGCATGGTATTTCGACCGTCTGGAAACGGCGGGCGCCGCCATCGTGCGCGGCATGGACCCCTGCGCCCTGCCGCGCGCCCAGAAGAACGCCGTCGAGATCGAGGGCAGCCGTCAGGCTCACATCCGTGACGGCGCGGCCCTCACCCGCTTCCTGCACTGGGTCGATACGGTGGCTCAGGCTGAACTGCCGGACGAGCGGGCGGTGGTCGAGGCGTTGGAAGGCTTCCGCGACGCGACGGGCATGCTGAAGGACCTGTCCTTCGACACCATCGCCGGGGTCGGCCCGAACGGCGCCCTGCCGCACTACAAGCCGGTCGGGGCCAAGATCCGTCCGATGGAGGCGGGTTCGCTTCTGCTGGTGGACGGCGGCGGTCAGTATCTGGACGGGACCACGGACGTGACCCGCACCATGGCCATCGGCGAGGGCACGGCCGATCAGCGCCGCATGTTCACCCTGGTCCTGAAGGGCCACATCGCCATGGCGGTGATCCGCTTCCCCGCCGGGACGACGGGGCATCAGCTGGACGCCGTGGCGCGTCAGCCGCTGTGGAACGCGGGCTTCGACTTCGATCACGGCACCGGCCACGGCGTCGGCTCCTATCTGGGCGTGCATGAGGGGCCGCAGCGCATCGCCCCCTACGTCAATACCCAGCCGCTGCTGACCGGCATGATCCTGTCCAACGAGCCGGGCTATTACCGCGAAGGCGAGTGGGGCATCCGCATCGAGACCCTTCAGGTCGTGACCGCTCCGGTTCAGGTGCCGGGCGGCGAGCGGCCGATGCACGGGTTTGAGCAGCTGACCCTGGCGCCGCTGGATCGGCGTCTGATCGACGTCGCCCTGCTGACGGCGGACGAGCGGGCCTATGTGGACGCCTATCACGCCGAGGTTCTGGCCAAGGTCGGGCCTCTGCTGGCCGAGGGCGTGCAGAAGGACGAGGCGGCGCTGGAATGGCTGAAGGCGCAGACGGCGCCGCTCTGATCCGATGATCGGCGCCATCGCCCTGCTGTTCGTCTGCCAGTTGGCGGGCGAGGTGATCCACCGGCTGACGGGCCTGCCCCTGCCGGGGTCGGTGATCGGCATGGTGCTGCTGCTGGGCTGGCTGGCCTTTGTGCCGAGGGAGCGGCTGACGCTGACCCAGGTGACGGGCTGGCTGACGGCGCATCTGTCGATCATGTTCGTTCCGGCGGCTGTGGGCGTGATGCAGGAGGGGGCGATCCTGTCGCGCTATGGCCTCGGCATCGTCGTGGCCGTGGTGGTCTCGACCCTGCTGACGCTGGTGGTGACGGCTCTGGTGTTCCGCGCCGTGGCGGGGCGCGAGCCGGAGCCTGAAGCGGTGGAGGACGCGTCGTGAGCGATCTGATCGCGACGCCCTTGCTGTGGCTGGCGGTGACGCTGGTGGTGTTCGAGGCGGCCGATGTGCTGTCGCGGCGCAGTGGGCGCCACCCGCTGTGCCATCCGGTGCTGCTGGCGACGCCGGTGCTGATCGGCCTCCTGCTGCTGACCCGCACGCCCTATCCGACCTATGCCGAGGCGACGCAGGTGCTGGGCTTCCTGCTGGGGCCGGCGGTGGTGGGGCTGGCCGTGCCGATCTGGGCGCAGCGGGCGACGATCCGGCGTCTGGCCAGGCCGCTGACCTGCGCCCTGCTGGCGGGGGCCGCGACGGCCATCGTCAGCGCGGTCGGCATCGTCTGGCTGTTCGCCGCACCGGCCGAGATCATGGCCTCCATCGCCCCGCGCGCCACGACCACGCCGGTCGGCATGGCGGTGGCCTCGCAGTTGGGCGGCATACCGGCTCTGGCGGCGGTGATCGTGCTGATGTCGGGCGTGATCGGAGCGATGACGGCGACGCCGCTGCTGAACCTGCTGAAGATCAGGGATTATCGTGCGCGGGGCTTCGCGGTCGGGGTGTCGGCGCACGGTTTCGGCGCGGCGCGGGCCTTTCAGGTGAATCAGACGGCGGGCGCCTTCGCCAGCCTGGGCATGGCGCTGAACGCGGTGGCGACGGCGACCATCCTGTCCATCGTCGCCAGCCTGATCTGAGCACCGCCCCTTGAAATGGGGCGATACGGCGCCCATCTGATGTCGGCTGGCGGATGCGCCGCCGGCCCCCTCACATCAGAAGGAATGCGCTCATGAAGACGCGCAAGCTGGGTCTCGGCGGCCCTGAAGTCTCGGCCATAGGTCTGGGCTGCATGGGCATGAGCGCCTTTTACGGCGGCTCGAACGAGGGGCAGTCGATCGACGTGATCCACCGTGCGCTCGATCTGGGCGTGACCCTGTTCGATACGGCGGAAGTCTATGGCCCTCACACCAATGAGCTGCTGCTGGGCAAGGCGTTGAAGGGGCGGCGCGATGAGGCCTTCGTCGCCACCAAGTTCGGCATCAACTACAACGCCGACCGTACCGTGCTGGCGGTTGACGGATCGCCCGCCAATGTGCGCCGCGCCATCGAGGGCAGTCTGACCCGACTCGGCGTCGATCACGTCGACCTCTATTATCTGCACCGTGTCGATCCCAATACGCCGATCGAGGAAACGGTCGGGGCGATGGCCGAGCTGGTGAAGGAGGGCAAGGTCCGCTTCCTGGGTTTGTCCGAGGCCGCGTCCGCCACGATCCGCAAGGCGCATGCCGTTCATCCCATCACGGCCCTGCAGACCGAATACTCACTGTGGAGCCGCGACCCGGAGGATGAAATCCTGGTCACGGTGCGTGAACTGGGCATCGGCTTCGTGCCCTATAGTCCGTTGGGGCGGGGCTTGTTGTCGGGTGAAATCAAGTCGATCGATGACCTGCCGGCCGACGATTTCCGCCGATCGAACCCGCGTTTCATGGGCGAGAATTTCCAGAAGAACATGGACCTGGTCGCGGCGGTCAGCGCCATCGCGGCGGACAAGGGCGTGACGGCGGCGCAACTGGCCCTGGCCTGGGTGCTGGCGCAGGGCGAGGATTTGGTTCCCATTCCGGGCACGCGCCGGGTGACGACGCTGGAGCAGAACATCGCCGCGACGGAGATCGTGCTGACTTCGGAAGACCTCACGCGGATCGAGGCGGTCTTCCCCAAGGGCGCGGCGTCAGGCGAACGCTACGCCGCCGCCGGGCGATCGGCACTGAACCGCTGATACAAAGACGCCTCCCTCGCGATCGCGGGGGAGGCGTCTTTCATTCGAGCGTGCAGATCGCTGCTACTGGATGCGGGTCCAGGTCTGGGTCTTGCACAGGGGGGCGACGATACAGCCGCGCAGGCGCAGGCTGTTGTCATTGGTCATGGTGATGGTGCCGCGATAGGTGCCGCCGTCCGCCGGGTTGTAGACGGAGCCGCCGCGCCATTCGGTCGGACCGCCGGTGAAGCCGCTGAGCATGCTCAGGCCGCGCAGGGTGCGGTTGCGCTGGCTGGCGTCCTTGTTGTGCTCGTCGCGGGCGTTAGGCTCGGCGCGGATGTGTTCCGAGGTCACCAGGGTTCCGCACAGGGCCTGACCGCAGCGGGCGATGCGGACCTGACCGCCATTGGTCGGGGTCTGCCACAGGCCGGTCGGATCAGCCGCGAGAGCGGGCGAGGCCAGGGCCGCAGTGACGACGGCGGCTGCCGCCAGGACGGAAAGCTTCATCGGGCGTATTCCTTCACACGGATCGTTGAGCCGATCCTTTGGACGAAGGGTGATCCGGGTTTCAGTCCGAAACAAGGCCTGAATTGTGAGTATCGCTCAATGATTACATGACCTTAGGTCAATATCTGAGTGCGCTTCCAGACTAAGGTGATGGATTCTCTGGCCTTCTGTCGTCGGTCAGGCGCGCGGACGACGTGGGCGCGAGCCAGCCGAAGAGCAGGGGTTGTAGCCGCCAGCGTAGAGCCGCCCGAGGCTGATGCCGGCGGCGCTGGCGAGCGTGCGGGCGCAGGCGGCTTCGTGCAGTCGCAGGGTCTCCAGCGCGACCGAGGCGCAAGCGAAGGCGTCTTCAGCGGCGTCGTGGTGTTTGAACTGGATGCCCAGTTCCGCGCAGACGTTGTTCAGCTTGTGCGAGGCGAACTCCGGCCAGGTGATCTGGGCCAGCTTGACGGTGCAGAGGTAGTCGAACTCGGGATAGGCGAGGCCGTAGTGGTCGCAGGTTCCGCGAATGACACTGACGTCGAAGGCGGCGTTGTGGGCCAGCACGGTCCGGCCCTGCAGGCGCGGGGCGATGGCGGCCAGGACGGCGGGGAACTCTTCGGCGTCCTCGACCTGTTCCGGGCCGATGCCGTGGAAGGCGATGTTGAAGCTGGCGAAGCGCATGCCGGGCGGGCGGATGTAGTGGTGCTCGACGGACTCGATGACGCCGTCGTTGATCCAGGCAAGGCCGATCGAGCAGGGGCTGGAGCGCTGCTCGTTGGCGGTTTCGAAGTCGATGGCGACGGCGTGCATCAGGGTTCTTAGCTCAGGCGACCATGGTCAGGCGATAAGCGCCAGCCATTCGTCCTCGGTCAGGACGGTCACGCCGTGTTTCTCGGCGTCCTTCAGCTTGGACCCGGCGCCGGGGCCAGCGACGACGTAGTCGGTCTTTTTCGACACCGAACCCGAGACCTTGGCGCCCAGGCTTTCGGCGCGGGCCTTGGCTTCGTCGCGGGTGAAGCGTTCCAGGGAGCCGGTGAAGACCACGGTCTTGCCCGCCACGGGGCTGTCGGTTGTTGGGGCGGCGACGTCCTCGACCGCATCCAGTTCGGCCAGCAGGGCGTCCATGACGGCCTGATTGTGCGGCTCGTGGAAGAAGTGGGCCAGGGCCTCGGCGGCGACGGGGCCGACGCCGGAGACGCCCGCGATCTGGTTCAGAATCTCGGACGGGCCTTCGTTTCGCGCCACGCTCGCCCAGCGGGTCAGGTCGGACCAGCCGCTTGAAATCTCCGCCAGCGAGCGGCGGGCGGGGGCGGCCATGCCGGGGAAGGCGAGGGCGATCTTCTGATCCATCGGCGCCTCGGGCCAGGGATCGTCGGCGGGCGGGTTCGCCTCGGCCATGAGTCCCAGCACGCGGGTCGAGATGGCGTGGGTGGCGGCGAGCCTCTTCCAGTCGTCGCTGGCCAGACCCCCGGACGCGGCCATGCAGGCGTCGCGGAAGGCGGTCCAGCTGCCGAAGGCGCGCGACAGGACCAGCGAGGTCTGTTCGCCGATATCGGGCACGCCGAGGCCGAAGATCAGGCGGTCCAGGCTGATGGTGCGGCGCGCGTTGATCCCGGCGATCAGGTTGCGGACGCTGGTCTCGCCATAGCCATCCTCGGCCCGCAGCAGGGCCAGCTTTTCCTCATCGCGAGCCAGGCGGAAGATGTCCGCCGGTTCCTTGATCCAGCCGCGCGCGTGGAAGGCGATCAGCTGCTTTTCTCCAAGGCCTTCAATGTCGAAGGCGCGGCGACTGACGAAGTGCTTTAACCGCTCGACGATCTGGGCGTCGCAGATCAGGCCGCCGGTGCAGCGGCGCTTGACCTCGTCACCCTCGCGCACGGCCTCCGATCCGCAGACGGGGCAGACGTGGGGGAAGGCGAAGGGAACGGCGCCGGCCGGGCGCAGGTTTTCGACCACGCCGACGATCTGGGGGATGACGTCGCCGGCGCGTTGCAGGATGACGGTGTCGCCGATGCGCACGTCCTTGCGGGCGATCTCGTCCTCGTTGTGCAGGGTGGCGTTGCGCACCACGACGCCGCCGACGGTGACGGGATGCAGGCGGGCCACCGGGGTCAGGGAGCCGGTGCGGCCGACCTGGATGTCGATGCCTTCCAGCACGGTCGTGGCCTGTTGCGCCGGGAACTTGTGGGCGATGGCCCAACGGGGGCTGCGGGCGATGAAGCCGAGGCGCTGCTGCCAGTCCAGCCGGTCGACCTTGTAGACCACGCCGTCGATATCGTAGCCGAGGCCGCTGCGGTCGGTCTCCAGCCCGCGATAGACCTCGATCAGGCCCTCAGCGCCCTCGACGCGGATCGAGCGCTCGTTGACCTGGAAACCCCAGCTGCGGAAGGCCTCCAGCGCGCCGTGCTGGGTGTCCGCGAACGGCGCCGAGGTCTCGCCCCAGGCGTAGGCGAAGAAGGTCAGGGGGCGCTTGGCCGTGACCTTCGGGTCTTTCTGGCGCAGCGAACCGGCGGCGAAGTTGCGCGGGTTGGCGTAGGTGCGGCGGCCTTCGGCCTCGGCGGCGGCGTTGAAGGCGTCGAAGGCGTCGTTGGGGGCGTAGACCTCGCCGCGGATCTCGATGACGTCGGGCCAGCCGGAGCCGGTCAGGGTCTGGGGGATGCTGTTGAGCGTGCGCAGGTTGGCGGTGACGTCCTCGCCACTCTTGCCGTCGCCGCGCGTGGCGCCCTGAACCAGAACGCCATTTTCATAGCGCAGGCTGGCCGACAGGCCGTCGATCTTGGGCTCGGCGACGAAGGCGATGGGCTCGTCGCCCGGCAGCTTGAGGAAGCGGGCGATGCGGGCCACGAAGTCGCGCACCTCGCCCTCGTCAAAGGCGTTGTCCAGCGACAGCATGGGCACGCCGTGGCGGACCTCGGCGAACTGGCTGGAGACGGGGGCGCCGACCCGTTGCGACGGCGAGACGGGGCTGGTCAGCGCGGGGAAGGCGGCCTCGATGGCCAGGGCGCGGCGCTTCAGCTCGTCGTAGTCGGCGTCGGAAATTTCGGGCGCGGCGTCGGCGTAGTAGAGGGCGTCGTGGCGGGCCAGTTCGGCCGACAGCTGCGCCAACTCCTCGCGGGCCTGGTCTTCGGTCAGGATTTCGACGGGAGTTTCAAACATGGGAATCGCGCGGCCAGCCTTGTTCAGTCGCGCTGTTTAGCACTGGCGGCGACGGGATCGCAGCGTCCATGACAGAAACGTAATCTGACGCCGACCGCGACGCCCGCTAGCGTCCCGCCGACTGATTTGCCGGAGCCCTTCATGCGTCCTGTTCTCGCCAGCCTGACCGCCATCGCCGCCGCCCTGACGCTGGCCGCCTGCGAGACCACGACGCCCGCAGCGACCGAGGCGCCCGTCGCGGCTTCGCCCGCCGACTACGCCCAGCTTATGGACGACCTGCGCATCCTGTCGGCCGACGACATGCAGGGCCGCGACACCGGATCGGAAGGCGGGGCCAGGGCGCGCGAATACATCGTCGGCCGGCTGGAGGCCCTGGGCGTCCAGGCCTCGTCCATGGGGCGCCTGCAGCCTTGGGAGATGCAGGGCCGGACGCGCGAGGGGACCAAGACCTTCAACGGGACCAACATCATCGGCGTCATTCCGGGCACACGCGTGTCGGACAAGTACATCGTGGTGACGGCCCACTATGACCATGTCGGCGTCAACGACGGTCAGGTCTTCAACGGCGCGGACGACAACGCCTCGGGCGTGGCGACCATGCTGGAGCTGGCCAAGCGGCTGAAGGCCAACCCGCCCGAGCACACCGTCCTGATCGTCGCTCTGGATGGGGAGGAGCGGGGCCTGCTGGGGGCGAAACACTTCGTCGAGGCGCCGCCGGTGCCGCTGTCGTCGATCTCGATGAACCTCAACTTCGACATGACGGCGCGCGCCGACAGCGACGGCAAGCTGTGGGTCACCGGCACCTATCAGCATCCCTATTTCCGCCCGGTGCTGGAACGGATCGCGCCGCGTGGCACTGTCTCGCTGGCCTTTGGCAAGGACACGCCCGAGGACAAGGGCGCCGACAACTGGGTCGAGGCGTCGGACCACGCCGCCTTCCACCGCGCGGGTCTGCCCTTCCTTTATTTCGGCGTGAACTATCACCCCGACTATCACCGCCCGAGCGATGACTTCGAAAAGGTGGTGCCCGCCACCTTCCAGTCCTCAACCGAGCTGGCGATCGAGGGCTTCCGGGCGCTGGACGCCTGGCTGGATCAGTAGGGGCTGCTGCAAAAGCTTCGCAAACATAGGCCTTGAATCCGCCTTCAGAGCGGCGTTCTGTCGCACCCTCATCAGTCGAGGAAATACAGATGTCGGCGGTTCAGGGTTTCGATCTTCAAAAGGTGCAGAAGCTGCGCAAGCTGGCGCTGCTGGTCGGCATCATCGCCGTGGTGGCTCTGGCCTTCTTTACGCAGTCAATGGGCGGCGAGACGGCGCTGCATGAAGGGCTGGAGGCCTTTGGTCTGGCGCTGATCGCCGTCTGCATCGTCGGGCGGGCCTGGTGCTCGCTCTATATCGGCGGGCGCAAGAAGGCCGAGATCGTGGATCGCGGGCCCTATTCGATCAGCCGCAACCCGCTCTACGTCTTCAGCTTCATGGGAGCCTTCGGCGTCGGCGCCCAGACGGGCAGCGTGACGCTTGTTACCCTGTTCCTGCTGCTGACCGTCGCCGTCTTCTACGCCACAGTGAAGCGCGAAGAGGCCTGGCTGACGGGCGCCTTTGGTCAAACCTATCTGGACTATTGCGCGCGGACGCCGCGGTTCGGGCCCGACTTCTCCAAGTGGCAGGATGCCGAGTCGCTGGACGTGCGGCCGCGCTTCTTCCTGACCACGTTGCGCGATGGGCTGGTCTTCCTGCTGGCCGTGCCGCTGTTCGAGTCGGTCGAGAAGCTGCAGAACATCGGCTGGCTGGCCGCCCTGATCCATCTTCCGTGAGCCGAGGTTTCGTGAAGACAACGCGTCTCGCCGCCATTGCGGCCCTGGCCGGAGTGATGACGCTGGCGGCTTGTGACCGGCCCGCGAATGCGCCCGAAGCCCCAGCGGCGTCGAAGTCCGCCGCTTTCAAGCACGACCTGCCTGAAGACGTGTCCGGCTACTATCTGCCGGCCGAAGAGGTGCGGGTCGACAACTGGCGGCTGCACCACGTCTTCATGGGGCAGGTTCCGGACTTCATCGCCTGGGAGGGCGGTCAGCGGCCACCGGGCTTTGCGCCCGTGATGATCGAGTTCGAGGACATGGTCGGGCCGCCGCTGGAAAGCGGGAATCGGCGTCGGCTGCGTCTGATTCCAGCGGCTTATGACGTGACCGAGGATCGGGTGCGTGTTCAGACCCTGTCGGGAGGCCTGGGCGCGGTGTCGTTCGATGGAAAGCTCGACCAGGGCGCGCTGGCGACGGCGCGGCGCAATCTGGGAGACCAGGGTGTCGTCCTGACGGGGACGCTCAAGGTCGGAAACCGGACCTTCAACAACGTATCGATGCGGTGGTGGGCGGGGGACTGATCCCCCGCCGCTGATACCGGTCGTTAGGCGACGGTCGCCTTGACGATCTTGCCCGGAGCGCGGGGCGGCTCGCCCTTGGGCAGGGCGTCGACGTGTTCCATGCCTTCGATCACTTCGCCCCAGACGGTGTATTGCTTGTCCAGGAAGCGGGCGTCGTCGAAGCAGATGAAGAACTGCGAGTTGGCGCTGTCGGGGTTGGCGGTGCGGGCCATCGAGCAGACGCCGCGGACGTGCGGTTCAGCCGAGAACTCCTGCTTCAGGTTCGGCTTCTTGGAGCCCGAGGTGCCGGTGCCGGTCGGGTCGCCGCCCTGGGCCATAAAGCCCGGGATCACGCGGTGGAAGACCACGCCGTCGTAGAAGCCTTCCTTGGCCAGGTCGGTGATCTGCTTGACGTGGTTCGGCGCGAGGTCGTCGCGCAGCTTGATCACGACGTTGCGCTCTTCGCCGTCGCCGGTGTCGAGGGTGAAGGTCAGGGTTTGGTCGGCCATGAGGCTCTCCTTGGGGTGTGCGGACTAGAATTGTGCGCGGGTCATAGCGGCTGAACGCTGTCACCGCTATGTGGGAAGCATGACTGACGACGAAAAGCCCGCCGAGAAGCCGCCGGAACGCCGCCGGATGGTTCGCCCGCCCACGGGCGGCACCGCCGCCGGGCGCGGCCTGGGCCAGAAGATGAAGACGGCCGACACCAAGTCCATGTCGAGCCAGCAGTGGATCAAACGCCAGTTGGCCGACAAATGGTCCGAGCGAGCGCGCGCCGAGGGCTGGCGCAGCCGCGCGGCCTTCAAGCTGCTGGAGATCGACGACCGGTTCCGCCTGATCAAGAAGGGCTCGCGGGTCATCGACCTGGGCGCGGCGCCTGGCGGTTGGATCCAGGTCTGCCTGGATCGCGGCGCGACGGCGGTGGCGGGCGTGGACCTGCTGATGATCGAGCCGATTCCCGGCGCGACCCTTATCCAGGCTGATTTCACCCATCCGGGCGTGGACCAGCAACTGATCGACGCCATCGGCGGGCGACCGGACCTGGTGCTGTCGGACATGGCGCACAACACTGTGGGCCACCGCAAGACGGACCACCTGAAGATCATCGCCCTGATCGAGATCGCCGCCGATTTCGCCATCCGCACGCTGAAGCCGGGCGGGAATTTCGTGTCCAAGAACTTCCAGGGCGGCGACGCCGGCGGGGTTCTGACACGGCTGCGCGAAGAGTTCGAGACGGTGAAGTACGTGAAGCCGGAATCGAGCCGCAAGGGCAGCGCCGAGGTGTTTCTGGTGGCGCTGAACAAGAAGTAGCTTCCTCTTCCGTCATCCTCCGGCAAGCCGCGTAGCGGCGCAGACCGGGGGACTCAGCGGCGCCGAAGGCGATCTTTACGGCAAACACAGCGCGTGGGTTTTTCGCCCTCCGGGCGCCGCTGGGTCCCCCGGTCTCGCTACGCTCGCCGGAGGATGACGGAAAAGGATCAGGCAGTTGCGGCTTCCGCCGCCCGGCGGGCCTTCTTGGCTTCGATGCGCGTCCAGATGCGGTCGTGCAGGGTGAAGAAGACCGTCTGCACCAGGGGTTCGACCATACCGATGGCCAGGGCGATGCGCCAGTCGCGGGTCAGGGCGAAGGCCACCAGAACCGCCACGGTGAAGTGCATCAGGCCATAGGTCACGGTCTTCAACGCCACCTGTTTCAGGCTGCGGGGCAGGGCATGGCTGTGACCGTGGTGGTTGTGGGCGCGGTTCTGCTCGTGGGCGTTCATCAGCTCCAGACGGGCGGTGACGGCCTCGGCGGTTTCTTCAAAGCCTGACAGCATCCGGCGCTGCTCGATGCGGTGCCAGACCCGGTCGTGGATCGAATAGGCGAGGGTCTGGACGATCGGCTCCACCACGCCGACCGCCAGAGCGATGCGCCAGTCGCGGGTCAGGGCGAAGGCCACCAGGATCGCGACGATCAGGTGCATCAGGCCGTAGCTCGCGATCTTCAGGGCGAGGCGTCGGGCTGTACTGATTAACATGCGAACCATTCGCAATACTTGGGTCTGAACGCCTCAAGGCGCAAGGCAATTCCTCTTATTCCTTGCATAGGTCTGGGTTGGGGTTGCGGTTCCATGCCATGGGGCGTTATACGCGGCCCGCAAAACGGAGACTCCCCCATGGAGATACGCGAAGGCCTCACCTTCGACGATGTTTTGCTCGAACCCGGCCCGTCCGAGATCATGCCTGCGATGGCGGATGTCTCGACCCAGCTGACGCGCAACATCAAACTGAACATCCCGCTGCTGTCGTCCGCCATGGACACGGTGACCGAAAGCCGTCTGGCGATCGCCATGGCCCAGGCCGGCGGTCTGGGCGTGCTTCACCGCAATATGACCATCGAGGAGCAGGCCGAGCAGGTCCGCGCCGTCAAACGCTATGAAAGCGGCATGGTCATCAACCCGGTGACCGTCTCGCCCGACACGACCCTGGGCGAGGTTCGCCAGATCGTCGCCGCCAAGAAGATCACCGGCTTCCCGGTGGTCGACCCGGCGACGGGCAAGCTGGTCGGCATGCTGACTAACCGCGACATGCGCTTCGAAGGCGATCCGTCGATCAAGGCCTCGGCCCTGATGACCACCGGCGATCTGATCACCGTGCGCGAAGGCGCCGGTCGTGAAGAGGCGTGGAACCTGCTGCGCACGCGCAAGATCGAACGCGTCATCGTCGTCGATGAGGACTATCGCGCGGTCGGCCTGATCACGATGAAGGACATCGAGAAGGCCCAGGCCTTCCCGAACGCCGCCAAGGACGAGCAGGGTCGCCTGCTGGTCGGCGCCGCCTCGACGGTCGGCGACGCCGGTTACGAGCGCGCCATGGCTCTGGCGGAAGCCGGCGCCGACGTGGTGGTGATCGACACCGCCCACGGCCACTCGGCTTCGGTGGCCCAGGTGGTCGAGCGCATCAAGCGCGAGAATAACCGCCTTCAGATCATCGCCGGCAACGTCGCCACCTATGACGCCACCCGCGCCCTGATCGACGCGGGCGCCGACGCCGTGAAGGTCGGCATCGGCCCGGGCTCGATCTGCACCACCCGCATCGTCGCGGGCGTGGGCGTGCCGCAACTGACGGCCATCATGGATTCCTCTCGCGCCGCCAAGGGCACGGGCGCCACGGTCATCGCCGACGGCGGCATCAAGTATTCGGGCGACATGGCCAAGGCCATCGCGGCCGGCGCCAGCGTCGCCATGATGGGCTCGATGTTCGCCGGGACGGATGAATCGCCGGGCGAGGTCTTCCTGTACCAGGGGCGCAGCTACAAGTCGTACCGCGGCATGGGCTCGGTCGGCGCCATGGGCGCGGGCTCGGCGGACCGTTACTTCCAGAAGGAAGTCTCGTCCGAGAAGCTGGTGCCGGAAGGCATTGAGGGCCAGACCGCCTACAAGGGGCCGATCGCACCGGTCATCCATCAGATGGTCGGCGGCCTGCGCGCCTCCATGGGCTATGTCGGCGGGGCCACGATCAAGGACTTCCAGGAACGCGCTCGCTTCGTGCGCATCACCAATGCGGGCCTGCGCGAAAGCCATGTCCACGACGTGATGATCACGCGCGAGGCGCCGAACTATCGTCAGGGCTGACCCCCTGATCCGCTCCCGGTCTTCGGATCGGGAGCGGTTTCGTTTTGACTGGTTGCGGAGGGCCGGGGCGTGACGACTGAACTGACCTATCTGGTCGCGACGCTGGTCCTGGCCCTGGTGCAGGTGCTTCTGCCCGCCGCAGGACGGACGCTGGAGTTCGGCATTGGCTGGAACGCCGGGGCTCGGGATCAGACGCCGCCGTCGCATAACCTTGTCGTCGGTCGCCTCGAAAGAGCCCAGACCAACCTCTATGAGACCCTTCCGCTGTTCATCGGCGCTGTCCTGATCGCTCACGTCACGGGCGCGGAGAGCGCCCTGACCCTGTGGGGCGTCGCCCTCTATTTCTGGGCGCGCGTCGCCTATATCCCGCTTTACGCCCTTGGCGTGCCCTACATCCGGTCGCTGGTCTGGCTGGTCTCGCTCGCGGGACTGATCATGATCTTCGCGGCCCTTTTCATCTGATCCGAGACCCGATTGACCCCTGCAGCCCGCCTCGCCGCCGCCGCCTCCGTCCTCGACAGCATCGCCCACAGCCGCCAGCCGGCCGAGGTGGTGCTGAAGGCCTGGGGCGCCGCCAACCGCTATGCGGGGTCCAAGGATCGTCGCGCCATCGCCGACCGCGTCTACAAGGTCATCCGCGCCCGGGGCCGTCTGGTCTGGGCCATGGGCGGGCGTGAAGACGGTCGCGCCCTGGTCATCGGCTCGCTGTCGCTGATCGACGGCCTGCCGCTGGACGAGATCGAGGCCCTGCACTCGGGCGAGGGCTATGGCCCGCGTCCGCTGTCCAAGCAGGAGCGCGGCCGCATCACCTCGGCCCCCGGCGAACTGCCGGGCTGGGTCGCTGCCGGCCTGCCCGAGTTCGTGGTCGAGGACTTCAAGACCACCTTCGGCGACCGCTGGATCGAGGAAGCCCACGAGTTGATGGCGCCGCGCGCGCCGATCGACCTGCGCGTCAACCTCGCGAAAACGACCGTCGCCGGCGTCGAGGCCGAACTGGTCGAGGCCGGTCTGTCGCCCGAGCGCGCGCCCTGGTCGGCCGCGGGCTTGCGCCTGTCGGCCGAGCCGCCGCCCAACGTCCAGGCGCTGGAGGCCTTCAAACAGGGCCATATCGAAATTCAGGACGAAGGCAGTCAGGTCGCCTGCTGGCTGACGGGCGTTCAGCCCGGCATGACCGTCGTCGACTACTGCGCCGGCGGCGGCGGCAAGACCCTGGGTCTGGCCATGCTGGGCCAGCCGGTGGCGACCCAGGCTGTCGTGGCCGAGGCGCCCGCCGCTCCGGTCGCTGTCTGGTCGCCGGTCGGCGGGGACGGGCAGGGGGCTGTGGTCCAGCCCAGGCCCAAGGCCAAGCCGGTCGAGATGGGGATCCGCCTGTTCGCCTATGACGTGGTGCAGAAGCGTCTGGACAACATCCGTCCGCGTCTGGCCCGCGCCGGCGTCTCCGCCGATCTGCGTCTGCTGGGTCAGAACGGCGGGGGTGTCGAGGATCTGGTGCGTCAGGCCGACGTGGTCCTGGTCGACGCGCCGTGCAGCGGCTCGGGCACCTGGCGTCGTCGCCCCGAGGACGCCTGGCGTCTGAAGCCCGCCGAGGTCGAGCGCCTGCACGCCCTGCAGGTCCAGATCCTGGGCCGGGCCGCCGAGCTGGTGAAGCCGGGCGGGCGTCTGGTCTTCGTCACCTGCTCCATGTTGCGCGGCGAGAACGAGGCCACGGCTGACGCCTTCGAGGAAAACAACCCCGCCTTCGCCCCGGTCCCGGTGGCCGAGGCCCTGAAGGCGGCAAACCTGACCGACGCGGCGCGCGAGCGTCTGGGCGCTCTGGCCGAGGGCGGTCATCGTCTGCGCCTGTCGCCGGCCTCGACCGGCACCGACGGCTTCTTCGCCGCCGTCTATGAGCGGACGGCATGAGCGACGGGCGGTCAGAAGACATCTATGGCCTGACGGTCCTGCCGGTCATGGCGGCGCCCGCCGAGTACGGCGCGGCGCTCCAAGCGCGTATCACGCCCCTGATGACCGGCATCGGCCCGGTCGAGGGGGCCATCGCCCTGACCGCCGCCCTGACGCGGCTGGAGGCGGACGACGCCCTGCCGGACCTGATTGTCTCGCTGGGCTCGTGCGGGTCGCGCGATCTGGAGCACGCGGCGGTCTATCAGGCCTCTTCCGTCAGCTATCGCGACATGGACGCCAGCCCGCTGGGGTTCGAGAAGGGCAAGACGCCGCTGCTGGACCTGCCCGCCGTCCTGCCCCTGCCTTGCCCCATCCCCGGCGTGCCGACCGCGACCCTGTCGACCGGCGCCAATGTGGTTTCCGGCGCCGCCTATGACGCTATCGACGCCGAGATGGTGGACATGGAGACCTTCGCCCTACTGCGCGTGGCCCAGACCTTCGGCGTGCCTCTGGTGGCGCTGCGCGGGGTCAGCGACGGCAAGAGCGAGCTGACGAAACTGGAGGACTGGACCTCCACCCTGCATCTGGTCGACGCCAACCTGGCCGAGGCCTGGGACCGTCTGGCCGAGGTGCTGACGACGCAGGGCCTCGCCGCTTTGGCCGATGTTCCTGCATCGCGACTTGATCCCGACGTCTTCACCCGTCAAGAACCCGCCCCATCAACGCCCGCTTCGGATTCTGAGCCCTCATGACCGCGCCCCACACGCATGAAGCCGTCCTGATCGTCGATTTCGGCAGTCAGGTGACCCAGTTGATCGCGCGCCGCCTGCGCGAAGCCGGCGTCTATTGCGAGATCCATCCGTTCAACAAGGCGGGCGAGGCGCTGAAGGCGGTGGCGCCCAAGGCCATCATCCTGTCGGGCGGCCCCAACTCGACCACCGACGCCGACAGCCCCAAGGCTGACCACGCCCTGTTCGAGGCGGGCGTGCCGGTGCTGGGCATCTGCTACGGCGAACAGACCATCTGCGCCGAGCTGGGCGGCAAGGTCGAGAGCGGCCACCATCGCGAGTTCGGCCGCGCCGAGATCGTCATCACGCGCGAGAGCCCGCTGTTCGCCGGCATCGGCGCCGTCGATCACCGCGAGACGGTGTGGATGAGCCACGGCGACCGCGTCACCGCCATCCCCGAAGGCTTCCATGTCATCGCCACCTCGGAAGGCGCGCCCTATGCGGCCATCGCCAATGAGGAGCGCAAGATCTACGGCGTGCAGTTCCACCCGGAGGTGATGCACACCCCGCGCGGCGCCGTGATCCTGAAGAACTTCACCCACGGCATCGCCGGCCTGACCGGCGACTGGACCATGGCCGCCTATCGCGACGAGCAGATCGCCAAGATCCGCGAGCAGGTCGGCTCGGCCAAGGTGGTCTGCGGCCTGTCGGGCGGGGTGGACAGCTCCGTCGCCGCCGTCCTGATCCACGAAGCCATCGGCGATCAGCTGACCTGCGTGTTTGTGGACACCGGCCTGCTGCGCAAGGACGAGGCCAAGCAGGTCACGGAACTGTTCCGCGAGCACTACAACATCCCGCTGGTGCACGTTGATGCGTCGAAGGAATTCCTCGGCGAGCTGGCCGGAATTTCCGACCCGGAAACCAAGCGCAAGACCATCGGCCGCGTCTTCATCGAGATCTTCGACCGCGAGGCCGCCAGGATCGAAGGCGCTGAGTTCCTGGCCCAGGGCACCCTCTATCCCGACGTGATCGAGAGCGTCTCGGCCTCGGGCGGCCCCTCGGCGGTGATCAAGAGCCACCACAATGTCGGCGGCCTGCCGGACTTCATGAAGCTGAAGCTGGTCGAGCCGTTGCGCGAACTGTTCAAGGACGAGGTCCGCGCCCTGGGCCGCGAACTGGGCCTGACCGACGCCTTCGTCGGACGCCACCCCTTCCCGGGGCCGGGCCTGGCCATCCGCATCCCCGGCGAGATCACGCCGGAAGCGGTCGCTACCCTGCAGGACGCGGACGCCATCTATCTGGAAGAAATCCGCAAGGCCGGTCTCTACGACGACATCTGGCAGGCCTTCGCCGTCCTGCTGCCGGTCAAGACAGTCGGCGTCATGGGCGACGCCCGGACCTATGAAAAGGTCCTGGCCCTGCGCGCCGTCACCTCGACCGACGGCATGACCGCCGACTTCTACCAGTTCCCCTGGGACATCCTGGCCAAGACCGCCACGCGCATCATCAACGAAGTCCGCGGCGTCAACCGCGTCGTCTACGACGTGACGTCGAAGCCCCCCGGCACCATCGAGTGGGAGTGATCCAGCTCAGGCAGCTGTTCTGACGAACAGCTGAATTGGAGAGGCCCTTCGATGGAGGACGAAGGGCCTCTTCTATGTTGCGGTCATTTTCCGATGGCGGACCCAATATGAAGTTGGGGCTAGGCTAGGCTTAGTCTGTTGTACTGCTCGATCGGGCCGGGGTATTCGCCGCCGCGGTCCTCGCCGACCTCGCGGGCGATCAGGGCGTTGGTCATGGCGTTGAGGCGCAGGATAAGGGCCTTGTGGCGTTCGGGCCGGGCGGCCAGGTTGACGATTTCCTCGGGATCTCTGGCCGTGTCGTAGAGTTCCAGATCGTTGTGGGCGGTCAACTGCTCCCAGGTCACAGGCGTATGGTGCTCGCCCGGCGCGAAGTAGCGGGCGAACTTGTAGCGGCCGTCGAATACGCCCCGATGCACGCGCCGCTTCGACAGGTCGAAGACGGGGCGGTCGAGGTAGTTCTTATTGGTCCGCTCCCACGACAGCAGGACGCCGTAGTTGAACAGGTGGCCCTCCTCGTCGCGGGCCGTGCGGGACGTCGGCGTGCGCGTCAGGCCCGACAGGTCGTGGCCGACCAGTTGCGGGAAGGCGGCTTTGCTCCAGGCCGCATCCTTGCCGGCGAAGCCCAGCAGGGTGGGGGCGATGTCGACCGAGCTCATCACCGCATCCGTGGTCATGCCGCGCACGCCGTCGGGGTGGGCGATGAACATCGGGACGTTGGTTTCCTCGCGGTAGATGGTGCCGCCCTTCTGGCGCATGCCGTGGGCGGCGGCCCGCTCGCCGTGGTCCGAGGTATAGACGATGATGGTGTTGTCCATCTGGCCCGAGTGCTCCAGCGCCCACAGCAGGGTGAGGATGTTCTGGTCCACGTCGCGGATGCAGTTGCAGTAATAGTTTACGAAGCGCAGCCAGGCGGCCTCGTTGTCGCGCGGCATGGCGCCATAGGTCTTCACGTCGAGGGCCGAGATGCCGCGATGGGCCTCGGGCTTGGTCGACAGGTCATCCAGATGGAAGCTGCGCGGCAGGGGGTAGCCCAGGTCGGTCTGATACAGCGGATCGCCCGGCTCGGCCCGCATGACCCCGGCCAAGTTCCACACGGCGCGCGTCTCGGCCTGCTCGCCGGTGGCGTCGTAGAACATGATGTCGTGCGGATTGACCAGGTTCACGGCCATGAACCAGGGCTTGTCCTCGCGTTTCTCGGGCTTTTTCGCCAGTTGCTCGATCAGCATGGCGGCGTCGCCGGTGACGGCGCGGTCGGTGCGGTATCCGGCCCAGGTCAGGCCGATTTCCTCGCCGTAGAAGTTGTAGTCGGAGAAGCCGAAGGGCTCCATCGCGTCGGTGGTGTCGGGGAACTCGCGCTGGAAGCCCGGCGCGGCCGTGGGCAGCTTCGATAGGTGCCACTTGCCCTTGTAGGTCGTGTAGTAGCCCGCCGCCCGCATCATGTCGCCGAGGGTGTCGATCTCGGGCGTCAGGACGGCGCCTTGTTCGGCGTTGGAATAGACCTTGGTCTTCTGGGTGTGCTGGCCGGTGTAGATGACGGCGCGCGACGGCGTGCAGGGCGTGGTGTGCACATGATAGTTGCGCACATGCAGACTGCGTTCCAGCAGGGCGCGGTGGCCGGGCAGGTGATCGAGGAAGCCCTCGGGATAGGACTGCAGCCCGAACTCCTGATCGGTGACGATGAAGAGGATGTTCAGGGGCCTGGATGGATCGCGCGGCGTTTGCGGGCGGGCGCGGACAGGCGGGGCGCTTGCGGCGGCGCTGACGCCTGCCATGCCGGCCAGCAGGGAACGGCGGTCGATCCTGGTCATGTCTCTACTCCACTATGAACCCTGCCGTTCTGTGCGGCTTTTGGGCGATCTGTCAGGTCAGGCGGCCACCTGCACGTAGCGGCCGTCGAAATAGGCGAGCGGCGGCAGAGCCGAAGGAAGGGTCACGGACAGGACATCGCCGATGACGACCCGGTGGCTGCCGTGATCGACCACGTTGGCCTGCTGCAGATGAATGACGGCGCAGGCGTCGCGCAGGAAGGGCGGGCGGCCCTCGGCGGCCTCTTGCCAATGGCCGATGGCGAAGCGTTCGCCGCCGCGCACGCCGCCGCCGCAGGCGCGCGACACCGCTTCATGGTCGGCGCTCAGCACGTTCAGCATCAGGTCCGACCCGGCGTCGATGGCCTGGAAGATGGCGGCGTTGCGATTGATGCAGACCAGCATGGAGGGCGGGTCCATGCTGACCTCGCTGACGGCGGTGGCCGCCATGGCGAAGGGCTGGCCGTCGACCTGGGCCGTGACGACCACGACCGAGCGCACCAGATTGCGCAGGGCGCTTTTCAGCGCGGGCGCCAGATCATTGTCCATGGCCGTCGTCCTTCCCTGTAGACCTGCCCTGTTGCCGAGCATGGTTTCCCCGATACTGCGACCGGGGAAATATATGTCAAGTTACTTTACTAATTAGGCCGCATCCGCGTCTGACGCCGGCAGGGCCAGCATGACGCTCTGGGCGACGCAGAGAGGCTTCTCCAGGCCCTCGCCCTCGATGACGCAGTCGCTGGTGATCTGCCAGCCGCCGGCGCGCGCCTCGATCGCCGCCACCGTCTGACGCAGACGCACGCGCACGCCCGCCGGAGCGGGAGAGACAAAGCGCACCTTGTTGACGCCGACGTTCAGCACCTTCTCCGCGCCCTGGATGTGGAACAGGTCGTCCTGCAACCGGGGCAGCAGCGACAGGGTCAGGAAACCGTGGGCGATGGGCCCGCCCTGTTCGCGGGTCGCCCGCTCGACGTCGACGTGGATCCACTGATGATCGTCGGTGGCGTCGGCGAAGCGGTTGATGCGCGGCTGGTCGAGGCTGAGCCAGTCGGACACGCCGAGGTCGCGACCCGCCATGTCCGGCAGGTCGCTGAAGGCGACGATGAGGCTCACGCCTTGTCACCCGATTTGGGTTCGCGGGCGATCTTGTTCGGGCCGGCGAAGCCGAACATCCAGGCGGCGATCTTGCGCATCTGGATTTCCTCCGCGCCCTCGGTGATCCGATAGCGGCGGTGGTGGCGATAGATGTGCTCGAACGGGGTATGGCGCGAATAGCCCATGCCGCCGTGAACCTGCATGGCCGTGTCCGCCGCCTGACAGACCAGACGGTTCGCCCAGTAGTTGCACATGGAGACCCGGTCCGAGAGCTTGGTCGCCACCTCGGGCTTGGACATGCGGTCCATCTCCCAGGCCGTCTTGCGGATCATCAGGCGCAGCATCTCGACCTGGGTGGCCAGTTCAACCAGAGGGAACTGGATGGCCTGATTGGCGGCCAGCGGCTTGCCGAAGGGCTTGCGCGCGCGGGCGTAGGCCACGCTCTGCTTGACGCAGAAATCGGCGGCGCCCAGCGACGAGGCCGCCTGACGGATGCGGTTCTCATGGACGAAATGTTGGGCCAGGGTCAGCCCGCCGCCGGCCGGGCCGAACATGGCGTCTGCGGGAACCCAGACGTTGGTGAAGCTGACGCGCGGGTGGTCCGTGGGCATGTTGAAGGTCCACAGATACTCCTCGACCTTGACGCCCGGCGCCTCGGCGGGAACCAGCAGGCAGCTGATGCCGTCGGCGTCGCCCGCCTTGCCCGAGGTGCGGCAGAAGACCATGACGTGGGTGGCGACGTGCATGCCCGTGGTCCACATCTTCTCGCCGTCGATGCGCCAGCCGGCGACACCGTCGCGGGTCTCGGGCACGGCCACGGTCTCCATGTGGGTGGCGTCGGAACCGTGGTCGGGCTCGGTCAGGCCGAAGCAGACCGAGCGCTTGTTGTTCAGAATACCGCCGATGAATTCCTCACGCTGGGCCGGGGTTCCGAAGTCGCGGAACATCAGCACCTGCGGATAGTTGGCGACGATCGAGTGCTCGTTCTGCAGGTCGTTATGCAGGCCCAGGCCCTTGGCGGCGAAGTGCTCGCGGATTACGGCCATGGCCAGATTGGAGCCGTCCTTGCCGCCGAACTCGGCGGGCAGGGCGAAGCGCAGGTGGCCCGCCTTGTCGGCGCGACGCTTGGCCTCGGCCAGCAGATCCTCCCATTCGTGGCGGGGCAGGCCGCCGCGATCATAGTCGGTGCGGGCCCATTCGCGGCGGTGGTCGAAGAAGCGTTCGTTGTCGTCCTGCGCCTGAAGCGGAGCGATCTCGGCCGCGATGAAGGCGTCCAGTTCCGCCAGATAGCCGGTCAGTTCGGCGGGCAGTTCGAAGTCCATTTCGGCTCCTCCTTATCGTTGGACCGAGCCTAGGCCCGCTGTCGAATAACGTAAAGCAATTTGACAAACATCGGGCGCGGGTATGGAGTGATTTCAACATAAGAAACGTCAGGAAGGACGGATCCATGGGCACGACATCGTCTCCCCCCAGCGGCCTGCAGTCGCTGCATCACGCCGCGTTCCGCTGCCGCGACGCCGAGCAGACGCGCTGGTTTTACGAGGACGTGCTGGGGCTGAAGGCCTCGGCGGGCATCGTCCTGGACGAGGTGCCGGGCCTGGGCGATCCGGTGCCCTACATGCACATCTTCTTCGAGATGGAGGACGGCAATTTCGTCGCCTTCTTCGACGCGCCCTCGACCGCTGACGCCGACTGGTTCCAGCGCAAGGACAGCTTCGACATGCACATCGCCCTGCAGGCGCGTGACGAGGCGCACATGCTGGAGATCCAGCAGCGCATCCGTTCGCATGGCGTCAGCTGCCTGGGCCCGGTCGAGCATCACTTCGTCCGCTCGGTCTATATGTACGACCCCAACGGCATCCAGGTCGAAGTCACCTGCCGCACCGCCGATCACGACCGCATCCTGGCCGAGGAAGGCGCGGTCCTGCCGCAGCTCATCAAGGACTGGTCGGCCCGCACCCGCGCGGAAAAGGAAGCCAAGTTCGGCGCCGAGTCTCTGGACCGCCGCGGCAAGCCCCAGTCGGAGCTGAAGGGATGAGCGCCGTGAAGAAGAAGTACCAGCGTATTCCCTACCTGATCGTCTTCCAGGAGCAGGCCACCTTCAAGGACACCTATGGCGGCGCCGAGGGCTCGGTTGCGCTGGAGGCCCACCTGCTGAGGCCGGACACGGAATCCGACACCGTCGTCATCATGATGCATCCGATCGGCGGCGGCGCCTGGCTGCCCCTGCCGGCGGCCCTGGCCAAGCAGGGCGTCCACGTCATCTATTGCAACAGCCGCTATCGGGGCATCGACAACGCCCTGATCATGGAGAAGTGCGCGCTCGATCTGGGCGCCTGCGTCCGCGATGCGAAGGAGCGTCTGGGCTACAAGAAGGTGATCCTCGGCGGCTGGTCCGGTGGCGGCGCCCTGTCGCTCTTCTATCAGGCGGAAGCCGAAAACCCGACGGTGACCCAGACCCCGGCGGGCGATCCGATCGACCTGACCAAGGCCAATCTGATCCCGGCGGACGGCATCGCCCTTCTGGCGGCCCACCTGTCGCGCAACCTGACCCTGACCGAGTGGATCGACCCTTCGGTGACGGACGAGACCCGCCCGTTCGACCGCGATCCCGAACTGAACATCTACGACCCGGCCAACCCCAATCAGGCGCCCTATTCATCGGAATATGTGGCCCGCTATCGCGCCGCCCAGGTGGCCCGCAACCGTCGCATCACCGCCTGGGTGAAGGCGCAGCTGGCCGAGCTGAAGGCCGCCGGTCTGCACAACCACGAGCGCGGCTTCGTGGTGCAGGGGACCATGGCCGACCCGCGCTTCATCGACGAGACGCTGGAGCCCAGCGACCGCCGTCCCAACTACTGCATGCTGGGCGACCCGGTGGTGGTCAACGACGGCCCGGTCGGACTGGCGCGCTTCTCGACCCTGCGGTCGTGGATGTCGCAATGGTCGTATGACGACTCCAATGCCGACGGTCTGAAGTGCGCGGCGCGCATCACAGTGCCCATGCTGGTCATCGAGAACAGCGCCGACGACGCCTGCACCCCCAGCCACGCAGCCCGCCTGATGGCGGCCGCGGTCCAGGCACCCCAGACCCACGCGGTCATCAAGGCCGCCAACCACTACTATTCCGGTCAGCCCGACAAGGCGGCGGAATCGGCGGACGTCTTCGTGGAGTGGCTTAACGCCACCTTCTGATCGACCGACGCGGTCGAGACGACAACGGCCGGTCCTTCGCGGGACTGGCCGTTTTCTTTTGCCCGGCGCGTGCCGGACAGCGGACAGCGGACAGCGGGCAGAAAAAAGCCGGAGCGTCGGGGGGACCGCTCCGGCGAGTTTTTGTCTGGAGCCCCGATCAAGCCCCGGACGAGGACGGGATCAGTAACGCAGGCCCAACTGGACCGAGACGACCCGCCCAGGATCGACCACGTAGGTCTGCGAGCCCGCCAGGAAGGGCGTTCCGTATGAGTGGGACGCCGTCCATTCATTGGTCAGGTTGCGGCCGATCAGGGCCAGGGTCCAGCGATCGTCGGCCGAGACCAGGCCGAGGCGCAGGTCCACCTTCGAGAAGCCTTCCTGATAGGAGAGGGGGTTCAGGTTCTCTTCCAGATAGGTCCCGCTGCGGCCGCGCACGGTGGCGTCGGCCTGGACTCGCATGCCGTTGTCGAGCGGATGATCGACGTTCAGCGTCAGGGCGCCCGACCACTTGGGCGCGCGGGGCAGGCGCACGCCGCCGATGTCCTCGACGCAGTTGGCCGGCGGGGCCACGCCGTTTTTGTAGACGCAGGGCGCGGTCGGATAGGAATCATACTTGGCGTCGTTGTAGGCGACCGACCCCGACAGGGTGACCGACGGATGCAGGCGCAGCGTGCCCTCGGCCTCGACGCCCTGGCTCTTGGCGCTGGCGGCGTTGGTGGTGATGAAGGCGTTGGTCGCGGCGTTGAAGCCCGAGACCTGCAGGTCCTCGAACTTGGAGGTGTAGGCCGCCAGGTTCAGAGTTGCGCGCCCGTCCAGCAGGGTCAGCTTGGTCCCGACCTCGAATGACTGCGAGGTCTCGCCCTCGAACTCGAAGGCGTCCTGACCGCCGGTCGACTGGGCGCCGACGAAGCCGCCCGCCTTCGAACCCTTGGCGTAGGAGGCGTAGAACATGGCGTTGCGGTCGAGGACGTATTGGACCTGCACCGAGGGATCGAGCTGGCTCTCCTCGCGCTGACCCTTCAGCGGCGTGTTGACCCAGGACGGCGGGACGGCGCCGGTCGTGGCGCGGGTCTGGTCGGCGGCCTTGTCTTCCCAGGTCTGGCGCAGGCCAGCGGTCAGTTTCCACTGGTCATTGAAGGCGTAGGTGGCCTGACCGTAGATCGAGTAGCTCTCGTTGGTCTGGTTGAACAGACGGTCGCTGGCGCCGTTGAAGGGGCCCATCAGAATGCTGGAATTCTGATGCATGTCGATTTCGTTGCGGTGCGCATAGGCACCGACGATCCAGGTCAGGGCGCCGTCGTTGGGCGAGGTCAGGCGGACCTCCTGGGATATCTGGCTGAACTCTTCCTGGAAGATGGTGCGCAGCAGGGGCGCAGCGACGAAGTCGCTGTCGATCTGCTTGTCGTAGTCAAAGGCCGAGTAGGCGGTGATCGCGGTCAGGGTGACGCCGTTGTCGAAGTCCTTGTTGACCGTCAGCACGCTGTTGAAGCTGTTGGTGTTGTCAAAGTCCGGCACGCCCGGCGTGGTGGCGCGGGTGAAGGACTTGGCGCCGCCGGGGCCTACGCTGCTCATCGGCTGGCCGGTCAGGTCCTGACTGGCGCCCTCGACTTTCAGGCGGAAGGACAGGGTGTCGCTGGCCAGATAGTCGATGACGGCGCGACCGATCAGGTCCTCACGACCCGGATTGTGGTCGCCGGTGGTGGTGTTCTCCAGCCAGCCTTCGTTGTCGCTGTACTTGCCAGCCAGACGGACCAGCAGCTTGTCGGTGATCGGGCCCGAGACGATCTGCGTGATCTCATAGCCGTTGTCGCCGTCGATCGTGCCGGTGACGGTGGTCGCCAGTTCACGTGTGGCGCGCGGGCCGTTCGAGGTGATGTTGATGGCCCCGGCGGCGGTGTTCTTGCCGAACAGGGCCCCCTGGGCGCCGCGCAGGACCTCGACGCTGGCCACGTCCAGGAAGGGGGCGGCGAACTGGCGGCCACGTCCGGCGTAGGCGCCGTCGACGAACAGGCCGACCGACTGCTCGAAGGCCAGGTTGCCCGGCGAGGAGCCGATGCCGCGGATGTAGATGGCGTTGTTGCCCGGCGTGGCCTGGATATGCAGGTTGGGCACCGAGCCCGACAGGGCCTCCAGGTTGCGAACGTCCTGGCTGGCCAGTTCCTCGCCGCTGGTGACGTTGACCGAGATCGGCACGTCCTGAAGGCGTTCGGTGCGCTTGCGCGCGGTGACCAGGACTTCGCCGATCGCCGTGGCCGGCTGATCGGCGGTCGGGGTCTGTTCAGCGTTCTGGGCGTGAGCGGCCGAGCCGAGCGCCAGGCTGCTGGACGCCAGCAGCATCAGGTATTTGTAGCGCATGTCTTTCCTCCCCATGCGGCCTCATCATTGAGGCTTGATTGGCGACGAGGAGGTGCGCGCCGCTCTTGGCGACGGTCGCTTCGTGTTCCTCCCTGACCGGGGCTCTTGGTGGCCCTCATTGTCAAGAAAGTAGACAATCCCTTTCCGGGAAAGTCGTCAAGTTACTTTACTGTTTTTTGTCCTGAGCCTGACGAAAGGCCGGCGCTTTGGATTCGCTTGCCGGCAAGGCGTGAACAATGGGGGCGCCCCAATCACCGGCGAAGGCCTCGTTCAACGCCTTGACGCGGCGGGCGCCGATGCGACGGCTCAGCTCCTGGGTCAGGTGCTCGACGATCTTGCGCGCGTCCTGACGCATGGCCTTGCCCATCGGGGTCAGCTGCACGATGCGGATGCGGCCGTCCGTGGGGTCGTCCGCCATTTCAAAGACGCCACGTTCGACCAGGGAGTTGATCGTCGAGTGCACCGCCTGACGGGTCAGGCGCAGGCTGCGGGCGATGTCGGCGGGGCGCACCACATCCATCTGGACATGCATCATCACCATCGACTCGGGTCGGGTCAGGTGCGGCCAGCCCGCTTCGCGCAGGCTCATCTGCAGGCTCTCGTCGAACCATTCGAAACCGGCCAGCAAGGGCACGATCAGGTAGTCGGATTTGAAGATCATGAAGGGCTCCCGAACCGATGTTATGCCTTCGTCGCCCGTGAAGCGCCAAGCGGAAACCTGTCTAGCCTGACTCGCGCTGCGGTCTCATCGCTTCTGCCCTAAAGCGTGCGCGCGATCAGCAGCTTCATGACCTCCGAGGCACCGCCGTGAATCGTGTCGATGCGGGCGTCCTTGTACAGTTGTGCGATCGGGTACTCGTTCATGTAGCCGTAGCCGCCGAACAGCTGCAGGCAGCGGTTGACCCCGTCCAGTTCGGTTTCCGTGATCCACAGTTTGGCCATGGAGGCGGTGGCCGCGTCCAGTTCGCTGCGGATCAGTTTTTCGGTGCAGGCGTCGATGAAGCTGCGGGCGATGACGGCCTTGGTCTTGATGTCGGCCAGGGTGAACTGGGTGTTCTGGAACTCCATCAGCGGCTTGCCGAAGGCGTGGCGTTCGCGGGTGTATTCGACCGTCAGCTTCAGCGCCCGTTCCAGAATCGCCAGCCCCATGGCGGCGATGCCGAGGCGCTCCTGCGGCAGCATCTGCATCAGCTGTCCAAAGCCCTTGCCCTCGACCTCGCCGACCAGATTGGAGGCGGGGACGCGCACGTCCTCGAAGAAGAGCTCCGAGGTGTCCTGGGCGGCGCGGCCCATCTTGTCGAGGTTGCGGCCGCGCACGAATCCGGGCCGGTCGCCCTCGACCGCGATCAGGGAGATGCCACGCGAACCGTTGTCCGAGGTACGGCACACCACCAGAATCAGGTCCGCCGTCTGGCCGTTGGAGATGAAGGTCTTCTGGCCGTTGAGCACCCATTCGTCGCCGTCCAGACGCGCGCGGGTGCGGATGCCCTGCAGGTCCGATCCTGTGCCCGGCTCGGTCATGGCGATGGCCAGGACGATCTCGCCTGAGACCACGCCCGGCAGCCATTTCGCCTTCTGCGCCTCTGTGCCGAAGGCGATCAGATAGGGGGCGACGATCATGTTGTGCAGCGGCACGCCCCAGCCCTCCATGCCGCGCGCGCCGAACTCTTCGATCACCACGCGTTCGTGCCGGAAGTCGGCGCCCATGCCGCCGTATTCCTCAGGAACCGACAGGCCCAGCAGGCCAAACTCGGCGCCCTTGGTCCACATGTCGCGCGGCACGATCTTGTTGTGGTTCCAGGCCTCGATCACCTCGGGCGAGCATTCAGCGTCGAGGAATTTCGACAGACCCTCGCGGAACAGATCAACGTCTTCCTGGGTGTAGGCGGAGGGACCGGCGTGGGCGCTCATCGGGGGCTCGCAACTGGAACTGAGGGTAGGTTTCATCCTGTGCCGGTTGCGCGATGAACGTCAATCTATTTGACAAAGATCGATGGCTTCGGTCATCCATTCCCCATGTCTGCATCTCAATCCGCATCTGCATCCGACCCGGCCGAGCATGTCCAGGCCCGGCTCGATGTGCTGGCGCCGGCGCTGGCCTCCGGCGGCGCGCGCGTGACGGGCCTGCGCCGCCTGACCGGCGGCGCAAGTCTGGAAACCTGGGCCTTCGACGTGGAGGGCACGGGCCGTCCGCGTCCGCTGATCCTACGCCGACGTGGCGGGGGCGGCGAAGCCGAGGTGTTTGAGACCTCCTTGCCTCTGCCGGTCGAAGCCCGGCTGCTGAAGGCGGCGGAGGAGGGCGGCGTTCCTGTCGCCTGTCTGGTCCGCGACTGCGTCGAGGCCGATGGTCTGGGCGAGGCCTATGTGGTCGAACGGGTTACGGGCGATACCCTAGGTCGCCGCATCGCCGCCGACGCCTCCTTCGCTCTGGCCCGCCAGACACTGGGCCGTCAGTGCGGCGAGGCCCTGGCGAAGATCCACGCCGTCGATCCGGCCAGCCTGCCGCCGCTGGAGGTGCAGGACGCCCGCGCCGTGCTGGACCGCTACGCCGACATCTATCGCAAGAGCACCAGCCCGCGCCCGGTCATGGAGGCGGCGCTGAAGTGGATGGAGGCGCGACTGCCCGAGCCGGTCGCACCGCGTCTGGTCCACGGCGACTTCCGCAACGGCAATCTGATGGTCGACCCCGAGCGGGGGCTGGCTGCGGTTCTCGACTGGGAGCTGGCCCACCTGGGCGATCCCGCTGAGGACCTGGGCTGGCTATGCGTCAACAGCTGGCGCTTTGGCGTGACGCATCGGGTGGTGGGCGGCTTCGCCGATCTGGAGGTCCTGCTGGACGCCTATCGCGACGCGGGCGGCGAGCCGCCGTCGGTCGAGCGCGTGCGCTTCTGGCAGGCGGTCGGCACGTTCAAATGGGCCGTGGTGACGATGATGATGTACCGCACCTTCGCCTCGGGCGCGTCGGCGTCGGTCGAGCGCGCCGTGATCGGCCGGCGTCTCAGCGAATGCGAAGTCGATCTTCTGGCCCTGATGGAGGCGTCGCGATGATCGAGGGACCGCGCAAGGACGAACTGCTGGCGGCGACGACGGCCTGGCTGGAAGGGGGGGGCACCTCATCGGACGGCTTCCACCGCAAGGTGGCGGCCAATGCGCTCGGCATCGTGTCGCGCGAACTGGCCCAATGGCCCGCCGCCGAAGCCGCCGCCGTCGCCCGGATGCAGGCGATTCTGGGCGTGGACGGCGACTATGCCACGCTGAACCTCGCCCTGGCCGAAGCCTTGCGCGACGGGAGCGTCAGCGCTGACGATCCCGCCGTCTTCGACCATCTGCGCCGCCTGGCGCTCGACACGCTGGCGATCGACCAGCCGCGCTATCGCCACGAATTGGCGGCGCCGAAGGACAGCCAGTCATGATCGAATGGGTCGAGGTCTCGCCGCGCGACGGCTTGCAGAACGAAAAGACCATCCTGTCGACCGCCGACAAGGTCGAACTTATTGCGCGTGCGGTCGCCGCCGGCGCGCGACGGATCGAGGTCGCCAGCTTCGTTAACCCCAAGCTGGTGCCGCAGATGGCCGACGCCGAGGCGGTGATCGCCGCCCTGGCGAAACGGGAGGACGTGCGCACCATCGGTCTGGTTCTGAACGAGCGCGGCGCGGGCCGGGCCTTGGCCACCAGCGTCGATGAGCTGGGCATTGTCGTCGCCGCCTCGGATGCCTTCGGCACGGCCAATCAGGGTCTGGACGTCGACGCCGGCATCGCCATGGCCGGGCGCGTCATCGAACAGGCGAGGGCCGCAGGCCGCGACGCCCAGGTGACGATTTCCGTCGCCTTCGGCTGCCCGCTGTCGGGCGCCGTTGATCCGTTGCGCGTGGTCGATATGGCGCGTCGCCTGGCCGCCTTCGGTCCGCTGGAGATCGCCCTGGCCGATACCATCGGCGTGGCCCGCCCGGACGAGGTGTCGTCTCTGGTCGCGGCGGTCGTCGAAGCCGTGCGGCCCCTGCCGGTCCGGGTCCATTTCCATGACACGCGCGGTACGGGCGTCGCCAATGCCGTGGCGGCGGTCGCCGCCGGGGCGGTGACCGTGGACGCCTCCATCGGCGGCACCGGCGGCTGTCCCTTCGCGCCGGGGGCGGCGGGCAATGTCGCCACCGAGGACGTAGCCTACGCCCTGAACGGCCAGATGGCGGTGGACATCGACGCGGTCTGCGACGCCGCCGTCTGGCTCAATGAAAAACTGCAACGCACCCGGACCAGCGCCATGACGCGCGCCTGGCTGTCCGCGCGTGAGAGGAAAGCATGACCCAACTGACGCATGAGGGCCGCGTGGCCCTGATCACCGGCGCGTCCTCCGGCATCGGCGCTGAGTTCGCCCGCGTCCTGTCGCGGGGCGGGGCCAGGGTGGTTCTGGCCGCGCGCCGGGCCGACCGTCTGGCCGCCCTGGTAGCCGAGATTGAGGCGGCGGGCGGCGAGGCCCTGGCCGTGTCGATGGATGTCTCCGATGAGGCCTCGGTCATCGCCGGCTATGACGCCGCCGAGGCGCGGTTCGGACTGGTCGACACCGTCATCGCCAATGCGGGCGTCAACGCCGACGGCCCGGCGACGGAACTGTCTATCGAAGAGTTCGATCAGATCCAGGCGGTGAACAGCCGCGGCGTCTTCCTGACCGCGCGCGAGGGCGGGCGTCGTCTGCTGGCCAGCGGTCGGTCCGAACGCGGTCGGGTGGTCATCCTGGCCTCAATGGGCGGCCTGCACGCCCTGACCGGTCTGGTCGCCTACTGCGCGTCCAAGGCTTCGGCGGTCATGCTGGGCCGGGCCCTGGCCAATGAGTGGTCGCGCGCGCGCATCAGCGTCAACGTCGTCTGCCCCGGCTATATGCTGACCGACATCAATGAGGAGTGGTTCACCAGCGAGGCGGGCCAGAAGATGATCTCCAAGCTGCCGCGCAAGCGCCTGATGCCGATCGACGCCCTGTCGCCGACCATCAGCTACCTGACCTCGGACGCCGCCGCCTACGCCACTGGCGCCGTGATCCAGATCGACGACGGCCAGCACATCGACTGACGGCGCTGATGGCGGATCGGAGGAGGGGCCTTTGCAGGCCCCTTTTTCATGGGCGGTCCATAAAAAGAGGGGGCCGCGAACGGCCCCCGAGTGGAGAGTTTCGGAGAAGTCGTCGGGGCTCAGGTCAGCAGCGAGTTCGGCGCCAGGCCGACCATCGCGCGACCATGCAGTTCGGTGGACACGTCCATGTCGTAGACGATGTGGCTGGCCATGACCTCGATGTCGCGCAGGATGCGCTGCATCGGATTGTCGAGCGCATATATGCCCGACCCGGACGAGTCACAGCAGGTCCGCACCGCCTCCAGGCACTGGCTGACGGCATAGGCGATCTGGGCACGCAGACGCAGACGATGCGGTAGCTGCTCCTCGTCGCTCAGGGCCGAGAGCGTCAGGTTTTCGTCGGCGGCCTGGCGGATCGAGAGTTCCGCCGAGCGCACCATGAGGTCGGCGCGGGCCAGACGCATCTGGGCGGCGGGCTTGTCCACCTGGGTCGACTGGCCGCCCATCTTGGTGTGAACCGTCAACCGCTGGCGGCCCAACTCCACTGCCGCTCGAGCCGCGCCGACCGAGGGCAGGGCCGCCGTCACGCACAACTGCGGCAGCATGGGCGCGGCGTAGAGCGGGTTGTCGTGGATGCGCGAGCCGTTGCCGCGCCCGGTGCGGACCTCCGACACCACAAAGCTGTAGGCCTCGGGGATGAAGAGGTCTTCGGCGACAATGTCGTTGGAGCCGGTGGCGGCCATGCCGCTCATGAACCAGGTGTCCAACACCTTCACGTCCTCGGCGCGCGCCAGCATCATCCGCACGACCGGCGGCTGGCCCTCGCCCCTGTCCTCCATGGCGTTCAGCATGACCCAGTCGGCGTGCATGACGACGGTGCCGAACTTCCAGCGGCCCGAGATGCGGAAGCCGCCGTCCACGCGCACGGCCTTGCCCGGAGGGGCGGCGACGCTGGGGGCGATGACATAGGGGGTGCGGCCCCAGACCTCGGCCTGGGTCTGTTCCGGGAACTGGGCGATCAGCCAGTTGTGCTCGGCGGCGAAGCTGGCCGTCCATCCGGTCGAGGGGCAGGCTTCGCAGATGGCCAGGGTGGCGTCGATATAGGCCTGGGGGTCGAACTCCAGCCCGCCAAAGCGACGCGGCACGTACATGTAGAAATAGCCGGTGGCGCGCAGGGCGTTCCACACCTCGTCCACCGGGCGGCGCAGGCGCTCGGCCTCGGCTGAGGCGGCGGTGATCATCGGTTTCAGCGCCGTGATCCGCGCGGTCAGCTCGGCCGGTGTCAGGGCGGCGACCGCGTCGGGCGCCAGAAAATCGTTTCCGGCAGGAATGCGCCGGTCCGCGAGCATTTCGCTCGTCATGTTTTATCCTCCCTCGTGGGAGGTCCAGTTCGCGATGTGGCGCGATAAATGTCAAGTAAGTTGACTAAAAATCGACATGACGCCGTTTTCGGGCTTTCCCCGAAGGCGCGGGGCGGCGAGACTGGCCCTATGACTCGCTCGCTCCTGATGCTCGATCTCGTCCGCACCGTCTACTGGTTCGACGAGCAACTGCAGTCGCGGCTGGACGCCCGCGGCTGGGGTAAGCTGAGCCGCACCCAGTCGCTGGTCCTGGTCAATGTCGCCAACGGCGAGACGCGGGCGGCGCGCATGGCCGAGAACCTGGGCATCTCGCGTCAGGCCATGAGCCAGTTTCTGGCGGAGATGGTCGAGAACAAGCTGGTCGAACTGGTCCCCGATCCCGCCGACCGGCGGGCCCGCATCGTCCAGTTCGCCCCCGAATCCCACGCCATCCGCGACGACGCGCAAAAGATTCTGCGCGAGCTGGAAGCCGAGCTGGAACAGGCCGTGGGCGCCGAAGGACTGGGCGTCATGCGCGAGGGTCTGCGCGCCTTCCTCGGCGGACTGGACGCGAGGTCTGCCGCGGAACTGGAAACGGCTTAAGTCAAATTTCTTGACAAGATTGTTCGGCCGGTCGATCACCGTATGACCTCTTCGAGAGGGACGTGCGGGGAGCGACGGTTATGCTTGGCGACATCTTCGGACTATCGGCCGGGGCGTCGGCGCGATGAAGGCGGCGACGAAATCCGCAGGCGCCCTGTCGGGCCTGACCATCATCGAGATGGCGGGCATCGGCCCCGGCCCCTTCGCCTGCATGATGCTGGCCGACCACGGCGCCGAGGTCATCCGTATCGACCGTCCGGGCGCCAGGGTCGATCCCACTGACGTCCTGGCGCGCTCGCGCAAGCGGGTCGAACTGGACCTCAAGAGCGAAGACGGCCGCGCCGCCGCGCGCGAACTGATCCGCAAGGCTGACGGTGTGGTCGAGGGCTATCGCCCCGGCGTCATGGAGCGCCTGGGCCTGGGCCCCGAGGTCCTGCTGGCCGACAATCCGAAGCTGGTCTACGGCCGCATGACAGGCTGGGGCCAGGAAGGCCCGCTGGCCAAGGCCGCCGGCCACGACATCAACTATATCGCCATCACCGGCGCCCTGAACGCCTTTGGCCGCGCGGGCGAGAAACCGACCCCGCCGATCAACATGGTCGGCGACTTCGGCGGCGGCGGCATGATGATGGCCTTCGCCATGCTGGCCGGGGTGCTGTCGGCGCGTTCGACGGGGCAGGGGCAGGTCATCGACTGCGCCATGACCGACGGCGCCTCACTCCTGATGGGCATGATCTGGGGCTTCCGCGCTCAGGGCATCTGGGGCGACGAGCGGGGGACCAACTACCTCGACACCGGCGCGCCCTACTACGACACCTATGAGACCGCTGACGGCCTCTATGTCGCCATCGGCTCGATCGAGCCGCCCTTCTATGCGCGGATGCTGGAAGCCACGGGCCTGAGCGACGATCCCCTGTTCAAGGATCAGGACGGCATCGAGGACCGCGAGACGCGCCGCGCCCGCCTGACCCAGATCTTCGCCGCCAAGACCCGCGCCGAATGGTGCCTCCTGATGGAAGGGACCGACGCCTGCTTCGCCCCGGTGCTCTCCTTCGCCGAGGCCCCGTCCTATCCGCATAACGCCCAGCGTCAGGCCTTCGTCGAGTTGGACGGCGTGATGCAGCCGGCCCCCGCGCCCCGCTTTTCCCTGACGCCGGCGCCGCTTCCGCGCGCCCCCGGCGCCTGATCAGAACAACCGAGGAAACGACCGTGAGACAAGCCTACATCTATGACGCCGTGCGGACCCCGCGCGGGCGGGGCAACGCCAAGGGCAGCCTGCATGAAGTGACCGCCATCTCGCTGGCGACCCAGGTGCTTCAGGCTCTGCGCGACCGCAACAGCCTGGACACCCGCCTGATCGACGACGTGATCCTGGGCTGCGTCGCGCCCATCGGCGAACAGGGCGCCAACATCGCCCGCGTCGCCGCCATCAACGCCGGTCTGGCCCAGACGGTGGCCGGCGTGCAGATGAACCGCTTCTGCGCCTCGGGTCTGGAAGCCGTGAACACGGCGGCGGCCAAGGTCGTCTTCGGCGAGGCCGATGCGGCCATCGGCGGCGGCGTCGAGAGCATGAGCCGGGTCAAGATGGGCTCGGACGGCGGCGCCTGGTCGGTCGACCCCGACGTGGCCTTCACCACCTATTTCGCGCCCCAGGGCGTCGGCGCTGACGCCATCGCCACCCTGTCCGGCTTCAGCCGCACCGACGTGGACGCCTTCGCCGCCGAGAGCCAGAAGCGCGCCGCCGCCGCCTGGGCCGATAATCGCTTCAAGAACTCCATCGTCCCGGTCAAGCACTGCGGCGTGACGGTTCTGGCCCATGACGAGTTCATGCGCCCCGAAACCACGGTCGAGAGCCTGAGCGCGCTGAAGGCCTCGTTTGCCGGTCTCGGCGCGGCGGGCTTCGATTCCATCGTGCGTCAGCGCTATCCCGAGATCGAAGCGGTCAACCACGTCCACCATGCCGGCAACAGCTCGGGCATCGTTGACGGCGCCTCGGGCCTGCTGATCGGCACCAAGGAGATGGGCGAGAAGATGGGCCTCAAGCCCCGCGCCCGCATCGTCGGCACGGCTTCGATCGGCTCGGAGCCGACCATCATGCTGACCGGCCCGGTGGCCGTGACGCAGAAGGCTCTGGCCCGCGCCGGCATGAGCATCGACGACATCGACCTGTTCGAACTGAACGAGGCCTTCGCCTCGGTGGTCATGTACTTCATGCAGCAGCTGAACGTGCCGCACGACAAGATGAACGTGAACGGCGGCGCCATCGCCATGGGCCACCCGCTGGGCGCCACGGGCGGCATGATCCTCGGTACCCTGCTGGACGAGCTGGAACGCACGGGCAAGTCGACCGGCCTCGCCACCCTCTGCGTCGGCGCCGGCATGGGCACCGCCACCATCATCGAGCGCGTCTGATCGCGATCTGACAGTCAGGACAACGACATGAACAACTTCACTGTTTCGGTGGATGCCGACGGCATCGCCACCTTCCTGTTCGACGTGCCGGGCCGCACGATGAACACCTTCACCGACAGCGCCGTGGCCGACATCGACGCCATCGTCGCCCGCATCCGCGACGACCTCTTCATCCGCGGCGCCATCCTCGCCTCGGGCAAGTCGAACGGCTTCTGTGCCGGGGCTGACCTGGGCGAACTGGGCGAGACGGCGGGCGGTCAGGCCTCCGGCGCGGCGCGCGAAGCGGCTCTGCCCGCCACCTCGCGCATGACCTGGGCTCTGCGGGCGCTGGAGACCGTCGGCAAGCCGGTGGTCGCGGCCATCGAGGGCATAGCCCTGGGTGGCGGCTTCGAGTTCACCCTGGCGGCTCACTACCGCGTCGCCTCGACCAAGGCCAAGGTGGGCCTGCCGGAAGTCACCATCGGTCTGTTGCCGGGCGCGGGCGGCACCCAGCGCGTGCCGCGTCTGGCGGGCGTGCAGGCCGCGCTGGACCTGATGCTGACCGGCGCGCCGGTCGACGCTGAGAAGGCCAAGGCCATCGGCATCATCGACGAGGTGGTCGAACCGGGGCAGGCTCTGGCCGCGGCCAAGGCCTGGATCCTCAACGGCGGCGAGGGCGTCCAGCCCTGGGATCGCAAGGGCTATGTCATGAAGGACGGCCCCTATTCGGAGGCCGGGGGCGGTGTCTTCGTCATGGTCCCTCCCAAGGTCATGGCCAAGAGCTATGGCAACTATCCGGCCCAGAAGAACATCGCCCGTTGCGTCTATGAGGGCTTCAACCTGCCGATGGACGCGGCGCTGCGCGTCGAGTCGCGCCTGTTTATGGACACCCAGCAGACGCCCCAGGCGCGGGCCATGATCCGCTCGCTCTTCCTGTCGAAACAGGCCCTGGCCAAGGGCGGCGCCCGACCCAAGGACGTCCCGACCTATACCGTCAAGAAGGCCGCCGTTCTGGGCGCCGGCATGATGGGGGCGGGCATCGCCTACGCCCAGGCCCGCGTCGGCATTGACACCGTTCTGATCGACGTGGCTCAGGCCGGCGCCGACAAGGGCAAGGCCTATTCGGAAAGCCTGGTCGCCAAGGCCGTGACCAAGGGGGCTATGAGCCAGGCCACCGCTGACGAACTGGTCGGGCGCATCACCGCCACCACGGACTATGACGCCATCAAGGGCGCCGATCTGGTGGTCGAGGCCGTGTTCGAGGACCGTGCCCTGAAGGCTGATGTGACCAAGCGCGCCGAGGCCCAGATCGGGGCGGACGCCGTCTTCGCCTCCAACACCTCGACACTGCCGATCACCGGCCTGTCCGAGGCCTCCGAGCGTCCGGCCAACTTCATCGGCATCCACTTCTTCTCGCCGGTGGACCGGATGGAGCTGGTCGAGATCATCGTCGGCAAGAACACCTCGCAGGAGACCCTGGCCAAGGCGCTGGACTACTGCAAGCAGCTGAAGAAGGTGCCGATCGTCGTGAACGACAGCCGCGGCTTCTTCACCAGCCGCGTGTTCGACACCTATATTCGCGAAGGTCTGGAGATGCTGATCGAGGGCATCGCCCCGGCCGTCATCGACAATGTCGGCCGCATGACCGGCATGCCGCGCGGTCCGCTGGAGCTGCTGGACGACGTGGCCATCGACCTGGTGGACCGTGTCGCGGGTCAGCGTCGCAAGGACTTGAACCTGCCGGAGCCCGTCGAGGGCGACACCGATAAGTTCCTGATCGACATGGTCGCGCAGGACCGTTGGGGCCGCAAGAACGGCAAGGGCGTCTATGACTACCCGCAAGGCGGGGCCAAGAGCCTGTGGTCGGGTCTGGCCGAGATGTACCCGGTCAGGATCGCCCGTTCGACGCCGGAACTGGTCGAGCACCTGAAGCAGCGTCTGCTGTATCGTCAGGCCGTCGAGGCCGCGCGCTGCATGGACGAGAACGTCGTCACCGCCGCGCGCGACGCCGATGTCGGCGCCATCCTGGGCTGGGGTTTTGCGCCCTGGACCGGCGGTCCGATCAGCCTGATCGACAGCGTCGGCGTGGCCGAGTTCACCGCCGCCTGCGAGGCCCTGGCCGCGCAGTACGGCGAGCGTTTCGCGCCGCCGGCCCTGCTGAAAACCATGTCCGCCTCGGGCGAGCGCTTCTATCCGGCGCCCAAGCCACTCGCGGCCTGATCGCCGCACAAGGCTTGAAAACAGGGAAGGGCGGGGCGCGAGCGTCCCGCCCTTTTTCTATGGCCGATGGCCAGGCTGGATTTCAGGCAAAAGAAAAGGCGGGCAACCCCTCGCCCGCCTCTTCCCCTCCTTGCTGGCGCTGAGATCAGGCCAGGTTCAGATCTTTCAGCACGGCCTCACGAACCGGACCCTTCTGGATCTTGCCGGCGGCGCTGCGCGGCAGGCGGGTCTGGCTGAAGCTGACGCTCTTGGGCGTCTTGTAGCCGGCGATGCGCTGGCGGCAGAAGGCGGACAACTCCTCAAAGCTCGGCTGTTCCGCCCCCGCCTTGCAGACGATGTGGGCGTGGACGCGTTCGCCCCAGGTTGCGTCCGGCACGCCAATGACGGCGGCTTCCTCGATGGCCGGGTGCCAGGACAGGGCGTTCTCGACCTCGATGGAATAGATGTTCTCGGCCCCGGACACGATCATGTCCTTTAGCCGGTCGGTGATGTAGATATAGCCTTCCTCGTCCATCCAGCCCGCGTCGCGGGTGTGCAGCCAGCCCTTGCGCATGACGTCGGCGGTTTCCTCGGGACGGTTCCAGTAGCCCTGCATGACGTTGTCGCCGCGGCCGACGATCTCGCCGATCTGGCCGCGCGGAACCTCGATCCCGTTCTCGTCGACGATGCGGATTTCAAAGCCCGGCGCCACCTTGCCGCACGAGCGCAGGCGCGGGTGATCGTCGGCGCACTGGTGGTCCTGGGGCGTCAGCACCGTGACCGAGGCCATCTCAGTCTGGCCGAAGCCCTGGATGAAGGCGATCTCCGGGAACTTCTCGCGCGCCAGGGCCAGGGTGGCGGCGGGCAGGGAGGAGCCGCCGTAGCCCAGCATCTTCA
The DNA here is from genome assembly GCF_044772165.1 of Brevundimonas sp. NPDC090276. Lineage (NCBI taxonomy): Bacteria > Pseudomonadati > Pseudomonadota > Alphaproteobacteria > Caulobacterales > Caulobacteraceae > Brevundimonas > Brevundimonas sp. NPDC090276. The sequence continues at coordinate 1,076,143 of NZ_JBIVYK010000002.1, read as the reverse complement.
GCTTCGACAGGTCCAACTGATCCAGACGCTCGTACTTGGCCATCCGGTCGATGACGGCGGGCACGGTGAAACAGTGGGTCACGCCATGTTCGGCGATGGCCTCCAGCATGGTTTCTGCGTTGAAGCTGCGGCGGAAGACGTGGGTCGCGCCGGTCATGGTGGCGAACAGGATGCCGATGTCCGCCAGGTGGAACATGGGCGCGGCGTGGAAATTGACCCCCGTCTCGTCGAACGGAATCGTCATCAGCAGATTGGAGGCGATGGCGTGCAGATTGCCGTGGCTCAGCATCACCCCCTTGGGCAGGCCGGTGGTGCCGCCAGTGTAGAAGATGCCCGCCAGATCGTCGTTCTCGGCCAGATGCTCCTCGGCGGGCGCTGACGTCTGGATCAGGCCTTCATGAGTCAGGCCGGCGTCGTCGGCCGCACCGTCCATGGCGATCAGGCGGCTGACGGCGCCTTCGGCCAGAAGCTGTTCGGCGACGGCGGCGAACTCTTCGCCGAAGCAGAGAACCTGGACCCCGGCGTCTTTCAACTGGAAGGCCAGTTCGGGCGTGGCCAGACGGGTGTTCAGCGGCGTCAGCACGCCCCCGGCCCACAGGACGCCGAAATAGGTCTCGAAATAGCGGTCGCAGTTGTTGGCCAGGATGGCGACCCGGTCGCCGGTCGTCAGCCCGCCCTGTTCGCGCAGGCCGCCGGCCAGACGCGCGACGCGGTCGCCGACCTCGCGCCAGGTGCGGCGGCGGTCGCCGTCGATGGTGGCGGTGCGGTTTGCGGCCGTGACGACGGCGCGCACCAGGCCCTGCGTAATTCTCATCGAAAGGGGTGCTCCTGCCGCCGCGAGGGCGGGAAAGATTGTCAAATCTATTGACATCTAATCCCGCCCCGAACCATGTCTGTCAACTCATGTTCAGGCGTTTTTCCGCCGATCTCGCCGCGACTTGCGTGGCCGGGGCGGCGCGGCGAGGTGTGCGATGATCGGATTTGAACGCAAGGGCGAGGGCGCGATCATCCGGCTGGATCAGCCCGAGCGGATGAACGCCCTGAGCGAGCCGATGGTGGAGGCGCTGGACGCCGCCGTGGACGCCGCCGTCGCTTCGGGCGCGCGGGCGATCCTGCTGACGGGTTCGGGCCGCGCCTTCTGCGCCGGGGGGACCCTGTCCGAGCCGCTGCCGGACGACGCGGGGCGGATTCTGGAGACCCATATCAACCCCCTGCTGCTCAAGCTGGCGGACCTGCCGATCCCGTTGATCGCGGCGGTCAACGGCCCGGCCATCGGCGCGGGGGCGTCCATCGCCCTCGCCGCCGACATGATCCTGATGTCGCGCTCGGCCTTCCTGTCCTACGCCTTCGCCCAGGTGGGTCTGGCGCCGGACGGCGGGGCCAGCTGGCTGCTGCCGCGCACGCTCGGTTGGCACCGCGCCATGGGCCTGATGATGACCGGCGACCGCATTGACGCCGAACAGGCCGTGACCTGGGGCCTGGCATGGAAGGCGGTCGATCCCGAGGGCCTGTCCGGCGAGGCCGAGGCCCTGCTGGAGCGCCTGTCGACCGGGCCGACGCTGGCCTATGCCGCCGTGCGCCGCACCGCCCGCGCGGCGCTGGATCTCGGTTTCGCCCAGGCGCTTGACCTTGAACGCGAGGCGCAAGCCGACGCCGGACGCACCGCCGATTTCAAGGAAGGCGCCGCCGCCTTCCTGGCGCGCCGTCCCGCCCAGTTTATCGGCCGCTAGGAGCGTCGCCATGAGCCAACCCTGCACCCTGCTGAGCAAGATCTACGACCGGCATGTGGTCGCCGATCTCGGCGACGGCGACATGCTGATATATGTCGACTTCCATCTGGTCCATGAGGTCACCAGCCCTCAGGCCTTTGAGGGCCTGCGCCAGCGCGGCGTCGCCGTTCACGCCCCGGCCCAGACCCTGACGGTAGCCGACCACAATGTGCCGACCCTGAACCGCGCGGCGGGCATCCTCGACCCGGAAAGCCGGGCGCAGATCGAACAGCTGCAGGTCAACGCTGTCGAGTTCGGCCTGCCGTGGATCCCGCTCGACAGTGTGGATCAGGGCATCGTCCACGTCGTCGGGCCAGAGCAGGGACTGACCCTGCCGGGCACGACCATCGTCTGCGGCGACAGCCATACCGCCACCCATGGGGCCTTCGGGGCTCTGGCCTTCGGCATCGGCACCTCCGAGGTCGAGCACGTTCTGGCGACGCAGACCCTGGTGCAGACGCGCGCCAAATCCATGCTGATCCAGGTCGATGGCGCGCTGGGCCGCGGCATGACGGCCAAGGATCTGATCCTGGCCATCATCGGCCAGATTGGGGCCAATGGCGCGACGGGCTACATCATCGAATACGCCGGCCAGGCGATCCGCGACCTGGACATGGCCGGGCGGATGACCGTCTGCAATATGTCGATCGAGGCGGGGGCGCGGGCGGGCCTGATCGCGCCGGACGAGACAACCTTCGCCTATCTGAAGGGCCGGCGTCACGCGCCGCAGGGCGTGGCTTTCGACGCCGCCGTGGCCGACTGGCGCACCCTGGCCAGCGACCCCGGCGCGACGTTCGACAGGGTGGTGCGCATCGACGCCGCCGCCATAGAACCCATGGTGACCTGGGGCTCCAGCCCCGAGGCCGTGACGACCATCGGCGGCCGCACACCCGACCTGAACGCCGTGACTGACGCCGGCCAGCGAGCCCAGATAGAACAGATGCTGACCTATATGGGGCTGGCCTCGGATCAGGCTCTGGCCGGTCTGGCTATCGACACGGTCTTCATCGGCAGTTGCACCAACGGCCGTCTGGAAGACCTGCGCGCCGCCGCCGACATCGCGCGCGGGCGTCATGTGGCAGAGGGCGTCCGTGCCCTGGTCGTGCCGGGCTCGGGCCACGTCAAGGCGGCGGCCGAGGCCGAAGGTCTGGACCGTGTCTTCATCGAGGCGGGGTTCGAATGGCGCGAGGCGGGCTGCTCCATGTGTCTGGGCATGAACCCGGACAGGCTGGCGCCGGGCGAGCGCTGCGCCTCGACCTCCAACCGCAATTTCGAGGGCCGTCAGGGCCCCGGCGGCCGCACCCATCTGGTGTCGCCGTCGATGGCCGCCGCCGCCGCCGTGGCGGGTCGGCTGGTCGATGTCAGGAGCCTTGGCTGATGCGTGCTTTCACCACTCTGGACGCCGTCGCGGCGGCCCTGCCCATCGCCAATATCGACACCGACAAGCTGGTGCCGGGGCGCTTTCTGAAGGGCGTCACCCGCGCCGGTCTGGGGCGCATCCTGCTGCACCCGCTGCGCTTTGACGCCGATGATCAGCCGCGCGCTGATTTCGTGCTGAACCAGTCGCCGTGGGATCAGGCGGGCGTGCTGATCGCGCTCGACAACTTCGGTTGCGGCTCCAGCCGCGAGCATGCGCCCTGGGCCCTGCTGGACTTAGGTATCCGTTGCGTCATCGCGCCCAGCTTCGCCGACATCTTCCGCAACAACTGCCTGAAGAACGGCATCCTGCCGCTGGTCCTGCCTGCGGCGGACTGTCTAGCGCTGATGGATCTGGCGCGCGATCCGGCTACGGCGCGGTTCAGCGTCTCCCTGCCGGATCAGACGGTGACGGCGGGCGGTCGCGTCTGGGCGTTTGATATCGCCATGGCGGACAAGACCAGGCTGCTGGAAGGCAAGGACGAGATTGACCTTGCCTTGGCGCGTCTGGCCGAGATCGAACGTTTCGAGGCCCGCATCGGATATGCCGCGCCGCATCTGGGCGCGATCTAGAGACTTTCCCGTCGGACCGGCGCTGGCCAGATCCGACGGGGGCCCGGGGAGAGGAGGTTACACGCCGAGCCAGCGTTGCAAAATCTCCGCCGTGTCCTGACCCACCTCCAGCGGAGCAGGTCGGCGCACCGAGCCGGGCGTGGCCGACAGCTTGGGGAAGACGCCCTGCATGGCCACCTTGCCCAGAACCGGGTCCTCGACCTCGATGATGGCTTCGCGCGCCGCGAAATGCGGGTCGGCCATCATGTCCTCGGCGTCAAAGACGCGGCCCGCCGGGACGGCGTGTTCGATCATCAGGTCTTCCAGCTCCTGAACCGTCAGGGTCGCGGTCCATTCACCGACCAGTACGTCCAGTTCTACCTGATGCTCGCCGCGCGCCAGATGGGTGGCGTAGCGCGCGTCGGTCGCCAGTTCGGGTCGGCCCATGGCCGCACACAGGCGGCCGAAGACGGCGTCCTGATTGGCCCCGATCAGGTATTCGCCGTCCGAGCAGGGATAGACGTTCGACGGGGCGATCTTGGGCAGGACCGAGCCGGTGCGCGTGCGTTTGTGGCCATTCACCGCGTATTCCGGGATCATGCTCTCCATGACCTGCAGCACGCTCTCATACAGGGAGCTGTCGACCACCTGGCCATGGCCGGTGCGTTCGCGGTGCTGCAACGCCGCCAGCGCGCCCATGCAGCCATAGGTCGCCGCCAGGGTGTCGCCGATGGACACGCCGACCCGCGACGGGGCGCGGTCTGGCTCGCCGACGATGCCGCGCCAGCCGCCCATGGCCTCGCCGATTCCGCCGAAGCCGGCGCGCGACGAATAGGGGCCGGTCTGGCCATAGCCGGACACCCGCACCACGATCAGGCGCGGGTTGGCTTTCATCAGGTCAGCGGGGGCCAGACCCCACTTTTCCAGCGTGCCGGGGCGGAAGTTCTCGATCAGGATGTCGGCCTGGGCGATCAGGTCGCGCGCGGTCTGCTGGCCCTCGGCCGAGCGCAGATCGACGGCGACGGAATACTTGTTGCGGGCGATCACCCGCCACCAGGTCGGGGTCTCGCCCTGGCCCCAGTGGCGCATCGGATCGCCGACGCCGGGCGATTCCAGCTTGATCACCTCGGCGCCCATGTCGCCCAGAAGCTGACCGCAGAAGGGACCGGCGATCAGCTGGCCCATCTCGACGACCTTCAGCCCGTGCAGGGGGCCGTTCAGCGGTTGGCTGGTCACGGGCGCATTCTCCAAACGTCAATTAATCTTACAATCACTGGCGGGGCTACCAGCGAAAGTCAACGGCGCGGCGAGGGCTTGTGATTGCCAAATAAATTGACAAAACTTCCCGCTCAACTTGCGAAAGATCGGCGCCAGCCGACAGATCGGGAAACGTCATGCTGCTTCATATCGTGGCCAGCCCCAAGGGTGAACGCTCGGCGTCGCGTTCCTTGGCGGATCGCTTCCTCGCCACCTGGCGGGAACAGAACCCGGACGAAGAGATCGACACCCTGGCCCTGTTCGAAGAGGACCTGCCTCGCTTTGAGGCCGAACACGCCTTTCGCAAGTTCGCGCCCATCTTCGGCGAGGAGGTCTCGCCCGAGGCGGACGACGCCTGGCGCATCGTCACCGACGCCGTGGCCCGTCTGGATCGCGCCGACCGCATCCTGCTGTCCTGCCCGATGTGGAACTACAGCATCCCCTGGGCCCTGAAGCTCTATCTCGACGTCATCGTCCAGCCGCGCGTGACCTTTGGCTACAAGGCCGACGAGATGCGCCACGTCGGCCTGCTGCGGAACCGACCGATGCAGATGATCCTGACGCGGTCGTCGACGATGGCGGGCGACTACGTCGATTTCCAGCTGCCCTATCTGAAGCACATCTTTGAGACCATCGGCATCCGCGACATCCGCGCCCTGGTGGTCCCGGCCACGACCAAGCCGGGGGCCGAAGCCCGCGAAGCCTATGTCCGCAGCTTCGACGCCCAGGCGGACGCCGCCGCCAGAGCCTTCTGAGGCAGATCATGCATCCCAGTCATTTCGCCGCCGTCACGCCCGACAAGCCCGCCATCATCATGGCCCGAACGGGCGAGATCACCACATTCCGCCAGATGGACGAGGCCTCGAACCGCGCGGCCCACCTGTTGCGGTCGCTGGGGCTGAGGCCCGGCGACGCCGTGGCGGTCTGCCTTAGCAACACGCCCGACTACTTCGCCCTGGCCTGGGCGGCGCAGCGGTCAGGGCTCTACTTCGTCGCTCTGTCGTCGCGGCTGACCCTCGCCGAGGTCGACTACATCGCCCGTGATTGCGGGGCGAGGGTGCTGATCGCAGGGGCCGATCTGCCGAATACGCCAGCCCTGCCGGCGGGCCTGTCGGACCTGATGCTGTTCTCGCTGGGCGGGGTCGTTACCGGCTATCGCGTCTGGGAGGACGAGGTGTCGGCCCAACCCCCGACCCGCATCGCCGACGAGGTGGCGGGCGGCGAGATGCTCTATTCCTCGGGCACCACGGGACGGCCCAAGGGCATCCGGCCGGAACTGCCCGCGGACGGCGACATCACCACCATGCCCATGACGACCCTGGTGGCCAAGACCCGCTTTGGGGTGGACGGGGCCAGCGTCTATCTGTGCCCGGCGCCCCTGTATCACGCCGCGCCGCTGCGCTGGTCGATGGGGGTGCAGCATCTGGGCGGTACGGTGGTGCTGATGGACAGGTTCGATCCCGAACTGGCCCTGGCCGCCATCGACGCCCACGGCGTGACCCACAGCCAGTGGGTGCCGACCCACTTCATCCGCATGCTGAAACTGCCGGACGAGGTGCGCGCCCGCTACGACGTCTCGACCCTGAAGCTGGCCATCCACGCCTCGGCGCCATGCCCGGTTCCGGTCAAGCAGGCCATGATCGACTGGTTCGGCCCGATCCTGATCGAGTACTACGCCGGGACCGAGGGCAACGGCATGACCATCATCAACTCCGAGGAGTGGCTGAAGAAGCCGGGTTCGGTGGGCAAGGCCAATTTCTGCGTCGTCCATATCTGCGACGACGAAGGGAACGAGTTGCCGCCGGGCGAGGTCGGCAACATCTATTTCCAGGGCGACCACCCCTTCGAATATCACAACGACCCGGAGAAGACGGCGACCGCCTATGACGCGCGCGGCTGGACCACCCTGGGCGATGTCGGGCGGCTGGACGAGGACGGCTATCTGTTCCTGACCGACCGCAAGAGCTTCATGATCATCTCGGGTGGGGTGAATATCTATCCGCAAGAGATTGAAAACCTGCTGATCCAGCATCCGAAGGTGGCCGACGCCGCAGTCATCGGCGCGCCCTGCCCAGAGATGGGTGAGCGGGTCGTGGCGGTGATCCAACCCGCCGACTGGGCCGACGCCACGCCCGAGTTCGCCGCCGAGTTGTCGGCCTGGGCGCGGCAGTCCCTGTCGGGGATCAAGGCTCCGCGTCAGTTCGACTTCATGCAGGAACTGCCGCGCCATGATACGGGCAAGCTCTACAAGCGGCTGATCCGCGACGAGTACTGGAAGGATGTGAAGACGGCCTGACGGTCGTCGGATTGACGGACCATAAGAAAACCCCCGCCAGTTCGACCGGCGGGGGTTTTTGCTGTCAGCCTTGAAGGCGGATCAGACGGCGTCGGCGGCCGCGATGGCTTCGTTGCGGTCGTTGTCCTGCACGGCGGCGATGATGGCCTTGCGGGTGATCAGCAGCAGGGCGATGCCCGCGCTCAGCGACACGGCGGTGACCAGGGCCAGGGCCTTGCCCAGGCTGGTCGGGCCGTCGAACAGGTGTTCGCTGATGAAGCCGATGATCAGCGGCCCCAAGCCCATGCCGGCCATGTTGGCGACCAGCAGATAGATGGCGGTCATCCGTCCGCGCATCGAGGCGGGCGTCAGGATCTGCAGCGTGCCGGCCTGCAGGCCGCCGATGGTGGAGACGGTGGCCATGCCGACCGCTGCCAGGGCCAGGGCGATGGTGGTGTCGCTGACCAGATAGGCGCCCATCATCAGCGGGAACTGGATGATGGCCGAGGCCAGGACGATCCGCACCGGGGCGTCGGCGTGGCCGCGCTTGGCCGAACGGTCGGACAGCAGGCCGCCGACGGCCAGACCCACGGTGCCGAACAGGCCGATGATGACGCCGAAGGCCAGACCCAGCTGGGCCGGGTTCATGGCGTGGGCGCGGGCGAAGTGGACCGGGGCCCACAGCATGGCGCCATAGGCCGCGATGACCATCAGCGAATAACCGATGACCACGCCGCCGAAGGCCGCCTTGTGGTTCATCGCCAGGGCCCACAGGGCGCTGAGGGGCGGGGCCTTGGCGGCGCCGCGACGACGCTTGGCCTCGCGCACGGTCAGCAGCATCAGGGCGGCCAGGGGGGCGCCCAGCAGGCCGACAGCCACGAAGGCCAGACGCCAGCCGGTCAGATCGCCCCAGGGCAGGGCGACATTGGTTTTCATCGCCCAGGCGACCAGAACCCCGCCGAACAGCATGGCCACGCCGCCTCCCAGCGACACGCCCATGTTGTAGAGGCTGACCGCGAAGCCGAGGCGCTTCTTCTCGAACCGGTCTGCGATGGTGGAATAGGCGGCGGGCGACAGGGTCGCCTCGCCGATGCCGACCATGGCCCGGGCCGCCAGCAGGGAGGCGAAGCCCCCGGCGAAGCCGCTGGCCGCCGTGGCCGCGCTCCAGCCCAGCACGCCGAAGACCATCAGGTTGCGACGGTTGCTGCTGTCGGCCAGCGAGCCGAAGGGGATGCCCATGATCGAATAGAGCAGGACGAAGCCAAAGCCGACCAGCAGGCCGACCTGGGTGTCGCCCAGACCCAGTTCCGTGCGGATCGGCTCGATCATCAGGCTGATCAGGACGCGGTCCATGAAGGACAGCATGTAGGCGACCATCAGGACCAGAACGACATAGATGGCGTAGGCCGGGCGCGATCGCGCTGCGGCTGTGACGGTGGCGGCGGCTGAGGTCATCCGCGGTCTCCTGTACTGTACTGAAGCGAATGGGCGGAGGCGGGCATCAGGCGCACGCCTTGATCTGGGCGTACCAGGCCGTAAGCGGGGCGGAGTCGAAGTACTCGTCAAGCCGGACGATCAGATCGTCCTGCACCTGGCAGACCAGGATGGCCGCCAGTTCCAGAACCGGTCCCTTGACGTGGGTGGCTCTCAGCAGGTGCTGCTGGACATAGCCGCCGGGGAAGGTCTCGACCCGGCGGTTCTGGTACTGCCGCTCGGACGTCTTTGCGACAAAGCCGGACAGAACGTCGAGGTTGGTTTGGCGATCAACCCCGACCCCGACCGTGTTGAGCCAGACGATGACGGCGGGGTCGTAGCAGGCCTTCACCGTCTGGATGTCGCCGGCCTGAATGGCCTCGATGAAGCGGTCGGCGAGGGCGCGGACGGCGGCGTCAGTGGGGAAGGAGGCGCTCATGCGTTGAAGGCCAGTTTGAGGCCGGGCTCGGCCCAACGCGTCTTGAACAGGGTTCCGGTCGAGGAGCCGGTGATCCAGGCGTCCTTCATGTCGGCGCCGCCGAAGCAGATGTTGGTGGTGACGAAGTCGGGGACCGGGACGTGGTGGGCCTGGCCGGTCGGCGAGACGACGGTGATGCCGCCGTTGATGCCGGTGGCCACGCAGACGTCGCCGTTGGCCTGAACCGCCATGCTGTCGAAGGGCAGGTAGTCGGGCAGGGTCAGGACGTGCCGCCCCGGCAGATAGGCGGCCGCGGCAGGCGTCAGAACGCCCGGCGCGCTCAGGTCATAGGCCCAGAGGCGGCAGGTCCAGGTCTCGGCAACGTAGAGGGTCTTCTCGTCCGGCGACAGGCCGCAGCCGTTGGGCCACGAAATCCGGTCGCGTTGACGCGAGATGAAGCCGCCGTCGGTCCTAGCGTAATAGAGCGCGCCATAGTCGCGGGTGGTCTCGTTTTCCTTGCCCAGATCGGTAAACCAGAAGCCGCCGTGACTGTCGAAGACGATATCATTCGGCGCGCTCAGCGGGCGTCCGTCGCATTCGGTATAGAGGGTCTCGACGGCCCCGGTGGTCAGGTCGACCGCCTGGATCGAGCCACCGGCGTAGTCGCTGGCCGCGCCGTGGGGGACCATCAGCCCGCCGTCCAGATCGACCCAGCCCAGACCGCCGTTGTTGCAGACATAGACTCGTCCGTCCGGGCCGATCGCGGCGCCGTTGGGACCGCCGCCGAGATGGGCGACGACGGTGATCTGGCCGTCCGGCGAGACCCGGCTCAGGGTCTGGCGACGGATCTCGACAAGCAGGACGGACCCGTCGGCCATGGCGATGGGGCCTTCGGGGAATTGCAGGCCTGTGGCGACGACTTCGAGCGACATGAAAGACGTTCCGTTCAGACGATGGGGTGATTGATCGGCAGGCCGAAGTGGCGGCGGCCGACCTGCTCGCGCGCGATGTCCCAGTCCCAGAAGGCGTGAGAGGTGACCGTCGCCAGGTCCCGCCAGAAGCGCTGCATCGGCTGGTCGTGGTGGTAGTTGGACGACCCGGCGTTCGCCATCATGTTCTGCGACACCTCGCGGCCGGTGCGGGCCAGATAGCCGGCCGAGCCCTTCAGGCTGATGCGGTCGTCGGTGGTGAAGCCGGTCTGCACCAGGGCCTCGGTGCGGGCCACATGGGCGCGGCCCAGAATGTCGACCGCCTGTGTTCCGACCTGCACCTCGCCCAGGGTGATGTGGGTGTGCTGCTGATCCTTGACCACGGCGCCCGAGAAGTTGCGCACGCGCCGGTCGACGATGTCCTCGAAGGCTGACAGGGCGCCCTTCAACCCGCCGGTCAGAACCGGGACGATGGTGGCGTAGGCCATGGGCACCAGGGGAATGGCGTACAGCGGGTTGTCGTACAGGGCCGTGCCGTCGGTCGGCCCCTTGCGCAGATCCACGCCGTCAATCGAGCGGTAGTGGGGGACGAAGACGTCGTTGACGACGATGTCGTTCGAGCCCGTGCCGGCCATGCCGCTGAAGCGCCAGGTGTCTTTCACGGTGATGTCGGAGACCGGCATGATGAAGCTGCGCGGCGTCTTTTCGGGGGTCATGCCCGACACCATGACCCAGTCGGCGTGCATGACTCCGGAGCCCCAGGGCGCGCTGCCGGTGATCCGCCAGCCGCCGTCGACGGGCTCGGCCTTCATCGTCGGCGCGGTCGCCGCCGGCAGCAGCACGAAGCCGCGCGCGCCGAACAGTTCATCCTGCGCCTGTGGGGTCAGCTTGGCTGCGTAGAGGTTGTGGCCGATGTAGAAGGCCGCGATCCAGGCCGAAGAGATGCAGCCCTGGGCCAGGGTGTCGACCACCTCGAACATGGTCTTCAGGTCGGACTCGGCGCCGCCCCAGCGCTTGGGGACCAGCATCTGGATGATGCCCGCGTCGATCAGGTCATTGATGGTGTCGTCGTGCGGGCGGCGCAGAGCCTCGGTCTCGGCGGCGCGGGCCTTGAGGACGGGCAGCAGCTCCTGCGCCCGGCCGATCAGTTCGGCGGAAGTCGTCATGGGTGAGCTCGGAATGGGAACGGTCAGGCAGAGAAGAGGCCGACGCTTTTCAGCGCCGGCCTCCGGGTCGTCAGAAGGTGAAGCTGAGGTCGACCCCGACTTCACGCGGCGGCTGATAGACCCGCGCGGCGAGCAGGGGGCCCACGCCGAAGGTGTTGTTGATCACCACCTCATCCGTCAGGTTCTTGCCCCACAGGCTGACACGCCAGCGACCGTCCGGCAGTTCCAGCGACACGCTGCCGTCCACGATGGTGTTGGCCTTGCGCATGGCGAAGTCCGACGTGGCGTTCAGGGCGTTGAAGCTGGTGTACATGTCGCTCATGTGGCGCACGCTGGCCTGAGCCGTCACCAGACCGAAGTCGTAGGACTCCTTGTAGTTGAGGGTGAGGCTGTTGCTCCACTCCGGAGCATAGGTCATCGGCAGATTGGTACGGTCGATCACGCCCTTGCCGTCGCCCAGGTCGGCCATGAACTCGTCGAAGCCGGCATCCAGGTAGCCGACCGACGCCGTGACGGTGAAGGCGTTGGTGATGACCGCCGTAGCCTCGGCCTCGAAGCCCGAAATCTTGGCGCTGCCGACGTTGGCGACCAGGGTCTGGTTGATGTTGGTGCCCGGGATCACCTGCTGAACGCTTTGCTGCATGTCCTTGTAGTTGCTGGTGAAGACAGCGGCGTTCAGGCGCAGGCGGCGGTCGAACAGGTCGCTCTTGATGCCGGCCTCATAGGAGTCGACCGTTTCGGAGTCATAGGGACCGACAGCCGTGAAGGTGCCGGCGCGGCCGTTGAAACCGCCCGCACGGAAGCCGCGCGAGTACTGGGCGTAGGTCAGCAGGGTGTCCGACCATTTGTAGCTGATCGCCACCTTGGGCGAGAAGTCGTCGAAGCTGGCGTCGAACGTTTTCGCGATCGCCGAGAAAAGCGGCTGGGTGGTGAAGGTCTTCTCTTCCTTGCTGTAACGGCCGCCGGCCGTCAGCGTCAGACCCGGCAGGACCTCGTAGTCCGCCTGACCGAACATCGCCCAGGAGTCGGCCTTCTGGCTGGTGTAGATCGTCGAACCGGCCGTCGGGCCGCCGAACACCAGACCGAACTGACCCGTGGCGATGTCGTATTCCTGGGTCATATAGTAGGCGCCGACGACATAGGTCAGCGGGCCGTCGCTGTTCGAGGCCAGACGGAACTCCTGGCTGAACTGGTCATGGGTTTCGTTGCGGTGGACGGTCATGAAGGGGATCGGCGTGGCGTCGAAGTCGCTCTGCACGTCCGTCTGGGTGTTGCGGTAGCCAGTGATGGAGGTCAGCGTGACCGGGCCCAGGTCCCAGTTGGCGTTCAGCGCCAGACCATAGGCTTCCAGATTCGAGAAGACGTCGTCGCCGATGTGGGTCAGGAAGGGATCGCCGTCCGCGTCGGCGGGCTCGCCGAAGCCGGGCAGGACCATGCCGGGCAGGCTGGCGTTCTCGACGCCCGGGCCGGTGCCCTTGTCCTTGGTGTAGTCGACGATCAGGGTGGCGTCGAAGGTCGCCGTCGGCGTCCACAGCAGGGCGCCGCGCATCGACGTCACGTCCTGGGCGCCCATGTTGCGGCCGTCGAAATTCTTGGTGTAGCCGTCGTAGGTCTTGGTCAGGAACGAGAACTTGCCGGCCAGTTGGTCCTCGATCAGGGCGCCTTCAACGCCGGCGCGCAGTTCCTGGCGGCCGTTGGAGCCGAAGGTGGCCTGGGCGCGGGCGCCGAAGTCGAACGAGGGACGACGCGACTGGACGCTGACCACGCCGCCGATGGTGTTGCGGCCGTAAAGGGTGCCTTGCGGACCGCGCAGGATGGTCACGCCGCCGATGTCGAAGAAGTCCTGAACCGCGCCGACGTTGCGCGACAGATAGACGCCGTCCAGTTCGACGCCGACCGAGGGTTCAAAGCTGGATTCCACGTCGGCGAAGCCGAGGCCGCGAATGAAGAAGGCGCTGGCGAAGGGATAGGCGCCGACCGGGGCCAGGACCACGTTCGGGATCTTGCCGTCCAGGCTGGTCAGGCTCTCGATCTTGCCGTCGGCCAGGGCCTCGGCGCCGAAGGCGCTGACGGCCAGCGGCACGTCCTGAAGCTTCTGCTCACGGCGCTGGGCGGTGACGACCACGTCGCCGATGGTGGCGGTTTCGACCTGGGCTGCGGCGGCGTCCGTCGTCGCGTCCTGCGCGATCGCGGGGGTGGCGCAGGCGGCGGCGAGCGCAACGCCGCACTTCAGCCAATATGACAATTTCATCCTATCCCTCTCCTCTGACTCTCGTTCTGAATGCGAGATGAGGGGATTGGCGCAGCAGTTCTTTTATTTGTCAAACTATCTGACGATTACGGCAAATAATTTGACCATTTCCTTTTGGATCGGCGACGATCAAGCAGGCCGCGTTGAGGTCGGGTGAAGATCCCCGGGCCAAGCGGTCCGGGGTCGCGGCGCCGATCATGGAGATGAGCGTCCGATTCTGCTGATATTGAAGCGTGAAGTTCAGACCCTGATCGCCAGACGAGGGCAGACGTCGATGCGGACTAGTGCTTCAGGCAGACAAATTCTGAGCGGATCCAGACCGCTAGTCCATTGATCGGCGCCTGAGACCGTTGCTCTCAAGCGGTCTCAGGCGACGTCTGTCAGTAGGTATAGGTCAGGTCCAGGCCCCACATGCGGGGTTCGGTCAGGCCGACGAACGGCGTGCCCAGGGTGGTGGCGGTGATGTTGTTGACGCCGGTCACATACTGGTTGTCGAACAGGTTGTTGACGTAGACGCCAAGCTGATAGCGCTCGTTGGCGGTCCGCCAGTAGAGGCGCGCGTCGGTCCGGTTCTGGGCTTCGGACGGGTCGAACCAGGGCGTCTTCAGGCAGGAGCCCTGGCCCGTCGAGGTCGTGTTGCATCGTCCCTCGCCGCGATAGGCGTGGATCACCTGTATGTCGAGCGAACCAGCAGCGCCCATGTCGTGGCGATAGGAAGCGCCTGCCGCCGCCGACCACAGGGGCTCGCCCGTGGGCTGCCCGGCCAGATCGCCGTCATCGGTGATCTTCCGGTTGTAGGTGGCGTCGATGTACTGAGCGTTGGCGAACAGCTTCAGCCCTTCCAGCGGCTCCACATCCAGTTGCATGTCGAGGCCCCAGGCGGTGTCGTCGCTGGTCTCGATCAGATACTGCGGCACGCTGGATCCCGCCGGGACGACCAGACGGATCGATTGCTTGCCGTCATAGTCGTACTGGAAGGCCGAGATGTTGAGGCGGGCGTTGGCGCCGATGTCGCTCTTCAGGCCGATCTCGAAATTCTGGACGTCTTCGTTGTCAAAGCGCGAGGCGACCTCGACGCTGTTGAAGCCGCCGGCCTTGTAGCCCTTGGCGTAGGAGAAGAAGACCATCGCGCTGTCGGTCAGGTGGTAGTCGGCGACGAAGCGCGGGCTGAGGTCTGACCACGAATCCGACAGTTCGCAGGTCACGCCTTCCTGAACCGTGACGCCGTTCTCGCACGGTACGCCGGCCAGTGGAGACAGGTCGAAGACATAGTCCGAGTAGAGGTAACCGAGCGCCGGGCCCATGTTGTCGCTCAAGACGAAGTTGGTCGTCGGATCGTTCAGCACGGCGTCCAGTTCGGGCGCGATGCGCCGGTCGTTCAGCCACTGGAACGACTTCTTGTCGTGAGTGTAGCGCAGGCCGAACGTCAGGTTCAGGCGATCGGTGGCGGCCCAGATCACGTCGGCGAAGACGGCGGTCGCGTCGAAGTCGCCCTCGTTGATCATGTCCTCCTGCCAACTGTGGCCCAGGGTGCTGGCGGGAATGCCGGCCATGCCCAGGATCATGTCGGCCAGCGAGAACAGCGGCATGCCGGCCGCATTGGTCAGGATCGTGTTGATGGTGTCGGTGGTGGCGTATGTGTCGCTGCGCTGCTTGGCGTTTTCGGAATAGTAGCTGGCGCCGGCGATCCAGTTGAACGCTCCGGTTTCGCCGGCCAGACGGAATTCCTGATACCAGGAGCGGTTCTTTTCCCGGTTGTTGGTGTCGAAATACAGGTCCGGGCGGTTGGTGCCGTCCTCGTCCTCGCGGTTCTCGGTGGTGAACTGCCGAATCGAGGTCAGGGAGGTGAAATCAACGTCGCCAAAGGCGTGTGTGATGGTCAGCACGCCCTCGTCGAGACGGCGCGTTTCGTGGTTGTCGATGACGTCGTTGAAGACGCGTTTCTCGAACGGATTGGTGTAGCCGGCGGGATCGGACGGGAAGGCGGGCAGGCCCGGCGCCGCCGGGATGGGCGCGACGCCGATGGCTGGACGCGCGTCCTGATCGATCTCGTCATGCGACCAGCTCAGGGTCGCCTGGGTCCGGGGCGTGATGTCCCAGCGCAGGGCCGCGCGGGCCGCCCAGTTGTCTTCGCGATCATAGTCCTCGCCGGTGGCGCTATCGATCAGCCAGCCGTCGCGGCGGTTCACCAGGGCGTTGACCCGCAGGGCCATGGTGTCGTTGATCGGCAGGTTGATCAGGCCCTCGAGGCGGCGCTTGTCGTATTCGCCGAGGCGAAGGCCGAGCCGGGCCTCGAACTCGTCGCTGGGCTTGTTGGTGGTGATGGAGACGGCGCCCGCGGCGCTGTTACGACCAAACAGGGTGCCCTGAGGACCCTTCAGCACCTCGACCCGCGCCACGTCGCTGAAGGCCAGCAGGGCCGCGCCCGATCGGGCCGCATAGACGCCGTCGACATAGACGCCGACCGCCGGATCGGTGCCGACGCCGAAGTCCGAGGTTGCGACGCCGCGAATGCTGTAGCGCGCTTGGGTCGGGCTGGTGTTCGAGACCGACAGGCCGGGCACGAAGGCGGCCATGTCGCCAATGTCGTCCGCCGCCAGGGCCTCCAGAGACGCGGCGGTGAGCACGTTGACCGTGATCGGCACCTCCTGAAGGCTTTGCTCGCGCCGTTGGGCGGTGACGATGACGTCGTCCAGCGACGTCGCCTCCTGCGGCGTCCTCTCCTGTGCCTGGGCCAGACCTGGCCCCATCAGCGCCGTCAGACCCACGCTGGCCGCCAGCGTCGCCTTCAGACAGAATTCCATCTTGCTCATAGTCGCCCTCCCAAATCCCCGTTCCCTCAAGTTCACGAAACAGAATATTATTCCGTTTGACAAGAGGCTGTGCGTCTATGCGCCCTTGCAGGGGCGTCAGGTCGTGTTAGACGGCCTGTGGAACCGGATGGAGAGGACGACGTCAGTGGCCCCGCGCACGCCGCAAGAGACCATCACCACGCTGGCCAGTACCTTGGAGCGGCGCACGGCGCCGATGCAGCAACGTGCGCGCGACCGGATCGACAGCGTTCTGGCGGCGACCGAACGCCTGCTGGCCACCACTTCCGTCGATACGATCACCACCAGCGCCATCGCCGCCGAAGCCAATGTGCCGGTCAGCTCGATCTATCGGTACTTCCCGAACGTCTTCGCTATCTACAAGGAGCTGTTCGAGACCCTGGTGTCGCAGATCCATGGCCGCATCGCCGAGATTCTGGAGAACCCGCAGTACACCTCGTGGCGAGAGCGTCATCTGCAGGTGATGCTGGTTCTGCGTACTACGTTGAACGAGGACCCGGCCTATCGGCCGCTGTTCCATCTGATGCTGACGACGCGCGAGTTGCGGATCGTCAAGGAACACGCCAATGCGCAGATCGCGGCCTATCTGGCGGCGCGCTGGGAGCGGGGCCTCGACGGCTTTCATGGCACTGCGCCTCTGGCGGTCGCGCGCATGGCCACCGAGATTTTCACCTCGTTCGAAACCCTGACCAGCGGCGAGGCCCAGTCCGAATGGACTGACAGCCTGTTCGCCGAGGCCACGCTGGCGCTGGAGCGCTATCTCTCGCTCTATCTGGAAGACCCTGCCTAAACGCGACCTCAGGCCATGCGCCGCAGAAGCGCCAGCTTGCCCTTGGTGAAGGGCGGATAGCGGATGCTGGCGTCCAGGGCGAAGCTGCGCCTCAGCACGGCGCGGCGGTGGCTGAAGGTCTCGAAGCTGAACCGACCGTGATAGGCGCCCATGCCGCTGGCCCCGACGCCGCCGAAGGGCAGGTTGGGATTGGCCATGAAAACGACGGTGTCGTTGATCGTCGCCGAACCTGATCGGGTCGCGGCGATGATCCGGTCGGCGGTCGCCTTGTTCTTGGTGAAGGCATAGAGCGCCAACGCCGGTGAACGGGCGTTGATGGCCGCCAGCGGCGCATCCAGAGTCTCGTAGGGCAGGACCGGCAGGATGGGGCCGAAGATTTCCTCGGCCATTACCGGCGCATCGGGCGAGACCTCGGTCAGGATGGTGGGCGCGACATAGCAGGCGTCGACATCTGTTTCGCCGCCCGTGACGGCGCGACCGTCGGCCAGCAGGGCCTGCAGGCGCGCGGCGTGGCGCGGGTTGATGATGCGCCCGAAGTCCGGGCTCGACTTCGGATCAGGCCCGAACATGGTCGTCGCGGCGCGCTTCAGCTCGTCCAGAAGCCGGGCCTCGACCGAGGCGGCGACATAGACGTGATCGGGCGCTACGCAGATCTGGCCAGCGTTGAGGAAACGGCCCCAGACAATGCGCCGTGCCGCCACCGCCAGATCGGCGGTCTCATCGACGATGCAGGGGTTCTGACCGCCCAGTTCCAGCACGACGGGGGTCAGATGTTTGGCCGCCGCCGCCATCACGATCCGACCCACGCGTTCGCCGCCCGTATAGAAGATCAGGTCGAACCTCTGGGCCAGCAGGGCGGTTGAGACGTCGGCATCCCCCTCGACCACCATAAAGGCGCGCGGGTCCAGATGACGTTCCATCAGTTGCTTCAGCAGGGCCGACGACTGAGCCGCCATTTCCGAGGGCTTGATGACAGCGCAGTTGCCCGCCGCGATGGCGCCGACCAGCGGCCCCAGCACCAGCTGGAAGGGATAGTTCCACGCCCCGATGATCAAGGTCACGCCGTAGGGCGCGGCCTCGATGGCGCTCTTGCCGGGCTGGACGGCGAGCGGCGACGCGGCCCGTTGCGGTCGCGCCCAGCGGCGCAGGTGTTTGCGCGCGTGGGCCGCTTCCTTGCGGACGAAATCGATCTCGGCCGTGGCGGCCTCGCCGAAGGGCTTGCCGAGGTCGGCCTTCAGGGCTTCGGCGATCTCGGCCTCGTTCTCGATCATCATCCGTTCGAGCGCGGCTAGCTGAGCCTGACGCCAGGCCAGATCGCGCGTCAGGCCGCTGTCGAAGGCGGCGCGCAGGCGCTGGACGACCGCAGCGACATCCAGGGGGGGGCCGAGGGCAGGGGGCGTCTCTACCGACATGATCCCTCCATGGAATCGATCCAGAAGCGGACGAGAGCCACGCCCTCGGCGTGGGCGGTCGAGCGGCCGATCTCGGGCATCATCACGGCGGGGTTCGTCGACGCCATGCGATAGGGAATGATCGAGGCCTCGGCGTCCCCCGGCACGATATCGAAGCGAAGATTGCCGGTGCCGGGACCCGCCGCGACCGGCAGCTTGCACGTGCCGGAGGCCCTCGACAGCGGCGTGGCGGCGTTCAGATACAGGCCCGAGGTGTCGGCGGGCCCCTCCGGGTTGTGGCAATGGCCGCAGTTGACGTCGAGATAGGCCCGCGCCCGCGCCTCGAGCGACGCGCTTGCGTCTGTCCACGCCACGTCCGCCGGGGCCTCTTTCGGATCGGCGAGGCCGCGCAGATAGCCCGCCTTGGTCAGGCGGGTTAGTTGGTTCTCGGTCCCGTCCGAATAGGCGAAGTCGCGATTGAGCAGTCGGGGCTTGGGACCGATGGGTTGAATGATGCGGGTGGCCACGTTGGTCGCGTGACAGGCCGAGCACTGGGTCACGTTCGGCACGACGTAGGAGAAGGCCTGGTCCGTGCCGTCCGCACGCGCCAACTTCAGCGGGACCACCGCGCCGACCCGGTGCAGGACCGCCTCGGTCTGGGCCTCGTTCCACAGATAGGTGAGGGCGGCCCAACCCTCGGGCCGGTGGATCAGCAGCCGGGTCTCGACGATGCGCACCTTCTTCAGGTTCAACCCTTCGCCGTCGTGGATCAGCGCCTGATCGGCCTGTTGGAGCACCCGACCGCCGCGACCGGTCTGATAGAAGAAGGTCTTGGTGATGACCGTCCCCACCGGGAAGGACAGTTCGTTGTCGCCCGGCTTGTAATCCGCCGCGGCGCCGGCTGGCATCCAGATGGTCCGCAGCTTCTGCGCATAGTCGGTGAACAGCGGCGTCGTCAGATCATAGGGCGTGACGCGCTGGCCCAGGATCAGGGCGTCGTCTGAGACCTGGACCATGCCCCAGTCCCGCAGGGACCTGGGGTTTTCGGTGGCGAAATAGGTCGGGTCGACCAGGGCCTGTTGAGGTTGCGCCTTGGTGCAGGCCGTCGCCCCGGCGACGAGCGCCAGGCAAAGGGTAATCAGATTGAACCGGGTCATAGGGCCGCGTCAGGCTCCCGGCAGGACGACGGGCGACAGGCGCGGCAGGGTGCATTTGTGCGGCGTCATGTCTGTGTTCGGATTGGCGTACTTGTTCGGGCCGTCCACGTTCAGAACGCCCGCCTCGCCGTTGTCGATGCAGATGCGCAGCGCAGCGGGCAGTTGGCCGTTCACCAGGCGTTTGGGATTGACGTAGCCGTCCCAGAGGATGTCGGGGAAGCGGCCGGTCGGGCCGAACTTGGCGATGCGCAGAGCCTGGAATTCCATGCCGTCGGGGGCATTGCCGCCGCCGCTGAAGCGGTTGTCCTTGATCAGGATAGCCTCAGGATAGGGGTCGAAATCGGCGCTCATAGCGCTGTCCGAGTAGCCCGCCGAGAACAGGGCTGAGATGATGATGTTGCCGGTCTTGTTGTCGGCGATCTCGTTGTCGAAGATCTCGACCTGATCGTTGGAGTTGACGATGACGCCCGTGCCCGCCGGGACGCTGGCGACCGGGGTGCCGGCGTGGCCGAAGTTGCGCGTGTTGTTGGCGATGGCGCGGTTGTTATAGACGCGCGTCCGATAGCCCGCCTGCTGCAGCTGGGGCATGTTGAAGACCAGAATGCCGCCGGTGTTGTTGGTGGCCAGGTTTTCATAGACGTCGGCGTCGATGCAGTTCTCGATCTCGATCCCGGCGACGTTGTATTCTGCGCGGTTGCGGCGAACCACGACGTTCCTGGACTGGCCGACATAGATGCCGGCGTCGGACGCGCCGATCGCCACGCTGTCCTCGATCAGGACGTTCTTCGTCTGCACCGGATAGATGCCGTAGGCGCCGTTCTCGGTCTTCGGCCCCTGCGTCCACTCCGTGCGGATCCGGCGCACGATGATGTTCTCGCCCTCGTTGATCTTCAGGGCGTCGCCCTTGGTGTCCTCGAGCGCCAGGTCCTCGATGGTGAAGTTGCTGGCGGTGACCAGCAGGCCCTGGGCGCCCGCCGCCTGATTGCGGAAGTTCAGGATGGTCTTGTCCATGCCCTGACCGCGAATGGTCACGCCATCGACGGCGAGGCTCAGGCTGGTGTCGATGGTGAAGACGCCCGCCGGAATTTCGATCACCGTGCCGGGCTTGGCGTCGATCAGCGCCTCCATCAGTTCGTTCTGGTAGGTGGTGTTGGCCTTCGAAAGGTCCGTGCCCTTCTCGGCCGGCTTGGCCCCGCAGGCGCCCAGCACCAGCATCATCGCGACCGGCAGCCATGTGCGCGTTTTCATGATTTCCCCTCCAGAACGCCCGTGAGTGTTTCCCCCTCAGGAGGTTTTCATAACGTCGGTGTTCTCGCAAGCAGAAAAGGAAACTGTTTCTGTTTTTGCAGCAGTCAAATCCGCGGCAGGGGGCGTTCTAGTGAACGGCGGCTAGACGCGTCCCTTAACCGGCAACAGCGCGCCCGTCACCGCCGAGGCGGCGTCGCTGGCGAGGAACAGCATGACCGACGCCAGCTCTGACGGTTCAACCCAGGTCGAAAAATCGGCGTCGGCCATGTCGGCGCGGTTGGCGGGGGTGTCGATGATGGAGGGCAGGACGGCGTTGACTGTCAGGGCGCTGGCCTTGGTTTCCTCGGCTAGGGCCTCCGTCAACTTGTGCACCCCGGCCTTGGACGCGGCGTAGGCCCCCATGCCGGCGCCGGCCTGAAGCGCGCCCAGGGCGCCGACATTGACGATACGTCCGGCGGCCGATTGCGACAGATGAGGCAGGGCAGCGCGGCAGGCGTTCAGCACGGTCGTCAAATTCATCCGGTGCATCCGGTCCCAGTTTTCCAGCGGACCATTGGTCGTTTGCCAGACGAAGCCGCCGACCGCGTTGAGCAGGTTGTCGATCTTGCCGAAGCGTCGGGCCACTGCGTGCAGAGCGGCTTCGGCGGCCGCGGGATCGGTCAGGTCGACGCCACCCAGGCTCATCCAGTCGTCGCCGTCCTCGCGGGCGATGGGGTCGAAGTCGATGGCCGCCACGGCGTCGCCACGCGCCAGCGCCGAGTCCGCGATCGTGCGGCCCAGCACGCCTGAGGCGCCGGTGATCACTGTGACTCGCTTGCTCATCGCACTCTCTCGTATTGGCTTTTGCGCAGCTTCAGGCGGCGTCTCGGCCGGGTCAAGATGGGTGTAGAGCGCGGCTCGTCGTTGAAAGGGTCTCCTGCGTAAACAGTGATTTTCTAGCCCGCTTCGTCGACGCTTGGCCGTTGTCGGATCAGGGGTTTGCCGCCTTAACTGTATTTCCGCCGGGGCAGGGGCCCGGTGTTGATGGGCCGGCTTCATGTCTCTTGTTCAGGTCGAGAACGACGGCGGAGTGGCGATGGTGACGCTGAACCGGCCGGAGAAACACAACGCCCTGAACGCCGAGATGATGGTTCGTCTGGCCGAGGCATGGGACGAGATCGCGCAGGATGACAGCGTCCGGGTGGTCCTGCTGACCGGTGCGGGGGAGCGGGCCTTTTGCGCGGGCGCGGATCTGGGCTCGTTAGCGCCCCTGGCCACGGGAGCGAGGGCGCCGGAGACTGTGTTCGAGAAGCGGTGGGTCGATGAGCATCAGTCGCTGGTGGATCGCGCCCTGCTGCGCCGCACCGACTTTCACAAGCCGGTCGTGGCGGCAGTCAATGGATTGGCCGTGGCCGCCGGGTTCGAACTGATGCTGAGCGCCGACCTTCGCGTGGCCTCGACAGCCTCGACCTTTCAACTGAGCGAGGTGCGGCACGGGCTGATCCCCAGCGGCGGCTCGCTGGCGCGTCTGCCGCGCCAGATCGGCTGGACCAACGCCATGGAGATCATCCTGGCGGCCAGCGTGATCGAGGCGGACCGCGCCCTGCCGATGGGTTTGATCAACCGCATTGTCGCGCCGACGGACGTGCGCGTGACAGCAAGGGCGTTGTGCGACCGGATCGCCGAAGGCGCGCCTCTGGCATTGACCAAGGCCAAGGAGGCGGTTCTGTGCTCCAGCGGCCGCGGCCTGCCTGAGGCCTTCGAGATCGAGCAGGCATGTCAGGCCGTGGTTATGGCCAGTCAGGATGCGCGCGAAGGTCCGCTGGCCTTTATGGAGCGTCGCGCGCCGCAGTTCACGGGGCGCTAGGCATGGCGGCCCCGTTTGTCAGTTTTCTGAATAGTTTCGTCACGCGAACAATTGTCATGATCAAGCGGACATGTAGGGTGAGCGTCAGGACCAGTCGTGGCGCGTGGGGGCGTGAGGCGATGGACCGCGTAGAGAGTGGCCGGGGGAGGCTGTGATTTCTATCTGGGACGGCATCGAAGAGTATATTTCGGTCGTGGAGACGGGCAGTTTCACCGCCGCTGCCGACCAGTTGGGCGCCTCCAAGTCCTTTGTCAGCAAACGGGTCAGCGAGTTGGAGACCCGGCTCGGCGTGCAGCTTCTGAAGCGCACCACGCGTCAGGTGTCGATGACGGCTATCGGCGAGCGCTTCTATACCTCGTGCCGGGATATGCGCCGGTCGCTGGCGGCGGCCAGCCATGAGGCGGCGCAGATGCAGCAGACGCCGACCGGCAAGCTGAAGGTGTCTTTGAACGACACCTTCGACGTCAACTTCATCTCGGCGGTCATCGCCGACTTCGCCTGCCAGTATCCGGGCGTGGGCATCGAGGTCCACGCGGGCTCGCGCGAGGTCGATCTGATCGGCGAGGATTTCGACGTCGCCATCCGCTACGGCGACCTGATCGACTCAAGCCTGCGCGCGGCCCGCATTGGTTACCTGTCCTTCTGTATGTGCGCCTCGCCCGCCTATCTGGCCGAGCATGGGACGCCCAAGGGCATCGCCGATCTGAAGAACCACATCTGCCTGTCCGACCTGACCGGGCACTGGTGGTTCAATTCCACCGACGGGGCCGAGAAGGTGCGGGTCAACGGACGCTGGAAGAGCAACAAGGGGGCGGCGCTGCGTGTAGCCGCCGTGCGGGGGCTGGGTCTCGCGCAACTGCCGATCGCCTTCGTGCGCAGCGAGCTGGCGTCGGGCGCCCTGGTCGCGGTCGAGGACGAGTGGAGCTACTATGACCGCGAGGCCTGGGCCATCTTCGCGCCCGGCACGCCGGTGCCCGCGACGCTGAGGCTGTTGCTCGACTTTCTGTCCAGTCGCTTCGCCCGCACCCAACTTCGGCCCTGGATGCAGACCTCGCTGGCCGAGCTGGACGTCTTCCTGGCGGGACGAAGCTCGGCCGAGACCGAGCCGGTCGGCTGAAAGCCATACGGGCCGATTGTCCGTCCGCGCGAACGCTCAGTCTAAGCACGACGCCTTATCGCGGCGCCCGTTCTTGATAACGTGCCGGCTCAGTCTGCACCGTCATAGGCGGGCAGACGCCGCTATCGCTGAACTTTAGACGTCGGACCAACCGGCGCTTTGGGAGGATTATCCATGGTCGACCGGTTCCCCATGCCGATTCCGTTCGGTTGGTTCTTTGTCTCCTATTCGAACGAGCTGAAGATCGGCGACGTCAAGCCGGTCCGCTATTTCGGCGAGGATTTGGTGCTGTATCGCACCGAGGGCGGCGTCGCCGGTCTGGCCGAGGCCTATTGCCCGCACCTGGGCGCCCATATCGGTCATGGCGGCGTCGTCGAGGGCGAGACCATCCGTTGCCCCTTCCACTCCTGGGCCTTTGATCTGAACGGCGCCTGCAAGGACATCCCCTATTCGCGGATCATTCCGCCGGCGGCGCGCAAGCCGGGCTGCCTGAGGACCTATCCCATCACCGAGACCAATGGCGTGGTCTGGGCCTGGCACCATCCGCAGGGCGTGGCCCCCATGTTCGAGGTCGAGGTGCTGGACGAGGTGTCGTCGCCCGACTGGGCCGCGCCGATCCGTTTTGAGTGGACCTTCGACAGCAATCCGCAGGAGATCGCCGAGAACGGCGTCGATCTGGCCCACTTCAAATACGTGCACAAGATGGACGCGGTCCCTGAAGGCGAGAGCCATTACGAGGGTCATGTGCGCCGCAGCCTGGCTGCGGGTCAGCGCACCATGGAGCTGCCCGACGGCACGGTCCGCACCCTGGATACCGAGGTCCGCACCCTGCAGACGGGCGCTGGTCAGAAGTCGACCCGGTTCAAGGGCATGGCCGATCTTCTGCTGCAGGTTCTGGCCACCCCGGTCGAGCACGACAAGGTCGAGCTGCGTTTCGAATTCCGCCACCCGAAATTCCCCGAAGGCGCGCCCGAGAACGAGATGATCCGTCGCTCGATCGCCGGCATCATCGGCCAGTCGGGCGTCGAGGGCGACATTCCGATCTGGCACACCAAGATCCACCGCGTCCGTCCGCTGCTATGCGACGGCGACGGTCCGGTGCTGCGTTTCCGCGAGTATTTCGAGCAGTTCTACCAATTCGATGGTGATCCGGCCGCGCGCGTCGCGGCTGAATAGTCGTCGATCATCCTTTCCCTCCACTCGGTAGACAGGCGTTCTGATGGGAATGGTGATGGGGTCGGAACGGCGCGCGCATGAGGCGGCGCCGCTTCCTATCCAGCAATGCACGATCCGGATCGACAAGGAGGACATCAAGTTCTCCGCCGGTCATTTCACACTGTTCGCGGACGGCGCGCGCGAGCGTCTGCACGGCCATAATTTCAAGGTCGCGGCGGTCATCTCCACCCGTGTGACGGCCCATGGAATGGCGTTTGATTACAATATTATCAAGCGTGTGCTTCGTGCTTTATGCGAGGAATTGGACGAGTACGTCCTGATCCCGACCCAGGCGCCGTCGCTGGCGATCAGCACGGTCGGGCGCAGCGTCGTGATTGTCTTTGGCGAGGACGAGTTCCGCCTGCCGGTGGACGACGTGCGCCTGCTGCCGATCCGCAATACGACGGTCGAGGAACTGGCCGCCTATCTGCTGAACCGGCTGGCGGGGCAGGAGGCCTGGTCCGCGCGCTGGGGCGTGACCGAGATCGCGCTGGAGGTCTCGTCCGGTCCCGGTCAGTCGGCCCAGTGCCGCTGGCGGAGCGTCGGGGCATGAGGCGCGGCGCCGTCGTGACGGGCGGCAGTCGGGGCATCGGTCTGGCGACAGCGCGGCTGTTTCAGAGCTTGGGCCATGAGGTGATCAGCCTGTCACGCTCGGCGTCGCCGACGCCGGAGATCGCACATCTGGCCGCCGACATCACCGACCTGGCGCAGGTCGAACAGGCGGCGGACATTCTGTCTGAACGCGCTGCGGGCTGGGACCAGACGATCCTGATACACAACGCCGCCGTCCATCGCCATGACACGGTCGGCGATCTGTCGGCGCGCGATCTTCTGGCTGTGCTTAGCGCCAATCTGGCCGCCCCCCAGGCGCTGAACCGGCGGCTGATTCCTGTGATGAAGCCGGGGTCCGCCATCCTCTATGTGGGCTCGACCTTGGCGGAGAAGGCGGTGGCGGGCGCCGCCTCCTATGTCGCCAGCAAGCACGGCATGATCGGTCTGATGCGGGCGACCTGTCAGGATCTGGCGGGCAGTGGAATCCACACCGCCTGCGTCTGTCCCGGCTTCACCGATACCGAGATGCTGCGCACGCACATCGGTGATGCGGTCGAGACGATCACCGGCATGGTGGTGGCGGGCCGGCTGCTGAAGCCCGAAGAGATCGCGAACCTGATCCGCGTTTGCGCCGATAGCCCCGCGCTGAACGGCGCGGTGCTGCACGCCAATCTGGGTCAGATCGAACGGTGAGACGAGTGTTCGTCATGGGAAACAAAGCCGCCGTTCAGGCGGACTTATCCCGCAGTCGTCGCTGAATATAGTCGAGCATCGGATCGTTTCCGTCGCCCTTTTCATCCCTTAGAAAGATCATCAATGACCGTCCTGGATGATGCGCCAGTAACCCGGGTGATCCCCGATGACGAACCGGCGATGAAGGCTGGTGAACCCGTAGGGCAGGCCGAGAAACAGCCCTCAAGCGTCTATGCCTGGGCGGTCGTGATCCTGCTGTTCGTCTGCTACACGATTTCGGCCATCGACTCGCGGGTCATGACCCTGATGGTGTCGGACATCCGCCAGGACCTGAAGCTGGACGATTTCCAGATCAGCCTGGTGCAGGGCTTCGCCACCGTGCTTCTGGTCGCCGTGGCGGCTGTGCCGATCGGGCGTATCGTCGATAACGGACGCAATCGCGGCAAGCTGCTGGCGGGGGGCATCGTCCTGTGGTGCTTGGCCACGGCGGCCAGCGGCCTGTCGCGGACCTTTGGTCATCTGTTCGGCGCGCGGGTCGCGGTCGGCATCGGGGAATCCACCCTGGGGCCGACGGCCTATTCGCTGATCAGCGACTATTTCGAGCCCAAGCGCCGCGCCTTCGCCATCAGCGTTTTTGCCCTTGGCTATCCGGTCGGCGGCGGGCTGGCCCTGGTCATCGGCGCCTATGTCTTGCAACTGGCCAAGGCGCACGGCGCGGTGATGGTGCCGATCATCGGTCTGGTTCAGCCCTGGCAGATGGTCTTCTTCATTGTCGGCCTGCCGGGTCTGCTGGTCGCGGGCCTTGTGGCCATGATCCGCGAGCCCAAGCGCCACGCCGCGCCCACGGCGGTGATCGGGGTCGAGCGTCTGACGTTGCGCGAAACCGGCGTCTTCCTGGCCCGTCGCTGGAAGGTCTATTCCTCGCTGATCGGCTCGGTGTCCCTGCTGGGGATGCTCGCGATCGGCACGGCCATCTGGTACCCGACCTTCCTCATCCGCACCTATGGGATGAGCGCCACCGAGGCGGGCTATTCCTTCGGCATCCTGATGATCGTTTGCGGCGGTCTGGGCAATCTCACCGGGGGCTGGTTCTCGGGCTTCTTCATGCGCCGGGGCCATCCGGGCGCCAATCTGAACATCATGATCTGGGTGACCCTGGTGAAGGTCGCGCCTCTGGTGGTCGGGCCGCTGATGCCGACGGCGGGCGGGGCTCTGCTGCTGATGGGCGTCGCCACCTTCATCGGCCAAGGCACCAACAGCGTCGCCCTGGCCTCGCTGCAGGACATCACCCCCAGCCGCCTACGCGGTCAGATGACGGCCCTGATGCTGATGTGCGTGACCACCATCGGCATGGCCCTGGGCTCCAGCGTCATCGCCGCCGTGACCCAGTTCGTCTTCCACGACGACAATGCGCTGCGCTACTCGCTGGCCATCCTGCCGGCCATCATTGGCCCGCTGGTGGCGCTGATGTTCTTCATGGCCCGCAGACCCTACCGCAACGCCATGATCGAGATGGGCGAGTGGCACGAGAAGAAGAAGGCATGAGCGTCGCGACCCTTCCTCGGGCGGTGATCGACGCGGCCGCCCGGTTCGGCGACGCCCTGGCCATTGTCGATGATGAACGCCTGACCTTCGCCCAACTGGAGCAGCGCGTGCTGCAAGGCGCGGCGGCCCTGATCGAGGCGGGTCTGATGCCCGGCGACCGGGTCGCGATCTGGGCCCCGAACAGCGCGGCATGGATCGTCTCCTGCCTGTCGGTCCAGTCGGCCGGCGGCGTGGTGGTGACCATGAACACCCGGCTGAAGGGACTGGAGGCGCAGTACATCCTCGACAAGACCCGCGCCCGCATCCTGCTGACGGTCGGCGATTTTCTGGGGCAGGACTACCGCACCTTGCTGGAGGGTCTGGACCTGCCGCATCTGGAGCGGGTCCTGACCCTGGACGGGGATTGGGACGCCTTCGCGGCGACAGGCCGAAATCTGGACGCCGCGCGCGCCGCCATGCTGGCGGTCAGGGGCGAAGACCCGGCCGACATCTTGTTCACCTCGGGCACGACGGGCCATCCCAAGGGCGTGGTCAGTGGTCACGCCCAGAGCGTTCAGGCCTTCACCTGCTGGGCCGATTGCGCCGGGCTGGGGGAGGGTGACCGCTATCTGATCGTCAATCCCTTTTTCCATACCTTTGGCTACAAGGCCGGCTGGCTGGCCTGTCTGCTGAAGGGGGCTACGGCCTATCCGATGGCGACCTTCGAGCCGATTCGGGTCGTCGAGTTGATCGAGGCCGAGGGCATCACGGTCCTGCCGGGACCGCCGACCATCTTCCAGCAGATGCTGGCCAGCAGCGCCGAGACGGGCGTGACACTGTCGTCGATCCGCGTCGCGGTGACCGGGGCCGCCTCGGTGGCGCCGTCTCTGGTGCAGCGGATGCAGGACGAGCTGGGCATCCGCAACGTCCTGACCGCCTATGGCCTGACCGAGAGCTCGGGCATGGTGACGATGAGCCAGATGGGCGACGGCGTCGATCGCATCGCCAACAGCTGCGGCAAGCCCATTCCCGGGGTCGAGGTGAAGTGCGTCGATCGCCTGGGGGAGCCGGTCGCGACCGGCCGCGAAGGCGAAATCTGGGTGCGCGGCTTCAATGTCATGGCCGGCTATTTTGAGGACCCGAAGGCGACCGCCGAGGCGGTGGACGCCGACGGCTGGCTGCACACAGGCGACATTGGCTGTTTCGACGCCGACGGCTATCTGCGGGTCACGGACCGGATGAAGGACATGTTCATCACCGGCGGCTTCAACTGCTATCCGGCCGAGATCGAGCGCATCCTGTCGGCCCACCCGGCCATCGCCCAGGTGGCGGTGATCGGCACGCCGGACGAGCGCATGGGCGAGATCGGCAAGGCCTTCATCGTCCTGCGCGCCGGGGCCGAGGCTAATGCCGAGGAAATCCGCCAGTGGTGCCGCGCCAACATGGCCAACTACAAGGTGCCGCGCCTGTTCGCCTTCATCGACGTTCTGCCGGTCAATCCGGCGGGCAAGGTGCAGAAGTTCCTGCTGGCCGCCATGCCTTCCGAAGAAGGCCTGCGTCATGTCGGGTGAGGGTTCGGTCACGGTCGATCTGACGGGTCAGGTCGCCCTGGTCACGGGCGGGGCCAAGGGGATCGGCAAGTCCATCGCCGAGGCTCTTCTGGGGGCCGGATGCCGCGTCGTGGTCTGCGGCCGGAGCGAGCCTGAGGCCCTGCCGACGCATGGCGGGCGGACCGCCGAGTTCGTGGCCTGCGACGTGCGTGTGGCCGATCAGGTGCGGGCCATGGTCGATGGCTTGGTCGAGCGGCATGGCCGGCTGGATATCGTGGTCAACAACGCCGGCGGCTCACCTCTGGCCGAGGCCGCGACCGCCTCGCCGCGCTTCAGCGACGCCATCGTGGCGCTGAACCTGATGGCGCCCATGCATGTGTCGCAGGCGGCCTGGCGGCATATGCAGGCGCAGCCGAACGGCGGCTCCATCGTCAACATCTGCAGCGTCTCGGGCGTGCGGCCGTCGCCGGGCACGGCCATCTATGGCGCGGCCAAGGCCGGGCTGATCAACCTGACCCAGAGCCTGGCGATGGAGTGGGGACCGAAGATCCGCGTCAACGCCGTCATCGTCGGCCTGATCGCCACCGAGGGCGCCGCCGATCACTATGGCGCCGGTCATGCCGCGATCGCTCAGGCCCTGCCGCTGAAGCGGATGGGCGTCGGGCGCGATATCGCCAATGCGGTTCTGTATCTGTCTTCGCCCCTTGCGTCCTACGTCAGCGGGGCGCGGCTGTCGGTCGACGGCGGCGGCGAACGGCCTTCCTTCCTCGACCTGGTCTAGACTCCGGCCAGGACCGGCGAACTGGGCCTCTCCCTCGTGGAGAGGCCCTTTTTTATGCCGAGGTGGAGGGGGAGATCAGGCGTGCAGGGCGCCGCGCGCTTCGCGGGGCAGGCCCAGGGCGCGCTCGGCGATGATGTTGCGCTGGATCTGGTTGGTGCCGGCGTAGATGGTCTCGGCGCGCGACATCAGGTGCATATGGGTCAGGGCGTTGAAGTCGGCCTCGCCCGTGCCGATCTGGCCCGACAGACCCTGAACATCCATGGCCAGTTCGCCCAGCGAACGGCGCCACAGCGCCCAGTAGAGCTTGTAGGTATAGGCGCCCGACGTCGGGGACGGGTCCTGATTGGCCAGCATCCGCAGGGCGCTGGCGCGCATGACCGTCAGACCGACGTGGGCCTTGGCCAGACGCTGGCGGATCAGGGGCGAGCGGGCCGCGCCATTGGCTTTTGCGAGGGCGACCAGTTCGTCCAGCTCGTTCCTGAAATGCATCTGCTGGCCCAGGGTCGAGACCCCGCGCTCGAAGGCCAGGGTGGCCATGGCGACCTTCCAGCCTTCGCCCGGCTGGCCGACGATGTTCTCGGCGGCGGTCTCGGCGTTGTCGAAGAAGACCTCGTTGAACTCGGCCTCGCCGGTCATCTGGCGGATGGGGCGGACGGTGACGCCCGGCTGGTTCATCGGCACCAACAGATAGGCCAGGCCGCTGGCGCCGCGCGTGCCGGAATCGGCGCGGCAGATGACGAAGACCCAGTCCGAGAACTGGGCCATCGAGGTCCAGACCTTCTGGCCGTTGATGATCCAGCGCCCGTCCTTCAGCCAGGCGGTGGTGCGGACGTTGGACAGGTCGGAGCCGGCGTTCGGCTCGGAATAGCCCTGGCACCAGATGTCGGCGCCCGAGGCGATGCCGGGCAGGAACTGCTGCTTCTGCTTTTCGGTGCCGTGCAGCAGCAGGGTCGGTCCCGCCAGCTCGACGCCGATATGGCCGATGCGCGAGGGCGCTTTGGCGCGGGCGTATTCCTCGGCGAAGATGACCTGTTCGGCGATGCTGGCGCCGCGACCGCCCCATTCCTCGGGCCAGCCGATGCAGCCGTAGCGCGCCTTGCCCAGAGCCGCCTCCCACTCCCGGCGCTCGGGAATGGAGTCGACGTGGTTGTTCAGCCCGCGCAGGTGGGCGAAGGGGCCGGACAGCTGCTCGTCCAGCCAGGCCGCGACCTGACGACGAAAGCCCTCGTGTTCGGGCGCGAAATTGCGGCTCATCCCAGCCTCCTAGATGGCTTCGGCGATGGTCAGGGTCAGGCCGTCCAGAGCGTCGCTCATCTGGATCTGGCAGGCGAGGCGAGAACTGGGACGGACCTCGATCACGTCGCCGATGGCCTCGATCATCTCGCGCTCGTCGTCCTCGGCCTCGGTCAGTTTGGTCAGCCAGGCGTCGTCGACATAGACGTGGCAGCTGCCGCACGAACAGGCCCCGCCGCAGGTGCCCTCGACCGTGGTGCCGCCGTCGCGCAGGGCTTCCATCAGGCGACGGCCTGAGGGAACCGTCAGCGTCAGTTGCTGGCCGTCCTGCTGGGTCACGAAAATCTGGGGCATCAGAACACCTCGAACAGGGCGGCGGCGCCCATGCCGCCGCCGACACACATGGTCACCACGGCGTGCTTGACGCCGCGACGCTTGCCTTCAATCAGGGCGTGCGCCGCCGTGCGCACTCCGGTCATGCCGAAGGGGTGGCCCACGGCGATGGCCCCGCCGTCGACATTGAACAGTTCCGGGTCGATTCCCAGAGTGTCGCGGCAATAGAGGGTCTGACAGGCGAAGGCCTCGTTCAGTTCCCACAGGCCGATGTCGGAGACCTTCAGCCCGTGGCGGGCCAGCAGTCTGGGCACGGCGAAGACGGGGCCAATGCCCATCTCGTCAGGACGACAGCCGGCGACGCTCATGCCCAGACAGGCGCCCAGAGGCGACAGACCCGCGCGCTCGGCGGCGGCGGCCTCCATAATCACCACGGCGGCGGCGCCGTCCGACAGCTGCGAGGCGTTGCCCGCGGTGATATGGCGGCCCTGCTTGATGATGTCGCCGTCCTTGAACACCGGCTCCAGCGCCGCGAGGTTTTCCAGCGTGGTCGAGGCGCGCGGGCCTTCGTCGGCGGTCAGGGTCACGGTCTCATGGCTGATCGCCCCAGTGGCCTTGTCCACCACCTGCTTGCGCGTGGTCAGGGGCGCCAGTTCGGCATTGAAGCGTCCTGCGTCCTGGGCGGCGGCGGTGCGTTGCTGGCTCTCAAAGCTGTACTGATCCTGCGCCTCGCGGCTGATCCCATAGCGGTCGGCAACCAGTTCGGCGGTCTCGATCATCTGCATGTACATATGCGGCGAGTGGGCGATGACGCTCTCGTTGCGGGCGCGCCAGGCGTTCTTGTGCTTGTTCTGGGTCAGGGTGATGGACTCGACCCCGCCCGCGACCACGACATCCATGCCGTCGTCGGCGATCTGTTTCGAGGCGGTGGCGATGGCCATCAGGCCCGAGGCGCACATCCGGTCCAGCGCCATGCCGGCGACGCTGTCAGGAAAGCCTGCGGCGGCGGCGGTCAGACGGCCGATGTTATACCCTTGGGTCCCCTGCTGGGCGGCGCAGCCGACGATGACGTCCTCGATGCTGGCCGGGTCTATGCCCGCCCGGCGCACGGCCTCGGCGGCGACGTGGCCGGACAGGGCGGTGGCCTCGGTGTCGTTGAAGGCGCCGCGATAGGCCTTGGCGATGGGGGTGCGGGCGGCGCTGACGATGACGGCTTGGCGCATGGAATCTCTTTACGGATAATAGCGGCTGATGGCGTCGAGGACGCAGGCGGGCCTGGCCTCGCCCTCGATCTCGATGGTGATGCGGACGGTGGCCTGAACCGACCCGGCCTTGGCTTCTTCGGCGTGCAGCAGGACGCCCGAGCCGCGCAGGCAAGAGCCGACCCGGACCGGGGCGAGGAAGCGGATATTGTCGACGCCGACGTTCACCCCCATCGAAAAGCCGCGCACCTCGATGATCTGGGGCAGGAAGAGGTTGGCCAGCGAGACGGTCAGGTAGCCGTGGGCGATGGTGGCGCCGAAGGGGCCAGACTTGGCGCGTTCGGGATCGACGTGGATCCACTGGTCGTCGCCGGTGACGTGGGCGAAGCCGTCGATGCGGTCCTGATCAATCTGCACCCAGTCGCTGACGCCGAGGGCTTCATCGGTCAGTCCCAGCATGGCCTGCGGGGTCTCGAAGACGCGCATGGCCTCAGGCCCTCTGGCTGGAGACCGACAGCACTTCGCCGGTCATGTAGGAGGACAGGTCCGAGGCCAGGAAGAGCATGGCGTTGGCGACCTCCCAGACCTCGGCGGGACGACCGAAGGCCTCCTGCGATGCGAGGGATTGCAACAGTTCCGGCGTCGTCACCTTGGCCAGGAAGGCGTGCATGGCGATGGAGGGGGCGACGGCGTTGATGCGCACGCCGTGCTCGGCGGCTTCCAGCGCTGAACAGCGGGTGAAGGCCATGACCCCGGCCTTGGCGGCGGCGTAGTGGGCCTGAAGCTTCTGCGCCCGCCAGCCCAGGACCGAGGCGTTGTTGACCACGGCGCCGGACCCTTGCGCATACATGATGGGCAGGAAGGCGCGGCTCATGCGGAAGACGCTGGTCAGGGTCACGTCGATGACGCGGGCCCATTCGTCGTCGGCCATATCGACCACGGCGGTCGAACCGCCCAGGCCGGCGTTGTTGACCAGGATGTCGACCCGGCCCAGCTCCTCGACCGAACGGGCGGCCAGGGCCTGAACCTCGGCCTCCACGGTGACGTTGCACAGCTGGGTCGCCGGGCGCCGGCCGACGGCGGCCTCGATGGCGTCGGCGGCCTCGTTCAGGCGGCGCTCGTGCAGATCGCTGATCAGCAGGGTCGCGCCTTCCTCGGCGAAGCGCTTGGCGACGGAAAAGCCGATGCCGGTGCCGGCGGCGGCGGTGATGACGGCGGTCTTGCCCTGCAACAGGTTGCGGGCGACCGGATAGGGCGGAGGAGGGGTCATGCGGAGGGCTCCGACGCCTCGTCCAGACCCATCAGGCCGGCGACGGCTTCGTAATGATGCGAGGGGCCGCCCAGCAGAGCGGCGCTGGCGCGGGCGCGCTTGAAATAGAGGTGGGCGTCGTGTTCCCAGGTGAAGCCGATGCCGCCGTGGATCTGGATGGCGTCGCCCGCGCATTGCAGGAAGGCCTCGGAGCAGCAGGCCCCGGCGACGGCGGCGGCCTCTTCCATCTCGTCGGGCACATCCAGCAGGCGCACCGCGTAATGCAGGGCCGAGCGGGCGGATTCGACGGCCATCATCATGTCGGCCAGCTTGTGCTTGATGGCCTGGAAGGAGCCGATGACGCGGCCGAACTGGACGCGCTGCTTGGCGTAGTCGGTGGTGATCTCCAGCGTCCGTTCGGCCCCGCCCAGCTGTTCGGCGGCCAGCATGACCGTGCCGACCGCCAGCATCCGGTGGATAGCGGCGGCGGCCTTGCCCGGCGCGCCCAGCAGGGCGTCGTCGCTGACGCGGACCTGATCGAAGCGGACGCGGCTGAAGGGGCGGGTGAGGTCCAGACTGGTCAGGCGCTCAATGCTGATCCCCGGCGTGTCGGCGGCGACGGCCAGCAGACTGAGGCCCTCCCAGCCGCTTGTTCCCGCGGTGCGGGCGACGACGATCAGCAGATTGGCAGCGTGGCCCATCAGGACATATTCGGCGGTCCCGTCGAGCCGCCAGCCGTCGCCGTCCGCCGTCAGACGGATGGCGACATCGCCGGGAACAGGCGCGCCCGAGGCGCCGGTCAGGCAGACGGCGGCGCGGATCTCGCCCTCGACCAGACGCGGCAGGAACTCGACCTGTCGCGCCTCGCAGCCCGCCGACATCAGGGCGGGCAGAGCCAGACCCAGGGTCGGGAACAGCGGGGCCGCTGTCAGGGTGCGCCCGGCTTCTTCATGCAGGATGGCCAGCTCGACCAGGCCCAGGTCGCTGCCGCCGAAACGCTCGGGCGCGGCGACGCCCAGCCAGCCCATCTCCTGCGCCATGGCGCGCCATTGCTCGGCGTCCCAGCCGGCGGCGGTTTCGATGGCGGCGCGCAGACGGGCCGAGCTGCCGTGTTCGTCCAGAAACGCGCGGGCGCTTTCGGCGATGGCCAGTTGTTCGTCGCTGAGGGTGATGTTCATTCGCCTGCCCTCAGCCCGCGCCATAGACGGCTTGGGCCGGGGTGCGCTGGGCCAGAAGCTCATGGACAACAGCGCCGACCTCGGACGGACGCCAGCGGCGAGCCTGATCCACGCCGGGGCCGTTGCGCCAGCCCTCGGACAGCATGATCCGTCCGCCCTGCAGTTCGAACACCTGACCCGTCACCTCGGCGGAGCTCGCGCTGGCCAGCCAGACGATGGTGGGGGCGACATTGGCGGGGTCGTTGGCGTCGAAGCCGTCCTCGGGCGCCTGCATAGCCTCGGCAAAGGCGGTTTCGGTCATGCGGGTGCGGGCGGCCGGGGCCAGGGCGTTGGCGGTGATCCCATAGCGGCCCAGCTCGGCGGCCTGAACCAGGGTCAGGCTGGCGATGCCGCCCTTGGCCGCGGAATAGGCGCTCTGGCCGATCGAGCCCTGCAGGCCTGCGCCGGAAGAGGTGTTGATGATGCGGGCCTCGGGATTGCGCCCCGCCTTCTGCTTGGCGCGCCAGTAGTCGACGGCGGCGCGGCTGACGCAAAAATGACCGCGAAGGTGGACGCGCAGCACCGCGTCCCATTCCTCGGGCGTGCAGGAGACGAACATCCGGTCGCGCACGAAGCCGGCGTTGTTGACCACGGCGTGCAGGTCGCCAAAGGCGTCGAGCGCCGTCTGGACCATGCGCTGGCCGCCCTCGACCTCGGTCACGTCGTCGGTGTTGGCGACGGCCTTGCCGCCGGCGGCGAGGATCTCATCGACCACGGCCTGGGCCGCGCCGAGCGTCTGACCGGCCTCGCCGTGGGTTCCGACGCCCAGGTCGTTGACGACGACCTTCGCGCCTTCCGCCGCAAGGGCCAGGGCGTAGGCGCGGCCCAGTCCGCCGCCCGCGCCCGTGACGATGACCACGCGGCCTTCACAGATACCGAACATGGACGCTTTCCTCACAGACGCTCGATGATGGTGACATTGGCCTGACCCCCGCCCTCGCACATGGTCTGCAGGGCGTAGCGGCCGCCGCGGCGTTCCAGTTCGTTGAGCATGGTCGTCATGATGCGCGCGCCGGTGGCCCCCAGCGGGTGGCCGAGCGCAATGGCGCCGCCGTTGACGTTGACCCGGTCGCGCGGAATGCCGAGCTCCTTCATCCAGGCCATGGCGACCGAGGCGAAGGCTTCGTTGCATTCGAACAGGTCGATGTCCTCGATCCGCAGGCCGGTCTTTTCCAGCGCATGACGGGTGGCCGGGATGGGCGCGGTCAGCATCCAGACTGGATCATCGGCGCGCACCGACAGGTGGTGGATGCGGGCGCGCGGCTTGAGGCCATGATCGGCGACCGCTTTCGGCGAGGCGAGCAGCAGGGCGGCGGCGCCGTCGGCGGTCTGGCTGGCCACGGCGGCGGTGATGCGCCCGTCGGGCGTCAGCGGTTGCAGCGTCGCCATCTTCTCCAGCGAGGTCTGACGCGGGGTTTCGTCGTGCGTCACGCCCGCCAGCGGGATGATCTCATTGTCGAAGCGCCCGGCCTCGGCGGCGTCGAGCGCGCGCTGATGGCTCTCCAGCGCGAACTGCTCCATCTCGGCGCGGCTGATGTTCCACTTGTCGGCGATCATCTCGGCCGAGCGGAACTGGCTGACCTCCTGATCGCCATAGCGGGCTTGCCAGCCGGTCGAGCCGCGGAAGGGATCGGCAAAGCCATAGGCCTGACCGGCCAGCATGGCGGCGGAGATCGGGATGGCGTTCATGTTCTGCACGCCGCCAGCGACGACCATGTCCTGGGTCCCGCTCATCACGCCTTGCGCCGCGAAATGCACCGCCTGCTGGGCCGAGCCGCACTGGCGATCAATGGTCACGCCGGGAACGTGCTCGGGCAGGCCCGCCGCCAACCAGCAGGAGCGGGCGATGTCGCCAGCCTGAGAACCGATGGTGTCGCAGCAGCCAAAGACCACGTCCTCGACCGCGCCAGGATCGACCCCGACGCGCGCCATTAGCGCCGAAAGGACGTGTCCGCCCAGATCGGCGGAATGGACGTGGGCCAGTCCGCCCTTCTTGCGCCCGACGGGGGTGCGGACGGCGTCGATGATATAGGCCTCATGCGGCATGGGCGGCGTCTTCCTTCAGGGCGGCCCAGGCGAAGCTGTGGTCGATGTCGGGGGAGGAGAGGGCGCGGCTCCTGACCCGCGCGCGGTGGAAGCTTTCGTCGCCCCAGACGCCCGCCAGGGCCAGGCCGCGCTTCAGCAGGAAGTGGACGTCCACCTCCCACGAATAGCCCATGGCTCCGTGGACCTGGATGGCGGTGCGGGCGGCCAGGGATGCGGCCTCGGTCGCAGCCAGCTTGGCGTGGGAGGCGCGGGCGCGCGACAGGACGTTGTCGGCGGCGCGCTCGGCGGCGGCGGCGAAGACGACGGGGCGGGCGAACTCGATTCTGACCTGGGCCGTGGCCAGCAGGTGTTTCACCGCCTGATTGACGCCGATGGGCTTGCCGAACTGGGTGCGTTCCTTGGCGTAGTCGACGGCCAGTTCGACGCTGCGCTCGGCCAGACCGATGCACTGGGCGGCGGCGAAGATGGCGCCGCGTTCCAGCGCCGTGGCCAGCAGGGGGGCAACTGTGGCGGCGCTGCCGATCAGGGTCTCGTTCGAGGGCGTCCAGACCACGCGCGACAGGCGGCGGAAGGGGTCGACGCTCGGCTGGGCGATCAGCTCGACCGCTGCCCGCTCGACCAGATGCAGGGCGCCGTCGTGGACCAGCAGCAGGGCGCCGGCCGTATCGGCGTCGGCGATGAAGGGGTTGGACGGATGGCCCAGAGCCACCGTCGTTTCGCCCGCCAAAACCCGGTCCAGCCAGTGGCCAGCGCGCGGATGATCGACCGCCGCCAGCAACGGCAGGACCACGCCCGCCAGTTCGATCAGCGGCTCCGGCAGGGCGGCGTGACCGCAGGCCTGGGCGATGAGCACGAAGTCGGTTTCGTCCAGACCCAGACCGCCCCTGGCCTCGGGGACCATGACGCCGGTCAGGCCCAGATCGAAAATCTGGCGCCAGCGCGTCTCGTCGCGCGCCGTGCCGCTGTCCATCAGGCGGCGCAGATGCGCGCCCGTGCATTCCGCCCGAAGCAGGCTGCGGACGACCTGGGCGATGGCCTGTTGTTCGTCGGAGAAGGCGAAATCCACGATCAGCCCCTCGGCAGGCCGAGCAGGCGCTCGGCGATGATGTTGCGCTGGATCTCGTTCGATCCGGCGTAGATCGGCCCAGCCAGCGAGAAGAGATAGCCGCCCAGCCAGTCGCCGGTGTCGGTATCGGGCGTCGCCAGCAGCTCGACGCGCGGGCCGAGGATGGCCATGGCCGTCTGGTGCAGGGCGATGTCCATCTC
This sequence comes from Brevundimonas sp. NPDC090276, assembly GCF_044772165.1. Lineage (NCBI taxonomy): Bacteria > Pseudomonadati > Pseudomonadota > Alphaproteobacteria > Caulobacterales > Caulobacteraceae > Brevundimonas > Brevundimonas sp. NPDC090276. Next base: position 1,037,396 of record NZ_JBIVYK010000002.1, on the reverse strand, counting down.
GGACCAGAAGATCTTGTTGCAGCTGGCCTCGGCTCCGATCGTCCCGCCCGCCGTCAGACGACAGGCCGTCGAATAGATCGACAGGGCATAGGCCTCGGCGTTCATCCAGGCCTGGGCCACGTCGCGGCCTAGCGCCGGATCGACCGCGTCTTCGTGGCGGCGATAGAGGGCGGCCAGTCGGCGCGCGGCCTCCTGATAGCGGGCCGGGCTGCGCAGCATCAGGCCGCGCTCGAACCCGGCGGTGGCCATGCAGACGTGCCAGCCCTGCCCCTCGTCGCCCAGCCGGTTGGCGACCGGCACGCGGGCGTTTTCCAGAAAGATTTCGGCGAAGCCCGCCTCGCCGTCGATCTGCGGGATGGGCTGGACGCGGACGCCCGGCGTCTTCAGGTCCATCAGCAGCAGGGACAGGCCCTTGTGACGTTGCGACCCCGCCTCGGTGCGGACCAGAACAAAGGCCCAGTCGGCGAAGACGGCGCGCGACGACCAGATCTTGTGGCCATTGAGGACATAGTCCTCGCCGTCGACGACGGCGGTGGCGGCCACGGCGGCCAGATCGCTGCCCGCCTGGGGCTCGGACCAGGCCTGAGCCCAGATTTCATCGCCGGCGGCCATGGCGGGCAGGAAGCGGGCCTTCTGTTCGGGCGTGCCGAACTCCATCAGGGTCGGGCCCAGCAGGAAGATGCCGTTCTGATTGACCCGACCGGGCGCGCCGGCGCGGTAGTATTCTTCCTCGAAGATCAGCCACTGGACGAGGTCCAGCGCCCGGCCGCCATAGGCCTTAGGCCAGGTGACCATGCCGAAATTGCCTCGGCTCAGGGTGCGCTCCCACTCGCGGTGGGCCTCGAAACCTTCGGCGGTGTCGAATGAGGGCAGGGGCTGGACGGGCACGTGGCCGGCCATCCAGGCGCGCACCTCGTGCCGGAAGGCCGTCTGCTCGGGGGTGTAACTCAGGTTCACTGGGATGACCTTCAGAACGTCGCGGTCTGGTTGTCGTGGACGAAGGCGTCGCGTGAGGCCTGGCTGTCCGCGTGCATGTACATTTCCAGGGTGAAGCCCTGTTCGAAGCGGTAGCCGTGGTCGACGTCGCGGGCCTCGAGCCCGTTCAGCGCCTGCTTGGCCAGGACCAGGGCGGTGCGGCTCTTGGCGGCGATGACGGCGGCGAAGGCGCGGGCCTCGGCGTGCAGGTGATCGCGCGGAACCAGCTTCTCGACTCCGCCGAGGCGCCAGGCGTCCTGGGCCGTGACCCTGCCGCCGGTGAAGAAGGCGGCGCGCACCACATGGAGGGGCAGCATCCGCGACAGGTGCGAGGCCCCGCCCATGGCGCCACGGTCGATCTCGGGCAGGGAGAAGTAGCAGTCGTCCGAGGCGATGACCGTATCCGCCGCGCCGCAGATGCCGATGCCGCCGCCGATGACGAAGCCGTGAGCGGCGACCACGACCGGCACCGGGCAGTCGCGCACGGCCTTGAAGGTCAGGTAGTTGCCCCGGTTCAGGGCCACGATCCGCTCGGGGTGGGCCTGCATCTCCTTGATGTCGACGCCGCCGCAGAAGCCGCGCCCCTCGGCCCGGACCAGGACGCAGCGCACCTCTTCGCGACTGCCGACCTCGGTGATGATGCCGGGCAGGGCGTTCCACAGCGCGGAGTCCAGGGCGTTGACCGGCGGGTGGTCGAGGATGACCTCGCCGATGCGGTCTGTGATGTCGGTGCGGATGGGCATGTCAGGGTTCCGTCAGGCCGCCGTCGTCAGGGAGGAGGCGAGGGGGCTGCTCACAGCCTCCAGCCGCGTGCGGGCCTGAGCGACAATCTGTTCGATGAGGTCGTGGCAGGTCGGCAGGTCGCCGAGACGCCCCGCCACCTGGCCGGTGGCCATCAGGCCGTCGTCAGGCTGGCCCTCGACCACGGCGCGCTGGATCAGCATGGGGGCGCTGGCGGCCATCATGGCCTGGGCCAGGGTCAGTCCGCCATGGCTGGTCATGGCGCGGGCGGCGGCCAGAAGCTCGGGCGTCGAGGCCCCCGAGGCGCGCTTCATCATCAGAGCGCTTTCCAGCGCGCGCAGCCACATGGAGACGGGACCGGCGCTTTCGATGCGGGCCAGACGCCGGTTGCGGATCATCCGCTGGGGCAGACCGTCGACCTTGGTAGTGACCAGAATGTCGTCGGGACCTGCCTTCACATAGTGGGCCTTGGTGACGCCGGGCACGGGGCTTTCGGCGGTCATCAGGAAGCGGGTGCCCATAGCGATGCCCGCGGCGCCGTAGGCCAGGGCGGCGGCCAGACCGCGCCCGTCGCTAAAGCCGCCCGCCGCCACGACCGGCACGTCCACCGCGTCCAGAACTTGAGGCAGCAGGACGGTGGTAGCGACCGAGCCGGTATGGCCGCCGCCTTCGCCGCCCTGAACCGTGATCATGTCGCAGCCCAGCTCGACCATCTTGCGGGCGTGCTTCAGCGCTCCGACGGTGGGGATGCAGACGATGCCGGCGTCGCGGAAGCGGGCGATGATCGCCTTGTCCGGGCCGCGCCCGAAGCTGACGGCGCGGACCTGATCGCGCTCGGCCCGGATGATCTCGACGATCTCGGCGGCGCCCGGCTGGAACATGTGGAAGTTCACGCCGAAGGGCTTGTCGGTCAGCGTCTTCAGCTGCGCGATGGCCTGACGCAGTTCGTCGGGCCGCATCACCGCCGCGCCGAGGAAGCCGAAGGCGCCCGCCTCGCTGGTGGCGGCGACCAGCGAGGGCGTGGCGATCCAGCCCATGGCGGTCTGGACGATCGGATAGCGGCAGCCGAGCCGCGCGGTCAGTTCGGTATTGAGGGTCATGCCTTGCCCTCGTCCGCGCGCCTGTTGCCGGCGGCCATGGCCTTGCCGTCCAGGCCGCCCAGGCTGTGGCCGCTGACCAGATCGTTCTGGGCGTGGGCGAAGTGGTGCATGTGGAAGACGGCGTCCATGGCCGTGCGCTTGCCGCGCAAATCCTCGACGTGGTTCACCGCCTGCTTGGTCAGGGACAGGCCCAGACGCGGCATCAGGGCGATCTTTTCGGCGATGGCGCGGGTCTGGTCTTCCAACTGATCGCGGGCGACCAGGCGGTTGACCATGCCCAGTTCATAGGCGCGGGCGGCGGGCATCCGCTCGCCCAGGAAGAGGAACTCCTTGGCGATGCGCGGGTGCATCTCGAAGGCGTGGGCGAAGTATTCGACGCCGGGAATGCCCATGCGCACGACCGGGTCCTGAAACCAGGCGTCGTCCGAAGCGACGATCAGGTCGCAGACCCAGGCCAGCATCAGGCCCCCGGCGATACAGGCCCCTTGCACCATGGCGATGGTCGGCTTGGGGATGTCGCGCCAGCGGCGGCACATGCCCAGATAGACCTCGTGCTCGCGGGCATAGAGCAGCTCGGCGCCCGGCTTGTTGATGTGGTCATAGGTCAGGTGCCGACGATCAAAGCTCTTGTGCAGGTCGCGGCCCGGGGTGCCGATGTCGTGCCCCGCCGAAAAGTGTTTTCCCGCCCCGCGTAGGACGATGACCTTGACCGCATCGTCGTCGACGGCGCGGCGGAAGGCGTCGTCCAGCGCATAGGTCATCTGCGAGTTCTGGGCGTTGTGGAACGCCGTGCGATCCATGGTGATCCAGGCGACCGGCCCCTCTACCGCATAGGCGACGGGCGTCTCGGTCTCGTAGGTGATCTCGACGTCTTTCGGGGGGACCAGGTCGCTCATGATCAGGCGGCGTCCTGCAGCCGGCGGTCGCCGGCGGGATCGCCTTTGAACAGGGTGGCGCGCAGATTGTGCGGGTCCAGCCGGTCGCGGATGATCGACAGTTGCTCAGCGGTCGGGGCGGCGGTTTCGGGGATGACTTCGGGCCGCGCCAGGGCGAAGCCGGTATTGTCCTGAACCTGATCGAAGGTGACGCCGGGGTGCAGGGATCGCACCCGCATCGCCTTGTTGACGCCGCTGAAGTCCAGCACGGCCAGGTCGGTGATCACCATGCGCAGGTCGAGGCCGGCAGGCTTCTTGCCATCGGGCCAGCGGGCCGGATTGTAGCCGACGCCGCAGACGAAATCGACTTCGCCCGCCACGAAGGACCGCGTGTTGTGGGTCGGCACGAAATAGCTGTTGGGGTGGCTGATCGAGTTGCCGGGATAGCCGCGCGCGCCCAGCAGGGCGGCCTTGGGTTTGGCGTGGTCGCCGATGACCGAGATATTGGTCTGGCCAAAGCGGTCGATCTGGGTGGGAACGACCATGGCGTGACGCTTGCCGCCCCACAGATTGTCGAAGGTGCGGGCGAAGGGCATCCAGCCCTCGACCTTGGGGACGTAGCCGTTGCGCGGGCCGACCGGGACGGGCTCGGAAACGAAGTGGTTTTCGCCGTCGGTCAGCATCAGGGCCGGGTTGACGGTCAGCTTGGCCAGGCCGGCGGCCAGGCGCGGCATCAGGGTGATGCCGGTGGCCAGAACCTCGCCGTCATTGCGCCAGGCGTCGGCGGCGGCGGCGATGCACAGTTCGGCCAGGGTGTAGGGAGAAGTCTGGGTCATGTCGGCGGGCCTCAGTAGATCGGCGCGGGCAGGGCGCGGATGTGGTCGTCACCGCCGACCGCCGCGAGATAGGCGTCGGGCGCCGCGTCGATGAAGCGGGTGCGATAGTCGTCCCAGGCTTCCGGCGAGGTCGCCCCGACGTAGGCTTTCAGGTGGGCCATATCGATGCCGTAGTCGGGCGAGGCGCCGGTCGGGTGGGCGCCCAGCGGGGCCTCGATCACCCCGCTGACGACGCTGCGCTCGAACGGGTGGAAGCGGGCGTTGGCAGGCAGGTCCAGAGCTTCGGTCGTCACCAGCTGTTCGGTCGAGACGAAGACCTGATCGGCGGCGCGCGCCATCAGGTCGTCGAAGAAGGGATCGGGGCTGAAGATCAGAGTGTTGCCGGCCTGATCGGCGCGGTGGACGTGCATGATGGCGGCGTCCAGCTTGATCGCCGGCATGGCCAGCAGGGTCTGGCCGTCGTCGTAGGGCGAGCGGATCGTCTTGATCCCCTGCGAGGGGATGTCGGTGGCCAGGCCGAAGTTGGCGGGCAGGAAGGGCAGGCGCATGGCGGCGGCGCGCAGGCCCCAGTGCAGCAGGCCCTCGTCCAGCTCCATGATCTCCAGGGCGCCCGCCTGCCGCGCGGCGCGGAAGTGCGGGTCCAGCGGGAAATGATCCAGAGAAACAAAGCCGAAGATCAGCTTCTTCACCTTGCCCGACGCCACCAGAGTCCCGACATCGGGACCGCCGTAGCCGACGATGGTCAGGTCTTTAAGGTTGGAGCGCGCGATGGCGCGCACGAGGGCCATGGGCTTGCGACGCGTCGCCCAGCCGCCGATTCCGATCGTCATTCCGTCGCGCAGGCTGGCGACGAAGCCATCCAGATCCAGCCGTTTGTCCAGCACGCCGTGACACTCCGTGAAGCAGGGAAGATTGGTTCCTGTCACGACGCTATGAGACGGGCTGGAGAGGGTGAAGGGTCCCCGAAGGAACGGATTGTTTGTGTCCGAAGACAATCTGCGCGGGACCCGAAATAGGGCCGCAGACGAAACACTCTGGTCGCGATCCGTGCCTTATCGTCGCGGTTTGCCTGGGTTCTATTTTCCCGACCGGCGGCCTTGGTCCGCCCGCGACCATCATAAGGTCGCCGCGCGGGAGACCAGTGTGCTTCAGAGACTTCGCAACGCCGCCGCCGCGCCCCTGACGGGCGAGCAGAGCCTGTCCAAGCCAGTGTTTTCTCTGATCTTCGTGGTGTCGATGGCCATGGCCGTGGGCAATCTGGGGCTGATCTCCGTCATGCCCGCGATCGGCCGGGCCATCGGCATCTCCGACCATCTGATCGCGGCGGTCTTTTCACTGTCGGCCCTGTTCTGGGCGATCACCGCCCCGCACTGGGCCAAGGTGTCGGACATCAGCGGCCGCAAGCCGATGATGATGCTGGGCCTCGGCGGCTTCGTCTTTTCCATGCTGGGCTGCGCGGTAGTGGTCTGGGCCGGTTTGCAGGCCCTGATGGCCCCGATCGTGGTCTTTCTGGCCTTTGCGGCGATCCGGGGCGTCTTCGGCCTGTTGGGCTCGGCGACCGCCTCGTCCAGCCAGGCCTATGTGGCAGAACGCACGTCCGAAAAGGACCGGACCGCCGCCCTGTCAGCCCTGGCCGGGGCCCTGGGCATGGGCACCATCATCGGCCCGGCGGTGTCGCCGCTGCTGGTGTTCGGCTTCCTCGGCCTGGCCGGGCCCATGGTGGTCTTCGCCCTGATCGCCGCGGCGATCTGGGTCGCCGTGGCGGTGGTGATCCCGTCGGATCGTCCGTCTGCCGCCGTGCGCGAGGCGGCCTTGAGGGCGAGGGCGGCGGGCAAGGCGGCGTCTGAAAAGCCGGGCTTCGCGGTCTGGCGCGACAGGAATATCGGGCCCTATCTCTGGTACGGCCTGTTGTCGGCCTGCGCCCAGGCGATCAATGTCTATACCCTGGGATTCGTCATCATGGACTCCATGGCCCTGCCGGCGGCCGAGGCCCAACGCTTCATCGGCATCGGCATGGCGGCGGGAGCGGTCGCTGGCCTGGTCGGCCAGTGGGTGCTGATCCCGTGGCTGAAGATGTCGCCGCGACAGCTGTTGCGCGTCGGGGCGCTTCTGGCGCTGGCGGGCAATCTGATCACCGTCTTCGCGGACGGGATCTGGCTGCTGACCTTGGGCTATGTCGTGCTGACCCTGGGCTTCAGCTTCTGCCGACCAGGCTTTACGGCGGGGGCGTCGCTGGCGGCCCGCGCAGATCAGCAGGGCCTTGTGGCGGGCATGGTCTCGAGCCTGTCGGGGGCAGCCATCGTCGTCACCCCCGTGGTCGGCGTGCTGCTGTATGAGTTCGCACCTGCGGCGCCCTTTGTTCTGAACTGCGCCGTCATGGCCGGGCTGGCGCTCTATGCCTGGAAGAACGCCTCGCTGCGGCGCGGTGAGGCCGATCTGGCGCGGACTTCGATTGTTTCCTGATGCGGATAAACCGTCTGTGTCCACGCGCTTGTTGTCGACGAGAGGCGGGTAATAATCGTTCCATCAAGATTAAAAAATCGGCTGACGAACAGATGAGTTCTCAACCGTCAAAGAAACGTGGGAGTGTTCCGTGGATCGGTATCTGGTAATTTCTTCTGATGGTCACGCTGGTCTGCCGCCGGAGAGGTATCGCGAGTATCTCGATCCGCAGTATCGGGCCGAATTCGATATTCGCATCGCCAAGGAAATCGCTGCGCGCGAACAGCACGAAAAGAACTTCCTGCTCGACGACTTCAACAACAAGTGGCGCGCCGCCGCGGGCGAAGGCATGGAAGGCGCCTGGGATTCCTCCATCCGCACGCGGATTCTCGACGAGGACGGCATCGCCGCCGAGGTCCTCTATCCCGACGGCATCACCGAGCGGAACGCCCCGCCCTTTGGCGCCGACATCGGTCTGAGGCCGGTCCTGAAGGACGCTCACCTGCAATGGGCCGGCGCCCGCGCTCACAACCGCTGGATGGCTGAGTTCTGTCAGATGGACCCGGTGCGCCGCATCGGCCTGGCCATCATCCCGGCCTTCTATGACATGGAGGAGAACCTCAAGGAGATCCGCTGGGCCAAGGAGAACGGCCTGAAGGGCGTGGTCCTGCCGACCTTGATGGAGGGCTTCGATTTCTACAACCATCCGAAATACCATCGGGTGTGGGCCATGCTGCAAGAGTACAACATGCCCGTGAACTTCCACTCGGGCGCGGCGCCGGCCTATGACACGGCGCAGCCCGGCTGGATTGGCATCTATCTGTCGGAATACGCCTTTTACCTGACGCGCCCGATGTCGGCGCTGATCTTCGGCGGCGTGTTCGAGCAGTTCCCCAAGCTGAAGGTCACCTTCACCGAAGCCGGCGGCGAGTTCTGGTTCCCGTGGATGTTGGAGCTGATGGACGTCCGCGCCTCGGTCAAGCACACCAGCGGCAAGCTGGGCGACCACCGCTCGAACCTGTCGCTGAAGCCGAGCGAATACTTCAAGCGCAACATCTGGGTCGGCTGTTCGGCCCTGCCGGACGAGGAAACGACCGAGTCCTACTACAACATCGGCATCGACCGGGTGCTGTGGGGCACCGACTATCCGCACCCCGAGGGCACCTGGCCGCACACCCTGCCCAAGATGATCGCCAGCCTGGGCGGCCTGCCGGAACACGACATTTCCAGGATGTTCGCGGGCAATGCGCTGGAAGTCTACGACCTGGATGAGAAGGCGCTGAACGCCATCGCGGCCCGCATCGGTCCGCAGAAGGCCAGCTTCATCAAGGCCGCCGCCTGACAACGACCGGGAGCGGCTGCCTTCGCGCCGCTCTCGTCCACATCACATAAAAAACGACTGGGAGAGACGACGTTGGCCAAGCTTCGCTACGTTCAGGACGTGAATAAACTCAAGGCCGCCATGGAGGCGCGCGCCTCGGGCGGCGGGCTCAAGAACACCGTGCAGACCCTGCGCGCCTTCTATGAGACCGATCCCGAGATCGTGGCGGCCCTGCTGCCCAAGCCGCTGGAGCCGACCGCCGCCTCCAAGATCCTGATCCAGTTCTCCTATGTCGAAATGCGTCCGACGCCCGACAAGCTGGTCGTTTCCGCGGCCATGACGGTCGGCGTGGAGTCCGCTTACAAGGGCAAGGTCGGCTGGTACGTCCTGGCCATGCCCATGGGCGGCGAGTTCGTCGTCATCGGTGGCCGTGAGCGCTTCGGCGAGCCTAAGAAGATCGCCGACGTCCAGTTCACCAAGAACGGCGACAGTCTGCACGTCACCTGCACCCGCAACGGCGTCGCCTTCGTCGAGCTGGAAGGCAAGATCGGCGACAGCCTGGGCGCCAAGAAGTTCACCGAGAACCTGTTCTGCTACAAGGGGATGCCGGGTATCGACAACGGCTTCGGCTTCGACGGCGATGTCTTCCTGACCCAACTGAACTGGGATCGCGACTGGGACATGCACCACGTGGTCAACGGCGGAAAAGTCACCCTGCGCGAATCCGCCTGTGACCCCTTGGTCGACGTGCCGGTGCGCAAGCTGCTGAAGATGGAATATTCGGAAGGCCGCAGCGTCACGGGCGGCGAGATCCTGGAGAAGGTGCCGGGCGAGTGGCTGCAGCCCTTCTGGTTCGGCCGCTACGACGAAAACCCTACCGGCGGCATCGAGATTGCGCTCGCTTCGGAGGCGGCGCTTCAGGATGCGTGATCTGACGGGGAAGGTCGCCGTCGTCACCGGCGGCGCCAGCGGCGTAGGCCGCGCTCTGGGCGAAGCCCTGATCGAGCGGGGCGCCAAGGTTGTCCTCAGCGACATCAACGCCGAGGCGCTGGAAGCCACCGCGGCTGAACTGCGCGCCAAGGGGGGCGACGTCGTCGGCATCGTCGCCGATGTGATGAAGCAGGAGTCCGTCGAGGCCCTGGCCGATCAGGCCTATGCCCGCCATGGCGCGGTCCATCTGCTGTTCAACAACGCCGGCGTCGGCCTGGGTGATTTCCGGGAGCCGATCTGGACCCTGGCGCTCAAGGACTGGGAGTGGGGCCACAACATCCACGTCATGGGCGTGGTCCACGGCATCCGGGCCTTCGTGCCCCGGATGCTGGCGGGGGGCGAGCACGGCTATGTCGTCAACACAACCTCGGGCAACGGCGGACTGGTGCCTTCGGCGCGAACGCCCGTATACGCCTCGACCAAGGCGGCGGTGACGAGCCTGACGGAGGTGCTTCACCATCAGCTCAAGGCCCAGGACGCCAAGGTGAAGGCGGCGCTGTTGTTCCCCGGCCCGCATCTGGTCAACACCAATCTGATGCGCTCGGCCCGGCCTGCGGACTACGTCGATCCGGCCAGTCCGCAACCGGCGGGCAAGTCGATGGCCGAGTTGGCCCAGCAGAATGGCGGGGTCCCGGTGACCGAGCCGGAGGAAGTGGCCAACTTCGCCCTGGACGGCGTGGCAAGCGGCCTGTTCTGGCTGCTGCCGGAAAGCGAGCGGATCGACAACAACATCCGCCGACGCACCGACAGCATCCTGGCCCGTGCTGAACCCGTGGGCTTCGGCGCCTAGACCATCAACAAACAATCGGCGGCGAGGAGGAGGGGGCTCGTTCCTCGCCGTCGGTCCACAGTGGCGTTTATAAAAACAAATAAAAACAGCCAATTAGACCGAAAAGGTCATGGGCTATTTAGGGAGGGTTAGATGACACGACGCATGACTCGCACCGCGACCATCCTGCTGGCGAGCACCGCTCTGGCCGGCGCCTGGCCCGTGATGGCCATGGCTCAAGAGGCAGCAGCGACCGAACAGGCCACCAGCATCGACGACGTGGTCGTCACGGCGCAGCGCCGCGAGGAACGCCTGATCGACGTGCCGCTGTCGGTTTCGAGCCTGGGCGGCGAGGCGCTGCAGCGCGCCGGGGTGGCCGATATTTCCGCCATCAGCGGCTATGTGCCCAATATCCAGATCAACCAGACGGTCGGCGGCGCCTTCGGGCCGTTGATCTCGATGCGCGGCCTGGCCCCCTCGGCGGACACCAGTCTGGGCCGCGACCAGCCCGTCGGCATGTACATCGACGGCGTGCCGATCGCGAAGTCGACCGGCGCCGCCTTCGACACCGTCGACCTGGAGCGGGTCGAAGTGCTGCGCGGCCCGCAAGGGACCCTGTACGGCAAGAACACCATCGGCGGCGCCGTCAACCTGGTCACGCGCCAGCCGACTGGCCAGTTCGGCGGCAAGTTCATGCTGGGCGTGGGCAGCGCCGACCTGTTCGAACAGCGCCTGTCGCTGGATCTGCCGCGCATCGGCGAGATCGGTCAGGGCATCGGCGCCTTTGACGTCAAGCTGGCCTATTCGGGCCGCACCCGCGACGGCTTCTTCGACAACACGCATCCCAACGCCCGTTTCTCGACCTTCGGTGAGCAGAACCAGCAGGCGGGCCGTCTGGACGTGGTCTGGCGGCCGACCGAGGACATCAAGGTCGCCTACGGCTATGACGACACCTCGAGCCGCAGTTCGCCGGCCATGCTGGCGATCAGTGCGCCGGGCCTGATTGGACCGGGCCAGATGTATGCGTCCCTCTATCCCTATATCCAGAACGCCATCCACACGACGCGGCCGGATGGCATCGCCAACGACTACTCCAATCGCAGCGATTTCTTCGTCAAGGGTCACTCGCTGACGGCCGAGTACAACGCCGACGCCGTGCCCTTCTTCGGCGATATCACCATCAAGTCGATCTCGGCCTATCGCAGCATGAAGTCGCGTAGCCAGACCGATTTCGACGGGACGGGCGTCGACCTGATGCACTTCACGCTCAACAACAACTACGAGCAGTGGTCGCAGGAGCTGCAGCTGATCGGCGCAAACGGGCCGGTGAAGTACACCTTCGGTCTGTTTGGCTTCAAGGAAGAGTACGGCGTCTTCAACCCGCGCTGGAATTTCCAGTTCGGCGGCAACAAGTACGATCTGCAGGAGCGCTCGGCCGACAACACCTCGGTCGCCGCCTACGGCCAGGTGACCTGGACTCCGACCGCCTTCGACGAGCGGCTCAGCCTGACCTTGGGTGGCCGCATCAACAAGGACGAGAAGTCGGCGACCTCGCTCAGCCAGAGCTACTCGGCCTATCTCGCCAATCCGGCGGCGCCGGGCTCGGGGGTGTTCAAGCGTGACGCCGCCGGCAATCCGATCACGCGCAGCGGCGGTCCGGCCCTCGGCGCCCTCCCGGGACCGGGCAACATCGGCCCGTCCGATCTGATCCCGCTGACGGCGGACGGTTCGTGGTCCGAGTTCACGCCCGAGTTCAACGTGTCGTGGAAGCTGGCTGACGACTGGAACGTCTATGGCCGCGTGGCCACGGGCTTCAAGAGCGGCGGCAACAACGACGTGGCAGCGACCAACGCCAGCTTCATGACGCCCTATAATCCTGAAAAGCTGACGGCCTATGAGATCGGCACCAAGGGGCAGTGGTTCGATCGCCGTCTGAACCTGTCGGCATCTATCTATTATAGTGATTACAAGGACTTCCAGGCGGGTGTTTTCGTGCCGTCGCTGGTGACGACCACCATCATCAACGCCGGCAAGGCCCATATGTCGGGCGTCGAGCTGGAGGGCACGGTGCGTCCGGTCGACAACCTGCGGATCAACTTCGGCTACGGCTACACCAAGGCCGAGTATGACGAGTTCATCCTGCCCTCGGGCCAGGACGTCACCGACACCTATGTCTTCCCGCTGATCCCCAGGCACAACTACACCCTGGGGGTCGACTATCGCTGGCCGGGTCTGGCGGGCGGCGAGTTCGTCGCCAGCCTGAACTACAACTGGCGTGACCGGCAGGAGGGCGGCATCACCGGCGACCCGCTGTCCTATCGCAAGGCCTATGGCTTGCTGGACGGCCGCATCTCGCTTAGCGACATCAATATCGGCGACGGGCGCACGGCCGAGATCTCGCTGTGGGGCAAGAACTTGCTGGACGAGGAGTACTGGGTGTCGGGCATCAACCTGACCCTGTTCACCCTGCGTCAGTGGGGCGACCCGCGCAGCCTGGGTCTACAGGCCAGCGTGAAGTTCTAGGCCGAAAACGCGATGGGGGATCGGTGGCGTCAGCGCCGCCGGTCTCCTGATCGAGTCACTGATATTCCCAGTAGAATCAGACCCATGAGCGACAGCGCGCCTATCGTCATCGTCGGCGCCGGACACGCCGGCGGGACCGCCGCCGCCCTGTTGCGTCAGTACGGCCATGCGGGCGCCGTCATCCTGATCGGCGACGAGCCGCTGGGCCCCTACCAAAGACCGCCCCTGTCCAAGGCCTGGCTGAAAGGCGAGGCCGACGGCGACAGCCTGCGGCTCAAGGCCCCGGAATGGTACGCCGACAACGGCGTCGACCTGCGCCTGTCGCAGACGGTCGCAGCCCTCGACCGCGCCACGCGGGCGGTGCGCCTGAGCGACGGCGAAACCATCCCCTATGACCATCTGATCCTGGCCACCGGCGCGCGGGCGCGTCTGCTGCCGATCGAAGGCGCCGATCTGAACGGCGTCATGGTCCTGCGCACCGCCGCCGACGCCGAGGCGTTGAAGGCGGCGCTGTCGTCGCAGCGTCACCGCGTGAAGCGGCTGGCGGTGATCGGTGGCGGCTATGTCGGGCTGGAGGCGGCGGCGTCCGCGCGGGCGCTCGGCGCCGAGGTCGTCATTCTGGAACGCGAGAGCCGGATTCTGGCCCGCGTGGCCTGTCCCGTCCTGTCGCGCTTCTTCCAGGACTATCACCGGGAACGCGGGGTGCATTTCATTCTCGACGCCGCGGTCGAACGTCTGATCGGCGAGGACGGTCGGGTCAGGGGCGTGCGTTTGGCCGATGGTTCTGTGCTGGATTGCGACGTGGTTCTGGTCGGGGTCGGGGCCGTGCCCAACGACGAACTGGCGCGGGCGGCGGGGCTGGACTGTCAGGACGGGATCCTGGTCGATCTGGCGGCGCGGACCAGCGATCCGGCGATCTTCGCCATCGGCGATGTGACCCGGCGTCCTATGCCGCTCTATGACACGGTCATGCGGCTGGAAAGCGTGCCCAATGCACTGGAGCAGGCCCGTCAGGCCGCTGCCGCCATCACCGGCCGCCCGGCGCCGGAGCCCGAGACGCCATGGTTCTGGTCGGACCAGTATGATCTCAAGCTGCAGATCGCGGGCGTGCCGGTCGGCTGTGACGACATGGTCGTGCGCGGCGATCCCGGCGCGCCGGGCTTCGCCCTGTTCCACATGGCCGGTGACGTGATCCGGGCGGTCGAGGCCGTCAACGCGCCCGGGGAATTTCTGGTCGGACGCCAGTTGATCGGCCGCCGCACGCCGGTTTGTCGTGAGCGGCTGGCCGACCGTGCTACGCCGATGAAGAGCGTCGCCCTGTAACCGACCTGACCGATTTCACCGTCTCTGGAGACGCCATGACCGACCATCTGAAATTCTACATCGACGGCGCCTGGGTCGATCCCGTGGCGCCGCGCACGCTGGACGTCATCAATCCGGCGACCGAGCAGCCGATCGCTCGCATCAGTCTGGGTGCAGCCGAGGACGTGGACCGGGCGGTCCAGGCGGCGCAGCGCGCATTCGCCAGCTTCAGCCGCACCTCAAGGCAGGAGCGGATTGACCTGCTGGAAGCCATCCTGGCTGAGTATGTCCGCCGTCAGGACGAGATGGCCCGGGCCATCACCGCCGAGATGGGGGCCCCCGCCGCTCTGGCGCGCAACGCCCAAGCCTATATGGGCGTGGCCCACTTGAGCACGGCGATTGCGGTGCTCAAGGACTACGCCTTCGAGGAGGCGCCGCGCGGCGCTACCCTGATCAGCCGCGAGCCGATCGGCGTCTGCGCCTTCATTACCCCGTGGAACTGGCCGTCGAACCAGATCGGCTGCAAGGTCGCCCCGGCTTTGGCCGTCGGCTGCACCATGGTGCTGAAGCCGTCCGAGGTCGCGCCCCTGTCGGGTCTTCTGTGGGCCGAGATAATGGACGCGGCGGGCGTCCCTGCGGGCGTGTTCAACATGATCAACGGCGACGGGCCGGGTGTCGGCGCGGCCCTGTCCAGCCACTCCGGCGTGGACATGGTCAGCTTCACCGGCTCGACCCGCGCAGGCGTCGAGGTGGCCCGGAACGCCGCCCCCACCATCAAGCGCGTGCATCAGGAACTGGGCGGCAAGTCGGCCAACATCATTCTGGACGACGCCGACATTACGGCGGCTGTGGCGGCGGGCGTGGCCCGCATCATGAACAACAGCGGCCAGTCGTGTAACGCCCCCACGCGGATGCTGGTCCCCCGCGCCCGCATGGACGAGGCCAAGGCCGCCGCCAAGGCCGCGGCCGAGGGGCTGACCGTCGGTGATCCGACCGGCGACGTCACCCTGGGGCCGGTGGTGTCGGACGTGCAGTGGAACAAGATCCAGAGCCTGATCGCCAAGGGGATCGAAGAGGGCGCGACCCTGGTTACGGGCGGCGTCGGCCGCCCCGAGGGTCTGACCGCCGGCTATTTCGTCAAGCCCACCGTCTTCGCCGACGTAGACCCGGACGCGACCATCGCGCGCGAGGAGATCTTCGGCCCCGTCCTGTCGATCATTCCCTATGACAGCGAGGACGAGGCGGTCGCGATGGCCAACGATACCGTCTACGGCCTGGCCGCCTATGTGCAGTCGGGCGACATCGACCGGGCGCGCAAGGTCGCGCGTCAGTTGCGCGCCGGTCAGGTGATCCTCAACGGCGCCGGGCCGGACCTGATGGCGCCCTTCGGCGGCTTCAAGCAGTCGGGCAACGGCCGCGAATGGGGCGATCACGCCTTCGCGGAGTTCCTCGAGGTCAAGGCCACGCTCGGCTACGCCTGAGCCGCGACCGCAGACGAACAGACGGCGTCGCCCTTCTGGGCGGCGCCGTTTCTCTTGGTCAGGCCAGACGGCGCAGGTTGGCGCGGTCGAAGGGCAGGGCGGGCTGGCCTGTTCTGACCCGCTGCGGCCACTGCGGGTCGTTCAGGATGGCGCGGCCCACGCCCGCAAGATCGAACTCGCCGCGCGCGATGGCGTCGCGCACAGCGTCCAGATTGTCGAGCGGTTTCGTCTCGCTGCTGCCGCTCAGGGTTTCGCCCAGACCATTGCCCAGGCCGATGCCGCCGATGGCCACGGTAGGTTTGCCCGTCAGGCGGCGCGTCCAGCCCGCCAGCGACAGAGGCGAGCCTTCGAAGGCGGGGCGGTCGAAGTGTCGTCCGCTGGCGTCGAACAGATCGACGCCGCTCTGGGCCAGTGGTTTTAGCAGGGCGCCCAGTTCGTCGGGCGTGCTTCCGAGCTGGGCGCCATAGTCCTGCTGCTTATGCTGCGAGAAGCGGAACATGATCGGCGCGTTTCCGATCTCGGCCCGCACCCCCGCCACGATCTCGGCGCCGAAGGCCGCGCGACGGGCCGCGTCGCCGCCATAGGCGTCGGTTCTCAGATTGGTATCGGCCCACAGGAAGCTGTCGATCAGATAGCCATGCCCGGCGTGCAGGGCGATGCCGTCGAAACCGACCGCCATCGCGTTGCGCGCAGCCTCGGCGAAGGCGGCGATCACGGCCTTGATCTCGGCGGTCGTCATGGGCTCGGTGGGCGCCCGCATGGCGTCCACATAGTCGTCGCCATAGGAGGTGTGGCCCGGCCTACCCCAATGTCCCGAGGGCCGCGCGCCGATCAGGTCGGGACGCAGGGAACGTGACGGATCGCGCAACGGCCCCTGATGCCACAACTGGGGAAAGATGCGTCCGCCCGCTGCGTGGACCTCGGACACGACCCGCCGCCAACCGTTCAGCGCGGCCGTGCCGTGCATGTGGGGAATGGCCGGGTCGTCGACGGCGGAGGGATGATCCACGCCCACGCCCTCGGTGACGATCAGCCCGGCGCCGCCCTCGGCCCGACGGCGATAATAGGCGGCCACGTCCTCGCCCGGAACGCCGCCCGGCGAGAAGTAGCGCGTCATCGGCGACATGACGATGCGGTTGGCCAGCGTCAGCTTACGGATCGTCAGCGGCGTGAACAGGACATCCGTCTGGACCGGGGCGTCGACCTTCATGTCCATGATCAGGCCGCCTGATCGATGGTGCGCAGCACGGCGCGGGCCTCGTCGGAGCCGTCCAGCAGGCGGTTGACCCGCCGCAGCACCTTCCAGCCGTCGTCCGTGCGCGCCAGCGTCCAGTGGTTGACCGAGACCCGCCAGACGACGAAGGCCCCGTCCACATGCTTGTAGACACGCGAATAGTTGACCGCCGTAGCCCGGTCGCCGTCGAGCGTTACATGGGGCGAACTGGGAATGTGGGCGGCGCCGTCGCGGACCAGGGCGCGGTGCACGTCGTTGTCCAGCAGCCCGGCGATCCCATCCGGCCCCTGACCCGCCCAACCTTCGGCCAGTTCATAGACGCCGTCCTCGGCCCACAGCGTCCCGACCTTCAGCCCACGCTCATGGGTATCGGCGGTGTCGGCCTGAGGGCCGTAGCGGGCGATGACCTGGCAGACGGCCACATGGTCCTGCAGCGCCTGAAGCTGCGCTTCCAGTCGGGCGAGGCGGGCTTCGGTTTCGGACATGACGGACCCCGGTGCAGTTTGTCCGTAGCATCCGTCATTCCGCGTCGATGATTAGCCAGCTCGCGGGAAACGCTGTGTTGAGGCTGGGCGACTGGCAGCGTCGGGCCGACACCCGGATAGTGCGCGCATCGCCATCGAGCCGGAGCCGCGCCATGCCTGCCGTTGACCGCATCAATCGCCAATGGGTGCTCGCGCGCCGTCCGATTGGTCAGGTGCGTGTCGAGGATTTCGCGCGCCGCGACGGCCCTGTGCCGGTTCCCGACCTGGCGGCGGGTGAAATTC
The DNA here is from genome assembly GCF_044772165.1 of Brevundimonas sp. NPDC090276. Taxonomy (NCBI): domain Bacteria; kingdom Pseudomonadati; phylum Pseudomonadota; class Alphaproteobacteria; order Caulobacterales; family Caulobacteraceae; genus Brevundimonas; species Brevundimonas sp. NPDC090276. The sequence continues at coordinate 1,020,040 of NZ_JBIVYK010000002.1, read as the reverse complement.
TGATCCGCACCCTGATGATCGGCTTTGATCCGGCCCAGCGCGGCTGGATGGACGAGGGCGCCAGCTATATGCCGCCCATCGCCATCGGCGAGCCTGTGCGCGGCAGCGCGGCGGCGCGCGTGGTTGCATCCCGCAATCCCGTCTATCCCGAAGGCGCCGTGGTGCGCGGCCTGTTCAGCTGGCAGGACTATTCTGTCGTTGCGCTGAGGGGCGAACCTGCGCCGGTCCTCGTCGCGCCCGACGTGACGCCGGAAGAGGCGCTGGGCGTGCTCGGCGGGGCCAGCCTGACCGCCCATGTCGGTCTGAATCAGGTCGGGGGGCTTCGCGCCGGCGACACGGTCCTGGTCTCGGGCGCTGCGGGAGCGGTCGGGTCCGTGGCGGTGCAGATCGCGCGGCTGAGGGGGGCGCGCGTCATTGGCATCGCAGGCGGCGCCGAGAAATGCCGCTGGCTGGTCAAGGACTACGGCGCCGACGCCGCCATCGATTATCGCAACGGGGATGTCGCCGAGCGGCTGGCAGCTCTGGCCCCCAACGGGATCGATCTGTTTTTCGACAACGTCGGCGGCGAAACCCTTGAGGCCGGGATCGCCCACATCGCGCGCTTTGGCCGTATCGTCCTGTGCGGCGCAATCTCTGGCTACAACGACGTGACGCCAGCGCCTGGGCCACGCAATCTGTCGCGCCTGATCGCCCAGAGGGCTGAGATGCGCGGCTTCATCCTGCTGGACCACATGGATCATGTTCCCGCCGCGAGGGCCGAACTGACAGCTTGGCTGCGCGCCGGCCAACTCCGCTATCGTGTTGACATCCAGCAGGGCTTTGAAGCCATCCCCGCAACCTTTCTGCGCCTCTTCAGCAGCGCCAGTCAGGGCAAGCAGTTGCTTCGGGTCGAATAGGCACGGTCAGGCCGTCGACGCCGAAAGGGTCGTCATTGGGGTATGGGCTGGAAAAGGATGGTGGACGCGACAGGGATTGAACCTGTGACCCCCTCGGTGTGAACGAGGTGCTCTCCCGCTGAGCTACGCGTCCAGCGCAGTAACGACCAAATCAGAAAGGCTTGGGCCGTCGGGAGGCGCGATGTAGCCCGCGATTCCGACGACGGCAAGCCTCTTTGATCAAATACCCGCCGCGCGCACGCCTTCCGGCGTTTCCGCTTCGGGATCGCCGGGCAGCCAGGCGACGTGACCGTTGTAGATGTCCTCGTTCAGGATGCCTTCCTCTCTGGCGACCAGAACCGGGACCAGCATCTGGCCGGTGACGTTGGTGGCGGTGCGCATCATGTCGATGATCCGGTCGATGGCGACGATGTAGCCGATGCCTTCCAGCGGCAGACCTGCCGTCGACAGGGTCAGGGTCAGCATGACGATGGAGGTGCCGGGCACGCCCGCCGTGCCCAGCGACCCCAGCACCGCCGTCAGGCCGATCAGCACGTACTGGGTCAGGCTCAGGTCGATGCTGAAATACTGGGCGATGAAGATCGAGGCGATGGCCGGATAGATGGCCCCGCAGCCGTCCATCTTCACATTGGCGCCCAGAGGCACGGCGAAGGCGGCATAGGCCTGGGGCACGCCCAGACGCTCGACCGTCTGGCGCAGGGTGATGGGCAGGGTGCCCAGCGAGGATGATGTGGCGAAGGCCGTCTGCTGGGCCGCAAATGCCCCGCGGAAGAAGCTGCGGATCTTCAGGCCGTGCAACTTCAGCAGGCCCGAATAGACGATCAGGATGTGGAACAGGCAGGCCGCATAGATGGCGAAGATGAACTTGCCCAGCGGCAGCAGCGCCTCCCAGCCATAGCCGCCGACGACCGAGCCGATCAGGCCGAACACCCCGAACGGCGTCAATTGGATCACCCAGCGGGTGATGCGAAACACCAGGGCCGCGCCTTCGTCCACCAGCCGGCGCGCCGTCTGCGCCCGGTCGCCCAACGCCACCAGCGCCGCCCCCATCAGGGCCGAGAAGAAGATGATCTGCAGCACCTTGCCCTCGGCCAGAGAGGCGAAGGGGTTGGTCGGGACAACGCCCAGCAGTACCTGCAGCGGCGTCGGGATCACCCTTTCCTTCACCTCGCCCAGCGGCAGGTCGGCCAGACCGACGCCCGGATTGATGATGTGACCGAACGCAAAGCCGACCAGAACCGCCAGCAGGGAGGTGATGGCGAACCAGACGATGGTCCGCACCCCCAGCCGCACCGCGCCGACCCCTTCGCCCAGCTTGGCTATCGAACTGGCGATGGTGAACAGCACGAGCGGCGCCACCACCATGCGGATCAGGTTCAGATAGACGTCGCCGATCGGCTGCAGCCAGACCGTCGCCTGCTCGCGCAGGATCAGGCCGGCAAGGATGCCCAGGGCGAAACCGGCGGCGGTGCGCTGCCAGAGCGGGATAGCGAAGAAGCGACGAAACATGACGACCTTTGGGGAGGAGCGGTCGTTCTATGTGTTTGGCGCAAGAGGTGACGGCAACCGCAACGGGAGCGATTGACGCTGAGAAGTTCTGTCTGAGTTTTTAGTTTTCCTTCTCTGTAAGGGGGCTTACCCCGCCATCACCTCGGCCAGCGCCGCCTCGAACCCGTCGTAGTGGTCGATCACCACATCCCCGCCCAGGTCCTCGCGCGGTACGTCGTTGTAGCCAAAGCCGACGACGATGCAGGCCACGCCGGCGTCGCTGGCCGCCTTGGTGTCGGTGGTGCTGTCGCCGACCATGACGCACCGCGCCGGATCGCCGCCGGCCTTTTGCACCGCCTCACGGATATGCGCCCCGCTGGGCTTGCGGGCCGAGACCGCGTCCGGCCCGGCGATGAAGGCGAAATGCCTGGTCAGATCCAGCGCCTCGATCAGGGCGACGGACAGGTCGGTGCGCTTGTTGGTGGCGACGCACAGGATGGCGCCGCGCGCGGCCAGCCGCTCCAGCGCCGGCACCACGCCGTCAAACACGACGCTCTCGTCGGCGATGTGGGCCAGATAGTCTTCGATGAAGCGCTCGAACAGGCCGGGCGCATGGGCCTCGTCCCAGGCGGCGCCCGCCTCCATGAAGCCGTGACGCAGCAGGGCCATGGCCCCATGCCCGACCAGATGCCGGGCCGAGGACATGGGCACGGGCGGCAGGTCATATTGCGCCAGCATCCGGTTCAGCGTGCCGATCAGATCGGGCGCCGAGTCCACCAGGGTCCCGTCCAGGTCGAAGGCGATGGTCCAGCCTTGCAGGTCGCGTTCAGTGCTCATGTCGTCTCCCGGCTCGCGCAGGCCCCGGCAATGGGCTAGATCGCGCAGGACGACAAGCCGCCGGATCGATTCATGACCGCACCACATCCTCGCGCCGCCATTATCCTTGCCGCCGGGCAGGGGACGCGGATGAAGTCGCCGCTGCCCAAGGTTCTGCACCCCGTCGGCCAGCGCGCCATGCTGGATCACGCCATCGACGCCGCCGAGGCTCTGGGCTGCGAGCGCATCGTGGTCGTGGTCGGTAGCCATTCGCCGGAGGTCCGCGCCCACGTCGAAAAGCGTCTCGGCGAAGACTCCATCGCCGTTCAGGACCCGCCGCTCGGCACCGGCCACGCGGTGCGCGCCGCTGAGGCCGTCTTGGGTGACTTCATCGGCCATGTGGTCGTGACCTACGGCGACGTGCCCCTGCTGAAGGCCGCCGACATCGAGCCGGTTTTCGCTGACACACACGAAGGCGTCACCGTCATCGGCTTCGAGGCCCGCGACCCCGGCGCCTATGGCCGCCTGATCCTGCAAGGCGACGACCTGTTGGCCATCACCGAGGCCAAGGAGGCCTCAGCCGAGGTTCTGGCCGTCACCGCCTGCAACTCCGGCGTCATGGCCGCCCCGGTCGGCCTGCTGTTCGACCTGCTGGCCGAGGTGAAGAACGACAACGCCAAGGGCGAATACTACCTGACCGACGTGGTCGAGCTGGCCCGCAAACGCGGCGCCCCGACCCGCGCCGTCTTCGCCGCCGAAGACTCGGTCATGGGCGTCAACGCCCAGTCCGAACTGGCCCAGGCCGAGGCCCTGTTCCAGCAGACCCAGCGTGAGCACTTCCTGGCGGCGGGCGTCACCATGTCGGCCCCTGACACCGTCCACTTCGCCTGGGACACTGAAGTTGGCGCCGGCACGACCATCGAGCCCTTCGTCGTTTTCGGCCCCGGCGCGGTCGTGGCCGAGGGCGCGCGCATCCGCAGCTTCAGCCACATCGAGGGCGCCAGGGCCGCCAGCAAGGCCGAGGTCGGCCCCTACGCCCGCCTGCGCCCCGGCGCGGACCTGGGCGAGGGGGTCAAGATCGGCAACTTCGTCGAGGTCAAGAACGTCCGCATGGAGGCGGGCGCCAAGGCCAACCATCTGGCCTATTTGGGCGACGGCCATGTGGGGGCGAAAGCCAACATCGGCGCGGGCACCATCTTCTGTAACTACGACGGCTTCTTTAAACACCGCACCACGGTGGGCGAGGGGGCCTTCGTCGGCTCCAACTCGTCGCTGGTCGCGCCAGTGACCATCGGCGCGGGCGCCATGGTCGGCTCCGGGTCCGTGGTCACGAAAGACGTCGCGCCGGGCGATCTGGCCTTGGGCCGCGCCGAACAGGCGACCAAGCCGGGCTGGGCCGCCCGCTTCATGGACACGATGCGCGCAAAGAAGGCGGCGAAATCCCAATGAGCGATCAGCAGAAGAAGAACGCCGGCGAAGCCGCCGCCGCCTACGTCGAGGCCGGCATGGTGGTCGGGCTGGGCACCGGCTCCACCGCCGCCTGGTTCGTCAAGGCCCTGGCGGCGCGCAACCTGCCGGACCTGCGCTGCGTCCCCACGTCGGAACGCACCGCTGATCTGGCGCGCGAACTGGGCCTGACCCTGTCGACGCTGGAGGACACCCCCCGCATCGATCTGACCGTCGACGGCGCCGACGAGATCGGCCCAGGCCTGGCCCTCATCAAGGGCGGCGGCGCGGCTCTGCTGCGCGAGAAGCTGGTGTGGGAGGCGTCCGGACGCTGCATCTGCATCGCCGACGCAGCCAAGGTGGTTCCGGCGCTGGGAACCTTCCCCCTGCCGATCGAGGTCGTCGCCTTCGGCCACAAGACCACGGCTAACCGCATCGCCGACGTCCTGGCCGACCATGACATCCCCATGCCCGCCCGCGTCCGTCAGGCCGACCGCGGCCTGATCCGTACCGACGGCGGCAACCTGATCTACGACGCGGCCTGCAAGGTCATCAACGACCCGGCCCGCCTCGCCGCCGACCTCAAGAGCCTGACCGGCGTGGTCGAGCACGGCCTCTTCCTGGACCTCACCGACCTGGCTGTCATCGGCACGGACGAGGGCGTGGAGACGCTCAATCCCTAGGCCCCGCTTGCGGGCTAGTCCTCAGACTGCTCTTCGGTGCGCAGGCGTTCGTGGGCGCGTCGGATCGATGAGGCGATCTCGGTGCGCGCCGAACTGAGATTCTTGCGGGTCCGCTCAGTCTTGTAGAGTCCCGTCAGATAGGCCTTGTCCCATTCGGTGAGGCTCGTGACGCTGTCGGGCTCATCGAAGACGTTCAGGATCGACGCATAGCGGCTGGTGTCCGCGTTAGGATCGATCTGTGCGAAGGTGACCATGGCGATATAGTCAGCCAGTTGCTGGGTCTGCACGTTTGCCAGTTGGCGGGTGTCCACGACGACAACGGTTCTGAAAATGTCGTCGACGATTTGCGTACTCAGACGTGAGGCTGTGACCTTTGTGGTCGGGGCGTAGGAATAGATATCGCCGCCGGCGCTACCGCCGCCACAGGTCCCTTCGCACTCGCCCAGGATACGGGTGGCGCGTTCGCCGGTATCGGCATTCACAGGCATGCTGACCTGCCACCATCGCACCGGCCGGTCGGACGACTGAAACTCCGCGAAGGCGGCGCGGCCACGGTCCATGCCCACGCCGTTGACCCGCAAGACACGCTCGTACCGTTGGGCCAGCGTTTGTGAAAAGGCGTCGGCGTCGCTGGCGGCGATTACAATTACGTTTGGTGTGCAGCCTGGAGCGCCGGCCCTCAGGTCAAGATCGCTGGCCACGGTGGATATCCGGTCCACCAGATACTGGGCGGTTTCAGGATCGAAATTGGCGGCGCCGATGCAAATTCCGCCGCGCCACCGCGCCAGACTCCGATTTGGGTTGGGGGCCGCGACGGAGCCGACGAAATTATTGATCATGTCATCCAGGGTGCGTCCCGAGACTTCGACGTCCTCAAGGCGGACGGGCGATTCCTCGGCTGCCGGCGTTGCCCTGGTGGCGGGCGCGTCCTGAACAGGGGTCGCTGACAGCAGTGCAGCCAGGGTGAGCGCAATCATAGCGAGTCTCCGTTCGGGTTATCGATGTTCTCTGAATGTAGGGTTGCGAGGCGCCAAGCGTCAAATCGTCCGCGTGTGTGCGGGCGCGGTGCCCGTGGCTTGTCTGTCGTCCACACGCCGCCTAACTGGACGGCAGTCGCCGTCCGGCACGACTTCTCGTTACACATGCCATGCAGCGTCGCCGGGGCCTGCGGCGCGGAGTTTCTCATGACCCAATACGACTACGACCTCTTCGTCATCGGCGCCGGTTCGGGCGGGGTGCGCGCCGCGCGGCTGACGGCTCTGGGCGGCAAGAAGGTGGCCGTGGCCGAGGAATATCGCGTCGGCGGCACCTGCGTCATCCGCGGCTGCGTGCCCAAGAAGTTCATGGTCATGGCCTCGGAAGTCAGCCATGCGCTGGAGATCGCCGAGGGCTATGGGTGGTCGTTCGACAATGCGACATTCGACTGGCCGACCTTCCTTCAGGCCAAGGACGTCGAGATCGCCCGCCTGTCGGGCATCTACGCCGCCAACCTGGGCAAGGCGGGCGTCGATCTGGTCCACGGCCGCGCCGTGATGAAGGACGCCCACACCGTCGAGATCGTCGGCAAAAACCAGACCTTCACCGCCGAGAAGATCCTGATCGCCACCGGCGGCCGTCCGTGGAAGCCCGAGGAACTGCCGGGCGTCGAGCACGCCATCACGTCCGAAGAAGCCTTCCACCTGCCGGAACTGCCCAAGCGTATCCTGATCGCGGGCGGCGGCTACATCGCCGTCGAGTTCGCGGGCATCTTCGCCGGTCTGGGCGTCGAGACCACCCTGATCTATCGCGGCCCGAACATCCTGCGCGGCTTTGACGACGATGTGCGCGCCCATCTGGCGGGCGAGATCGAGAAGCGCGGGATCAAGGTCATCCTGGGCTGCCAGCACGCGTCGATCGAGAAGACCGAAAGCGGCCTGGTCAACCACCTGGGCAACGGCATGACGCTGGAAACCGACGTGGTCATGTTCGCCACCGGCCGGGTCCCCTACGTCAAGGGGCTGGGCCTGGAGAACGCGGGCGTCGAACTGAACGACGAGGGCGCCATCGCCGTCGATCCGTATTCCAGGACCTCGGCGGACAACATCTGGGCCATCGGCGACGTGACCGACCGGATGAACCTGACGCCGGTCGCCATCCGCGAGGCCGTCGCCTTCCACGAGACGGTCTACAAGAACAACCCGCAGCACTTCGACTATGAAGCCGTCGCCACCGCCGTCTTCAGCCAGCCGCCGGTCGGCGTCGTCGGCCTGACTGAACACGAGGCTCGCCGCGCCTGCACGAATGGCGTCGATGTCTATGTGACCCGCTTCCGGCCGATGAAGTACGCCTTCACCGGCTCGGACGAGCGGGTGCTGATGAAGCTGGTGGTCGACGCCGACAGCCAGCGCGTCGTCGGCGTCCACGTCGTCGGCCCGGAAAGCCCCGAGATGATCCAGCTGGCCGCCATTGCCGTGAAGGCGGGCCTGACCAAGGCCCAGTGGGACGCCACCTGCGCCGTCCACCCGACCATGGCGGAGGAACTGGTGACGCTGAAGGAGAAGCAGTCGGCCACGTCGATGGCGGGTTGATCCCTCCTGTCCGGAGCCGCTTGCCAGCGGCTCCGGACGCGCGCCTTATGCGGCCCAGCTTTCCCGGAGGTAGCCCCATGAAGTCCCGTCTGCTCGCCGCCGCCCTGTCGGCCCTGCTGGTCGCCGCCGCTTCGCCGGTTCTGGCCCAGAACGCCGCGCCCGCCGCCTATCAGAGCGCCGTCGCCGATCCGCTCCGCCCCGCCGACGAGGTCGCCCGCGACCCGCTGCGGCATCCCGCCGAAATCCTCGCCTTCGCTCAGATCCAGCCAGGCCAGCGCGTCGCCGACATCCGCCCCGGCGCGGGCTACTTCACCCGCCTGTTTGCGCGCGTCGTGGGCGAGGGCGGTCACGTCTACGCCTTCGTGCCGAACAAGACCGCTGAACGCGAGAACCCGCGCGCCGACGCCTTGGTCGCCGCCTATCCCAACGTCAGCCGCGTCAACGGCGACCTGGACGCCATGACCTTCGACGCGCCGCTGGACGTGGTCTTCATGAGCCAGGAATACCACGACTTCCACATCCCCCGGTTCGGCGTGGACGTGACGAAAATGAACGGCGACATCTTCAAGGCGCTGAAGCCCGGCGGCCTGTTCGTGGTCATCGACCATCAGGCCGCGCCCGGCGCCGGCAACACCGCCGTCGAGACCCTGCACCGCATCGAGGGCGCCCAACTGCGCCGCGAGGTCGAGGCCGCCGGCTTCGTCTTCGACGGCGAGACCTCGGCCGTTGCGAACCCGGCGGACGACCACACGTTGAACGTCTTTGACGAGGCCATTCGCGGCAAGACCGACCAGTTTGTCTATCGCTTCAGAAAGCCGGGCTGAACCGGCTGAAATCACAGGAGGAGTAGCCGTGCGTTCCTTCCTTGCTTTCATCCTTGCCACCTCACTGGCGACGGCGGCGCCCCTGATCTTCGTCTCGGGGGCGTCGGCACAGAGCGCGTCGGACACATACGAAGCCGCCCTGACCAGCCCGATCCGTACCGCCGCCGACACGGACCGCGACGCGGCCCGCCACGCCGCCGACACCCTGGCCTTCGCCCAGGTCGAGCCGGGTCAGAAGATCGGCGACATGATCATGGGCGGCGGCTACTTCACCCGCCTGTTCTCGGCCGCCGTCGGCCCGGAGGGGCAGGTCGTCGCCTGGCAACCGGCCGAGTTCATCGGCTTTCAGGCCAGCTACGCCGAGGCCCTGGCCGCCGCCGCTGCTCTGGAGAACGTCAAGGCGCTTAGCGGGTCGATCGGCGATCCGGCCTGGCCGCGCGGCCTGGACCTGATCTTCACCGCCCAGAACTATCACGACCTGCATTTGGCGGCCTTCCCCGAGGATACGGCGGACAAGGTCAATGCCGCGGCCTATCGGGCGCTGAAGCCCGGCGGACTCTACGTCATCATCGACCACGCCGCTGCGACAGGGGCGGGGCCCTATGCGCCTGACACCCTGCACCGCATCGACGTGGATCAGGTGCGGCGCGAGGTCGAGGCGGCGGGCTTCGTGCTGGACGGCGCCAGCGATCTGCTGGTGCGGACCGACGATCCGCTGACCGCCAATGTCTTCGATCCCGCCGTTCGCGGCCACACCAGCCAGTTCATGCTGCGGTTCAGAAAGCCGGGCTGAACCGTCTCGATTTGGTGACTGGCGAAGCGGAGCGGGGGGCGCTAACCCTGCCGCAAAATCCATAAGGGAAACGCTTCAGATGACTCGCATCGCCTTCATCGGTCTCGGCAACATGGGCGGCGGCATGGCCGCCAATCAGGCCAAGGCCGGGCATGACGTCGCCGCCTTCGACCTGTCGCCCGCCGCGCTGGAACGCGCCGCCGAGGCCGGGTGCCGCACGGTCGCCTCGGTCGCCGAGGCGGTGAAGGACGCCGAGGTGGTCATCACCATGCTGCCCGCTGGCCCGCACGTGCTCAGCGTCTATTCGGAACAGATCATCGGCGTGGCCCCGGCCAGCGCCCTGCTGCTGGACTGCTCGACCATTGACGTGGAGACGGCGCGCAAGGTCGCCGGTCTGGCCAAGGAGGCGGGTTACGCCTTCGCCGACGCCCCCGTCTCGGGCGGCACCGCCGCCGCCGACGCCGGCACCCTGGCCTTCATGGTCGGCTGCGACGAGGCCGACTTCGCCCGCGTCGAGCCGGCGCTGGACCCCATGAGCCGCATCACCATTCGCGCCGGCGACCACGGCGCAGGGCAGGCCGCCAAGATTTGCAACAACATGCTGCTGGGCATCTCCATGGTCGGCACATGCGAGGCCATCGCCCTGGCCGAGAAGCTGGGTCTGGAGCCGGAACGCTTCTTCGAGATCGCCTCCAAGTCCTCGGGCCAGTGCTGGAGCGTCAGCAACTACTACCCCTGGGCCGGCCCGGTGCCGACCGCCCCGTCGAACCGCGACTACGAAGGCGGCTTCGCCACCGCCATGATGCTGAAGGATCTGAAACTGGCCCAGGACGCCGCCGCCAAGGCGGGCGCCACGACCCCGCTGGGCGCCCAGGCCGAGGCCCTCTACGCCCTGTTCAACGGCCTCGGCTACGGCGGCAAGGACTTCTCCGCCATGGTGCAGATGCTGCGCGGACGGCTGGATACGCTGGCTCAATAAGCCGCCATCGGCGGCGCGGCCTGACCGTTCGGGTCAGGCCGGCTGCTGCTGCGTGGCGCAGTGGATGCCGCCGCCGGATGCGCCCAGGGCGTCGATGTTCAACTGCACGACCTCGCGCCCCGGATAGAGGGCCGCGATAATCTCGCGCGCCTCGGCGTCGGCGCGACGGTCGCCGAACTGCGGCGCGATCACCGCCCCGTTGCAGACGTAGTAGTTGACGTAGCTGGACACGAAGTCGTCCCCCGTCCCGCGAATGTCGATCGGTTCCGGCAGGCGGGTGATCTCCAGCGCACGACCGCGCGCGTCCGTGGCCTGTTCAAGAATGCCCAGGGTCTGATGCGCGGCGGCGGACCACGGGTCCTCGGGATCCAGCTCGTCGTCGATCTGGATCAGCACCTGTCCCGGCCCCGAGAATCGAGCCAGGGCGTCGATGTGATAGTCGGTGATGTCCGCGCCCTTGATCCCTGGCGCCCAGATCATCTTGGTCGCGCCCAGCGCCTTGCCCAGCCGTTCGGCGATCTGATCGGCGTTCAGGCCCGGATTGCGGTTGGCGTTCACCCAGCAGCTGGCGTGGGCCATCATGGTCCCGGCGCCGTCATGCTCCAGCCCGCCCTGTTCCCCGATCACGCCGCTGTCGATCAACGGCAGGCTCAGGCGTTCGGCCACCCGCGCGGCGATCTGACCATCGTTGCGATGGCGCTGCTTGTTCCCCCAGCCGTTGAAGCGGATGTGGGCGACGGCCAGATTTCCGGCGGCGTCCTTGACGAAGGTCGGTCCGCTGTCGCGGCACCACAGGTCGTCGGTGGGAATGTCCCAGACCTCGACGCTTCTGCTGAACTGCGCGCGATCCAGGCCGCGCGCGCCGGGCGCGGCCATCATGGCCACCGGCTCGTGTTCGCTGATGGCGTTGGCGATGGCGACGATATTGGCCTGAACCGCAGCGAGGTCCCGCGCGCCATAGACGTCCACGCTGACCGGCCACTGCATCAGGGTGCGCAGGTGGGGCGCGCTTTCCATCGGCATTTCATAGCGCGAAGGAGGGGCGGCGGGCGGTGCGGCGCATCCCGTCGTTCCGGCTCCAAAGGCGGCGAGTCCGGTCTGGATCAGGTGGCGTCTGTTCATGCGGCGGGAAACTAGCCGCTTGATATAGGCGGTCAAGGCATGATGAGAACCGTTATCAATTAAGGGGTTGAGACGTTTTGTCCGGCTCTCGTCATGGACAAGGCTGGTCGGCGAGCGCAATTAGGCGGGGAAAGCTGTATAAGCGAAAGAACTACCGTCTTGTTCGACTATAAGTCCGCCTTTCAAAACTCGGTAGAGCAGGTCCGCAGCGAGGGGCGCTATCGCGTCTTCGCCGACCTAAAGCGCGTGCGCGGCCAGTTCCCGCAGGCGGTGCGCCGACGCGACGACGGCTCCGAACAGGACGTCGTGGTCTGGTGCTCCAACGACTATCTGGGCATGGGCCAGCATCCGGTCGTGGTCGAGGCCATGACGGCCGAGATCGACCAGACCGGCGCGGGCGCCGGCGGCACGCGCAACATCTCGGGCACCACCCGCTCGGCGGTCGATCTGGAAGCCGAGCTGGCCAGCTGGCATCAGAAGGAAGCGGCCCTGCTGTTCACCTCGGGCTATGTGGCCAACGAGGCGACACTGTCGACCCTGCAGAAGATCTTGCCGGGCCTGATCATCTTCTCGGACGCGCTGAACCACGCCTCGATGATCGAGGGCATCCGCCACGGCGGCGGCCCGCGCCACATCTTCCGCCACAACGACCTGGAACACCTCGAGGAACTGCTGGCCGCCGCGCCGCTGAGCGCGCCCAAGTTGATCGCCTTCGAGAGCGTCTATTCGATGGACGGCGACATCGCCGACATCGCCGGCACCATCGCCCTGGCCAAGAAATACGGCGCCATGACCTATCTGGACGAAGTCCATGCGGTCGGCCTGTACGGCGAAACCGGCGCGGGCGTGGCCGAGCGCGACGGCGTGCTGGACGGCATCGACATCGTCGAATGCACCTTGGGCAAGGCCATCGGCGTCATGGGCGGTTATATCGCCGCCGACGCGGTGATCGTGGACGCCGTCCGAAGCTGGGCCTCGGGCTTCATCTTCACCACCAGCCTGCCGCCCGCCCTGACCGCCGGCGCCCTGGCCTCGGTGCGCCACCTCAAGGCCCACCCGGAACTGCGCGTCGCCCACCAGGAACGCGCCGAGACCCTGAAGCGCCGCCTGCTGGAGGCCGGCATCCCGGTCCTGCCCAGCGTCAGCCACATCGTGCCGGTTCACGTCGGCAATCCGGTTCACTGCAAGCTGATCTCGGACATGCTGCTGGAAGAGCACGGCATCTACGTCCAGCCGATCAACTATCCGACTGTGCCCAAGGGGACCGAGCGCCTGCGCTTCACCCCGTCGCCCAACCATGACGACGGCATGATCGACAAGCTGGTCGACGCGATGGACAAGCTGTTCTCGCATTGCAACGTGGCGCGTCGTCCGGTCGCGGCATGACGACCGACGCCGAACTCGGCGAGGTCATCGTCGAGTTCGTCCGCAACGGCGCCTATGTGAAATGCTCGGCCATCCACACGTCCACGGGCGTCGAGGTCTCCGCCATGGGCCCGGCGCTGGAGCCGCGCGCGGTCGAACGCGTGGCGATCGCCAAACTGAAACGAGCGTTGTCACAGCGCTGACCCCCTAGATGTTGTGGTGTTCGGCGGCGCGGCCTAGAAGGGAGCGCCGTTTCCGCCCTCAGCCTTCGGGATGCCTGCCAGTGACCGCCTTCACCCACGACTCGTACTTCTCCAAGAGCCTCGCCGACGCTGATCCGGCGATCTTCAAGGGCATCCAGGGCGAGCTTGGCCGCCAGAAGGAGCAGATCGAGCTGATCGCTTCGGAAAACATCGTCTCGCAGGCGGTGCTGGACGCACAGGGCTCGGTCCTGACCAACAAGTACGCCGAGGGCTACCCCGGCCGTCGCTACTATGGCGGCTGCGAATTCGTGGACGTCACGGAGGACCTGGCCCGCGAGCGCGCCAAGGAACTGTTCGGCGCCGCCTTTGCCAACGTCCAGCCTCACTCGGGCGCCCAGGCCAACCAGGCCGTCTTCTTCACCCTGCTGCAGCCCGGCGACACCTTCCTGGGCATGGACCTGGCATGCGGCGGTCACCTGACCCACGGTTCGCCCGCCAACCAGTCGGGCAAGTGGTTCCGCCCCGTGACCTACAAGGTCAGCGAAGACACCCATCTGATCGACTATGACCATGTCGCCGAAATGGCCCAGAAGGAGAAGCCCAAGCTGATCCTGGCCGGCGCCTCGGCCTATTCGCGTCACATCGACTTCAAGCGCTTCCGCGAGATCGCCGATTCGGTCGGCGCCTATCTGATGGTCGACATGGCCCACTATGCCGGTCTGATCGCCGGCGGCGTCTATCCCGACCCGATCCCGCACGCCCACGTCGTCACCACCACGACGCACAAGACCCTGCGCGGTCCGCGCGGCGGCATGATCCTGTCCAACGACGCGGACCTGGGCAAGAAGATCAACTCGGCCGTCTTCCCCGGCCTGCAGGGCGGCCCTCTGGAGCACGTCATCGCCGCCAAGGCCGTGGCCTTCGGTGAAGCTCTGAAGCCTGAGTTTAAGGGCTATGCCCAACAAGTCGTCAAGAACGCCCAGGCCCTGTCCGGCGTCCTGATCGAGCGCGGCCTGGCCATCGTCTCGGGGGGCACCGACAGCCACCTGATGCTGGTCGACCTGCGTCCCAAGGGCGTGACCGGCAAGGCCACCGAGCATGAGCTCGAGAAGGCGCTGATGACCTGCAACAAGAACGGCGTGCCGTTCGACACCGCGCCCTTCACCGTCACCTCGGGCGTCCGTCTGGGCACCCCGGCCGGCACGACGCGCGGCTTCGGCGAGGAAGAGTTCAAGCAGATCGGCCACTGGATCGCCGACGTCGTCTCGTCGATGAACGGCGGCGATGAAGCCGATCCGGCCGTCGTCGCGGGCGTCGCCGCCCAGGTGCGCGAACTGACCGCGCGCTTCCCGATCTACCGCTAAGGGACTGACTGGATGAAGTGCCCTTTCTGCGGAAACGCCGACACCCAGGTCAAGGACAGCCGCCCGTCTGACGACGGCGCGGCCATCCGCCGCCGTCGGTCCTGCCCGCAGTGCAACGGGCGCTTCACCACCTTCGAGCGGGTGCAGCTGCGCGAACTGGTCATCCTGAAACGGAACGGCCGCCGCACCCCCTTCGACCGCGACAAGCTGGAACGCTCGCTGGGCATCGCCCTGCGCAAACGTCCGGTGCAGCCTGATCAGGTCGAACTTCTGGTCAGCCGCATCGTGCGCCAGCTGGAAAGCCTGGGCGAGACCGAGATCCCGTCGCACATCGTCGGCGACTTCATCATGAAGGCGCTGAAGTCGGTCGATGAGGTCGCCTACGTCCGTTACGCTTCGGTCTACAAGGACTTCCGCCATACGGGCGACTTCGCCAAATTCCTGGGCGACGAGGGCTTCGACGAGACCAAGCCCGACGACCCGCGCTGATGCGCCCGCGCGTCACCCTGAAGCTGGCCACGTCGCTGGACGGTCGCATCGCCACGGCGTCCGGCGAAAGCCAGTGGATCACCGGGCCGGAAGCCCGTCAGCAGGGCCACCGCCTGCGCGCGACCCATGACGCCATCCTGGTCGGCGTCGAGACTGTGTTGGCTGACGATCCCGAACTGACAGTGCGTCTTCCTGACTACGCCGGGCCGCATCCCCTGCGTGTCGTCCTCGACAGCCGCCTGCGCACCCCCGCGACGGCCAAGATCACCAGCGGCCACAGCCTGATCCTGACGACCGCAACCGCCCACGCCATCGGTCAGGCCGAGGTCGTCGCTGTCGCCGCCGACGACGGTCGCCCCGCCGTCGCCGCCGTTCTGGACGCCCTGACCGCCCGCGGCGTCAGCTCCTTGCTGATCGAGGGCGGAGGCCGCGTCGTCGCCTCATTCCTGCAGGCGGGTGTGGTGGACGCCATCGAATGGTTCCGCGCCCCGATCCTGCTGGGCGGGGAGGGCAGGCCCTGCGTGGCCTCTCTGGCGCTTGCAAAGCTGGCTGACGCCCCCAAGTTCCGTCGTCTGGGCGTCGAGCCTGTCGGAGATGACCTGTGGGAACGCTACACGCGCTCTGGCGGCTGATTTCAGACGATTCAGACTATTCAGACTGTGTTTTTTGGGTCCGAAGGGACCGGAGTTTCCATGTTCACCGGCATCGTCACCGACATCGGCCGCGTCCGCAGCGTCCGCCAAACCGACCGCGACCGTCGCTATGAGATCGAAACCGTGTGGGACACGGCCAGCATCGACCTCGGCGCCTCCATCAGCCACGCGGGCTGCTGCCTGACTGTGACCGAAAAGGGCGAGGGCTGGTTCGCCGTCGAGGTGTCGGGCGAGACCCTGTCCAAGACCAAACTCGGCGACTGGGCCGAGAATACGCGCGTCAATCTGGAGCGCGCCGCCAAGCTGGGCGACGAATTGGGCGGCCACATCGTCTCGGGCCATGTCGACGGTCTGGGCGAGGTCGTCTCCATCACGCCGGAGGGCGGATCGCACCGCATCGTGATCGAGGCGCCCGCGCCTTTGCACCGATTTATCGCGCCCAAGGGCTCAATCACCGTCGATGGGGTTTCCCTGACCGTGAATGGGGTGCAAGAGCGCCGCTTCGACTTGAACATCATTCCGCATACGTGGGATGCGACCACGCTCGGCGGCCTCAAGGTCGGCGACAAGGTCAACCTGGAGATCGACATGCTGGCGCGCTACCTCGCGCGGTGGCAGGAGACGGCGTGATGCAACTGGCGGCGAATATGAACGATAGCCCGATCAGCCCGATCGAGGACATTCTCGAGGACGCCCGCAACGGCCGTCCCTACATCCTGGTGGACGCCGAGGATCGCGAGAACGAGGGCGACATCATCATTCCGGCCCAGTTCGCGACGCCGGATCAGATCAACTTCATGATCAAGCATGCGCGCGGTCTGGTCTGCCTGGCCATGACGGCCGAGCGCGCCAAGCAACTGCGCCTGCCGCCGATGGCCGCGGAAAACCGCGAAAGCATGGGCACGGCCTTCACCATTTCCATTGAGGCCAAGGACGGCGTCACGACTGGCATTTCCGCCGCCGACCGCGCCCGCACCGTTCAGGTCGCCGCCGATCCGTCGCGCGGCGCCGACGACATCGTCTCGCCTGGCCACATCTTCCCGCTGGTGGCGCGCGACGGCGGGGTTCTGGTCCGCACCGGCCATACGGAGGCCGCCGTCGACATCAGCCGCATGGCCGGCCTGATCCCGGCCGGGGTGATCTGCGAGATCATCAAGGATGACGGCGAGATGGCGCGGATGCCTGACCTGATCGCCTTCGCCCAGCTGCACGGCCTGAAGATCGGCACCATCGCCGACCTGATCGCCTATCGCCGCCGCACTGAGCGCTTCGTCGAGCGCGTGCTGGATACCCCGTTCGAGAGCGTCCACGGCGGCCCGTTCCGCATGATCGTCTACAAGGACACCATCGAGGGCGCCGAGCACGTCGCCCTGGTCCACGGCGACATCGACCCGTCCAAGCCGACCGTGGTGCGGATGCACCAGATCGACTTCGCCGCCGACCTGCTGGGCCATATCGAGGCCCGTCAGGACTATATCCCCCGCGCGCTCAAGGCTCTCAGCGCCGACAAGGGCCCCGGCGTCGCCGTCTTCCTGCGCGACCCGGGCCTGCACCGCCTGTCGGAACGCCTCGTCGGCGGCGACAAGCCCGCCGCCGCAGACCGCGCGATCAAAGCCTATGGCGTGGGCGCCCAGATCCTGCTGGATCTCGGCGTGCGCGACATGATCATCATGAGTTCGACCCGCCCCAATCCGACGGCGCTTGAAGGCTACGGCCTGCGCATCGCCGGCTGGCGCGACATGGACGGAGAAGACCAATCCTGAACGACCCCACTCGCGTCCTGATCGTCGAGGCGCGTTACTACGACGATCTGGCTGACGCCCTTCTGGAAGGGGCCAAGGACGCCCTGCGCGCGCAAGGCGCCCAGTTCGACGTCGTCACCGTGCCCGGCGCCCTGGAGGTTCCGACCGCCATCGCCATGGCCGAGGAAGCCGGTCGCTTCCCGACCGCGCCGCGCTACGACGGTTACGTGGCCCTGGGCTGCGTCATCCGTGGCGAGACCTATCACTTCGAGATCGTCTCGGATCAGTCGGCCGCCGGCATCATGCAACTGGGCCTCAAGGGCCTGGCCATCGGCAACGGCATCCTGACGACCGAGGACGAAGACCAGACCTGGGCCCGCGCCCGGATGAGCGAAGGCGACAAGGGCGGCGGCGCCGCTCGCGCCTGTCTGGACCTGATCGCGCTGCGCAAGCGCCTGCGCGGAGGACTGGCCTCGTGACCGAGCCGACCAACACCACCCCGGCGACCGTCGCAGAAGTCATGGCCCAACTGGCCGAGGCCGACAAAGCCCGCGCCGAGCCGCAGCTGACCAGCCGCCAACGCCGCGCCCGCACGGTCGCCCGCCTGGCCGCCGTTCAGGCCCTGTACCAGATGGAACTGGCGGGCGAGGGCGTCGAAGTCGTCGTCAAGGAATTCCGCAATCACCGCTTCGACGCCGACATCGACGGCGCGCCTCTGGCCGAGGCTGACGAGCAGTGGTTCTCCGACATCGTCCATGGCGTGGTCGAGGATCAGCGGGGCATCGACGAGGCCGTCAAGGCGCGTCTGGCCTCGAACTGGCGCATGGAGCGTCTGGACGCCACCCTGCGCGCCCTGCTGCGCTGCGGCGCCTGGGAACTGAAGTCCAAGCCCGACGTGCCGCGTGAAATCGTGATCGACGAATATGTCGAGCTGGCCAAGGCCTTCTTCGACGACGCCGAAGCCAAGTTCGTGAACGCGGCGCTGGACGGCGTGGCGCGCGATGCCCGCGATTGATGTCGCTGGCGAATTCGAGACCATCCAGCGGCTACTGAAGCCGCTGGCGCACCCGGAATGGGCGAGGGGGCTGGCCGACGACGTGGCTGTGCTGCCCTCGCGTCCGGGGCATGATCTGATCCTGACCAAGGACGCCATTATCGAGGGCGTCCACTTCCTGCCCGACGACCCTCTGGACACGGTGGCGCAGAAGCTGCTGCGCGTGAACCTGTCCGATCTGGCTGCCAAGGGGGCTGAGCCGTTCGGCTACCTGCTGGCCTGCCACTGGTCCGAACGCTGCGGCTGGCCCGAGCGCGAGGCCTTTGTCGCCGGGCTGAGGCGCGATCAGGCCATCTTCGATATTTCCCTGTTGGGCGGCGACACGGTCAAGACGCCGGGACCGGCCAGTTTTTCCGCCACCCTGATGGGCTGGGCCCCGTCGTCCTCGACGGTCAGCCGAGGCGGGGCGCGGCCCGGCGATCTGGTCTTCGTCACCGGCACCATAGGCGACGGCTGGCTGGGCCTGCAGGCGGCGCAAGGGACGCTGTCGCTGGAGCCCGAGCGCATGGACGCCCTGGAGGCCGCCTATCGCACCCCCATGCCGCGACTGGAGTTCGCTCCGGTCGTGCGTGGTCTGGCCACGGCCAGCGCCGATGTTTCCGACGGCCTGTTGGCCGACGCGGGTCACATCGCCGAGGCCAGCGGTGTGGGCGTCGAGCTGGATCTGGAGGTCCTGCCGCTGTCAGCGGCGGCCCAGGCCTGGCTGGACAGCCGCGTCGATCCGCAAGGAGCGCTGGAACTGCTGGCGACCGGCGGCGACGACTACGAGATCATCCTGACCATCCCGGCGGGCGCCGAGAACGCCCTGCGTCGTGAAGCGGAGCGACGCCATTTGCGCCTGACCCGCATTGGCCGCGTGACCGAGGGCAAGGGCGTAACGGTTCGCCACCTGGGGCAGGAAATCACCCCGACGCGAACCGGCTGGACCCACGACTAGGCAACGGAATCCTAACCGGGGCAGGGCAGGGTGGGACCCATGCAACGTCGCGCCCTGATCCAGGCTGGAGCCCTCCTGACCGCCACCGCGATGGCTGGAACCGCGCGCGCCAGTGAGAAGGCCGAACCCGCCGCCGCCGTTCTGAACCTGCCCGGCATGGGCTTGCCGGTCATCACCGACGGGCGGGTGCGCAACTACGTCTTCATCGTGCTGAAGCTGCACCTGGGGGCGGGCCATACGGTCGAGGCGGTTCGGGCCAAGGAGGCCTATCTGCGCGACGCCCTGGTCCGCGCCGGGCATCGCACGCCCTTCGTCCTGCCCAACACTTGGGTGGCGCTGGACACGGCGGCCCTGAGCGCCAGTCTGATCCGGTCCGCCTCGACCCTGATCGGCCGGGGGGCCGTGACACGCGTGGAGGTCGTCAGCCAGACCCCGCGCCGCCGCACGGGCATGCAGGGCGTCTGAAAAGCGTCTCAGAAACCGCTGTTGCTTCACGACGAAGCTTTTGACACAGTTGAGCCGCAATTCCCGGGGGACGTGAAGTTGCGTCCGTAGGCGCACGGGGGGACCGGAAGGCGGTGAGAGGCGCAAAGCCCGCCCGCGCCAAGGATCCGTGTGCTCGTTGCACAAGGGCTTGGAAACGCCATGATGAATTATGTTTGGCTGGCCATCGCGGCCGGCGCGCTGGGGGTGCTGTACGGCGCCGTCCAGACCGCCGTCCTGATGAAGGCCGGCACTGGTAACGACAGGATGCGAGAGATCGCCGCGGCGATCCAGGAGGGGGCGTCGGCCTATCTGAAGCGTCAGTACACAACGATTGGTATGGTGGGGGTCGTGATCTTGGTCGCGGCCTTTTTGCTTATCGGGCCCTGGGCTGCGCTCGGGTTCCTGATCGGGGCGGTGCTGTCCGGCGCGGCGGGGTTCGCCGGGATGCTGATCTCGGTGCGGGCCAATGTGCGCACGGCCCAGGCGGCGTCTGAAAGTCTGGCCAAGGGGCTGGACCTGGCCTTCCGCTCGGGCGCCATCACCGGCATGTTCGTGGCGGGCGGCGCGCTTCTGGGCGTGTCGGGCTACTACGCCTTCATGACCCAGGGCATGGGGTTTGAGAGCACCAGCCGCACGGTCGTCGACGGCCTGGTGGCCCTGGGCTTCGGCGCCTCGCTGATCTCCATCTTCGCGCGACTGGGCGGCGGCATCTTCACCAAGGGCGCCGACGTGGGCGGCGACATGGTGGGCAAGGTCGAGGCCGGCATCCCCGAGGATGATCCCCGCAACGCCGCCACCATCGCCGACAACGTGGGCGACAACGTCGGCGACTGCGCCGGCATGGCCGCAGACCTGTTCGAGACCTATGCCGTCACGACCGTGGCGACCATGGTGCTGGCGGCCATCTTCTTCCGCAGCCAGCCCTACGTCGAAGTGATGATGATGCTGCCGCTGGCGATCTGTGGCATCTGCATCGTGACCTCGATCATCGGGTCGTTCTTCGTCCGTCTGGGAAAGGGCGGCAATATCATGGGGGCCTTGTATCAGGGCCTGATCGTGACCGGCGTCCTGTCGGTCATCGCGGTCTGGTGGGTCATTAATCAGCTGCTGCCTGGTGCGGTCGAGACCTCGGGCGGGCTGCTGATCCAGCCGATGAACCTGTTCTGGGCGGGCGTCGTCGGCCTGCTGGTCACGGCGGCCATCGTGGTCATCACCGAGTTCTACACCGGCACCGGCTTCCGTCCGGTCAAGTCGGTGGCCAACGCCTCGGTCTCGGGCCACGGCACCAATGTCATCCAGGGTCTGGCCGTCTCGCTGGAATCCACGGCCTTGCCGGCCTTGACCATCATTGTCGGCATCGTCGCGGCCTTCCAGTTGGCGGGTCTGTTCGGCATCGCCATCGCCACCACGACCATGCTGGGCGTGGCGGGGATGATCGTGGCGCTGGACGCCTTTGGTCCGGTCACTGACAACGCTGGCGGCATAGCCGAGATGGCCGGCCTTGCTCCTGAAGTCCGCGTCTCGACCGACGCCCTGGACGCGGTGGGCAACACCACCAAGGCCGTGACCAAGGGCTACGCCATCGGTTCGGCGGGTCTGGGCGCTCTGGTCCTCTTCGCCGCCTATGTGGAAGACCTGAAGCATTTCTCGGCCGAGGCCGCGCCGGGCAGCTTCTTCCACGGGATGGGGGCGGTCGCCTTTGATCTGTCGAACCCCTATGTCGTCGTGGGCCTGCTGTTCGGCGGGGCGCTGCCCTTCCTGTTCGGCGGGATGTCGATGACAGCGGTGGGGCGCGCGGCCGAGGCTGTCGTGGCCGAGGTGCGTCGTCAGTTCCGCGAAAACCCCGGGATCATGACGTTCCAGACCAAGCCGGAATACGGCAAGGCGGTGGACATCCTGACCAGCGCGGCCATCCGCGAGATGATTGTACCCAGCCTGCTGCCGGTACTGTCGCCGATCGTCCTGTTCGTGGTCGTCATGCTGATCCAGCCGGACAAGGCCAACGCCTTCGCTGCGCTTGGGGCCATGCTGATGGGTGTGATCGTGACCGGCCTGTTCGTGGCCATCTCGATGACCTCGGGCGGCGGCGCCTGGGACAACGCCAAGAAGCTGATCGAGGAAGGCTTCACGGACAAGAACGGCGTGGTCCACGGCAAGGGCTCGGAAGCGCACAAGGCCGCTGTCACCGGCGACACCGTGGGCGATCCCTACAAGGACACCTCCGGTCCGGCGGTGAACCCGATGATCAAGATCACCAACATCGTCGCCTTGCTGCTGCTGGCGGTGCTGGCGAGCGGAAAGATCGTCTAATGAATAAGGCCCCGGGGATCGCTCCCCGGGGCCTGATCTTTTCGGCCCGAAGCCTTAGTCCGGGCGACGCTGGCCGGGGACGTTTTCTTCGGTACGCGGCAACTGGCCCTGGCCGACGGTGCCGAGCAGTTGTTCCATGATCGACAGCTGGCGACCGCGAGTCGGCGTTTCGCGGCGCTCCATGGCGATCTGGCGACCATCCTCCAGGCCCAGGGTGCGGACCGCGGCGACCTTGCCGTCGGCCTTGTCGAAGGTGATCTCGGTGATCGTCCGCTGCGACACCTGCGCCTTGTTGTAGGTGTAGCGCTCGGTCGTCTGGGTCAGATAGTACCAGACGGTTTCAGGCTCGAAGGTTGAGGTCGTCGACGGCGATCCCAGACGCGACAGGACGGTTTCGCGCGTGTCGGTGCCGGCCACGACATCCTGAGGCTTGGCGTCAATCGCCTGGAAGCCTTGGGTGGCGATGGTAGGCGCACAGGCGCCGGCAGCGGCGGCCAGTGCGACAGCGGCGAAGATCGGTGTAATTCGGGGCATCAGCGTCCGCCTCAGCATAACAAGGTCTTTGACCTAACCGGCGCTGCGTCCTAGTGCAACGGCGCGGCGAAAAAGGGGCTGGTGCTCATGCTAAGAAATCTCTTCCGACAACGGCCCGACGAGCGTCAGGGCGACGCCCTGTATGCCTTGGCGGTCGAACAGGCGCGTCAGCCGGCCTTCTACACGTCGCTGGGCGTCGCTGACCGGATCGACGCCCGATTCGAGCTCTACACCCTGCACGTGCTGATTCTGTTTCTTCGCCTCAAGCAGGACGGCGAGCGCGGCGAGGTCGCGGCCCAGAAGCTGTTCGACACCTATATCTCTTCGCTGGATCACACCCTGCGCGAACTGGGCGTCGGCGACGTGTCGGTCGGCAAGAAGATGCGCAAGCTGGGCGAGTCCCTGTATGGCCGTATGAGCGCCTATGAAGGCCCGCTGCGCGCCGAAGATGTGGGCGCCCTGGCCGCGGCCCTGGCCAAGAACGTCTATGAAAGCGCCGACGTCGCGACCGGACACGCCCTGGCGCGTTATGCCGTCACGTCGCGTCAGAACCTGACGACCCAGTCGTTTGAAACCGTGTCCAAGGCCCCGGCCTGGGCGGAGATCACCGCATGAACGACTTTCCTCCTCTGCCCTACAGCGAGCCGCTGAGACTGCACCAGATCGGTGCGGGCGTGCAGCGTCGCCTGACACCGGATGCCGACGCCATCAAGCGGATCGCCCGAGCGCTGGACCTTCGGGCGCTGGAGGCGTTCCAAGTAGACATCAACCTGGTCCCGACGGTGTCAGGTTGGCGGTTGGACGGACGGGTTGTGGCCGATGCGGTTCAGACCTGCGGTCTGACGCTGGAGCCGCTTCCGGTTCATGTCGATCGCAAGTTCTCGGTGCAGATGGTCGAGGCGAGCGAGCGCGACGAGGCTGATGAAGAGGGCGAAATCGATCTGGAGCTGGATGATGATTCGCCCGACCAGATCGAAGGCGGCAGCCTGGACCTGGGCCAGTACGCCGTCGAACAACTGGCGCTGAGCCTGGATCCCTTCCCGCGCAAGCCGGGTGCGGTGTTCGAACAGCCTAAGGAACCGGGCGAAATCTCGCCTTTTGCGGTGCTGAAGTCCCTGCAATCCAAGGACGATTCCGGCGAAGGTTGACCTGACGTCGACCTGGTAGCATCCCAAGGGTGCGACATTTGCGTCCTGCATCCCTATATGAAGCCGCGACAAGACGGCGACGGAGTCCATTTCCACTTGGCATCCCCAACACTGATCTCGCTTGACGCCATGGGGGGAGACCACGGTCCCTCGGTCGTGGTCGGCGGCGTGAAGGACTATCTCTCGCGACATGACGGCGAGGGCGTGCGTTTCCTGCTGCATGGCGACGAGGCCGCGATTCGCGCCGAGATGGCGCGCTGCGGCCTGACCGACGCCACCTGCGACGTGCGTCACACCGACAAGGTGGTGGCCATGGACGAGAAGCCGGCCCAGGCCATGCGTCGTGGCAAGGGCTCCAGCCTGTGGAACGCCATCGAGGCCGTGAAGACGGGCGAGGCCAAGGCCGCCGTGTCCGCCGGCAACACCGGCGCCCTGATGGCCATCTCCAAGCTGATCCTGCGCATGGCGGCGCCCGGGCTGGAACGTCCGGCCATTGTCGCCAGCTGGCCGACCCTGCGCGGCTACACCGCCGTTCTGGACGTGGGCGCCAACATCGGCAGCGACGCCAAGCAACTGATCGAATTCGCCATCATGGGCGAGGCCTTCCAGTCGGCGGTGCACGGCGTAGCCAAGCCAACCGTCGGTCTGCTGAATGTCGGCTCCGAGGACATAAAGGGCCACGACGAGGTGCGCGAGGCCCACGCCATCCTGCGCGAGGGCGGTATCCCGCTTGCCTATCACGGCTTTGTCGAGGGCGATGACATCGCCAAGGGCACGGTGGACGTCATCGTCACCGACGGCTTCACCGGCAATATCGCTCTGAAGACGGCCGAGGGCACGGCACGCTTCATTTCGGCCCTGCTGAAAGAGGCGCTGACCTCGGGTCCGATCGCCAAGCTGGGCGCCCTGATCGCAATGCCGGCGCTGAAGCGTATGGCGGCCAAGATCGACCCCAACGCCATTAACGGCGGGCCTCTGCTGGGCCTGAATGGAATCGTCGTGAAGAGCCACGGCGGCGCCACGCCCCAGGGCTATGGAAACGCCATCCGCATCGCCGTCGATCTGGCGCGCAGCGACTACATGGCCAAGGTCGGGGCCAATCTGGGACGGCTCGCCGCCCTGGACCAGCCCGCGCCCGTCGCCGAAACCATCGGGGAGACCCACCAGTGAGCGTCATCCGCAGCGCCGTGACCGGCGTCGGCTCCTTCCTGCCGGAGAAGGTCGTCACCAACGCCGACCTGGCCAAGTTCGTCGACACCTCGGATGAGTGGATCGTCGAGCGCACCGGCATTCATCAGCGCCATCAGGCGCGCGACGACGAGCCGACCAGCGATCTGGCCGTCGAGGCCGCCCGTCGCGCTCTGGCTGACGCCGGCAAGACGGCGGCGGACGTCGATCTGATCATCGTCGCCACCACCACGCCGGACCAGACCTTTCCCGCCACCGCCGCCATTGTGCAGGCCAAGCTGGGGGCACCAGTCGGTATCGCCTTCGACGTCCAGGCCGTCTGCTCGGGCTTCGTTTATGCCATGAGCGTCGCCGACGGCTTCGTCGCGCGCGGCATGGCCAGGTGCGCCCTGGTCATCGGCGCCGAGGAAATGACCCGGTTGATGGACTGGAGTGACCGGACCACCTGCGTCCTGTTCGGCGACGGCGCCGGCGCCTTTGTGCTGGAACCGCGCGAGGGGCAGGGGACCAAGGCTGATCAGGGCGTGCTGGGCTTCGCCCTGCGTTGCGACGGCTCCAAGTCGGACATGCTCTATGTCGACGGCGGTCCGTCCACGACGGGAACGGTCGGCCATCTGAAGATGCTGGGCAATCAGGTCTTCCGCCACGCCGTGGTGAACATTTCTGAAGCCATCGTCGGCGCGACGGAGGCGGCGGGTGTCGAGATCCCCGAGATCGACTGGTTCGTGCCGCACCAGGCCAATCAGCGAATCATTCGCGGTGTCGGCGAGCGTCTGGGGCTGGACGAGAACAAGGTCGTCTCGACCGTGGCTCTGCACGCCAACACCTCTGCGGCGTCCATCCCTCTGGCCATGGATGCGGCCATCAAGGACGGGCGAATCAAGCGTGGCGATCTGGTGGTGATCGAGGCCATGGGCGGCGGTCTGACATGGGGCGCCTGCGCCTTCCGTCTCTAGATTTGCATTCAGGGCTTTGATTCGGGGCGACTTTGCCCTTCTATGCGTGCGAATTGGCAGCGGAGAGACGCAGTGACGGGACAAGAGACCCTGACCCGGGCGGATTTGTGCGATGCGGTGCATGACGAGGTGGGGCTTTCCCGCCAGGAATGCTCCGGTCTGGTCGAGCGCACGCTCGAGCTGGTCGTCGAATCGCTCGAGCGCGGCGAGACAGTGAAGCTTTCTGGATTCGGCGTCTTTCAGGTGCGCGAGAAGCGCGCGCGGATGGGCCGCAACCCCAAGACGGGTGAACCGGCGGCGATCAATCCGCGTCGGGTCATCAGCTTCCGCGCTTCGCAAATCATGAAGAGCCGGGTCCACGACGCGGTCGTCGAGGACTAAGTTACTGTGGCCAAAAGCCCGAACGCCTTTCGCACTATTTCCGAAGCCGCTGACGAAGTCGGCGCGCAGCAGCATGTCCTGCGCTTCTGGGAGACGAAGTTCGACTTCATCGTCCCGGTGAAGCGCGCGGGCGGCCGCCGCTTCTATCGGTCTGAGGACATCACGGTGCTGAAGGCCGTGCGTCGGTTGCTGCACGACGAGGGGCTGACCATTCGCGGCGTCCAGCGTCTGCACAAGGAACAGGGGCTGGCCCGTCTGGCGGCCTATGGCGACCCGGCCACGGCGCTGGAGATTGATTCCGACATCGAGCGGGAAGAGGCGGCTCCTATCTCGGCCCAGCCCTTCGCCTCCGCGCGTCTGGGCGCTGTTTTGGCCGACCTGGAGTCGGCGAAGGCGCGTCTGGACGCTGTTCTGCAGCGCTGAAGCGAACTTGTTGTTCAAAGAGCGTTTTAGCGTTTGCGGACTGCGGAATCGCCGTCTATACGGAGCGCCTTCGGAGCGTGGCGCAGCCTGGTAGCGCACTTGACTGGGGGTCAAGGGGTCGCAGGTTCGAATCCTGTCGCTCCGACCATTTCCTTAGGGAAATCGGTTGGTTAAAGGGGTCGCTTTCGGGCGACCCCTTTTGCAATTTCAGCCCTTAAATCCGCCTCAGGGCCGGACGCAGGCGTCCAGCCCCTTGGCTTGGCGTTTGAGCGTCAGGCCGCCAGCAGTTCGTCGGCGGGGCCGAAGAACTCATAGTGGATGCGGTCGGACGGAACGCCCGCTTGCGTCAGGTCCGCGACCAGGGCGCGCAAGAAGGGGCGGGGGCCGCAGAGATAGTAGTCGGCCTCCTTGATCGGGGTCTGCTCGCTCAGCCAGGCGCCGTTGATCTGACCTTCGTGGTCATAGTCGCGACCCTGTACCTCGTTCGCCGTCGTGGTCTCATAGAAGGTGCTGCTGCGGGCGCCGGGGTGGGCTGCGGTCAGTTGGCGGACATGGGTGCTCATGGCGTGCGCTTGGCCGTCGCGTGCGCCGTGGACATAGTGGACCTGGGTGTCGGGATTTTGGGCCACGATGGTTTCGAGCATGGAGACCATCGGCGTCAGGCCGACGCCGCCTGACAGCAGGACGACCGGGCGCTGAGGCGTTTCTGGCAGGAAGAACTCGCCGGCCGGGGCGGCGACCTTCAGGACCATGCCGGGGCGGGCGTTGTCGTGCAGCCAGCCCGAAGCCAGGCCGTGATCCTCGCGCTTGACCGAGATGCGATAGGTGTCGTCGTTCGGGGCGCAGGAGATGGAGTAGTTGCGCTTCACCGGCGGATGGCCGGGGATGTCGAACCAGAAGGTCAGGTACTGGCCGGGCTGGTGGCGCAGTACCGGGCCGCCGTCCACCGGCTTCAGCACGAAGGACGTGATCACGCTGCTCTCGGGTTTGACCTCGGCGACCTCGAAGGCGCGCCAGCCCTTCCAGCCGCCGTTCGCGGAGGCCAGGTCGTCATAGATGGCGGCTTCGCGCGTGATCAGGATATTGGCCAGGAACCAGTAGGCCTCGCCCCAGGCGTTCAGGATTTCCTCGGTCGCCGCCTCGCCCAGGACATGGGCGATGGCGCCGAGCAGGGCTTTGGCCACGTGGGGATAGTGTTCCGGCAGGATTTGCAGCCCGACGTGCTTCTGGGCGATGCGTTCGACAGCCGCGGCCAGGGCGCCCAGGTTATCGATGTTGTTGGCGTAGGCCAGGATGGCGCCGGTCAGGGCGCGGGGCTGGGACCCGGCGTCGCCGTGGTGCGACTGGTTGAACAGGTCGCGGATTTCGGGGTTCTGGAACATCCGCGAGTACATCTCGCGAACAATCTCGAGACCCTTGGCTTCGAGGGCGGGAACCGTGGCTTTGACAAGCGCGATCGTACGCTCGCTGAGGGCTTGCGACATCAGAGTCTCCTTAGGTGATAGCAATGTGGGGCGGGGTGGGGCGGCGCCCTAGTCGTCGGGCGGCGCGTCGTCAGCTTGCATCTTCACCGACGCCCGTGCGGTCGCGGGTGGGCTGAGCACGAACGGGGCTGAGGCCGGTGGGGTATTCTGCGAGGCGCCGATCATCGGATCCACTCAAAAGATGCATTAGCTATGCATCTATAAGCGCCGTTTGAAACATGCAAGCAGGATGCATATAATTCTCGTGTGGCGCCGTGACGCGCCGATCGGAGACTTGGATGCGCCTGACGCGGTACACCGACTACGCCATGCGCGTGCTGCTCTATCTGGCGGCGCGACCTGATCGGCTGTGCTCGATTTCCGAGATCGCGGGCGCCTATGGGATTTCGCAGAACCATCTGATGAAGGTGGTCAGCGATCTGGTCGGCGCGGGCTATCTGGAGAGCGTGCGTGGGCGGTCTGGCGGCGTGCGTCTGGCTCGACCGCCGTCAGAGATCAATATCGGGGCCGTCGTCCGCCATACCGAAGACGGTTTCGACCTAGTGGACTGCGGCAGCTGCGTCATTGCTCCGGCCTGCGGCCTGACCGGGGCCTTGGCGCAGGCGTTGACCGCCTTCATGAAGGTGCTGGACGGCTATACGCTTGAGAACCTGACCAGCCGCCGTCTGGACATGGCGGGGCTGTTCGACGGCGTCAGGCCGGACGCGCTGAAATCAGCGGCAGACTGATCGCGTCAGGTCTTGGGCGTCGGCTCGCGCTCGGCCCAGCGCAGCAGGGGGATCAGGGGCACGCCCCAGCCGATGCCAGCGACGGCGAAGAAGATAAGGTCCAGCCACCAGATGTTGGGCAGGACGTCGTTGATCGACACCGCGCCCCAGACCCAGAAGGTCAGGAATAGCAGAACGCCGATGGTGGCGATGAAGCGGCGGGTCCGGGCGCCCATCAGCGCTTGCTCCGGAACAGGAAGAAGGCGACCAGACAGATCACGGCGGCGCCCAGCGACCAGACGGTCCAGATCCAGTCGCCCAGCGTGGCCACCGCAAAGACGCGGATGGCCAGGAAGGCGCCGCAGCCGGCGCCGACAGCGGCGACCAGAATAGTCCCGCCCAGACCGCGACGGCCGGTCAGCAGGTCTGCGATCCAGGCCAGAACCAGAGCGCCGACGACGGCGATGGCGATATCCGCATATGGCGCCACGGGCGCTCCTTTAGAATGGTGCGACGCCTTGGCGTCGAATGCGACTCGATCTTGCCGCGCTGGGGGGGCATACCGCCCCGGTCGCCCGACTTGTAAGGCGACAGTGTATCGGGGCGAACGGCAGGCGTCGAATGAAGCGTTTCGGAAATCAGGATCAAAGCCGCGCGGTGGCGCTGTGGCTCTTCTTCAGCGCGGCGATGGTCTTCGCCATGGTGGTCATCGGCGGCGTGACGCGCCTGACGGGTTCGGGCCTGTCGATCACCGAATGGAAGCCCATCATGGGCGCCATCCCGCCCATGAACGCGGCCGAGTGGGCCGAGGCCTTCGACAAGTACAAGGCCATCCCGCAGTACGCCCAGGTCAACGCCGGCATGAGCCTGGGCGAGTTCCAGGGGATCTTCTGGTGGGAATGGCTGCACCGTCTGTTCGGGCGCCTGATCGGCGTGGTCTTCGCGGTTCCCTTCCTGGTCTTCCTGATGATGCGGCGGATGCCGAAGCGGTTGATCGGGCGCTGCCTGATTCTGCTGGGTCTGGGCGGTCTGCAAGGCCTGATCGGCTGGTGGATGGTGTCCAGCGGCCTGTCCGAGCGTGTCGATGTGGCCCCCGAACGTCTGGCGACCCATCTGGGTCTGGCCTTCCTGATCTTCGCCGGCCTGATCTGGACAGGGCTCGAGGCCTGGAGCGGATCGGATCATTCGCGTTCGCCGCGCGGCTGGACCTGGGGCGCGGCCCTGTTGCTGGTCGGCGTTTTCCTTCAGTGCCTGCTGGGCGGGCTGGTGGCGGGGGCCAAGGCGGGCTTCGTCTTCACCGACTGGCCGATGATGAACGGCGCGATCTTCCCTCCGGTCGAGTGGAGCATGGGCGGGCTGGCCTTCCTGCACGATCACGGACTGGTGCAGTTCAATCACCGCCTCGGCGCCTATGTCCTGCTGGCGGCGGGGACGGCCTATGCCATCCACGCCTGGCGCTGGCGGCTGGCCGAGGGGCTGGGCGTTTCGGCCTTTGTGCTGGCGGGTATGCTGTGGCTTCAGGCCGGGCTGGGCGTCGTCACCTTGATGCACGCCGTGCCGATCACGCTGGGCGCGCTGCACCAGGCGGTGGCGGCCTTGGTGCTGGGCGCGGCGACGGTTAATCTGTGGCTGGTTCGTCGCTCGCGCCCGCGCCTGTTCATGAGCGGACCGCGTTCCACGGGCCTCTGATCGCGAAGGTCAGGCCGGGGTACATGATGTTCACGAACAGGACGCTGCCGTCCGGCGAGAACACGGCCCCGGCGAATTCCGAGTTCCCGGTGAAGACGTTGCGGGCAATGGTGTAGAGGCGGCCGTCGGGCGTCACGCCCTTGATGTGGTTGCGCACCTCATCGGAATAGTTGTCCTCGCAGACGATCAGGTGGCCCCAAGGCGCGATGCACAGGTTGTCGCCCATGTTCATGGTGCGCAGATCGGTGCTTTCCACGAACAACTGGATGCGTCCGGGATTGCGGACCTCGTCCGCGCCGCCTTCGTCGGGCGAGGGGACATAGCGCATGATCTGGCCGCGACGCAGCGGCCCGCCCGAGGTGGCGGTCAGATAGAGCTCGTTCTCGCCCCAGAAGATCCCTTCGCCGCGCGCCACTTTCACGGCGCCTGCCGCGTGACCGCGATGGCGCAGGTCGCCGGCCGGGTCCTCGACATCGTCCATGTCGATCCACTCGACCTCGCGCCAGTCGTTGACCGACCAGGTGCGGGCGTCGTGGTTGGCGCTGTCGGCGCCGGGCTGACCCTTGAAGGTCATGGCTTGCAGCCGTCCGCCGCGCGCCAACTGGCCCGGAACGGTTGGGATGAAGCGATAGAAGAGGCCGTCGCCCTGATCTTCGGTCAGGTAGGCGATGCCGGTGCGCGGGTCGATGCAGACGGCCTCGTGGTCGAAGCGGCCCATGGCCTTCAGCGGCACGGGATCGACCAGACCGGTGGCGTTTGCCGGGACTTCGAACACCCAGCCGTGGGATTTGGCGACGTCGGCGTCGGTCGGGGTCTCGACCGTCTCTTCGCAGGTCAGCCAGCTGCCCCACGGGGTGTGGCCGCCGCAGCAGTTGGTCGAGGTGCCGGCCAGCGACAGGTGCTGACGCACCGTATGACGGGTCTCGAGGTCATAGATCAGGGTGGTCGTGCCGCCGGGCAGGGGGCGGCCGTCCTTGTAGGTGTCGTAGGCTTTTGACGCGTCCAGCAGGCCGAGGCGCTCATGATGGAAGCCGCCTGGCCCCATGTTGCGGTGAAGCGCCTTGGACCCCTTCAGTTCGTGGTTGCGGACCAGGGCGACCGTGGTCGGCGTCAGGGCGAAACAGCCCATGCCGTCGGGCTGGCCGGGGACCAGCAGGCCGTCGTCCATCGTCTCGCCGCTCTGCGAGATGACCTGGTAGGAAAAGCCCTCGGGCAGGTCGAGCAGGCCGTTGGGATCGGCCTTCAGCGGACCATAGCCCTCGACCTGATTGACGTAGGTTTCCTCGCCCGCGCTTTGGGCGTGGACGTTGCGGGCGAAGCCGGCGAAGGCGAAGGCCGCAGCCCCGGTTGAGATCAGTTGGCGGCGTTGCAGGCGCATGGGGCAGGGACTCCGTTTGACGGTCGAGCTTAGACCGTCTGCGGACGACAGGGGCGATACGGTCGTGTGACGGTTGCGTGGCTGCGACCATTTGGGCGCGGGTGGCTGTCCTTCTCCCGCAAGGGGAGAAGAAAGGAGGTTTGCGCTGGTCGCGATCAGGTATTTTAATACCGTTTATGGTAAGTTGTTTTAATTCAATATGTTGATCTAAAATCACGTCGCGAACTGATGTTGACCTGCTGTGGATGACCCTCTATCAGCACGCCTTCCGCTCATTCCTGCATGGGGGTGGGCCGCACCGTTCGTCTTTAGGACCCTCAATATGCTGAAGAGCACTACGGCTTCGATGAAGCCGGCAGAGGTCGAAAAGAAGTGGATCCACATCGACGCCGAAGGCGTCGTGGTGGGCCGCCTCGCGACCTTCATCGCCAACCGTCTGCGCGGCAAGCACCTGCCGACCTACACCCCGCACGTTGACATGGGCGACTACGTCGTCGTCACCAACGTCGACAAGGTGGTGTTCACCGGCAAGAAGAACACCGACAAGGTCTACTATCGCCACACCGGTCACCCGGGCGGCATCAAGCAGACGACCCCGGAGAAGGTTCTGGGCGGTCGCTTCCCCGAGCGCGTGCTCGAGAAGGCCGTCGAGCGCATGCTGCCGAAGGAAAGCCCGCTGGCTCGCAAGCAGATGACGCACCTGCGTCTGTTCGCCGGCGCCGCCCACGAGCATGAAGCCCAACAGCCGCAGACCATCGACTTCAAGTCGATGTCCGCCAAGAACGCCCGGAGCGCCTAAGCATGACCGACGTGACTGCTGAAGCCACCGGCTTCGACGCCCTGAAGGGCCTGACCGCCTCGGCCGAGTCCGATGCCCCGGTCTATACGCAAAAGCTGGACGCCCAAGGCCGCGCCTACTCGACCGGCAAGCGCAAGAACGCGATCGCTCGCGTCTGGGTCAAGCCGGGCACCGGCAAGATCACCATCAACGGCAAGGACCAGGAAGTTTACTTCGCTCGTCCCGTGCTGCGCATGATGATCGCTCAGCCGCTGACCGTTTCGGACCGCGCCACGCAATACGACGTGATCTGCACCGTCGAAGGTTCGGGTCTGTCGGGTCAAGCCGGCGCCATCCGCCACGGCCTGTCGCACGCTCTGACGCACTACGAGCCGGAACTGCGCAAGGTCCTGAAGCCGCACGGCTTCCTGACCCGCGACAGCCGCGTCGTCGAACGTAAGAAGTACGGCCGCGCCAAGGCACGCCGCAGCTTCCAGTTCTCGAAGCGCTAATCGCTTTCAGGCGATTTGGATTTGGGGCGCTTCGGGGAAACCCGGAGCGCCCTTTTTCTGTCCGAAAACAGGACCAGACCGACAACATGACCCACACCATCTTCATCGACGGCGAGGCCGGGACCACGGGGCTGGAGATCCGCGAGCGTCTGGAGGCGCGTAACGATCTGGAGCTGATCCTGCTGGGCGACCGTCGGCGCGACGTGGAGGCGCGGCGCGAGGCGCTCAACAGCGCCGATGCGGTCATCCTGTGCCTGCCCGACGATGCGGCGAAGGAAGCCGTGTCGATGATCGAGAACCCCAGCGTGCGGGTCATCGACGCCTCGACGGCGTTCCGGGTCGATCCGGCCTGGACCTATGGCTTCGCCGAGATGGATGCGGAGCAGCGCGCGGCCATCGCCGCCTCGACGCGGGTGTCGAACCCTGGCTGCTATCCGACCGGCTTCATCGGCCTGATGCGGCCTCTGGTGCGGGCCGGGCTGGTGCCGGCTGGGCATCCGGTCACGGTCAATGCGGTCTCGGGCTATTCCGGCGGCGGCAAGGCCATGATCGCCGAGTTCGAGGCTGAGGGCGCGTCCACCGCCTTCCGTGCCTATGGCCTGACGCTGAAGCACAAGCACGTGCCGGAAATGACGAAGCACACGGGCCTGTCGCGCGACGTCCTGTTCGCGCCTGCCGTGGGCGCCTATCGCCAGGGCATGCTGGTCGAGGTTCCGCTGCACCTGTCGGCCCTGCCGGAGACGCCCTCGGTCGAGCGGCTGCATGGGGCCCTGCTGGAAGCCTACGACGGCCAGCGCTTCGTCGAGGTCGCCGACCTGGATGAAACCGAGGCCATGACGGGCATCGAGCCGGAGGCCCTGAACGGCACAAACCGGATGCGTCTGCACGTCTTTGGTGATCGGGGTGGGGAGCAGGCGCGTCTGGTCGCCATGCTCGACAACTTGGGCAAGGGCGCCTCGGGCGCGGCGGTGCAGAACCTCAACATCATGCTGGGTCTGGACGAGGCGACCGGCCTGATCTGAACCAAATGCGCCCGGCCGCCGTATAGGGGGCATGGACGCCGTATTCGATCGAAGGTCCGTATTTCTGGGCGGCGTCGCCGTCGCCCTGTCGGGCTGTGCGCCCGAGGCGGCGGACGCGTCGGAAGGGCAGTGGGCGAACTCGCCCTTTCGCCGGATCAGCGATGCGGAATGGAGGCGGCGGCTGGGCGAGGCCTCGTGGCGCGTGCTGCGGCATGAGGGGACCGAGCAGCCGTTCAGCAGCCCCTTGAACGACGAGCATCGGCGCGGCGTCTTCGTCTGCAAGGGCTGCGCCCTGCCACTGTTCCAGTCGGGGTGGAAGTACGACAGCGGCACCGGCTGGCCCAGTTTCACGCGGGTCATGCAGGACAATATCGGCGCCAAGACCGACCGCCTGATCGGCGTGGCCCGCACCGAGTACCACTGCGCCCGCTGTCTGGGGCATCAGGGGCATCTGTTCATGGACGGGCCGCCGCCGACCGGGCGGCGCTACTGCAACAACGGCGTGGCGCTGACGTTTCAGCCCGCCTGACGGGCCTTGAGCGCGGATTCGACCGTCACGCCGAACCAGACAGCGCCGATGACAACCAGCAGGCCGTAGTCATGACCGGGGAAGAAGACCGGCACGGCGGCGCCCAGGATCAGCGCCAGCGGGAAGAGGCTGGCCCAGACCGCGGTTGAAGCGGCCTCGGGGTGGATCATCGGCGGGCGCTGCAGGCCCATGCGCTTGGACATCATGCCGTTGAAGACGACGAACCCGACCGTGCAGACGACGGCCAGCAGGACATATTTCAGCGTCTTGCCCGGTTCGCCGAACAGGCTGGCGGTGGCGATCAGAAGGGCGAGCGGGACGGCGGTGGCCAGGGCCAGCAGCAGGTTGGGTTCGATACGCTTCAAGACTTCACTTTCACATAGGCGCCGGGCGCGGGCTCGATGGGCTTCAGCGGGCCTGTCTCCGGGTCGCGGGCGGGGATCTGTTCGCCCGATCTTTCGTGCAGCCAGGCGGCCCAGTGATTCCACCAGCTGCCCGGGTGTTGTTGCGCTTCCGCTTGCCATTCCGCGAGCGTCTCGGGAAGGGCGGGGTTGGTCCAGTGCTGGTATTTGTTGGCGGCAGGCGGATTGATGACCCCGGCGATGTGGCCCGAACCGGCCAGGGTGTAGGTCACCGGCCCGCCGAACAGCCGCGCCGAGCGATAGACCGAGTTCATAGGCGCGATGTGGTCCTCGCGGCTGGCCAGGAAGTAGAGGGGCGTGCGGACCGTTGACAGGTCGGTGCGCTCACCGTCGATCTCGAACTCGCCTTTCGCCAGGGCGTTCTGGCCGTACATGCGACGCAGATAGTCGAGGTGCAGGCGCTTGGGCATCCGCGTCTGGTCGGCGTTCCAGAACAAGAGGTCGAAGGCCGGCGGCGCCTTGCCCATCAGATAGTTGGACACGAAGAAGGACCAGATCAGGTCATTGGCGCGCAGGGCGTTGAAGGTGTCGGCCATGGCCGCGCCGGGCAGGACCCCGCCGGCGGCGTCGATCTGTTGCTCGATCTCGGCCAGCCAGTGTTCGTCGGTGAACAGCAGCAGGTCGCCGGCCTCGGCGAAGTCGTGCTGGGCGGCGAAGAAGGTGGCCGAGGCGACGCGGGCGTCCTGGCGTGCCGCCATGTGGGCCAGGGCCGCCCCCAGCAGGGTGCCGCCGATGCAGTAGCCGACGGCGTTCAGCTGTTTCTGGTTGGTCTGCTCCAGCGTCTTTTCGACGGCGCGATAAACGCCCTTGTGCAGGTAGTCGTCGAAGCCGAACTGGGCCTTGTCCTGATCCGGGTTGACCCAGGAGCAGACGAAGACGGTGAAGCCCTGGGCCGACAGCCAGCGGATCAGCGAGTTCGCCGGCTGCAGGTCCATGATGTAGAACTTGTTGATCCACGGCGGGAAGATCAGCAGCGGGACGGCGTGCTGGGTTTCGGTCGCGGCGTCGAACTGGATCAGTTCGAACAGCTCGTCGCGCCAGACCACCTGACCGGGGGCGGTGGCGACGTTTTCACCGACCTTGAACTGGCCGTAGTCGGCCTGGCTGATCTTCAGCTTGCCGG
Source organism: Brevundimonas sp. NPDC090276 (assembly GCF_044772165.1). Lineage (NCBI taxonomy): Bacteria > Pseudomonadati > Pseudomonadota > Alphaproteobacteria > Caulobacterales > Caulobacteraceae > Brevundimonas > Brevundimonas sp. NPDC090276. Next base: position 983,549 of record NZ_JBIVYK010000002.1, on the reverse strand, counting down.
CGCCGCGCTCCAGGTCGGCGGCGAAATTCTGCATCCCCTTGACCAGCGACTCGCCGCCCGTCTCGGCCAGGGCTTTGAGCGCCGCCGGGTTGGAGGCGAGGAAGTTGGCGGGCGAGAAGGCGTCGGTCAGCAGCTTGGTGAAGAACTCGGCCCGACGCTTCACACGTGGATCGACGTCCTCGACGCTGGAGACCAGGCCGTTCATCCAGTCGGAGGTGACCAGATAGGACTGGCGCATGACGTCGAAGACCGGGTTCTCGCTCCAGGCCGGGTCGCGGAAGCGCTTGTCGGTGGAGGGGGCGGGGGCGACCTCTTCGCCCATGGCGCGGCGGGCCGTCGTGGACCACAGGTCCATGTAGCGGCCGAACAGGTCGGCCTGGGCCTGGAACAGCTTTTCGGGGCGTGCGGCCAGGCTGGTCATGACCGAGGTCATGGCCGGGGCAATGTTGAACGGATCGGGCGACAGGGCGGCAGGGCGGTCGGCCTGGGACAGGGCCGCCTCGGCGATGGCCGACTGGGCCGTCATGGCGGCCTTGGCCAGGTTCAGCGACAGGGTTTCCAGCAGATGGCGCTGATCGGCGCCGAAAGCGAAGGGATCGGCGGCGGCCTCAGGTTGAGGCGGGGTGTCGGCTTTGGGCGATTCGGGCGGGGCGTCGGGCGGTGGGGCCTTCTTGGCTCGCGGCTTGGCCGAGGTCGGACGCCCGGATTTGCGCGGCGCGGCGGCGGCCGGCAGCGGGGCGGGGGGAGCCTTGGTCGGGCGCTTGGCCATGGGCGAACCTCCGGAACCGGCCTCGCGTCGGGTCGCGAGCCTTCCTCCGGGAACGATGATGGCATATGACCGGGGGTGAGATGAACGTGTTCCTGTCGAAAAAGACCATCGTGCCGGCGATGACCGGTTTGCTGCTGCTCACGAGCGGCTGCGTCGGCTCGTTCGACCCGCAGACGGACGCGACTTCGCCTTTGGCGCCCCGCGTTCAGGAACTGGTGGACGCGCACCGGCAGTACCCGCGCTGGGCCGATTTTCCGGCGACGCCGACGGATGTGCCACAACCGGCCCAGGTGGCGGCCAATGTGCAAACGCTGAACGCCGACAGCGGCGCGCTGGCGAGCCAGGTGGCGGGCATCGACTGGACGCTGGACAGCGATCCGGCGGCCTTTGTGGCTTCGATCCAGCGTCGCTTTGATCCGGCCAAGATGGCTGCGATCGGCGCCCAGACGCCGGAAGAGGTCGAGGCCTTCGCCGAAGCCCTGCGTCGGCGCGCCGCCGCGCCGCCGCCGATCGACCGCCAGCGTCCCTGAAGCGCTCCCTGTCGTCTGGACGACAGAATCCCGGAATGATGGCCGGGCTGACAAGGATTCCTCATGGCTGACGGCAGCAGTGCTCCCGCCTTTCTCGGCGTTTCGCGGTCCCTGTCGGGGCGCGCCTGGCGGCAGCGTCCGGCCGAGGCGTCGACCATTCGGGCCCATATGCAGGCCCTGGATCTGGACGAACCCATGGCGCGGGCGCTGGCCGCGCGCGGCGTGGCGGCGGATCAGGGGCAGAACTTCCTGACGCCGACGCTGCGGGCCCTGTTCCCCGATCCGTCCAGCTTCATGGACATGGATACGGCGGCGACCGCCATCATCGACGCCTTGCAGGCGGGCACCAGCATCCACGTCTTCGCCGACTATGACGTGGACGGCGCCTCCAGTGCGGCCCTGTTGGTGCGCTGGTTCCGCACGCTGGGCGCGGACCTGCCCATCTATGTCCCAGATCGCCTGACGGAGGGATACGGCCCCAGCGCGCGGGCGTTTGACACGCTGAAGGCGCGCGGCGCCGATCTGGTCATCACCGTCGACTGCGGGGCGGCGGCCAACGAGGCCGTGGCCCACGCGGCGGCCATCGGGCTGAACGTCGTGGTCATCGATCACCACATGATGCGCGAGGAGCCGCCGGCCTGTCTGGCCGTGGTCAATCCGAACCGGCCGGGCTGTAATTCCGGGCAGGGCAATCTGGCGGCGGCGGGGGTGGTCTTCGTCCTGCTGGCGGCGCTGAACCGCGAGGCGCGGGCGAGGGGCCTGTTTGAGGGCAAGACCGAACCGGACATCCGCCAGTGGCTGGATCTGGCCGCCATGGGCGCCATCTGCGACGTGACGGGGCTGACGGGGTTCAACCGCGCCCTGACCAGTCTGGGCCTGAAGGTCATGTCGGACTGGAAGAACCCGGGGCTGCGCGCCCTGCTGGCCGCCGCCGGGGCCGAGCTAGGACCGGCCAAGTCCAATCATGCAGGCTTCATCCTGGGACCTCGCATCAATGCGGGTGGCCGGATCGGCAAGTCGGACCTGGGCGCGCGCCTGCTGTCCACCGACGACGCCGACGAAGCCAGGATGCTGGCGCAGGAGCTGGATGCCCTGAACATCGCTCGCCGTGAGGTCGAGGCTCAGGTGACGGAGCAGGCCGTGCGCCGCGTTGAGGCCACGGGCGCGCACGCTGACGAGTCGGCTCTGGTCGTGGTCTCGGGCGAGGACTGGCACCCCGGCGTGGTCGGCATTGTGGCGGGGCGCTTGCGCGAACGCTGGCGTAAGCCGGTCATCGTTATCGGCGTCGACGCCGTCAACGGCGTGGGCAAGGGCTCGGGCCGGTCGCAGCCGGGCATGAACCTGGGCCGCGCCGTGCAGACGGCGTGGAACGAAGGCGTGCTGATCGCCGGGGGCGGGCACGCCATGGCGGCGGGTCTGACGGTGGCGGCGGACCGCATCGACGAGCTGCGCGCCTTCCTCAACGACCAGTTGCTGGGCGAGCGCGCCGAGGCTGTGGCCCAGGACTGGGTCGAGGTGGACGCCCTGATCGATCCGCGCGCGGCGACCCGCGACCTGTTTGAGGCCTTCGAGCAGCTGGCGCCCTATGGACCGGCCAACCCCGAACCCCTGTTCGCCCTGCAAGGCGTGCAGGCGCGCGAGCCCGTCGCCATGAACGGCGGTCATGTGCGGTGTCGTCTGGTGGGGCCGGACGGGGCCTCTGTGCGGGCTATCGCCTGGCGCTGCGCCGACCTGCCCGGGGGCAAGGCGCTGCTGGCGGGGCAGGGCGGGTTGAACCTGGTCGGGCGACTGAAGGCGGACGACTGGAACGGCCGTCGCGGGGTGCAGTTCGAGATCGAGGACGTGGCCGACCCGCGCATGGCCTGAGCTTCAAGCCTGGCCGAGCGCAGGTCTTTGAAAAAGTCGCACAAACTGCGCAGCAAGCGCTTGCAAGCGGCGGAATCGACGGCTATTACCCCGGTC